>NZ_JBWKDP010000009.1:0-305929 GCF_056435905.1 Streptomyces sp. NPDC043861 | reverse complement strand
CACGGGCGCGGGGCCCGCCGCGGACCGCGGCCCGGTCACCTCCGGCACATCTGCCGCCACGCCCGGCACGGGCTCAGGGCCCGGCGCGGGCTCAGGGGCCGCCACGGGCCAAGGGCCCGGCAGGGTGCTGGAGTCGGCCTCGGTGCCCGCCACGGGCGCGGGGCCCGCCGCGGACCGCGGCCCGGTCACCTCCGGCACATCTGCCGCCACGCCCGGCTCGGGCACGGACTCGGCCGGCGGCACCGCCGTCGGGGCGGCATCCGGGTGGACCGGCGCCGGGGCGGCATCCGGCCCGCCCTGCGGGGCCGACGGGTCCGCCTCGCGGATGGAACGCTCCGCCGCGGCGACCAGCGGGTCGCGGACGGCCGAGCGCCCCGGCAGGGTGTTGGAGTTGGCCTCGGCGACCGAGCCCGGCAGGTTCAGCACGGGCGCGGCTCCCGGCACCGGTGCCGTCTGCGGGGCGACGGTGGGCGGAACCGTCGGCAGCAACGCCTGTGGCAGGACGACGACCGCCGTCAGCCCGCCCTGCTTCTGCTCGCGCAGCTGTACGCGCACGCCGTGGCGGCGGGCGAGCAGCGCGGCCACCCGCAGTCCCAGGCCCTCCCCGTCGTCGTCGGTGTCGGCGGTGGGCTCCGGGTCGGCGAGCTTCGCGTTGAGTTCCTGCAGCCGGTCCGGGGTCACGCCGATGCCCTCGTCCTGGACCGACAGCATGACCTCGCCGCTCTCCAGCAGCCAGCCGGAGAGCTGGACCTGTGCGTCCGGCGGCGAGAAGGACGTGGCGTTCTCGAGCAGTTCGGCCACCAGGTGGCTGAGGTCGTCGGCGGCGAAGCCGGCGATCTGCGCGTGCGGCGGGAGGGACTGGATCGTGATGCGCTCGTACCGCTCGATCTCGCTGACGGCGGCGCGCATGACGTCGACCAGCGGGACCGGCCCCGGATGGCCGTGGCCGTGCTCCGAGCCCGCCAGCACCAGCAGGTTCTCGCTGTGCCGGCGCATGACGGTCGCCATGTGGTCGAGCTTGAAGAGGGTGGCGAGGCGCTCCGGGTCCTGCTCGCGTTCCTCCAGCTTCTCGATGATGCCGAGTTGCCGCTCGACCAGACCGAGGGAGCGCAGTGAGAGGTTCACGAAGGTGTGGCCGACCGTCTTCCGGAGCCGCTCCAGCTGTTCGGTCGCCTCGGCGGTGCGGGCCTGGAGTTCGGCGCGCTGGGTGACGAGTTCCTCGCGTACGGCAGCCAGCTCGTCATGAGAAGTGTCGAGCCGCTCGGTCCGTGCGGACAGCTCGACGAGCTTGCCGTGCAGGGTGTTGAGGGACCGCACGACCTGCGCGAATTCGTCGTTGCGGCCGGTGAAGCGGATGGGTTCCCCCGCCTCGGGCGAGCCGGCGAGCCGGGCGGCACCGATCCGCAGCACGGCGAGCGGGCGGGTGAGCGTCCGGGCGACGGCCGCCGAGACGCCTATCGCCACGAGCAGACAGCCACCGAGCAGTGCGATGCGCAGCTCCAGAGCGGTGACGTCGTCGTCGCGTACCTGCTCCAGTCGCTCGATCTGGGCGGTGGCGAGCGCGGACTCGACGCCCCGCATCTGCTCGATGCGGGCGGAGAGGGACGACTCGACCTTCTCGCGGTTGGACTTGAGGTCGCTCTCGGAGAGTTCGGGCCGGTCGGTGAGCCGCGTGAGATAGCCCTCGGCGGTCTTGATGTCGGGGCCGGTGACGGTCGCGGTGAGACGGCTGCGTGCGTCGCTGCTCGCGGCCTGGTCGAAATCGGCGAGTGCTGCGAGTTCACGGACGCGGGCCTGCTGGGCTGCGGCACTGAGGACGTTGCGGGCGGCCTCGGCCGCCTTGTCGGCCTTCTGCTCCACGGGCAGTCCGGTGACGGGGTCGAAGGAGGGGCCGTCGTTCTCGGGGACCGGCACGGAGAGTGCGGCGAGCAGCAGTCCTCGGGTGGCGGAGGCCTGTTCGACGGCGAGGCCGAGGGCGGCGGGTGCACGCGTGGCCTCGGCGGCGCGGGCCGGGGTCTTCTCGGCGAGCTCGTCGGCGAGCGCGTGCAGCCCGCCGATGATGTCGGTGTAGGCCCTGTACGCCTCCATCGCCGAGCCCTTGCCGGTGAGTGCGGTGCGCCGCACGGACGGCACGGTGGCGAGGCCGCGGCGCAGCTCGGCGTGGTCGGCGGGCACATTGCCGCTGATCTCGTCGATCTGGCGGTCGACCCGGGCGCTGCGGTTCTCGGAGATCGTCCGGCGCTTCTTCTTGTCGCCCTTCTGGTCCGCACGACCGGCCGCGATGTACGCCGCGACGTCGTCGCGCTCGTCGGCAAGGGAGTGGGCGAGGGTGACGGCCTGCCGGTTGAGCTCGGCGAGGGTGACGAGCCGCTGGGACTCGGTCAGTTCGTCGGAGGTGGCGAGGACGGCGGGTGCGCCCGCCGCGACGACGGTGAGCGAGACGGCCGCGACTCCCGCGACGAGCCTGCTGCGCACCCGGACGGGGCGTCCGCCGGGAATGAGGCCGGGTTCGGTGGGCACCGTTCCGGCCTGCGGAGTCCCCCCGGGGATCGCGGCGGTCGTCGCCTCGTGCCCCGACGTCGCCGTACTGGGCATGCCGCCCTTGCCCCGAGGCCGCTTCTTCTGCACCGGTGCTCGCATTCTCGACTCGTCCACCCATGAAGCAGAGGTGACAGCCGGTCACAACACGACAATGCTCCCCACCCCTGGTACGGCTTACGACCATTCCAGCGCTTTTGGGAGGGGGACGCGCATCAGCCGCTCCGCCACCCGAACGAGTGAACATCACTCAGGAGTTGCTCAACAACTCGCCTGCACGCCCGTTCCGGCCGTGCGCGGAACGCCGGGTGGACCTTCGGCGCGGGCTTTGGCAGGATGCGCGCCCGCACCCCCTCGGAGTTGATCATTCCGGCCAAAAGCCGCTGGTCGACCGCCCGACCGGGGTCGATTCGGGGTTCCGGTGGGCGTTGTGAAGAAGCCGTGTCGGCTCGGACAGACTGGGGATCATGCGCTTCGAACTCGCTTCCGCGCCCGGCGACCCCGGACGGCCCAACGAGGACTGGGCATCCGTCGCCCTCCCCGCCTCGGGCCAGGGCGGATCCCTGGTCGTCCTGGACGGGGTGACACCGCCGAGGGGTGATGACGGTTGTGTGCACGGAGTGCCGTGGTTCACCACCCGGCTCGGTGGAGCGCTTGTCGAACTGTCCGGTTCACTACGGGATGCACCCCTGACCGAGATCCTCTCGCTGTCGATCCGGCGCACCGCGGATGCCCACCGCGGGACCTGTGACCTTTCTCACGTGCGCACACCTCAGGCGACGGTCGTCGTCGTCCGCTGGGGCGGGGAGTGGGTCGAGCATCTCGTCCTCTCCGACTCGACGCTGCTGCTGGCGTCGCCGGACGGTTCGGTGCGGGCGGTGCTGGACGACCGGCTGGACCGGATCCCGCGGGAGACGCTGCGCTCGCCGAGCGCGACCGACGCCCTGCGCAATCAGGAGGGCGGATTCTTCACGGCCGCCGCGGACCCGCAGGTGTCGGGTCGCGCGGTGACGGGCCGTACGCCACGCACGGAGGTGCAGACGGTGGCGGCGCTCACGGACGGGGCGTCCCGCTGGTCCGACCTGTTCGAGAAGGGCGGCTGGGCCGATCTCATGGACCTGCTGCGCGATGCGGGGCCGCACGGACTGATCGAGCAGGTACGGGAGCTGGAGCTCGCGGACACGGCACGGGAGGGCACGCGCGGCGGGATCAGGCGCTGGAAGACGCACGACGACGCGACGGCGGTGTATGCGGAGCTGTAGATCGGAGGTGGTGCCGTGCGGCGGCCGCTCCCGCCGACGGGCGCTCGCCCTCAGCCCTCGGCGGGGGTGTTGAGCTGGTGCAGCAGCCGGGCCAGCTCCGCGACCTCCCCACGGTCCCAGTCGGCGAGCTTGCGCACGTACCGCTCGCGCCGTGCGTTGCGCACGCTGCGGAACCGGGAGCGTCCCTCGTCGGTGAGTCGGACGAGGGAGGCGCGCCCGTCGGCCGGGTCGGGCTCGCGGGCCACGATGCCGAGCTGCTCCAGCGCGCGGAGCTGGCGGCTCATGGTCGCCTTGCCGACGCCGAAGAACACGGCGAGGTCGGTGGCACGCTGCCGGCCGCACTCCTCCAGCCGCACGAGCAGTCCGTAGGCCGCCGGCTCGAGCTCGGGGTGGACCTCACGGGCCATCTCCCCCGAGCTGGCTCGAGCACGGCGAAGAAAGACGGCCAACTCGCGCTCCAGGGCGAGGAACTCCTGGAATTCGTGGTCCGCACCACGTCCTCCCGTGGGTTCCTCTCCACTCCCCGTACCGCCTCCGTGCACGTCAGCACCCCTCGCACGCTTTCCCGACAATGAAAGTTCCTTCCGGCGACAGCCGTCGCCGCAGCTCGGCCAGTATTTCGCAGGCGTAGACCAACGGCAGGAACCGGCTCCCCCTCCGCCCGGGGTTCTGCCCACCCGACTCCGGGAATGACATGTTCACACCATTACTGACGACATGTCGACAGGTCGTCACATCCCCCCACCCAGGCCTCTCGGAGGCACGTGATGCCCGTGCACAGATCCGGAACGACCCGAAGAGCCATGGCGGCCTGCGGCCTCCTCGCGTTCCAGGCTCTCCTCCTCCCCCTCCCCGGCACGGCTTCCGCCGCCGGGACCGCACCCGCCCGCGGTTCGGCCCATATGGGCATGGGCGTGGCCGCATACGACGGCCGGGGCGGTCTTCCGGGCGACGGCCGCGCCGCCGTCACCGAAGGTGTCGACGTCTCCAGCCACCAGGGAAACGTCGACTGGCCCGCGCTCAGGACCAGCGGAGTGAAGTGGGCCTACGCCAAGGCCACCGAGGGCACCTACTACAAGAACCCCTACTTCGCGCAGCAGTACAACGGCTCGTACAACATCGGCATGATCCGTGGGGCGTACCACTTCGCGGCCCCCGACACCACGAGTGGCGCCGCCCAGGCAGAGTTCTTCGTGAACAACGGTGGCGGCTGGTCACGCGACGGAAGGACCCTTCCGGGCGCTCTGGACATCGAGTGGAATCCCTACGGCGCAACGTGCTACGGCAAGTCCCGGTCCGCGATGGTCTCCTGGATCCGTGACTTCCTGAACCGCTACAGGGCCCGCACCGGACGCGACGCCGTCATCTACACCGCCACCAGCTGGTGGACCCAGTGCACCGGCAACTACGGCGGCTTCGGCGCCGTCAACCCCCTCTGGCTGGCCCGTTACCACACCACCCCGGGCCCTCTCCCCGCCGGCTGGCCGTACCACACGATGTGGCAGTACACATCGTCCGGCCCGATCGTGGGCGACCACAACAGGTTCAATGGCGGTCTCGACCGTGTGCGGGCCCTGGCGAACGGCTGACCCCCCGCGCAACAACGGAACCCCCGACGCGGCCCTGCCGCGTCGGGGGTTCCGGTCGGGATGGCGGGGATCAGCCGCAGAGGCCCGCCGGGCGGTTGCGCGTGACCAGATCGGTCCAGCCGGTGGTGCCGTCCAGCCAGACGAGCTGCTTTCCGGAGACCGCGGCCGGGGAGAGCTGCTCGCCCCGGTTGCAGGAGACGCGCTCCAGCCGGGCGCCGTCCGTGGCCATCTGCCACAGCTTGGGCAGGGTCTCGTTGCGGAGCCGTGTGTCGGGCAACTGGCTGTTGACCGTGACGGCTTCCTCGGAGACGGTGAGGTCGAAGGCGATCAGCGCCTGGGGCTTGGCCTCGGGGTTGATGTCGTAGGCGTGGGTGCCGTCGAGATCCGCACGCCGCACGCCCATCTGGCCCTGGTCGTTCAGGATCTCGTCCGTCAGCCAGAAGACGTGGCTGCCGTTGATGCCGGTCTGTCCGAGGCCCTGCGGGTCGCCGAGCTGTTCGGTCAGGGTCTTGGTGCCGGTCTTCAGGTCCAGGACCTCGACGCCCAGCTTGTAGTCGGTCTCGGTCGGGTACAGCTTGGCGTACGCCAGCTTGCCGTGCGAGATCGAGGGCAGCGCGCTGCCGACGAAGAAGCCGCCGCCGTCGACCAGGGTGGGCTTGACGTCACCGGAGCGCAGGTAGGCGACATGGCGGTCACCGAAGATGCCGTACGTCTCGTAGACGACCACACCGTTCTCGATCCGCAGCCCGGAGATGTCGCTGTACGACGTGTACAGCTTCTTGATGGGTCCGCCGGCGAGCGGACGCGACAGGATGTCCAGGCTGGTGGTGCCGTACGCCGCCCACACGACGGTCTTGCCGTCCGTCGCCGGGTAGACGTGGTAGCGACCGTCGTTCGGGCTGATCAGCTTGGGCGAGCCCTTGCCGTCGGCACGGCCTGCGTAGACGGAGTACGGTTCGGAACCGTCGTCGTTCGACTTCGACACGGTCCACCAGCCGCCGCCCGCCTGGACGCCGGTGCCGGAGATGTTGAGCTTGCCGAACAGCTGGTCGGTGTCGACACCGAGGGCGTCCTCCCAGCCGGGCACGACGCCGTGGGCGCTGAACGACCGCTTCACGACATTGAGCTGCCGCGACTCGGCGCCCAGGTCCTTGGCCGCCGCGAGCACGGCGTTGCGGCCCTCGGTGAAGCCGTCGAGCGGCGTCATGTACTCCGACAGCGCCTTGTACACGATCCGGTCGGCGAGTTCACCGCCGAGGTCCTGGCGCATGTCCCACAGCGCACCGGAGAAGATGGTGGAGTTGAGGTGGACGCCGCCGTTGTCGGTGCCGAACGTCACGCCCAGGAAGTTCTTGGAGGTGGAGGCACCGTCGTCGAGATTGCGGAAGGCGCAGTCGCGCGCCGCCTTCGTACGGCACAGGTCCTCACCGATCAGGCCCGCGTCCGGATCGTCCATCGACTTCCCGGATGCGGTGACGTCGATCGCGTTGCCGAAGTAGTCGGCGATCGCCTCGTTGAGGGCCCCGGACTGGCCGGCGTACACGAGGTTCGCGGTGTTCTCGACGACCCCGTGGGTCATCTCGTGGCCGACGACGTCCAGATCGGCGGAGAGCGGCTTGAACTCCTCGTCGCCCGAGCCGTACACCATCTTCTGGCCGTCCCAGAAGGCGTTGACGTACGATCCGCCGAACTCGGTCACACCGACGAGCGAGTTGACCGTGGAGCCACGGCCGTCGAGCCCGTTCCTGCCGTGCTGCTTCTTGTAGTAGTCGTAGACCTGGCCGGCCGCCCAGTGCGCGTCGACGGCGCCCGCGTCGGTGGCCGCCTTGCCGAAGTCCGCCGCGGCCGAACCGAACACCTTGATGCCGGCCGGCCACTGGCCCGCGACGTCGTTCACGTCACGGCCGGAGGCGTCGTACGTGCTCAGCGTGTTCTTGGTGCTGTCGGCCATCCGCGCGTGGTCGGTCATGACGTATTCGCCACGGACGGTGTCGTGGTACAGCTCGAGGCCGACCTTGGTGCCGTCGAGGCGTAATCCGCTGCCCTGGGTGCCGGGGTGGGCCGCGGGGGCGTCCGCCGCGGCCGCCCTGCCGGCGGCGGACCGCTTCGCAGCGGTGCCGGACCCGTCCGTCGCCGCCTTCGGCGCCGTCAGCGTCCTGATGCCGCTGTACTGGAGCACCGGGTAGCCGGAGCCCGCGTCGACGTACACATGCTGCAGAACCGGCTCACCGGTCACGGCGTTCGTGCCGCGTACGGTCACGTGGTAGGCGAGCACACCGTCACCGCGCGGGATGACGACCAGGCCGCCCGCGGTACCGGCGAGCGCCTGCGCCTTGGCGGACTTCTCGCCCTCCTTGCGCACCGCATCGGCCTTCGTGAGCTGTGCGCCGCCCAGCCGCTCGGCGGTGGCAGAGACCGCACGGCGCACGGCCATGTCCGGGTCGACCGACGGCTCCGTACCCGCCTTGAGGCCCGTGAAGTACTGGCCGGAGGTACCCGTGACGACGCGCTTGCCGCCCTTGCTCTCCATCCGTACGACGTACTGGCCGCCGAGCACCGGGACTCCCCGGTGCTTCTGCTGGAGCCGTACGGTCTCGTCCGCGCCGCGCTTCAGCGTCTGCAGGGGCGCGAGGTCGCGCTCCGGCTCGGCGATGCGGTAGCGGCTCTCCTTGGCAGCGAGGTGATCGAGGGCGGCGTCCGCGGGGCTGGCCTTGGCGTCCGCGGCCTCACGCAGGCCGTCCACGAGGGCGGGCGTTGCGGTGTCGTCGCCGGGGATGACGTCGACGGGCGGTGCCGGGGGAGGCGGGGTCGCCGCCTGGGCCGGGACCGCGGTGATCAGAAGACCCGCGGCCGCCAGGAGCGCGGCGATTCCCGCCCCCCTGGATATTCCGGAACCCGGTCTTCCATGGTTGTTGCTGGGCTTGCGCACAGTACGTACCCCTCCCACGTGCTTGGTCAGAGCCGGTTCAGGTGGTCATGGCCATGCAACATGTGGGTCGCCAACACAGCAATGAGCCAAATGCGTTGAGTAGTGGACATGCACACTTGTGTGCCATGTGAAGGCGGAGTGAGAATCCGCACATGATCGAGGGGAAACTGCACACCCTCGGCCTGGGGTCGGCCGAGGAGCTGGCGTACGAGGCCCTGCTGAAAGAACGGGCGGCGGGTGCCGAGGAGTTGGCTCTGCTGCTGGAGCTGCCGCAGGACCAGTTGGAGGCGGCACTCGGCCGGCTGGTCGAGGAAGGTCTCGCGCTCCCGGCCCCCGGCTGCGGCGCGCTGCCCCGACCGGCCGCTCCCGCCGCCGCGATCCGTACGCTCATCCACCGCCGCCAGGCCGAACTGCATCTGAAATCGGCCGAACTCGAGCGATTACGCATGGCCGCCGACCAGCTCGCCGGACGGCTGATGTCGGGCTCGCCCACGGCTCCGGGGAGCGGTATCGAGGTCGTCACGGGTCGGCGTGAGATAGGCGAGCGGGCGGACGTCCTGCTGGCCTCGGCGGAACGGGAGGTCGTCATCCTGGACCGTCCGCCCTATGTCAGGGAACAGCTGGGGAACGGGAGTTCGCCACCGCCCGGGCTCGACATCGAGGCACTGCTCGAGCGCGGGATCGAGGTCCGTACCGTCTTCGACCCCGAAGGGCTCGTCGGGCCGGAGGAGATGCACATGGTGACCGCACTGATGGAGCGGGGCCTGCGGGCCCGGGTCGCCACGGCCGTGCCGACCAAACTGATCGCCGTCGACCGGCGGATCGCCCTCCTGCCACCGAGCGATGCGGCCGATCCGACGGCGTCCGCGCTGGTGATCGGTGACGCGCTGCTCGGCAACGCGCTGGTACCGCTCTTCGAGACCGTGTGGGACCGGGCCACCCCCCTGAGCGGCTGCGGCGCCCCACTCGCCGCGCCGCAGAAGGAACTGCTGACGCTTCTCGCGGCCGGACTCAAGGACGAGGCGATCGCCCGCCGACTGGGGGTGCATGTGCACACCGCCAGACGGCGCATCAGCCGCCTGCTGGAATCCCTGGGCGCCGAGACCCGGTTCCAGGCGGGGGCGCAGGCGACGCTGAGGGGCTGGCTCGACGCCTGAGACCGCCGTCGGCCCCCGTCGGCCATGGGCGACGTCCGGCTCCCGCACCCGACTCCCCCATGGTGGACCCCGAGGTCGTCCCCGCGCCGTGCCGCCGGTGAACGGCCCGCGTGCTGCCGGCGGAGGCAGGTTCCGCCGGGCCGGACCGCCGCCGTGGCCGGTGCTCACCGGACCTGTCGCCACACGGACGTGGCCCGTGCCCGGAAGTCGCCGGGCACGGGCGGCACAAGTGAACGGTGGGAGCCGGGCCGGCCCCCGGAGGAGCTACGCCGCCGCGGTCATCGCGACCTCCGCCGGGGCCAGGGCGATCTCCAGCACCTGGCGGACGTCCGTCACCGGGTGGACCTCCAGCTTCTCCAGGACCTCCGCCGGGACGTCGTCCAGGTCGGCCTCGTTCCGCTTGGGGATCACGACCGTCGTGGTTCCCGCCCTGTGCGCGGCAAGCAGCTTCTGCTTCAGACCTCCGATCGGGAGCACCCGCCCGGTCAGCGAGACCTCACCGGTCATCGCCACATCCGTACGGACCAGCCTGCCGGAGAGCAGCGACGCCAGCGCCGTGGTCATGGTGATGCCCGCGCTCGGGCCGTCCTTGGGGACCGCACCCGCGGGGAAGTGGATGTGCACGCCGCGGTCCTTGAGATCGGCGACCGGGAGCTCCAGCTCCGCACCGTGCGAGCGGAGGAAACTCAGCGCGATCTGCGCGGACTCCTTCATCACATCGCCGAGCTGGCCGGTGAGGGTCAGCCCCGAAGCGCCGGTCTCCGGGTCGGCCAGCGACGCCTCGACGTACAGGACGTCGCCGCCCGCACCGGTCACGGCCAGCCCCGTGGCCACACCGGGCACGGCCGTGCGGCGCTCGGCCGGGTCCTGGGCGGCCTCCGGGACGTGGTGCGGCCGGCCGATCAGCCCGCGCAGATCAGCGTCGGACACGGTGAACGGCAGTTCCCGTGCGCCGAGCTCGTGCTGGGCCGCCACCTTCCGCAGCAGCCTGGCGATCGAGCGCTCCAGGTTCCGTACGCCCGCCTCACGGGTGTACTCGCCCGCGAGCCTGCGCAGCGCGGACTCGTCGATGGCGACCTCGCCCTCCTGCAGCCCCGCCCGCTCCAGCTGGCGCGGGAGCAGGTGGTCCCGGGCGATGACGACCTTCTCGTCCTCGGTGTAGCCGTCGAGCCTGACCAGCTCCATCCGGTCGAGCAGAGCCTCGGGGATCGCTTCCAGCACATTCGCGGTGGCCAGGAAGACGACGTCGCTGAGATCGAGTTCGACCTCCAGGTAGTGGTCGCGGAAGGTGTGGTTCTGTGCCGGGTCGAGGACCTCGAGGAGCGCCGCGGCAGGGTCGCCCCGGAAGTCGGAGCCGACCTTGTCGATCTCGTCCAGGAGGACCACCGGGTTCATGGACCCGGCCTCCTTGACGGCGCGGACGATGCGGCCGGGCAGCGCACCGACGTAGGTGCGCCGATGGCCGCGGATCTCCGCCTCGTCCCGGACACCGCCGAGTGCGACACGGACGAACTTGCGCCCCATCGCGTGCGCGACGGACTCGCCGAGCGAGGTCTTGCCGACACCGGGCGGGCCGACGAGCGCGAGAACCGCGCCCCCGCGCCGCCCGCCGACCACGCCCAGCCCCCGGTCGGCGCGCCGCTTGCGCACCGCCAGGTACTCGGTGATCCGCTCCTTCACGTCGTCCAGGCCCGCGTGCTCGGCGTCCAGGACGGCCTTGGCGCCCCGGATGTCGTACGCGTCCTCCGTGCGCTCGTTCCACGGCAGTTCGAGGACCGTGTCGAGCCAGGTGCGGATCCAGGAACCCTCGGGGCTCTGGTCGCTGGAACGCTCGAGCTTGTCGACCTCCTTGAGCGCCGCCTCGCGGACCTTCTCCGGGAGGTCGGCCGCCTCGACCCGGGCGCGGTAGTCGTCGGACTCCTCGCCCTCGGACTCGCCGTTGATCTCCCGCAGCTCCTTGCGGACGGCGTCGAGCTGGCGGCGCAGCAGGAACTCCCGCTGCTGCTTGTCGACGCCCTCCTGGACGTCCTTCGCGATGGACTCCGCGACGTCCTGCTCGGCGAGGTGCTCGCGGAGCTGTTCGGTCGCCAGCTTCAGACGGGCCACCGGGTCGGCGGTGTCCAGCAGCTCCACCTTCTGGGCGGTGGTGAGGAAGGGCGAGTATCCGGAGTTGTCGGCGAGTGCCGAGATGCCGTCGATCTGCTGGACGCGGTCGGCGATCTGCCATGCGCCGCGCTTCCTCAGCCAGCTCGTGGCGAGTGCCTTGTACTCCTTGGCGAGTTCGGCCACTGCTCCGGGCAGCGGGTCGGGCACGATCTCCTCGACACGGATGCCCTCCACCCAGAGGGCCGCTCCGGGGCCGGTCGTGCCCGCGCCGATGCGCACCCGGCTGTGACCGCGGATCAGGGCGCCGGGGTCACCGTCGGACAGCCGGCCGACCTGCTCGACGGTGCCGAGCACTCCGGTCGCCGCGTAGGTTCCGTCGACGCGTGGCACGAGCAGGACCCTGGGCTTGCCGGGCTCCGATCCGGCTGCTGCCTGGGCAGCCTCCACCGCAGCCCGTACATCGGCGTCGGACAGGTCGAGCGGCACCACCATGCCGGGCAGCACGACCTCGTCGTCGAGCGGCAGCACAGGCAGAGTGAGCGCGGCGTTGTACGCGGAGGACTCAGCAGCCATGATCTCCCCTTCGGCATTCAAGTTGAGTTGTACGGACTCAATGCAGGGGGGACGGCAGATGTTCCCCCGCGGCGTTCTGCTGTGAGCGATCACGCGCGCCACGACCCACGACCAGCCGATGTAATAGCCACATGACTGACTCATCTCTTACATGCTTGATCCGGGCCTGGGTGGACGGCTGGGTCGTCTCGCGGGGTGCCGCGGAGCCGGTGGCCGTGCCCTGGGGCTTCACGATCGACGTCGGACTTCCCCGTCACACCGGCCGTGATGTCCTCACCGCCCGCGCCGAGTCCTCCGTCCACGAGGCCGCCGTGGCGTCGCGGATCCCGGGGCACTGGCTCAAGGTCTTCGAGGAGCCGGAGAAGGTCCTCGCCTGGCTGGGCCCCGACTGGACAACCGACGAGCCCGGCTTCCTGATGACGGCCGGGCTCCGTCGGACCGAGGCCGTCGTACCGTACGGACACCGGCTGCGGACATGGACACGCGGCGGGGTCACCCGGGCGCTGATCACCACGGATGACGGACGCTTTGCGGCGCGCGGCCAGATCGCCCTGGGCAGCGTGACGGGAGCCGCGGTCGTCGACCAGATCGAGACGGCCCCCGAACACCGCCGCAGGGGCCTCGGCAGCGTCATCATGTCCACGCTCCAGAACGCGGCGGTCGATCAGGGCGCCGCCGTCGGCGTGCTGGGCGGGACGACCGACGGGCGGGCACTGTACGAGTCCCTGGGGTGGCGATCGGTCGCGCCGCTGGTCAGCGTGTTCTACGACGCGAAGGCGGAGTGAGGACGGCCTGCCACCGCCCTGTCGTGCGCCCACCGTCGGACGACCGGCCAGGTCGCGATTCCGACCAGCAGGGCCAGCGGGTGGCCCCAGTTGCTGAGCGGGTCCGCGTAGGTCAGCAGGTCGCCGGTCAGCACCACCGCCACCCAGCCCAGGACCACCGCCCGCACCATCGGGGCGAACAGTCCGGTCAGCGCGCCGACGCACGCCAGCACACCGAAGCTGATGCCGTAGTCGAGGCGTTGCAGTGATGTTCCGGGCAGGTGGCCGGCCATGACGGAGATTCCGACCGGGATCTCCGTCGCGAGGGTGACCGCGGCATGACCGCCCAGGAACACGGCGGCGGCGCGCCATCCTCCGATGCGCCGCTCCAGGGCCGTGAGGACGAGGACGAATCCGACGGCGAACGCGGATGTGAGCCCGCCCGCGACCCACAGGGCGCTGGCGACGAGTACGAGCAGCGGGGTCGTGGCGAGATGCGCGACATCCGTGCTGGAGCCGCGCAGCAGGGCGGAGACGGTGGCCGGGTCCCCGTAGTCGGTGTAGAGGGAGGTGCCGAGCAGGACGAGGGTGTACCAGAACGTGAAGGGGGTGCCGGCCGGAGTGGGGAGCAGACGACCGAGCCGCAGGGCAGCGCCCTTCGCACGCGCGGGTGCCCGCCGGCCCTCCGGTGCCGGCGCCTCGGCGGATGCGCTCGGGTCCCCCGGCGCCGACGGCGGAACCGTCTGCGCGGGCGGCACCGACCGCTGGCGCGGTACACCCGCCAGCAGTTCACGTGGTTCAAGCCGGTGCACCACGCAAGGCCCCTTCTATGTCGATGTCCCACGCACAGCCCCCGAGCCCTGCCCAGCCAACGCGATCACCATGCGCCCCGTCCATGACCTGCGCCACACGACTCGGCACTCGGAACCGCGAACCGGTTGATCCCCCACGAGCGATAGAGAGTGCGTGAGACTGTTGCGCCCCACAGGGGAGGACCGGGACGACGACGCGGCGCTGCTTCGTGCCGTCGCGGGCGGGGACCCGGAAGCGCTCGCGGCGCTCTACGACCGTCACGCGGGCTGGCTGCACGCCCGCCTGACGCGGCGCTGCGCGGACCCGGAGACCGTACGGGAAGTACTGCAGGACACCTTCGTCACGGTCTGGCGCTCCGCCGGTTCGCACCGCGGCGGCGAGGCGGGCGGCTGGTTGTGGGTCATCGCGGCCCGTCGGCTCGTCGACGCCCGGCGTGCACTCGGGCGGACCGACGAACCGGCCCCGGTGGAGCACCTCCCCGTCGGGGCCGTGCCGTCGGCGGAGGAACGGGTGCTGACCGGACTGGAGTACGGCGACGTCGGAGCGGCGCTCGCCGGCATCTCGCCGGAGCTGCGGGACGTACTGCGTGCCACGGTCATCGACGGACTGAGCACCCGCGAGGCCGCCCGTCTGCTCGGCATCCCCGAGGGCACCGTCAAGACCCGGGCGCACCGCGCCCGGCGCGAACTCCGCGCCTCGCTCGCCCATCTCGCGCCCGGGGCGCACAACGACCCGCTGGGAGGCACCGCATGACCGACCACGCCTGGCACGTGACCGAGTCCCTGGCCGCCCGGTACGCCGAGGGGGCCCTCCCCGAAACACACGCGTGGTCCCTGGAGAAGCACGTCGAGTGCTGCTCCGGCTGCGCCACACGCGTCTCCGCGGCGGTCCTGGCGACACCGGCAGCACGCGTCCTGGACGCCGTCCGGACCGGCCTCCTGGCGGAGATCGCACCCGTCGCGGTGCCGGAGGCGGCCGGGCCACGGGCCGGGGACATGCGTGCACGCCGGGCCTGGCCCCTGGTCAGGGCGGCATGGGCCGTCGGGCCCGCGTTGCACGGGGCCTGGCTGGTGGCGCTCGCCCTGGTGGTCGCAGGCGCCTTGGCGATGGGTCACTGGGCCGGGTTCGCGGGGGCCCGGCCGTTGTTGCTCTGCGTGGCGCCCGTACTGCCGCTCGCGGGGGTGGCGGTGTCGTACGGGCGCCACGCAGACCCTCTCCACGAGATCGCCGCGGCCACCCCGTCCGGCGGGCTGCGGCTGCTGCTGACCCGGACGGCGGTGGTGCTGGCGGTGAGCGTGCCGCTGCTGACCGCCGCGAGCGCGGTCCTGCCTCCCGTGGCAGGGGCGCCGGGAGCCGCCGCCTGGCTGCTGCCCGGTCTCGCGCTCACCCTTGCGGCGCTCGCGCTCGGCTCCTGCATCGGGTGCCGCGCCGCTGCCTGGCTCGTCGCCGTCGGGTGGCTGGCCGTGGGCGTCGGTCCCGCGCTCGCGGACGGCAGCATCCTGACCGTTTCGGCCTCCGAACTCGCCGGCCGCATCGCCCCGTACCTCTCCGGACCGGCCGCCCAGGGCGCCTGGGCGGCGGCCGGCGCCCTGTGCGCGGGGGTGCTCGTCCTGCGCCGCCGGGCCTTCGACTATCCGTCCTTCGGGAACTCCGGACCATGGGGGAATTCATGAACGCAGTGAGGGTCGACGGACTGACGGTCCGGCACCGCAGAACCGTGGCGCTCGACGCGGTCGCACTCGACTTCGCCAGGGGGGTGCACGGACTTCTCGGTCCCAACGGCGCCGGGAAGACGTCGCTGATCCGCGTCCTGGCGACCGTGGCCGCACCGGCCGCCGGCCGCGTGGAGCTGCTGGGCCGGGATGCCTCCTCGCCCCGGGAGCGGGCCGAGATCCGGCGCAGGCTCGGCTATCTGCCGCAGGACTTCGGCTACTACCCCGGGTTCACCGTGCGGGAGTTCGTCTCGTACGTGGCGTGGCTGAAGGAGATGGACCCGGCGGGCGTCCCGGCCGCAGTGGAACGTGCCGTCGAGCGGGTGGGACTCACCGACCGCATGGATGTCCGGATGAAGACCCTGTCGGGGGGCATGCTGCGCCGCGTCGGCATTGCCCAGGCGCTCGTCAACGAACCGGAACTGCTGCTGCTCGACGAGCCCACGGCAGGTCTCGATCTGGAGCAGCGGGTCGGGTTCAGGGCACTGCTCAAGGAACTCGGCGCCGACTCCACGGTGATCGTCTCCACTCATCTCGTCGAGGACGTGGCCACCGCGTGCTCATGGGTGACCCTGCTCGAGTCGGGCGGCGTCGCCTATCGGGGCACGACGGCCGAACTGACCGCGCTCGGCAAGGACTTTGCGGACGACAGCGGCAGCAACCCGGTGGAACGCGGGTACACGGCCGCGCTGCGCGCCCATCGCGCCGGGCACTCGGCTCCGGCGGATTCGGGGGCGGCGCGTTGAGCACTTCGGAGAGCGGGCCCAGGACCGCGCCGAGCACTCCCCGGGCGGTGTCCGGTGTCCGTGCCGGCGCGCATCCCCTGCGCAGCGAGTTCCGGCGCGGCTTCGCGCCCTGGGCGGGCCTGGCCGTCACCGTGACCCTGACGGCCGCCATGGCCACCAAGGCTTCGCAATGGCAGGGAAGCTGGGGCGAGGCCCACGCCGAACTCCATGTGGCGAACGTGCTGCTCGGCGGCCCGCTCGCGGCTGCCGCCGGCTGCTGGCACGGCGGCAGGGAGCGCCGCCGCCGCACGGACGAGCTGCGCGCATCCGCCTCGCGCGGCCCGCTCGCCCAGTTCCTCACGGGGGCGCTGCCCCTGGCGGCGTGGCTGGTCGTCGGATACGCGGTCACGGCGGCAGCCGTGCTGGCCGCGAACTGGCCGTACACGTCGGCGGGCCGGCCCCGGCTGTACCCGGTGCTCGAGGGCGCGGTGTTCCTCGTGGCCATGAATCTGCTCGGCCATGTCGTCGGGCGGCTGGTGGCGTGGCGGCCGATGGCACCGGTCCTCGCCGCCTGCGCGTACGTGGGCCTCGCCGCCCCGACGTATGCGATGGCAGATGCCCGGCATCTCAGCCCGGTGTCCGCGGAGGGCTTCCTGACCTACCAGCACCCCGTGTGGTGGCAGCCACTGGCCGCGATCACGTGGGTCGGAGGCCTCGCGGCCGCCGCGGTCCTCGCGTACGCGGCACCCCGGAAGTACACCGCGCTGGTGCCATTGGTCGCCGCTGTCGTCGCTGCGGTGCCGATCGCCAGAACCGGTGACCGGATGTGGCACGACGACCCGTTGTTGTACCGGCAAGTGTGCGACACGTCCGTACGCCCCAACATCTGTGTCAGCGCCCTCCATCCGGGGCTGCTGCCGGAGCTCAAGGAGGGACTGTCCGGTCTCCACAGCCGCCTCGAAGGTGTGCAGAACCTTCCGGTGCGTTGGGAGGACCTGCCTCGGGACCCGCGGCGGGACGAGGTTCAGCTGCCGATCGTGACCCCGATCGGCTGGTCGGTCGTCCGCAGCGAACTGACGGACCCCGACCGGTACGCGTGGGAGGCCGCCGCGGCACTGACCGGTCACTTCCTCCACTGCGAGCGCAGCGATGACGAGCGTGCCGGCCGGGTGGACCGCGCGGTGACCGAGTGGCTCAGTCCCTCGCCCTCCCTGGACGAGACGGAGGGCGAGGGGCTGCGGCTGGCCCGGCGGGCGGGCGACCGCAAGGAAGTGGCGAGCATCGAGGCCGACCGGGCCGCCCGTACCCGGCTGGCAGGAATGGCTGCCGACGAGCGCCGCGCATGGCTCTCCCGCTACTTCGCGACAGCCCGCAGCTGCGACCCGGGGAAGGTGCCGGCCCTGTGACCACTCACCTCGCGCCTCGGCGCTCGCTCAGTGGCCCGGTGCTGTTCGCCCGCTCGCGCGGCGTTCCACTCGCCCTGACCTGGCTGGCCGCCGTCGCCGTGCTCGCGGCATGGGCGGCCGCGGACGGCCCGCATGCCTTTCTGGATCCCTCGCGCCGGGTGCCGGTCGTCGCGCTTGCGCCGCTGCTGTGCGCCGCCGTGATCGGCACGGGTCTGCATGCGTACATGGACGAGCTCGACCGCACGGCCGTGCGGCCCTGGTGGCCACGGCGGCTGGCCCAGCTGATCGGACTCACGGCGCTCGCCGCCGTGGTTCCGGCGTTGGCGGTGCTCGGGCACATGTCCGACCTCGGCGCTGCCGCCATGGCGCGCAACGCGGTCGGGGCCGTGGGCATCACGGCTGCCGCCGCCGTGGTGACCGGGGCGAGGCTGAGCTGGCTGCCGGCCTTCGTGTGCCTCGGCGCGGTCCATCTGCGCGCGTCCGCGGCACACGGCGGCGCCGCCGACGTCTGGGCCTGGCCCGTACAGCCGGGCTCCCGGCCCGGGGCGTGGGCGGCGGCAGCGGTGCTGTTCATCGCCGGCGCGTCCCTGTACGCCTGGCGCGGCGCCCGCCCCGAGACGCAGACGGCCGTGCCGCGGGTGTGACCGCGGCCCGTGGTCCCGGCCGACGCGAGGGGGCGGCCGGGCCCACGTGCCGCGGTCGTGGGTCCGGCGGGCGGCCGGGAAACGGGTTTGTCCCCCGGCCACCCGCCGGACAGGATGGCCTTGATCCGTGTCGTCACACCAGCCGCCGGAGGTCCTCGCCATGCCGTTTTCCGCCGTCCCCGCCATGCCCGTGACGCTGGACCGGCGGGACGGCCCCTACGGGGAGGTCGTCCTGCGCGAGCGCGGCGGCCCGGGCGGTGACGTCCACCACGAGATCATCGCCAACGGCTGTTTCCTCATGGACACCTCCGACGGCCGCTCCGAGCGGCTGCTGATCGACGCCGCGCTGGCCGCGCTCGGGCCCCGCCCGGAGCCTGCCGTGCTCATCGGCGGCCTCGGCGTGGGGTTCTCGCTCGCCCATGCCGCAGCCGACCCGGCCTGGGGCCGGATCGCCGTCGCCGAGCGTGAGCAGGCGATCATCGACTGGCACCGCTCCGGTCCGCTCGCCGCGATCTCCGGAACGGCGCTCGCGGACCCCCGCACGGTGGTCCTCCACACGGATCTCGTCGAGTACGTCCATAACACTTCCGACACGTACGACGCGCTCTGCCTGGACATCGACAACGGCCCCGACTGGACCGTCACGGAGGACAACGAGAACCTCTACTCACCGGACGGACTCGCCGCCTGCGCAAGGCGGTTGACCCCCGGCGGGGTGCTCGCCGTCTGGTCGGCCCAGCCCTCCGACGATTTCGAGGAGTCATTGCGGAATGCCGGATTCACCGGGGTAAGTACACAAGAGATCCACGTTGTCCGAGGCGTACCTGACGTGGTCCATCTTGCTGTTCGCCCTGCGTAGCCGGGAGCCGATCGATGCCTTTACGCTGACTGACCTGACAGACGGATCTACACGCAGCTCGCGGGTGCGCGACAGGGGCGGGGCGATGGAGCAGACACACACCAGCAGCAATGGCGCCGCGTCGTACTCGACGGCCAGTGCCCAGCGCCGGGTGCTGGTGGTCGAGGACGACACCACCATCGTCGAGGCCATCGGTGCGCGACTGCGCGCCGAGGGCTTCCTGGTGCAGACGGCGACGGACGGCCCGGCCGCGGTCGACGCGGCGGAGGCCTGGCAGCCGGATCTGATGGTCCTCGACGTGATGCTTCCCGGCTTCGACGGCCTGGAGGTCTGCCGGCGGGTGCAGGCACAGCGCCCGGTGCCGGTGCTGATGCTCACGGCCCGGGACGACGAGACCGACATGCTGGTCGGGCTCGGTGTCGGCGCCGACGACTACATGACCAAGCCGTTCTCGATGCGCGAGCTGGCGGCCCGGGTGCACGTCCTGCTGCGGCGGGTGGAGCGCGCGGCGCTGGCCGCCGTGACTCCGCGCAGCGGCATCATGCGCCTCGGCGAGCTGGAGATCGACCACGCCCAGCGCCGGGTCCGCGTCAGGAACGAGGACGTGCACCTCACCCCGACCGAGTTCGATCTGCTGGTCTGCCTGGCGAACACGCCGCGTGCTGTCCTCTCGCGCGAGCAGCTCCTCGCCGAGGTCTGGGACTGGGCGGACGCCTCCGGCACACGCACGGTCGACAGCCACATCAAGGCCCTGCGCCGCAAGATCGGCGCCGAGCGGATCCGTACCGTCCACGGCGTCGGCTACGCGCTGGAGACCCCCGCGCCATGAGCCGGCGGCTGAGCCGGCTGCGGTCCGAACTGGGCTCGGTCGAGATCTCGATCAAGACCAAGCTCGGCGCGCTGGTCGTGATGTCGGTGCTGATCACCTCGGGGCTGGCGCTGGTCGCCTTCAGGACCGGGGCCGAGCTGCGCTACATCACGGTGTTCGCGATGATCACGACCCTGCTCATCACCCAGTTCGTGGCGCACGGCCTGACGGCGCCGCTGGACGAGATGAACACGGTCGCGAAGTCGATATCCCACGGTGACTACACCCGGCGGGTGAGCGGCGCCGACCGCCGCGACGAACTCGGCGACCTCGCGAACACGATCAACCTCATGGCCGACGACCTCGAGGCGGTGGACCGGCACCGCAAGGAGCTGGTGGCCAATGTCTCCCACGAGCTGCGCACCCCCATCGCCGCGCTGCGCGCGGTCCTGGAGAACGTCGTGGACGGCGTCTCGGCCGCCGACCCCGAGACGATGCGCACGGCCTTGAAGCAGACCGAGCGGCTGGGCCGGCTCGTGGAGACCCTGCTGGATCTGTCCCGGCTCGACAACGGTGTGGTCACGCTCAAGGCACGGCGCTTCGAGGTGTGGCCGTATCTGTCGGGCGTGCTGAAGGAGGCCAATCTGGCGGCCGGGCAGCGCGGACTCTCCTCCGGCTCGGGCAACCACACACGCAAGGACGTCCATCTGCACCTCGACGTGCACCCGCCGGAGCTGACCGC
Organism: Streptomyces sp. NPDC043861; assembly: GCF_056435905.1. Classification (NCBI taxonomy): domain Bacteria; kingdom Bacillati; phylum Actinomycetota; class Actinomycetes; order Kitasatosporales; family Streptomycetaceae; genus Streptomyces; species Streptomyces sp. NPDC043861. The sequence continues at coordinate 285,302 of NZ_JBWKDP010000009.1, read as the reverse complement.
ACACGCGGACGCCGAGCGGCTGCACCAGGTCGTGGCCAATCTGATCGACAACGCCGTGAAGCACTCACCGCCGCACGGCCGGGTCACCGTGCGGGCCCGCCGCGGCCAGCACGCGGAGTCGCTGGACCTGGAGGTGCAGGACGAGGGTCCCGGCATCCCCGAGTCGGAATGGCACAAGGTGTTCGAGCGCTTCAACCGCGGGAGGGTCGCCTCTCCGCACGGGCCGGGCAGCGACGGCGGCACTGGTCTGGGCCTCGCGATCGCCCGCTGGGCCGTGGAACTGCACGGAGGCCGCATAGGTGTGGCCGAATCGACGCGCGGCTGCCGTATCAGGGTCACCCTTCCGGGAATCCCTCAGCGGCGCGGTTGACGTAGGGTTCGAAGCGGAAGCCTGCATTCGTGCGGTGTCGGCCGCTCCGGCCCCAGCGGATCCGGAGCACGCGCCGGAGTGCGTGTGCAGCCAGGGGTGCGAGCCACAGGCCGCAGCCGTGATGACGCGCACCCATTCGAAGGGGAACTTCGCTTGTTTCCCGCCATTTCCTACGCCGAAACCGACCGTCCGGTGTGACTTAGGCGACGATGACCACGCCCGGCCTGCACCACCCGGCCGGGGAGGCGTAGCCTTTATTTCCGCTGTCCATCACCTTGTGAAGCGGAAGAGGGCGGTTGCCGCCGTGTCGTCTCAGTCCCCCAGTAACTCGAGCTCCCCCAGCCTCCGGCCGGGCGGTGACTCCCCGACCGACCCAGACGGGCAGGGGAAGAACCCCGCTGCCGCGTTCGGTCCCAATGAGTGGCTCGTCGACGAGATCTACCAGCAGTACCTCCAGGACCCGAATTCGGTCGACCGTGCCTGGTGGGACTTCTTCGCCGACTACAAGCCGGGCGGTACGACCACCGGCACCGGCGCCGCTGCCGCGGGGGCAGCGGAGGCCGCGCCCCCCGCGGGCACCCCGACGCCGGGCACCGCACAGGCTCCGGCGCCGGTGACTCCCGCAGCCCCGGCCGCACCGGCCCGGCCCGTGGCCGCGGCTCCGACCGCACCGGCCGCTCCGGCCCCGGCGAAGCCCGCCGCCGCTCCGGCGAAGCCCGCGGCAGCGGCAGCGCCCGCCCAGGAGGCCCCCGGCGGTCCCGAGCTGGTCACCCTCCGCGGCCCGTCCGCGGCCGTCGCGAAGAACATGAACGCCTCGCTGGAGCTGCCGACGGCCACGTCCGTCCGGGCGGTCCCGGTGAAGCTGCTCTTCGACAACCGGATCGTCATCAACAACCACCTCAAGCGTGCCCGGGGCGGGAAGATCTCCTTCACCCACCTCATCGGCTACGCGATGGTGCGGGCCATCAAGGCCATGCCTTCGATGAACTGGTCGTTCGCGGAGAAGGACGGCAAGCCGACCCTGGTGAAGCCGCCGCACGTCAACTTCGGTCTCGCCATCGACCTCGTGAAGCCCAACGGCGACCGCCAGCTCGTCGTCGCGGGCATCAAGAAGGCCGAGACGCTGACCTTCTTCGAGTTCTGGCAGGCCTACGAGGACATCGTCCGCCGCGCCCGCAACAACAAGCTGACGATGGACGACTTCACGGGCGTCACGGTCTCGCTGACCAACCCCGGCGGCCTCGGCACCGTCCACTCCGTGCCGCGTCTGATGCCCGGCCAGTCGGTGATCATGGGCGTCGGCTCGATGGACTACCCGGCCGAGTTCCAGGGCACCTCCCAGGACACCCTGAACAAGCTGGGCATCTCCAAGGTCATGACGCTGACCTCGACGTACGACCACCGGGTCATCCAGGGCGCCGCCTCCGGCGAGTTCCTGCGGATCGTCGCCAACCTGCTCCTCGGCGAGGACGGCTTCTACGACGACGTCTTCGAGTCGCTGCGCATCCCCTACGAGCCGGTCCGCTGGCTCAAGGACATCGACGCCTCGCACGACGACGACGTCACCAAGGCCGCCCGTGTCTTCGAGCTGATCCACTCCTACCGGGTCCGCGGCCATGTCATGGCCGACACCGACCCGCTGGAGTACCGCCAGCGCAAGCACCCCGACCTGGACATCACCGAGCACGGGCTCACCCTGTGGGACCTGGAGCGCGAGTTCGCGGTCGGCGGCTTCGGCGGCAAGTCGATGATGAAGCTCCGCGACATCCTCGGCGTGCTGCGCGACTCGTACTGCCGCACCACCGGCATCGAGTTCATGCACATCCAGGACCCGAAGCAGCGCAAGTGGATCCAGGACCGTGTCGAGCGCCCGCACGCCAAGCCGGAGCGCGAGGAACAGCTGCGGATCCTGCGCCGCCTCAATGCGGCGGAGGCCTTCGAGACCTTCCTGCAGACGAAGTACGTGGGCCAGAAGCGGTTCTCGCTGGAGGGCGGCGAGTCCGTCATCCCGCTGCTCGACGCGGTCATCGACTCCGCGGCCGAGTCCCGCCTGGACGAGGTCGTCATCGGCATGGCCCACCGCGGCCGTCTGAACGTCCTGGCGAACATCGTCGGCAAGTCCTACGCGCAGATCTTCCGCGAGTTCGAGGGCAACCTCGACCCGAAGTCGATGCACGGCTCCGGCGACGTGAAGTACCACCTGGGCGCCGAGGGCACCTTCACCGGCCTGGACGGCGAGCAGATCAAGGTCTCGCTGGTCGCCAACCCCTCCCACCTGGAGGCGGTCGACCCCGTCCTCGAGGGCGTCGTCCGCGCCAAGCAGGACATCATCAACAAGGGCGGCACGGACTTCACCGTCCTGCCCGTCGCCCTGCACGGCGACGCGGCCTTCGCGGGCCAGGGCGTCGTGGCCGAGACGCTCAACATGTCGCAGCTGCGCGGCTACCGCACCGGCGGCACGGTCCACATCGTCATCAACAACCAGGTCGGCTTCACCGCCGCCCCGGAGTCGTCTCGCTCGTCGATGTACGCCACCGACGTGGCCCGCATGATCGAGGCGCCGATCTTCCATGTGAACGGCGACGACCCGGAGGCCGTGGTCCGTGTTGCGCGGCTCGCCTTCGAGTTCCGCCAGACGTTCAACAAGGACGTCGTGATCGACCTCATCTGCTACCGCCGCCGCGGACACAACGAGGGCGACAACCCGCAGTTCACCAACCCGCAGATGTACAGCCTGATCGACAAGAAGCGCTCGGTGCGCAAGCTCTACACCGAGTCGCTCATCGGTCGCGGCGACATCACGCTGGAAGAGGCCGAGCAGGCGCTCCAGGACTTCCAGGGCCAGCTGGAGAAGGTCTTCGCGGAGGTCCGCGAGGCCACCAGCCTCCCGGCCCCGGCCCATGTTCCGGACGCCCAGGCCGAGTTCCCGGTGGCTGTGACCACCGGGGTCTCCCAGGAGGTCATCAAGCGGATCGCCCAGTCCCAGGTCAACATCCCGGACCACGTCACCGTCCACCCGCGACTGATGCCGCAGCTGCAGCGCCGCGCGGCCTCGGTGGAGGACGGCACGATCGACTGGGGCATGGGTGAGACCCTGGCCATCGGCTCGCTGCTGATGGAGGGCACCCCGGTGCGGCTCGCCGGCCAGGACAGCCGCCGCGGCACCTTCGGCCAGCGTCACGCGGTGCTCGTCGACCAGGAGACCGACGAGGACTACACCCCGCTGCTCTACGTGGCCGATGACCAGGCCCGCTACAACGTCTACGACTCGCTGCTCAGCGAGTACGCGGCGATGGGCTTCGAGTACGGCTACTCGCTGGCCCGCCCGGACGCGCTGGTCATGTGGGAGGCCCAGTTCGGTGACTTCGTCAACGGCGCGCAGACCGTCGTCGACGAGTTCATCTCCTCGGCCGAGCAGAAGTGGGGCCAGACGTCCGGTGTCACGCTGCTCCTGCCGCACGGTTACGAGGGCCAGGGCCCGGACCACTCGTCCGCCCGCCCGGAGCGCTTCCTCCAGATGTGCGCGCAACACAACATGACGGTCGCCATGCCGACCCTGCCGTCGAACTACTTCCACCTGCTGCGCTGGCAGGTCCACAACCCGCACCACAAGCCGCTCATCGTCTTCACCCCGAAGTCGATGCTGCGTCTGAAGGCCGCGGCGTCGAAGGCGGAGGAGTTCCTCACCGGCGGCTTCCGCCCGGTGATCGGCGACGAGTCGGTCGACCCGTCCGCCGTCCGCAAGGTCGTCTTCTGCGCCGGCAAGGTCTACTACGATCTCGAGGCCGAGCGTCAGAAGCGTGGTGTGACGGACACTGCGATCATCCGTCTGGAGCGTCTGTACCCGCTGCCGGGTGCCGAGCTGCAGGAGGAGATCGCCAAGTTCCCGAACGCCGAGAAGTACCTGTGGGCGCAGGAGGAGCCGGCGAACCAGGGTGCGTGGCCGTTCATCGCGCTCAACCTCATCGACCACCTGGACCTGGCGGTCGGTGCCGACGTCCCGCACGGTGAGCGTCTGCGCCGCATCTCGCGGCCGCACGGCTCGTCCCCGGCGGTCGGCTCGGCCAAGCGCCACCAGGCGGAGCAGCAGCAGCTGCTGAACGAGGTCTTCGAAGCCTGATCCGCTCCTGCACAACGGGACCGGCCCCCACCGAAGCGATTCGGTGGGGGCCGGTCCCGTTTTCCGGGCGATCGGTGGGCGCTTCAGATGATCGAGGGCTCGAAGTCCCAGTAGGGCCGGTTCCTGGAGCGCGCGGAGACCGTGTGGACGTGCTGGGGGCCCAGCGTCGACTCGAGGTCGTTCAGCGCCTCTGCCTCGATCTTGTCGGCGCGCTGCCGCTCCCGCAGACCCCGCAGGTCCGCCGCGTGGGCGATCCGGGAGGAGAGGGTCAGCGGATGCGTCCGGCCGAGCGCCTCGGTGGCCCGGACGACGACGGACTCGGTCAGTTCGGCCGCACTCTCCGGATCGCCCACCAGATTGCGCAACGCGGACGCGTTGACGGCGCAGCCCAGAGTCCAGGGATGGTTCTCGCCGACGGCCCGGGTCATGTCGGCGAGGGCCTCCTCGACGAGGTCGTGGGCCGGTTCGCGCTCTCCGACGTTGCGCAGGATGAGGGCGTGGTTCCCCCGGGTACCCGCGGTGTAGGGGTGCTCTGCGCCGACCATGTCCGTATAGCGTGCGACGACGCGTTCGCTTATCTCACGTGCCCGGTCGATGTCGCCGTGCTCACGGGCGAAGCAGCACTGGCCCGCGGCGAACATGACGGTGAGCGGATCGCCCTCGCCCAGCACCCGTTCGCAGCTCTCCAGCACGCGGGTGAAGAGCTCCTCCGCCTTGCCCCACTCGCCCATGCGGTACTGGCACAGGGCCAGGTTGTGCTCGGCCCTGAGTGTCTGGGGGTTGTCCTTGCCCATCACGATGCGGTGCACACGTACGCTCTGGGCCTGCAACGACTCGGCCTCGCTGTAGCGGCCGAGCAGGCGGAGGTCCGTCGCGTAGTTGATCTCCGAGTAGAGCGTCCAGCCGTGCCGGGCACGGAGCAGCAGCCTGCGGGCCTCCATCGTGCGCCGGTTGAGCTCGAGCGACTCCGTGTAGCGGCCCAGCAGCCGCAGCGAAATGGCCCGGTTGTTCTGGGCGTTGAGGGTGCGGGAGTCCTGTTCGCCGAGGAGCTCTCGGTACGCCTCGAGGATCCAGGTGGAGAGCTCCAGTGCCTCCTCGTACCGCCCGAGCCCGCGCAGATCGGCCGCGAGACCGCCGGCCGCGCGAAGGTGCTCCAGGTCCTGGGGGCCGCGCTCGACCCGCAGGTGCTCGACGGCTGCACGCTCGATGGCCTCGGTGCCGGCGTAGTCGCCGACGGCGCGGAGCAGATTGGCGTAGTGGTAGCTGAGGTCCCAGATCCGGGGGTGGGTCTCGCCCAGGAGTTCCCTCCAGGCCGTCATGGCCCGCTCGCCCAGCTTGATCCCCGCCTTGTACTCGCCCGAGAGGTACATGTAGCGCAGGCAGTTGAGCACCAGGGTCTGGACCGCAGGCTCGGTGCTCCGGAGGACGTCCGCGAACTTGAGGTGCGGGGTGATCTCCGCGTACCGCGGCCACAGCCGGCTGTCCGTGGGGCGGCCGGGATCGGCGGAGGCGAGCGCCCGGCGGACGACGTCGACGAACTCCCGCCGGTCACGCTCCGGAATGTCCTTGCGGACGATCTGGTGGACCATGCGGTGCAGATAGAGGGACTCCCCCAGGGACGCCGCCTCGTCGGAGTTCGTCTCGTGCGATTCGAGACGTACCACCGAGTACTGCCGCAGCTGGCCGATCGCCTTGTTCCACAGCAGCGGGTCGTTCATCAGACCGGTCAGCTGCTCGGGCAGCGCACCGGGCGGCATCTCCTTCAGCAGCCGTACGGGCACCGAGCCGGGCGCGAAGAAGGTGCACAGGCGCAGCAGGTCGACCGACTCGGCAACGGTCTCGCGGAGCTTGTTGAGCAGTATCGACCAGGCCGTCTGGAAGGCGAGCGGGAAGTCCGCCGACACCTTGACGACGTCCTGGTCGATGCCGCCCTCGAGCAGTTCGATGTACTCGGCGACCGACATGTCCGAGTCATTGAGCCAGCCCGCCGTCTGGTCCAGCAGCAGGGGCAGGTCCTCGAGCGCCTCCGCGAGCTGGTCGGCCTCGGCGTGGGTGAGGCGGGGGGCGCGGCGCCGGATGAAGGCGACCGACTCGACCCGGTCGTAGACCGGCACCTCCAGCAGGTTGCTGTTGTGCTCGCTCCACTCCGGATTGCGCGAGGTGATCAGTACGTGCCCGGGGCCCGTCGGCACCAGGTCCCAGATGTGCTCGGGCTCATCGGCGCCGTCGAGGACCAGCAGCCATCGGGAGTAGGGCTCGCCGCGCCGCAGGGCATCACGGGCCGCGCGCAGCCGCTCGCCGTATTCGGCGCCGGTGGACAGGCCGAGTGCCGGGGCGAGTTCGGCGAGCTTCTGGCGGTAGGTGACCCGCTTCTCGGCGGAGACCCACCAGACGACGTCGTACTCCGAGCCGAAGCGGTACACGTATTCGGCTGCCAGCTGCGTCTTGCCCACGCCCGACATGCCGTGCAGGGTCACCACACCCGCGCCGGAGCCCGCCTGCTGGAGCGCATGATAGGCGTCGTTGAGCAGGCTCTCACGGCCGGTGAAACGGGTGTTGCGGCGCGGCACCCCGCCCCACACCTCGGGGGTGTCGGCGGGGAAGCGGGGTCCGCGCCGGTCCTCGGCCGGCTCGGACAGCGGTTCGGTGGGCAGGTCGAGGCGGGCGAGCAGCCGGCGCTCGGCCTCTTCGACGCCGACGTTGGTGAGGTCGGCGGCGGCGAAGACGGTGGTGGCGGTGGGGATCCGCGAGGTGGTGATGTTGACCGCGGCGAACCGGTCCGGGTCGGAGGCCACCACCTCGCGCAGCGCCCTGTTCCACTCCTCGTGGCTGCGCGGTCCGAGCTGGAAGTACCACTCGCTGAGCACCACCAGGATGCGGCCGGGGGCGAGCAGCAGGTCCTGCAGCGTCTCCTCGAGCGAGGTCTCGACGGGCGGGTCCCAGCGCTGGAAGACCACGCGCGTTCCGCGGCGTTCGAGACGGTCGCCGATCCAGGCGGCCCAGGCCCGGTTGAATCCGGCGAAACTGATGGTGACGGTCTGCGTCCCGGTTGCTCCAACCTGCTTACGTGCTCCGGGCATTCAACCGTCTCCCTGGTTCGTCATAAGCCTTATGAACATACACCCGCACCCGGTGTCCGCACCGGTGGATACGGCCCTCGCTCACCGCCCCGGCACCCCGTTCCGCTGGCACCAGATCACGCGCGCGGTACTGACATATGCCACTGCGCGTGCCAGGTGCCCCGAAGGGGGCGGATGATCAGCCAATTGGTCGTAGAGCGCCGTCATGCCGTTGACGAGGATCCGCCCTTCGCGGGTCAGCGCCGCGGAGCCGGCCAGCACGGGCAGCACCGCCCCGACCTGCTCACGGCAGCGGGCGTGTTCGGCCCAGGCCATGTCCCGGTGCCGGGCGCTCTCCGCGCCCAGCGCGAACCGCTGCCAGTAGTCGGCCAGCGCGATGTGCGAGTAGGCGCCCTGCAGCAGCCCGTCGAAGGGCCGGGGGTCGGACCGCCAGGGCGCGAAGTACCGGGGCGTGACGTCCTCGTGATGCAGGGGTACGAGTGCGCCCAGGGCCGCCAGCTTGGTGTGCTGGAGCTCATGGACCAGGGTCGACGCGATGAACGCAGGGGTGGACGGCTTGCTGCTGAGGACGGCACCGAAGGCCTCCCGCCTGGTGCCGCTGCAGTGCGCGGCACCGTCGCCCGCGACCGTGGAGCCGGGGGGCGGCGCGAGCGGGACCAGACAGCGGAGGAGCGCTGCCGATTCGGTCAGGCGGTGCTCTCCGCCGAGCCGGAGGAGGGGTTCCACACCGGACCAGGACTCGGCCCATTGCTTGCGTTCGCCCTCGTCGAGAGCGGCCGCGGCGCTCAGGCCGTGCCGCTCAAGTCCGCCGCCAGCGGTGCGGTAGGGGTGGAGGTCGTCGAGGGGTACGGGTGCGGCACCCGGCTGCACGGCGGACAGCCTGACGGCGGGAACCCAGCGGGGATCGCCGGAGCGGGCGACGCCGTCGGCGCCGATCCGCACCCTGACGGGCGGGCCCGCGCACGGATGGGCTGCCAGTTCTCCTTGTGCGAAGGAAAGTTCGACCGGACCCGGGGAGACCCTCAGTGCTCCCAGGAGCGGGAGCGCGAGCAGTCGCTGCCGTGCGGTGACGCGTGCGGTGAACGGCAGGCCGGCACGGAGTGCGCCCGTCGCCGCGAGCACCCCGAAGTGGTCGAGATCGTCGCACAGTCCGGGGACCTGCGCCGTGGCAGTGGCAGTGGCAGCAGTGGTGAGGCCGTAAAGACAGCGCTGGGCCCAGGGTCCCACGAGCGGATAGAGGAGCAGCTCGCGCACGGCCGCCCGGTCCGCGCGCTCCGCCGCCTCCAGAAGCGCCCAGTCGTCGTACAGGCGCTGGACCGTCTCCGCCGGGCAGACGTTCCCGGGGGCATCCCGCGCCGCGTCGAGCAGGGCCCTGAGCAGCACCAGCCGACGCGTGTGCTGGTCGCGTACGAGCAGGGCGAGCGTCCCGGCGCTGCCCTCGGTGCGGCCGAGTTCGTGCAGTGACCGGTCCGGGATCGCGGGGACGAGGGGGACCACGGCGCTCACTGGTCCGCCCCCTTCCTCGCCCCGGACCGCGTGGTCCCGGCCGTGGCCGTGGCCAGCCGGGCCGCCACATGGCGGATGAAGCGCTCGAGGTCGGCGCAGTAGACGGAGCGGTCGGTGAAGCCCTGCCCGGCGCGGTAGCGGTGGGCGTAGTGGCCGCCGCCGCAGACGGTGAGCAGCGGGCACGCCCGGCATTCGGTGGCCAGGGCGGAGGCCCCGGAGTGCCGGGCGGCTATCCCCGGGTGCTCCAGGGCCTCGTCGAAGCTGTGCCGGAAGACGTCGAGTCCGGTGGCCGCTGCCGTGTCGTACGCGGACTTCAGGGAGTCGACCTGCTCGATGGCGCCGTCGGTCTCCACGACGACGGCGTTGACCGGGTCCAGGCCGAGGGATTCGGTGGCGCCCGGCAGGCCCAGGAGCAGTGCGAGGCACTCCTCGAACAGTCTGATCCGGGTCTCCCTGCGTTCAGCGGGCCACCAGCGGTCGAAGACCGTGCACAGCCAGTCCCCGTACGGAGTGACCCTGCCGGCCGTGTCGAGCCCCGGCGGCGGGTTGGTCCAATTGCCGTGCGGAAGCAGCAGATCGACGGCCGGGGGGCCCAGCGCGAGGAGCGATTCGTACATCTCGACCGGTTCGGTCCGCGGGTCCACGACGGTGAGAATGCCGGCGTACGCCTCCGGGTGGCGCTCGGCGAGGAGCGTGGCACCCCTCACGGCCGCGGGCCAGGACGGCCGCCCGGCGTGGTCGGTGCGGAGCGTGTTGTGGGTCGCGAGACCGCCGTCGAGGCTGATGCCGATGCGGATGCCGTGCCGGGCGAGTGTGGTGACGCGGTCATCGGTGAGCAGGGTCGCGTTGGTCTGCACCGTCGCGTGAACCGTGCAGCCGGGTGGCACCCGTTCGCGTACGAGTCCGGTGAAGTCCGCGAGCCGGCCGGCTCCCGCGAGCAGCGGTTCGCCGCCGTGCAGCACGAGGGCGACATCACGCGTGCGGTGCGCGGCGGCATGTTCGGCGATCCGTGACGCGGTGCGGTCGAGTACCTGGGGCGGTGCGGCGGCGGGGCGGGCGGTCCAGGTGCGGTCGGGGCCCGCGTAGAGGTAGCAGTAGCGGCACGCCAGATTGCACCGGCCGTGCATCTTGACGATGAACTGCCCGAAGGGCACGGGGGGAACCGTCTTTCGAGACACTCCGGCACCCCCATGCTGTCCGGCCCCGGCACACCTTCCGGGACTGCCCCCGCTGCCGGTCCGAGGCGAGTATCCCTGGTGTGCCCGCAGGGCAAACCTCGGGCCGGGGACAATGTCCTGTTCACCGGACCGACGGGCCGAAACCATGTGGGGCAAGGGCCGCACTGCGGTTCAGAACGCGTTGTTGAAGCCCCACAGCATCTCCCGGGGCTGCTCCGCCCTGCCGCGCAGATCCGCCAGTACCTCGGAGAGCACCGGGTGGTCCATTGTCCTCAGCGCCGCGAGGTCGAGCCCCAGCAGATCGGGCAGTGCGTCCCGGTCGTCCGCCGGTCCCGTCGCTCCTTCAACCACCGACTCGCCCATCTCGTCTCCCCGTTGCCGTCGAGCTCGTCCAGCTCGTCACGCCCATCGCTCTTGTCTCTCGTCGCCGTGGTCGCGCCCGTCGCGCCACCGCCGCACCGTGCTACCGCTCGAGCTCGGCCAGCCGCTCCGCGGTGGCCTCGCCCTCGGCGCCGCCGCGGTCCGGCAGCGTGCGCCACGTCCGGGCGGCGGCCCGGTACGCCTCGCGTGCCGCCCGGGGCCTGCCCGCCTCCTCATAGGTCCTACCCCGCCAGTGGTTGGCCCTAGCATTCAACTCGGCCGCCTCTTGGGCCTGTTGTGGACTGTCCAGCTCCGCTTCGGCTTCCTTCGCACAATCCGCGGCATCGCGGAAGGCCTCGGCGGCTTCGTCCAGCCGCGTCGGCCTGCCCAGGCTCCGGTACGCGGCCAGATGGGCCTTGCCCAGCTCCAGCCAGCAGCACGCCGCGGTCAGCCGGTCGTCCGCCTCGCGTGCCGCGAGACCGAAGAGGTGCTCGGCCTCCCGCAGGTCCACCCGGTCCTCGGTGGCCGCGTGCCGCAGCATCAGCGCACGGCCCAGCATCAGCAGTCGCCCTGCCTGACGGGCACTGCCCGCCGCCGTCTCGGTGCGGCAGTCACGGAGCACCCGGACCGCGGCACCGATGTGCGGCCGGCCGTCCGGCAGCTCGGCCCGCCGGAGCAGGGCGCTTCCCCACTCGGCAAGGAGATCGGCGTGAGCCCGGGAGTCGCGGGGCACTCCGCGGGCCGCGGTCCCGAACCACTGTGCGGCCCGCTCCAGTTGGGCCGGGTCGCCGTTCTCTCCGTAGCGGGCGACGCACACCCGTCCCGCCCGCGTCTCGAACGAGGCGCGCAGCCGGGGTTCGCGGGCCGTCGCCCACGCCTGTTCGACGAGCGTGCCGGCCTCGTCCGTACCGTCGCCGGAGCGGAGGAGCGCGTCCACCAGGTCGAGCAGTATCCGCAGCCGGGTACCGGTCGTCCGGTCGTCGGCCGTGCTCCCGCTCCGCCCGCCCGCCGGTCCCTCCGGCCGGCCATCGCCCGCCGATGCGAAGGCCTTGCGCAGCGAACGCGCCGCCTGCCCCGCGTACACCCGCGACTGTTCCGGGTCGCCGGTCGCACCGGAGAGCCGCAACAGGGTCCGGCCATGGGCCAGGGGCAGGCTCGGTGGGCGGTTCTCCTGGTCGGGCCAGACGTCGGCGAACGCCTCCAGCATCCCGACCGCGCCCTGCAACAGGGCACTGTCACCGCCCAGCCGCCACTGTGCCTCCAGCGCACGGACCCGTTCCAGGGTGAGCCGCAGCGCCTCGGCAGGATCGAGGCCGGGGGCAGCGCAGGCCGCGGTGTACTCACGGTCGGCGCGGCGCAGCAGCTCAAGGGCGCCGCGCCGGTCGCCGCGCCGGCGACGGTCGTCGGCCGCCGCATGCAGCACCTTGGCGAGTACGGCGCGTTCCCGCACGGCCCCGTGGTGCGCCGATGCCCGTTCGGCGGCCCGCCGGGCCTCACCCAGCAGCTCCCCGTCGCCCTGGACCTCCCACAGCCGCAGCAGGCATCGGGCGAACTCCGCCCACATCTCCGGTCCCGGACCCGGCCCGGCCTGCCTCTCGCGCTCGACGGCGCCGCGCAGCAGCTGCACCGCGTCCATCAGGTACTGGACCATGCCCTCCGATTCGAACTGCCCCAGCAGGGCGCGGGCACTGTCCACCGAGGCGTCCGGGGCCCGGTCGGGGGTCCGCCCCGGGCCCCCGTGCGAGGTGCCGGACGGGCCGAACTGTTCCGGAAGCGGCAGGAAGCGTTCCAGCACCCGCGCCGCGACCTCGGCGAAGGGATGGGGGACCCGCCGGGTCCCGGACCTGCCGTTCTCGCCGGCTTCGCCGTTCTCGCCGCCGTAGTCGGAGTCCTCCGCCGGTGTCCCGTCCGGTATGTCCAGGGGCCGGTGCCGGCCGTCGTCCAGCTGGGCGAGCGCGAGGGCCGGGAAGTTCGGACCGCCCTTGCCGAACCGCTGCTCGACGTACTCGGAGCAGTGCTTGAGCACGAGCAGCGCCTCGTCCCTCCCCAGCGGGCCGAGCAGCGCCTCCTGGACCCCGGGTGCGAACTCGTACCACTGCTCGTCGTCCCCGCCGTCGCCTCTGCCGCTGCGCGTCAGCAGGCCGCTCAGCAGGACCTCGGCGAGCTCGGACGGACCCGAGTGGGGCAGCATCGTCCGCTGGACCAGTTGCATCACCGGCAGGCAGAGGGGGGCCGCGGCCAGATACACGGCCAGCTGACCGGCGGCCGGGGATGCCGCCGACCGGAAGTTGCTGACGAGCTGGAGCGGGGAGAGCCGACGGCCGGGCCGCGCCGCCTCCAGCGCGGCATGGTCCGTACGGACCCAGCCGACCGCGCCGGAGACCCGCACCGCGCCGGTCCCCGACAACAGCCCGGCCCAGGCGCCGAGCGCCCCGGCCACCGGCGGCAGCACCGGGACCGGCAGCCCGCCGCGACGCCCGCCCTGTCGGGCGGCGGCGCCCTCGCCGTCGACCTTCAGGGCGGCCGCGCCCGTGATGCCTTCACCGCGGGACAGCACCCCGTAACTGACGGGCAGCCTGGTGCGGTTCCACATGCGCTGCGGCAGCGGCTGCACGACGGCGGCGGGAGCCTGCCGGGCCAGTTGGTGCAGGAGCCGGTGGGCACGTCCGCTGCGCCAGAGCGGCCCGGCACAGTCGCTGAGCACCACCGTGACACGACGTCCGGTCGGATCGCTGAGCCGGTCCGCGGAGTGCAGTGGCGCGGCGGCCGGGTCGAGGCTGCGGCTGACGACGGGCGATCCGTCCGGGCCCTGGTGCAGATATCGCACCTGGACATCCCTGAACGCTCCCAACTGGGCGAACACCTGCTGCAGTTCGCCGAACAGGCGGTTCCACACCGTCATGGACGACGAGGCGTCCATGACGAACTGCAGCAGCGCCTCGGCCCGCGGGACCGCACGGAACACAGGGATGATCAGTCCGCCGGCACGGGCGCTCAGCTCCGCGGTCCCCGTCTCGTCCAGGGTGCGGCGCAGCGCGGGGGCGGGCGGGCGGTAGCGCTGCAACGGGCGAAGGGCGCGCTGCAGTTCGAGCGGCGAGGGAAGGGCGGGGGCGGCGGGTACGCCCACGGGGAGTGCGGCTGAGCCGTGCCGTCCGGCCGCTCTCGATCCGGTGCGGGGCGGTAGCGGGTAGAGCGACACCCGCCGCTCGTCGCCCACGACGGCAGGCGTGGATGCGCGGTCCCCGCCGGGCGGAGTCGCCGGTGCGGGAGGAACGGTCCGTGGGGGGCGGGCCGACGTACCCGCACGCTCGTCCGGCGCGGGCGGGTCGCCCCGACCGGTCCCGGGCGGGTCCGGAGGTGGCTCGGGGCGGGTGGTCCACCGGGCGAGCCAGAGGGCGTCGCAGAGCTGTTCGGCATCCGGGTCGAGGCCGAGTTCACGGAGCCTGGCGACGAACACGGGCAGCAGCCCGCCGTCGGGACGAACCGCGCGCCCCCCGCCCTCGTGACGTCCGGGCCCTCCACTGCCGGGGTGTTCCGGCCCGCCGACGGCCGGCGGGTCCTGTGGTCCGTGCCGTGCGACGGCATCGGGCATCCCTACATCACCTCGGCCGGTCGAGTCGCTGGATGAGCAGTTCGGCGAGGCGGTCCCGGCCGGCGGCCGCGGCGGTGTCGGTGAGGTAGATCGCATTCAACAGCTGGTCGGTGGCCAGGAGTTCAGTGCGCGACCGCTCCAGGAAATGGGCGATGAGATCCTCGCCGGAGCGTGCCGCCTCGTCGCCGAGATGGGCGCGTACGAAGGTGGCAAGGCGCTGGTGGTCGGGACGGCCGAGCTCCAGATGGATGCAGCGGCGCATCAGAGGGGCGGGGAAGTCGCGCTCCCCGTTGCTCGTGAGGACGACGAAGGGGAAGGCGCGGCACTGCACCCGGCCGCCCTTCACCGTCGCCTTGGTGCCGTCGTGAGTGAGGACCCGGGCCTCGCCGCCGGGCAGCCGGTCGGCGATCCGTTCCAGCTCGGGGATCTCGAACTCGCCCTCCTCCAGCACATTGAGAAGGTCGTTCGGCAGATCGATGTCGCTCTTGTCGAGCTCGTCGATGAGCAGCACCCGGGGGCGCTCCGACGGCAGCAGCGCGGTGCCCAGCGGCCCCAGCCGGATGTAGCTGCCGATGTCGTCGGTGGGGCCCTGTCCCGGTGCCTCCGCGCTGTGCGCGGCGATCTGCACGTCCTGCAGCCGGGCGATCGCGTCGTAGCGGTAGAGGCCGTCCTGCAGGGTGGTGCGGCTGACGACGGGCCAGCGCAGCACCCGGCCGAGCCCCAGCTCATGGGCCACGGAGTGGGCGAGCGTGCTCTTGCCTGCGCCGGGGCTGCCGGTGACCAGCAGAGGGCGCCGCAGATAGAGCGCCGCGTTGATCATTTCCAGCTCTTCCGCGCCCGGCCGGTGCAGTTCCGCCTCGTGGCGGTAGCCGCCGAGGCGACGGTCGGCGGAGCCGTCCTCGCCCGGCCCGCCGTCGGCCCCGTCGGCAGCCGCGTGCCGGCTCGCGAAATCCCGCCAGGGCGGCGGTGGCGGCAGTTGCTCGATGCCCTCGTGAGGTTCGCCCGCGCCTCGGTAGATGAGCCACTCGCTGGGTTCGCTCATTGCGTGTTCCTCGTCGTCGCTCGCGTCACTGGCGTCACTCGCGTTGTCGGCGTCACTCGTCGGCGGGGGCAGCGGCCGATCGTGCTTCACGGTAGCGATCCGTTGTACGGGCCGTAAGGGGAGAAGCGTCCGGACCGTCCCGGCCGCCGCTCACGGCGCCTCCAGCAACTGGCCCGCGCCCGGCAGCGGATGGTGCGGGTCGTCGTAGAACAGCGCAACCCCGTCCGACCAGTACGTCTCCGCACGGCCCGCGAGCACCCCCCGTCTCAGCTCATGCACCTTCCACGGCAGCCGGTCGGCGGTGCCCGCCTCCATGAGCGTGTCAGCCGCCCGCCGGTGGAACTCCGAGCAGACACCGTCGGAACTGTCGGTACCCCGGCGCCACAGAGCGACGCTGAAGCCACCCTCGAGGACCCGCAGCAGCCCCGCGGCGGACCGCGGGTCGGGCGGGGTTCCGTACCGGCAGAGCACCGGCACCGTTTCATGGGCCAGCGCGCGCAGTTCCGCCACTTCGGGAACGGGTACCCGCAATCCGTCCTCGCAGTCGACGACGGCAGCGCGCATCACGGCGCTCGTCGTGCGGTTCCAGCGCGCCAGCCGCTCGTCCGCCGCGTCGTCCTCCGCCGGTGGATCGAGGTCGGAGCAGCGGACGACCACGGGGCGCACGGCCCCGAGCGACTGCCCGTCCGGCGGTACACGCCAGTTGTCGACGTCCAGCCCGAGCAGTGCCCCCACCATGGCGACCTGCAGCACGGCAGGGCTGTCCGGCTCGTCGCACCTGCGGAACGCCTCGGTGAGCGGAGCGGCGATCCTGGCCGGAAGGGCGTCGAGGGCGGTGCCGTGACTGTCCTCCGCGACGGGCAGGACGTCTCCGCTGCGGCGGGCGACGCCGATCCGCCAGTCGTAACGGTCCCGCTCCCAGCCGCGCGGCTCCAATTCCAGCAGGACGAAGGGGCGTTCGGCCGGCCGGGCGCGATCAGCGCCGGGGCCGGGGCTGCGGTGGTGCTCGTGGTCCGCACGGTGGTTCTGCCACTCGAGGGCGAGCGCATGCCGGAACTCACGGGAGAGCCGGTCGTCGGCAACCCTCTTCACCCACTCCCAGAGGGTCTTCTCGGCGGTCAGGGCGGACGGCGCGGCATAGGGCCGCTCGGCCCTGATGACGTTCATGCAGTAACGCAGGATCAGTTCCAGCGCAGCGTCTCCGCTCGTGGCCTCGTACAGCGAGCCCAGGCCGTCACGCCAGCTGCGCGGGGCGGGTCCGTGGTCGCCCGCCCCGCTGCCGGGGAGCCCGGACAGGAGCCCGAGCAGGCTGTGGGTGCTGACCGGTGGCGGGAATTCGGCCAGGCGTCCCAGGAGGTCGACGCGCTGCTGCGGGCTGAGCGCGCGCGTCGGGGACCCGGTGACGCGCAGTTCGCTCTGCACGTCCGCCCAGGTCCGGTCCGTGCCGACGGGACTGGTGTGCCGGTCCGCGTGGTAGCGGTCGTGGGCGTGGAACACGGCCTGGTAGGTGTCGTCCGTCTCGGCCGTGACGGCTGCTGGGGGCACGGGCAGCGAACGGAGCCGCTCCACCCCGATCGAGGTGCCGCCCTGGGCGCTGTCGAGGCGCGACTTGAGCACGCCGACGACCTCGCCGCGCGCCAGATCGACGGCAGGCCCTCCGGAGACGCCCGGGACCAGCCAGTCCCCGTCGAGCCTGATCTGCTCGTCGGCATCGGCCCAGCCGCCGAAGGTGCCCATCACCTCGCACCGCCCGGTGAGCCGCTTCGGCCTTCCGTCCGCGACGGTCCACCCCGCGTACATGACATTGCCGCCGGCGAAGAGGGCGCCGGGCCGCTCGGTGACGTACACACACGCGTGCTCGACCGGCCGCAGCAGCTGGACGAGCGCGAGGTCGGGGGCGGGCCAGTCGCCGGCCCGCAGGACGGACGAGTCGCGCGCGGCGTACGGGTCGTGCCGGTCCCGCAGGGTTCCGGGTGGACAGTGGCCGCTCTCGGGCAGCGTCGCGACGACGGCGCCCCGCACCGAGGTCTCGCCGCGGCCGGGGGCGGTCTCGAAGACGATGTCCACCTCGCGCCCCTCCCCCTGCACGGCGACGTGTGCGCATGTGAGGACCCAGCTGGGGGCGACGAAGAACCCGCTTCCGAGGAAGCCCCCGCCGGATCCGCCAGGAGCATGCCCCGGCCCCGCCGCATGGATACGTACGGTCGCGGCCATCACGAGGTTCATGAGCGCACGGCGCGTCCTCTCCGGAACGCCCCCTGCGCCCCCGTCCCGCCCCTCGTTCATGATCCGCCGCCGTCGGGCGGGGTGGCGCCGCCCGGGTGCGCCGGTGCGCCGGGGACCGCCCGGCCTCCCGGGGCGGGGGACCAGGCCGGCATCGGCGGGACGACCGGGGCGGTGGTCTGCGCGGCCGCGGGCGGTGCGTCGACGGGCGGCCCCCCGCCGTGCCAGGTCAGAGTGATCTTGATGGCGCCCTTGGCCTCACCGTCCGCGAGCAGTCCCACGACCTTGCCCGCCTTGGCGGTGAGCTCGATTCCGAACTCCACGCTGACCTCGTCCGGCCGCACGGCGCGCAGCGGCTCGGCGAGCGAGCGCGCGACACCGGTCACGACCCCCTGCAGACTCTCGACCCTGGCCTGCACCTGTTCGGCGAAGCCGGTGTCGCTGTACGAAAGCCCTCCGGACGCGGGCGGGAGCGGGCGCTCCAGCTCCTCGGCCCCGGAGATCCGGGCCCAGACCGGTGTGCCGTCCGGCAGCACGATGTGCGTGATACGAGCCTCGTTGTCCCCCATGGCATCCCCCGTTCCCCCAACTCCCCGCAGATTAACCCGGGTACGCCGGCGATGCGGGGATCATCGGGAAGGACGGCCGGGGGTCGTCCGCCGGTCCGGACCGGGGCTCCCGGCGAGGCACATTAGGCTGTTTCCCATGTACTTCACCGACCGTGGCATCGAGGAACTGGAGAAGCGGCGCGGCGAGGAGGAAGTCACGTTCGAGTGGCTCGCCGAGCAGCTGCGTACGTTCGTCGATCTCAACCCGGACTTCGAGGTCCCCGTCGAGCGGCTCGCCACCTGGCTGGCGCGGCTCGACGACGAGGACGACGAGGAGTAGGTCTCCCGCTGCCCTGCACCGTCAGTCCGCTCCCGGGCGGGCGCGCAGGCGGTCGCGGGCCAGGCCGACGGCTCCGTGGGCCAGCAGGATCGCACCTGCGACGGCCCAGCCGGGGCTCCGCCGGGTGAGACCCCACAGCGTGAGGGGAAGGCCGGCCGCCAGCTGGACGACGGAGAGCGCGCGCGCCGCCGCGCCGCGGCCGTGCAGATCCGCAGGACCGGCCGCCACGGCGGGGGCCGGGCCGGGGACGTCGGAGCCGTCGCCGGCCGAATCCCCCCGTCCGTGCCGGCCGACGGACGCGGCATCGGGCAGGACCTGCGCAGCCGCGTGGAGCCGGTCAGCGGACTCACCTGGAGCGAGGCCCGCCGGCAGGTCGAGGCCGGTGCGTGTCAGGACCGCGACGAGGCCGACGAGGCGGACGCGGGCGTCCGCGTCGGGGTCGGGGCGGGTGAGGGGGTCCAGGGCCTGCACGTCCAGAACGGGGTCGAGACCGAGACGGGACGCGAACGAACGCATCGCCTCGTCCTCGCCCGCCGGGGTGCCGTCCGCGAGCCAGATGTAGCCGACCGGGCGGCGGAAGCCGGACGCCAGCGTGTAGCCGGCCCGTTCGGCGTCCCACCACAGGGCCAGGACGGGCCCGTCGGCGCCGACCGTGAGGGCGGTGGCCCAGCCGGTGAGTACGCGGTCCACCGGTTCCGCGGTGTGCCAGGGCCTGCTCTCGGGGACGAGCACACTCCAGTCACGTCCGGCCGGTGCGACGAGAAACCGCTCGCGCAGGAGCCGGGCCGGGGACCGCACGGCGGCCGGCTCGGCCCGGCAGAGGAGCAGAGCACCCTCCGATGTCGCGTCCATGGCCCATACGCTAGGGCAATTCCTCCCGCTTGATGTGCATTACCCATGCCACCCTTGACTTCCCGGGCTCGCGATATATCGTATCGATCGGAAGACGCGATATGTTGCGTCCGGGCCGTCAGGGAGGTCAGCACATGCCAGAGCCGACATGGACAGTCGGTGAGCCCCGGAAGCTCGCGTTCGACGAACCGGTGACGACCCTCGAAGTCGGCATCGTCAACGGAACGGTGAACGTCGTCGGAACCGACGAGGACTCCGCCCGCCTGGAGGTCACCGAGATCGAGGGCCCGCCCCTGATCGTGACGCGCAACGGATCCACGCTCTCGGTCGCGTACGAGGACCTGTCCCGCAAGGGCTTCCTCAAGCTGCTCGACCGCAAGCGCTGGCCCCGCCGCGCCGTCGTGTCCGTGGCCGTGCCGTCCGGAGCGTCCGTGGAGGTGTCCGTCGTGGGCGCCGGGGCCGTCGTGTCCGGCATCCGCGGCCGCACGACCGTACGCGGCGTCACCGGCGACACCACGCTCGTCGGGCTGTCCGGGACCGTCCGCGCCGAGACCGTCTCGGGCAGCCTCGAGGCTCAGGCGGTGACCGGCGATCTGCGCTTCAACTCCGTGTCCGGCGACCTGACCGTGATTGACGCGGCCGGCTCCTCCGTGCAGGCGGAATCGGTGAGCGGTGACATGGTGATAGACCTCGACGGGACACCCACGGACGTCCGGGTGACCAGCGTCTCCGGTGACGTCGCGATCCGGCTGCCGCACCCGGCCGACGCCCACGTCGAGGCGAACACCACGAGCGGGTCGGTGTCCAACGCCTTCGAGGAGCTGCGGGTCGACGGCCAGTGGGGCACCAAGAGCATCACCGGGACACTCGGCACGGGCAACGGCACCCTGCGGGCAACCACGTTGTCCGGGGCGATCGCACTGCTGCGGCGTCCCCCCTCGGAGGAGGAGCCGGGCGACGAGGCGCCCCCGCCGGGCAGGCCCGGCGACGCGCCGTACGACGCACCCACCGGAAAGGTGCTCTGACATGCCACCCGTCTTCGCCCACGGCCGGCTCCGCCTCTATCTGCTGAAGCTCCTCGACGAGGCACCGCGCCACGGTTACGAGGTGATCCGCCTGCTGGAGGAGCGCTTCCAGGGGCTCTACGCGCCTTCCGCCGGTACCGTGTACCCGCGGCTGGCCAAGCTGGAGGCCGAGGGGCTCGTCACGCACACCTCCGAAGGCGGCCGCAAGGTCTACTCGATCACCGACGCCGGACGCAGGGAACTCGCCGGGCGCAGCGCGGAACTGGCCGACCTGGAGCTGGAGATCCGCGAGTCCGTGTCCGAACTCGCCGCGGAGATCCGGGACGACGTGCGGGGCGCCGCGGGGAAGCTGCGCAGCGAGATGCGGGCGGCGGCGACCGAGAACCGGCGCGGCGGTGCGGGTGCCGACGAGAACGAGACCTGGCGCGCGGCCAAGGAGGAGATGCGGCGGGCCAGGCAGGAGTGGAAGGAGCAGGCGCGGCGGGCCAAGGACGAGTCGCGGCGGGCCCGGGAGGACGCACAGGCCGCACGCCGCCAGGCCAAGGAGGCACAGGACCGGGCCCATGAGGAGGTCCAGCGCATCGCCCGGCAGGTCCAGGACCAGGTGCAGGGGCATTTCGCGCGGGGCGACTGGCCCACGGGTGTCCGGGAAGGGCTCTCCGAACTCACCTCGCAGCTGGGAAGGATGGCGAAGGGCACGACCTGGCCGCCGTACATCAAGCCCGAGCCGGCGGACGTGGACCCGGACTGGGCGAAGGACGCGGCGGACACCGGCGATCCGGTGCGCGACCTGGAGCGTCTCCTGGACCGGTTCCGCGACGACGTCCGCGACGCGGCCCGCGACCACGGTGTGACGGCGCCCCAACTCGCGGAGGCCCGGCGCCACCTCTCGACCGCGGCGGCCCATATCGTCGCCCTGCTCCGCGGCGGCCGCTGACGGCCCCGCCCTGGTCGAGTCCCGGCCGGGGCGGTTCCGGTCGACCGGCACCGCGGCGCCCGGAGTGGCCGCCGGGCCGGTGCGGGACATCCGACGGTGCGCGAAGCCGGCGGTTTCGCCGGGTCCGACGGCTGCGGCGGCGGGCACCCGATGGCCGTGCCGAGAGCCGGGGTCGCCGTGGGTGTGGGGACAACTGCACGGGCAGCTCTCCGAACGATCAAGCCGGAGGAAACATCGCCCGCTCCAGCGTGGTGTACGTCGCCCCGTGGTCCGCCAGCACCTCCGCAACGCACCCGGGCCGCGCCGCCAGGGCCAGCAGGATGTGTTCGTCGCCGATCGACCGATCGCGGCGCCCCACCGCGATGCGCAGCGACTGCTCCAGCGTGTCCTTCGCCTCGCGGGTGAACGGGCGGCGCCCCGACCACCGGCCCTTCTCCTTGCGGCTGCCCGCCAGTGCGCCCGCGCCATGGGTCTCCTCGACCCGCGCGACGATCTCCGCGACATCGATGCCGAGACCCGCGAGTGCCTCCGTGTCCGCCTTGGACAGTCCGCCCCGCCGTCTTGCGTCCGCCAGCGCCGACTCCAGCGATGCCCGCCGGTCCGAAACTCCGAGCGCCCGGAAGGCGGACGACGCCTTCGTGTCCTTCTGGTCCATCAGCGCGAGCAGAATGTGCTCCTCGGTGATCGCTCCCGAGCCCGTCCGTTCCGCATGGGCGACCGCTCCCGTCACCACCGAACGGGCGCCTCGTGTGAACCGTTCGAACATCACTGCCTCCCGTACTTCTTGTGCACGGCCTGCCTGCTGACACCCAGCTCGGCCGCGATCTCCTGCCACGACCAGCCCTGATTGCGGGCGCTTCTGACCTGGACGGCCTCGAGCTGCTCCAGCAGTCGCCGCAGGGCGGCGACCGCTCGCAGTCCGACCCGCGGGTCGCGGTCGCCCGCCCGCTCGGCGAGATCGGTTGCTTCCGTCATGTCCGTCAACCTACATTGACAGCCGGATGGCGTCAACCAAAGTTGACAAGCGGATGTCGCCGTCGCCCGACTCCCCTACAGTCAGGATCAGTTGCCGCACTGAAGCTCGGAGACCGACGGGTCGAGCAGGGACGAAAGTCGGGACTGGTGATCCGGCGGTGACTTGTGCGCCGCCTCCGAGCAGCGCTGCGAGTCCGGCACCCCCGCCCGCGGCGTGCCGGGTGACATCGCCCGGGGGAAGAAGCGCCCGCTCGTCCGGGGCTCGTTCACCACCTCCGTGGCTTGCGCACCCTGCACGCCGGCTGCATGGACGGCGACCGCGGTCCCGGGCGGGGACACACCGTTCCGTCGAGGTCGAGGTGGAGGCCGAGGCCGAGGCGCGGGCACCGGCCACGGACCCTGACGACGACCAGCCCGTCCCGGTCAGCCGGACCGTGGCGGTGCACCTGCGCACGGGCCGAGCGCACCGCACATCCACGGTTCCGGCCGCGCAGTCCGAGGGCCCGCGGCCGGAACCGCCCCTGTCCGCCGGCCCCGGGTCACGGACACCTCCACATCGGCACCCGGCACGGCTCGGATGCGGACGAGGCCATGGCGGGAGGGTGCGACCGCGGGGGTGTCGCTCCAGGCTCGGGGCCGGGGCCCGCTGCTCTTCACGGTGATGCGCCAGCCGGTCGGACTCGGGGGCAGCGAGAGTTCGGTGACGCGCGAGCCCCGGCGGGCAGCCTCGTACGACAGCCGGTACACCCCGGCCACCGGATCCCACGCGTCCGTCCGCACCGCACCGGCGACCGCCGACGCGTAGGGCGCCGACGTCTGCTCCTTGTTCGTGCGGAAGCGGCCGTCGCCGTCCACCGCGCAGTAGCCGCCGCCGTAGCACCACACATAGCCCGCCCACCCCGAGCTGTAGCGTCCGAGGGAGGCCAGCGCATCGCGGTAGAAGCGGCTCATGTTCGGCAGGGAGTTGTTGAGCGGGCCCCACTCCCCCACGACCACGGGGACCCGGTACTTCCGTGGATACGCGGTGACGGCGGCCTCGTAGGACTCGATCCACCCGGCCGCGGGATCGTAGTCCCTGCCCGCCTCCATCGCGGCGTTGTAGAAGTGCGGGGAGTAGACGACCTTGGGATCCTTGATCTTTCCGAGGCCGGTCGGGACACCCTCGCCGACGATCGGGGTCGGCTCCACGAAGAGCCAGCTGTCCGGGTCGACCGAACGCACCGCGTCTGCAAGCCGGTTGTACATCGCGGTGAGCTGCTCGCGTTCGATCCGCCTGGCCGCGGACGGGAGGTCCTCGCCCTCGGCCATCTCCCCCATGGGCTCATTGATCAGGTCGTAGCCGAGAACGGCCGGATGGTCCTCGAAGCGGTCTGCCAGCACACGCCACATACGCGCCTGGGCCCGTTGGAGATCGGGATCCTCGTACAGATGGGTGAAGGCCCGCTGGACAGCAGGCTCGAAGTACTCGGCGAACCAGTCGTCCGGATGCGGGGTGAACGGCAGCCCGTCCGTCCGGGTCGCCCATTCCGGGATTCCGCGATGCCCGAAAGCGGGCCCGAAGACATCCTGGTGCGCGTCGATGAGGACCTGGATGTCGTACGCGGCCGCCCAGTTCAGCACGCGCTCGATCTTGCGCAGATAGCTCTCGCTGTACCGGCCGCGCACCGGCTCCAGGTCGTCCCAGAAGACCAGCAGCCGGGCGAAGCCGAAACCGTGGGCGCGCAGGTCCCTGAAGTGCCGCTCGGTGACCGCGGACAGGGCCTGTTCGCCCCGATGGGTCTTGTCCTCGACGTTCCAGCCGCGCAGGGTGACGACCCGGCCCCGGTCGTCGGTCAGCCGGGGAATGCCCGAAGGACCGGTGTCGGCGTGCGCGGGCGTCCCCGCGCAGAGGACGGCTGAGCAGACGGCAACGGCAAGCAGGCGGTGCATGGCAACCTCCGGCACGGCGCGATCGGCAGTGCCGGAGATCCCATCAGGACATCTGACGACGCATCAAGAACCGGTCAGGACAATCTTTCCGAAGAGCTCGCCGGAGGCCATCTTCTCGAAGCCCTCCCGTGCCCGGTCCAGTGGCAGCACCTCGTCGATCACCGGACGCACACCGGTGGCCGCGCAGAAGGAGAGCAGGTCCTCGAGCTCGTCCTTGGAGCCCATGGTGGAGCCGACGACCTTCAGTTCGAGGAAGAAGATCCGGGTCAGCTCCGCGTGCGAGGGACGGTCACCGCTGGTCGCCCCCGAGATCACCAGGGTGCCGCCGGGCCGCAGCGACTTGACCGAATGCGACCAGGTGGCCGCGCCGACCGTCTCGATGACGGCATCCACGCGCTGCGGCAGGCGCGCGCCCGGCTCGAAGGCGTCGACCGCTCCCAGCTCGACGGCCCGCTTGCGCTTGGCCTCGTCGCGGCTGGTGGCGTAGACGCGCAGACCGGCCGCCTTGCCGAGCACGATCGCGGCGGTGGCGACGCCACCGCCCGCGCCCTGGACGAGTACCGAGTCGCCGGGCCGTACGCCCGCGTTGGTGAAGAGCATGCGATAGGCCGTCAGCCACGCGGTGGGCAGACAGGCGGCCTCTTCGAAGGACAGTTCCTTCGGCTTGGGCAGGACGTTCCAGGCGGGCACGGCGACCTGCTCGGCGAAGGTGCCCTGGTAGCGCTCGGTGAGGATCGAGCGCGGCTCGTGCGGACCGACACCGTGGCCGGTCTGCCCGATCACCGAGTGGATCACCACCTCGTTCCCGTCCGCGTCGATACCTGCGGCATCGCAGCCGAGAATCATCGGAAGCCTGTCCTCGGAGAGGCCGACGCCCCGCAGCGACCACAGGTCGTGGTGGTTGAGGGACGCGGCCCTGACGTTCACGGTCGTCCAGCCCGTAGGCACCTCGGGCGCCGGGCGTTCGCCCAGCTCGAGGCCGGTCAGCGGCTGGTCACGGTCGATGCGGGCGGCGTAGGCAGCGAACATGACCTTGACCTTAGGGCCGGCCGGTGCACGGCGGGAACCGCACACCGGTGTGACACACACCCTCTTGCCAGCGCCTGGACCCCGCCCCCGACGGCGACGGGCCGTGCCGGGGACCCCGAAGGGTGCCCGGCACGGCCCGTCCACAGCACGGATCCGCCGGAGGCGTCAGCGGCGGGCGACGCCCTCCGCGCGGGCGGCGGCGGCGACGGCCGCGGTCACCGCGGGGGCGACCCGCTCGTCGAACGGCGACGGAATCACATAGTCCGCGGCGAGCGCATCGCCCACCACGTCCGCCAGTGCGTTCGCCGCCGCGATCTTCATGCCCTCCGTGATCCGGGACGCCCGCACCTGCAGTGCGCCCGCGAAGATGCCCGGGAAGGCGAGGACATTGTTGATCTGGTTCGGGTAGTCGCTCCGGCCCGTGGCCACGACGGCGGCGTACTTGTGCGCCACGTCCGGGTGGACCTCCGGGTTCGGGTTGGCCATGGCGAAGACGAAGGCACCCGGCGCCATCGAGGCGACCGCGGACTCCGGCACCGTACCGCCGGACACACCGATGAAGACGTCCGCACCCGCCAGCGCGGTCTCGAGCGACCCGGACAGACCGGCGCGGTTCGTGATCTCCGCGAGCTCCCGCTTGACCGGAGTGAGGTCTTCACGGTCACGGCTGACGATGCCCTTGCGGTCGGCGACCGCGACATCCCCGAGGCCCGCCTCGAGCAGGAACTTCGCAATGGCGACACCGGCTGCGCCGGCTCCCGAGATGACCGCGCGCAGGTCGCCCAGACCCCGCCCGGTCAGCTTCGCCGCGTTCCGCAGGGCGGCCAGCGTCACGACCGCCGTGCCGTGCTGGTCGTCGTGGAAGACCGGGATGTCGAGCCGCTCCTGCAGCTTGCGCTCGATCTCGAAGCACCGCGGCGCCGAGATGTCCTCCAGGTTCACCCCACCGAACGACGGGGCGAGCCGCACGACGGTCTCCACGATCTCGTCCGTGTCCGTGGTCGCAAGCGCGATCGGCACCGCGTCCACGCCGCCGAACTGCTTGAACAGGATCGCCTTGCCCTCCATCACCGGAAGCGAGGCCTCGGGTCCGATGTCACCGAGACCGAGTACGGCCGTACCGTCCGTGACGACGGCGACGACCTGCGACTTCCAGGTGTAGTCGTGGACGAGCTCGGGCTGCTCGGCGATGGCGGTGCACACCTTGGCGACGCCGGGGGTGTACGCGAGGGACAGGTCGTCCTTGTCCCGGATCGGCACCGTGGCCTGAACTGCCATTTTGCCGCCGCGGTGCAGGGCGAAGGCAGGATCGAAGGGTTCGCCGGACTCTCCGGCGGCGCCCTCCGCTTCCGTACCGCTCTCGCTGTGGGGATTGACGATCTCGGCTGCCATTTCTGGTTGACCCCTTAAGTCTTCATCGTTTGAGGGTGGCCACTCCTGGTTGAGGAGGGGTGGGCGGGCACCGCGTCCGTTCCCTGGCCTTGGGCGGGTTGGCCCACCCGCCAGGGGGAGGTACGTACGCGCGGGCGCGCCGCACAACGCGCCCCGAGCCCCGGATGAGGGGTGTAAGGATCCTTCTTACCGGACGATGCCACCGCCGACGAGTCCATTATTCGCGCAGTGAGCGGTCGGTGACGCGACTCATACGCAGGTCGTGACGAGTCGGGACCAGTGGGTGAAACCCGCCATGAATCGCATCCACGCGTCGAGACGGGACCTGAAGATTTTCCGGCCGACAGAGGGAAAAACCGCAGATGATGCGGCCTGTGGTGGCCGGATGTACCGGCCTGTGTCAGTTCGGGGGGTCACCCGTTATCCGATTTTGACATGCGGAGGACGCTGAATGGGCTGATCCGAATGGCAAGATGCCGGAAACACACGGGATGGCGACACTCGAAGGTGAGTACGCATCCCGCCTGGCAATTCCCTTCACATGCCGGAGGACCACGATCATGACCGCAAGCACCACCCGTCGCACGACCGCCGCCAGGTCCCGGATCGCCGCGGTCGGCGCGATCGCGGTCGCCGGCTCGCTGATGCTCACCGCGTGCGGTGACCAGACGAACTCGGGTTCGGGCACTGCAAAGGAGAGCGCGGCCGGCAGCAGCGCCCCGCTGTTCGACAAGCTGCCGAAGAAGTACCAGTCCGCCGGAGTCATCAAGGTCGGCACGGACGCCGCCTACGCCCCGATGGAGTACGAGGAGGGCGGCAAGATCGTCGGTATCGACCCCGACATCGCCGCCGCGCTCGGCAAGGAGCTCGGCGTCAAGTTCGAGTTCACCAGCGGCACCTTCGACGGCCTGATCTCGTCGCTGAACACCGGCCGCCAGGACGTCGTCATGTCCGCCATGAGCGACACCAAGGCCCGCCAGGAGGGCCTGGACGACAAGGGCAAGAAGACCGGCGAGGGCGTCGACTTCGTCGACTACTTCACCTCCGGTGTCTCGCTGCTGGTCAAGAAGGGCAACCCGCAGAAGATCACCTCGCTCGACGACCTGTGCGGCAAGAAGGTCGCCGTCCAGCGCGGCACCATCTACGCGGACACGTTCAAGGCCCAGGCCGCCAAGTGCGAGAAGGACGGCAAGGGCAAGCTCACCATCGAGGCGTTCGACACCGACGCCGAGGCCCAGACCCGTGTGAAGTCCGGTGGCGCCGTGGCCGACCTCAACGACTACCCGGTCGCCGCGCACATCGCGAAGACCGCGGGCGGCGGCAACGACTTCGAGGTCGCCGGCGGCCAGACCGACGCCGGTCCGTTCGGTATCGCCGTGGACAAGGACAACGCCGAGCTGCGTGACGCGCTGAAGGAAGCCCTGGACGCGATCATCAAGAACGGCGAGTACGCCAAGGTCCTGGAAAAGTGGGACGTCAAGAACAGCGCCGTCACCGAGGCCACGATCAACGCCGGTAAGTAAGTCCTGGCGTACCTCGCCTCAAGCGTTCCACTGAAGGGCAGTCACTGTGACTGACAAGTTCGACAAGACGCCCGCCGACGAGCCCCCAACGGGCTCGTCGGTGAGCAAGGAAGACGCCGTCGCCGCTCACCCCGAGCAGATCAAGGCGATCCCGGTGCGGCACTACGGGCGCTGGGTCTCCGGCGTGATCGTGCTGGCGCTGCTGGGCTGGCTCGGCTTCGCGTTCTCGCAGGGCGACATCCGCTGGGCCACCATCGGCGACTACCTGTTCGACGACCGCATCATCGCGGGTGCGCTCAACACGATCCTGATCAGCGTTCTGTCGATGCTGATCGGCCTCGTGCTGGGCATCGTCTTCGCCGTCATGCGGCTCTCGAAGAACCCGGTCACCGGCGCGGTGGCCTGGCTGTACATCTGGTTCTTCCGCGGCACCCCGGTGTATGTGCAGCTGCTGCTGTGGTTCAACCTGGCGCTGATCTTCCCCATCCTGAACATCGGGTTCTACAAGGACGAGATGGTCGACGTCATGACCCCGTTCCTCGTGGCCCTGCTGGGACTGGGGCTGAACGAGGGCGCCTACATGGCCGAGATCGTCCGGGCCGGCATCCAGTCGGTCGACGAGGGGCAGACCGAGGCGTCGCACGCCCTGGGCATGCCCACGGGCAAGACCATGCGCAGGGTCGTGCTGCCCCAGGCGATGCGGGTGATCGTGCCGCCGACCGGCAACGAGTTCATCAACCTGCTCAAGACCTCCTCCCTGGTATCGGCGGTTCAGTACACCGATCTGCTCCGGGCGGCGACGAACATCGGCTCCACCTCCTTCGCCATCATGGAGATGCTGATCGTCGCGTCGATCTGGTACCTGGCCCTGACCAGCGTCTTCAGCGTCGGCCAGTACTACGTCGAGCGGTACTACGCCCGCGGGTCGCTGCGCCAGCTGCCACCCACTCCGTGGCAGCGCGTCAAGACGAACCTCCGCTTCCTTCCCAGCCCCAGGGGGGTGTGACATGACCGCCATGGTGAAGGCCGAGGGCGTACACAAGTCCTACGGCGCAGCCCACATCCTCAAGGGCATCGACCTGGAGGTCGCCCCGCGTGAGGTGTTCTGCCTCATCGGTCCCTCCGGCTCCGGCAAGTCCACCTTCCTGCGGTGCATCAACCACCTGGAGAAGATCAACGCCGGCCGGCTCTCCGTCGACGGCCAGCTCGTCGGCTACCGCCAGAAGGGCGACAAGCTCTACGAGCTCAAGGACAGCGAGGTCGCCCTCCAGCGCCGTGACATCGGCATGGTCTTCCAGCGCTTCAACCTGTTCCCGCACATGACCGCCCTCGAGAACGTCATGGAAGCTCCGGTCCAGGTCAAGGGCGAGACCAAGTCGGTGGCCCGCGAGCGGGCCGCCCGCCTGCTGGACCGGGTCGGGCTGGGCGACAAGGCCAACAACTACCCCTCGCAGCTCTCCGGCGGCCAGCAGCAGCGCGTCGCCATCGCCCGTGCGCTGGCGATGGAGCCGAAGCTGATGCTCTTCGACGAGCCCACGTCCGCCCTGGACCCGGAGCTGGTCGGCGACGTCCTCGACGTCATGCGTGGCCTCGCCGAGGAGGGCATGACCATGGTCGTGGTCACCCACGAGATGGGCTTCGCCCGCGAGGTCGGCGACTCCCTCGTCTTCATGGACGGCGGCGTCGTGGTCGAGTCCGGCAACCCGCGCGACGTGCTGACCAACCCGCAGCACGACCGCACCAAGGCGTTCCTGTCGAAGGTGCTGTAGCAGGCGGACACAAGGGCGGGTACGGGCGTGTGATGTGCCCGTACCCGCCCTTCGCCGTACCGCCGCGGACCGCTCGGGGGCGGCGGCGGCACGGCAGGGCTACTTGACGGCGAGCACGAGCGAGTCGGACGGCGACGCCCAGACCGCTCGGGCCTCGGCGAACCCGGCCACACGCAGTGTGCGGGCATGCCACTCCAGCGAGGGGGTGTCGCCTTCGGCGTGCTCGCCGTAGATCTCGAAGCGGCGCGCGGTCGGGCCGGCCAGTACGGGGTCCTCGGCGGCCAGCGCCCACCAGTCGGCCCAGTCGAGCACTCCGGCCGCCCTGGCCCGGTCCATCGCGGCATGGCGGTGGGCGCGCTCGGCGGCGTTGATACGGGGGGTGGACTCGTCCCTCATGTGGTCGGCGTTCATGAAGACGCCGCCGTCCGCGACGAGGCCGGCGATCCGGCCGTAGAGGGTGGCGAGCGGCCCGGTGCGGATCCAGTGCAGGGCGGTGGCCGTGAGCACGGCATCGTACGAGTCGTGCGGCAGGGCCGCGGTCCAGTCCGGGTCGGTGAGGTCGGCGGTCACGAAGGTGACGCGTTCGTCGCCCGCGAAGTACCCCTCGGCGATGGAGAGCAGCGCCGGGTCGAGATCCACCCCGACACTGACGGCCTTCGGGAACCGCCTGAGCAGCCGGTCCGTGATACTTCCCGTACCGCACGCGAGGTCCAGGACCCTCGGCTGGGGGCCGACGACGGCCTCGACCATGTCGAGCATCACCCGGAAGCGCTCCTCGCGATCGGGCATGTACCACTCCTGCTGGCGGTCCCAGCTCTCCTGCCAGGCCGCCCAGTCCGTGCCCGTCGCGGCAGTCTCCGTCATGGAACTTCCTCCACTCCGTAATACCCTCGAACTCAGAGCATCTCTTACCTGATCCCCGCCGACAGTAGACCCCACTCCGTAAGGACTACAAGTGGAACTGGCCTCTTACTCGGATTACGCCGTGCATCTGGTCAACACCGAGGAGCCTGCTCGCAACAAGGACGTACTCACCTCGGTCGAGGCGGTCCGCGAGCTCTTCGGGGCATCCGGCCAGGCCGCCCGCCGCGCGACGGACGCGGACGTGACGCGATTCCGCTCGGTACGGGCCCGGCTCCGCGCAGTGTTCGGCGCGGCCGACTCGGGCGACCAGACCCAGGCCGTCGACCTGCTCAACTCGCTGCTGCTGGAATTCCCGGTGAGTCCGCAGATCTCCGGCCACGACCATCTCGACGACGAGGGACGGCCTCGCTGGCACATGCACCTCGCCGACCATCCCTCCAATGCGACGGCCGGCTACGCGGCGATCGCCGCGATGGGGCTCGCCTTCCATCTCACCGAGTTCGGCGTCGACCGGCTCGGCCTCTGCCAGGCCGCGCCCTGCCGCAACGCGTACCTGGACACCTCCACCAACCGCTCCCGCCGCTACTGCTCGGACCGCTGCGCGACGCGGGCGAACGTCGCCGCCTACCGGGCCCGCAAACGCTTGGAGACGGACCGGACCGACCGGTCCGACAGCACCGGCCGCACCGCGGAGACCAGCCAGACCACGACGGAGCGCAGCGACCGCTGATCCTCCCCGCGCGGCCGGTACCGGGCCCGTACGCGTCCCAGGAGCAGCTCGTCGGGCACCGTGCCGAACACCCGGCTGTCCCCCTCCGCGTGCGGGTTGTCCCCCAGCACCCACCAGCCGCCCTCGCGCCGCTCGGCGAGCCGCTTCACGATCAGCAGGTCCTGCTGCAGCGGATGCCGCAGCACGGCCACGTCCCCCGGCCTGAGCACGGCCGCATAGTGCACGAGCAGCTGGTCCCCGTGCGCCAGCGTCGGATGCATGGAGGGTCCCGTCACCTCCGCGATCCCGAAGGGTGCCGCGGGCTCCCGTCCCAGCTCCGTCATGGTCCACCTCCCGGTGCCACCGCCCGCTCCCGCTCCGCTCCCACGGTACGTTCAGCCGACGGTCCCGTACCCACCCTGGACTTTTGACCTAAGCCCCAGGGGGCACTCGCGAAATCACGCCTCTCACGGAGTAATGTCCCACCTGAGAAGACGATCACGAGGAAGGACAGCTCAATGCTCTCCCGCCTGTTTGCCCCCAAGGTGAAGGTCAGCGCGCACTGCGACCTCCCCTGCGGCGTGTACGACCCGGCCCAGGCCCGTATCGAGGCCGAGTCGGTCAAGGCCGTCCAGGAGAAGATGGCCGCCAACGACGACCCGCACTTCCAGGCCCGCGCCACGGTCATCAAGGAGCAGCGCGCGGAGCTCGCCAAGCACCATGTGTCGGTGCTGTGGAGCGACTACTTCAAGCCCCCGCACTTCGAGAAGTACCCGGAGCTGCACCAGCTGGTCAACGAGACCCTGAAGGCGCTGTCGGCGGCGAAGGCGTCGACCGACCCGAAGACGGGTGAGAAGGCGCTGGAGCTCATCGCCGAGATCGACCGCATCTTCTGGGAGACAAAGAAGGCCTGAGGCCGTCCGCTCCGCCGCAGCACCCTCATCCGCACCCGGTCCGCGTTCCTCCGCCGCACACATGGCGGCGGTGACGGCCGGGTGCGGTTGTGCATCATGGCCGGAACCCGAACCGGAGGCATGAGATGTTACGAGTGAGGGGTGTCGTCCTGCCCGAGCGGGAGGAGCGTACGTTCTGGATCGACGGGGACCGGCTGCGCGCCGACCCGGCGCCGGGGGCCGACGCCGAACTCGTCGTGGACGGCGGCTTTCTGCTGCCGGGGCTCGTGGATGTCCACACGCATCCCGGCACGGAGACGACCGATGTGCCCTTCGACGACTCCGTGCTGCGCAAGCATCTGCTGCAGCACAGGGACGCCGGGGTGCTGCTGGTCCGCACGCCCGGGACCGCGGCGAGGATGCCGGAGTGGGTGGACGGTGACGAGGAGCTGCCCCGTGTGCGGTCGGCCGGACGATGGCTGGCGACACCCGGGCGGTTCTTCCCCGGGTTCGGGCGCGACGTCCGTGAGGACGAACTGGCGGCAGCGGCGGTCGAGGAGGCAGCGGCGTCGTCCGGCTGGTGCAAGGTCGTCGGTGACTGGCGGTGGGACGAACCCGCCGTACCGCTGGATCTGCTGACCGAGGTCGTGGCGGGCGTGCATGCGGCGGGCGGCCGGGTCGCCGTGCACTGCCAGACGGCGGAGGGGGCGCGCAACGCCGTGCTCGCCGGGGCCGACAGCCTGGAGCACGGGATGCACCTGGATCCGGGACTGCTCGACCGGATGGCCGCACAGGGCACGGCATTCGTGCCGACGCTCGCCGTCTTCGGCGCGAAGGCGGGCAGCTTCTCCGCTCGCGAGCGCAGTCCGCATCGGGACGACTTCCTCGCCGGCTGGGAGGGCATGCTCACAAACGTCCGCTCGGCGCACGAGGCCGGAGTCACCGTCCTCGCCGGCACCGACAGCTTCCCGTGCGGCACGGTCGCCGAGGAGTCGGCCTGGCTGGTGCGCGCCGGCGTGCCCGCCGAGGCGGCACTGGGCGCGGCGTCGTGGACGGCCCGCGACTGGCTGGGCCTGCCGGGTCTGACGGACGGCGCGCCCGCCGATCTCGTCGCCTACGAGACGGATCCGGCCCTCGATCCGGACGTTGTGGCGCATCCTTCGCGGATCATCCTCCGCGGGCGCGTGGTCCGCTGACGCCGCGTCGGCGGAAGGCTCACGCTGCGGGCGTCTGAAGCAGCGGGCTCTTGTTGCGCAGCAGCCACTGGCGGTACGGCGCAGCGCGGAAGGCCGCCTCGCGGTAGGCCGCGGCAAGATCGCGATGGACGAGTTCGTACTCCTCGGCGCCTGCTCCGCGACGGTGGCAGAGGAGCAGCCGCACCGCCAGCGGGTCGCCTCGCAGTGGGCGGATGGCCATGTCCTCGCGGGGGGTCGAGGTGGGCTGGCAGGGGGCGACCGCCTCGCCGACCACGATGAGGGAGGCGGCCGTGTGGTAGTCCGCGTGCAGGATGGGCGGGTCGATACCGGCCGCTGCCAGGACGCGGCGCAGGCCGGCCCACTCGCCGTCGACGGTCGGATCGACCATCCAGCGGTCGTCGGCGAGGTCCCGCAGATCGACCACCGCCGCCGCCGCGGCCGGATGATCACGGGCCATGGAGATGAACTGGGGCTCGCGCTCGACGAGGACGCGCAGTTCCAGCCCGTCCGGTACCCGCAAGGGGCATCCCTCGACCTCGTGGACGAAGGCCACGTCCAGCTGCCCGGCAGCGACCATCCGCAGCAGGGCGTTGGCCGAGACGTTCATATGGAGGGAGAGGTCCCTGCCCTCCGGCAGCCGTTGCCTCAGACGCCGTAGCCAGCCCGCGAGGGCCCGGCTGGCCGTGGAACCGATACGCAGCCGGGAGTCGTCCGCCCGGGCGACGGCCGCCCTGGCCTCCATGACCAGCGCGGACATTCCGGCGACGAGCGGACGCGCCCGGCTCAGCACCGCGAGGCCGAGCGGGGTGGGCCGGCAGCCGGTGCGTTCGCGCGAGAACAGCTCTCCCCCGAGGGCGTTCTCGATGCGCCGCAGCTGGGTCGTCAGCGAGGGCTGACTCATTCCCAGCAGTCGGGCTGCCTTGTGCAGGCTGCCCGTGTCGGCGATCGCGCACAGGACGCGCAGGTGCCTCACCTCCAGCTCCATGGCTTGAGCGTAGGACGGCACCCACCGTCACACCAGACACCTGAGTCGCAGCAATTTCCTTGATTTTCACGGCACTTGGGGGCGATCGATGGCGTGATGCCATCGCGCTATCGCCAGTTGACATCATCCCCAGCCGACCGGAGCTCCCCGAAACTCTCCCCTACCGATCCCCACTCGGACGAGGAGAACCCCCCATGAGACATCCCAAGGCGTTATCCTGCGCCGCCCTCGGTCTCGGTCTCGCAGCCGCGCTGACCGCCGCCACCCCCGCCACCGCGACCACTGCCGTCCCCACCGGCAATGGCGCGTCCGCCGTCGCGTACGAAGGTTCCTCGGAGGACGCCAGGGCGACCAGGGCCTTCTTCGACGCCGTCGTCAGGTCGGTCGCCGAGAAGCGCGCCAAGAACCCGGGCGCCCGGGCCGTCACCGTGATCTACAGCGCGAGCAGCGCCCCGAGTTTCCGATCCCAGATATCGCGCAGCACGCAGATCTGGAACGGCTCCGTCTCCAATGTGCGGCTGCAGGAGGGCAGCAACCCCGACTTCCGGTACTACGAGGGCAACGACCCGCGCGGCTCCTACGCCAGCACCGACGGTCACGGCCGCGGGTACATCTTCCTCGACTACCGGCAGAACCAGCAGTACAACTCCACCCGCGTCACCGCGCACGAGACCGGCCATGTACTGGGGCTGCCCGACCACTACTCCGGCCCGTGCAGCGAGCTGATGTCGGGCGGCGGCCCGGGCACGTCCTGCCAGAACGCCATTCCGAACGCGGCCGAGCGCGCCCGCGTCAACCAGCTCTGGGCCAACGGCCTCGCCGCCGCCCTCGCGAAGGTCTCCTAGGGTCTCTCGTGTGGGTCGGGCTGGATCGGTGAGCGGGGTCCGGTGCGTGCGATCGCAAGGCGGAGGAAGGATTCCACGCGAAGCGTGGGCGACCGACGACAACGCTGCGAGCGTGCGTGCCGGGGCACACGAGCCCGGCACGATCCGAACGAAAGGCCCACCCCTCGCAGAGATCCCGCCTCATGGCGCCCCGCGTCCAGGAAGCCGCACCTGGACGCGGGGCGCCGGCGCGAGGACGGCCACCTCCGGCTGCCGCTGCCGGAGCCGCCGCCCGTCAAGCAGCCGGAGGGCGGAGCCGCCCGTGCGGTGTCCCGACGGTCCGCCGCGAATCCCGCAGGCCGGTTCGTACGGCCGGTCGGGGGGCCGGGCGAGGTCACCCTCGTCGGGGACCTCCCGGGCGCAACTCCGAAGGAGCGCTCCGGGCACTCCGACGACGCAGCGTGCAGGTACCTCCCAGCGGTTGCCGGCGGAGCGCCGCACAGGGCGCCAGGCGCCGCTTGAACCGCTCCGGCACGTCGAACTCCGGCACGGCACCGGCGGCGGAGCAGCGGCGCGCCCTGCGTTCAGGCCCTTTCCAGCAGCCTCCGCCCGAAGGCCGCTCCCGCCGGCAACTGCCGCCGGATACGCCCGAGCGCCTCGTCGAAGTCGCCGCCCGCGATCCCGGACTCGTACGCCGCCCCGCCGAAGTGCAGGGTCAGACTCAGGTCGACCCGGTCCGGACGGCCGTCCGCCCCGCGCTCGCCGAGCGCCAGCAGACAGCTGAGCGTGGCCTGCTCCACGGCCCCGTCCAGGGCGACGGACAGCGGCAGGTCCCATTCCACTACGCAGCCGGCAAGGGCCTCGTCCGTGTCCGCCGCGCCCAGGGCCGCGAAATCCGGGCCCGCGTACTCAATTCCCCTGATACGGGTGTGCACTCCCCGCCCGCCCTCGGCAACCGCGATCGCGATCGCTTCCGTACCCCGGCGGTCCCGGTACCAGCCGGTCCAGACTTCCGTCGACTCCGATGACATGGCGCGGACTGTAGCGGTATGACTGGCTCCGCCGTACATCCGGCCACCCCTTCGAATGCCTCGAACACCCGAACGGCCGTATCACGCGCCCCCGCTAGGCGGAGGAACCCGGTGCCGGGCCCTCGGCCGGCTCGCCGTTCGCACCTTCGGTGCCGGTGGAGCGCTCCGTGGCGACGTCCGGCGCCTCCGCCCCGGGGGGCCCGGCGTGGAGCGCACAGGAGGTGTTGTGACAGGGTCCGGGGACCCATTCGGGGACGAATGCCCCCAGGATCTTGCGCCGTTTGATGGCGGTACCGACAGGCTGTCCGCAGGACGGGCACACATACTCACCCTGCGGGCGGCGGACGGTCCGGCGTCCTTCGCTGCCCATGCGTCAAGGATAGGGCGGCGCGCCCGGGACGAACAGCGCACGGCAGCACGGCCGGCCGCACCGTCGGCTGCACGGCCGTCACCCCCGTGCCCTCACGGCCACAGCGGGGCCGCTGTGCCCGGGCGAGCGGCGTCCCCACGACCACCGGCCGCACCCCCGCGCACCCGACCCTCCCGTGGCACGCTCTACCGCTTCCTGCTGTACTTCCGCACGACCACGCCGTTGTCGAAGGTCCGCACCCAGTCCAACGTGAAGTCGGTGACAGCGAATCCGGTGGCGAACATGGGCATGCCGGCGCCGTACACCTGCGGGTAGGTCTTGATCACGAGCTCATCGATCTCGTCGAGCAGCTCCCCCGCGATCTGCGAGCCGCCGCAGAGATAGATGTCGAGCCCGCCGTCCTCGGCCTTGAGCTCGCGGACCCTGCCGACGAGGTCGTCGGAGATGATCTCGACATTGGGGTCGGGGGACTTCTCCAGAGTGCGCGAAGGGACGTACTCACGCAGTTGCGCGTAAGGGCTGGTGACACCTATGTCCAGCGCCAGCTGGTAACTGCCCCGCCCCTGGATCAGCGTGTCGAAGTGCTTGTTCTCGGCGTCCTGGATACCCATGGCCTCACGGCCCTGGAACGGAATGGTCTCCGGGTACTCGGTCTTCAGGAACTCCAGGTACTCCGCGCCCACGAAACCGAACATGGACGAGGCATCGCCGTCGGGGTCACCGATGAAGCCGTCGATGGAACAGGCGATGAAGTAGGTGAGCTTGCGCAAACCGGTCCTCTGTTTCTGTAGGGGTCAACCGGTTCAGCCCGTTCCCCCGAGCCGAACCACTTCGAATATAGTGCTCCATCCGTAGTGGTTACGCAAGGGTCTTTCACCGAAGGCATCCCGAGGAGGTACACGGAGAGATGGCCAGAAACCCGGAGCGCAGGATCGCCCTGGTCGACGCCGCCATTGAGGTGCTCGCCCGCGAAGGAGCTCGTGGCCTGACGTTTCGTGCCGTCGACAGCCAGGCGGGCGTGCCCACGGGGACGGCTTCCAACTACTTCGCGAGCCGCGACGACCTGTTCACCCAGGCGGGCGCCCGGATCCATGTGCGCATGACCCCTGATCCGGACCAGGCCGACGAAGCGATGCGGCCCGCCCCCACGCGTGCGCTGTACGTCGAGCTGATGCGCTGGCTCGTACGGCGCATGGCAGCCGAGCGCACCGGCTATCTCGCCATGCTGGAGCTGCGGCTGGAGGCCACCCGCCGCCCGGCGCTGCAGGCCGAGCTCAACCGGGCGATCCGCACCGAGCTCGACGCGAACCGCCGCCTGCACCTCGATTCCGGTCTGCCGGGCGACGCGGATGCCTTCCTCGCGCTCTATCTGGCCATGACGGGCCTGCTGCTCGAGCACTTCACCCTGCCCGAGGTGCTCGCGGACCGGGAGCTCGACGATCTGGTCGAGACAGTCGTCACCCGGATCATCCCCGAGAAGTGAGCGGCTCCCCCACCGGCTCGACACTCCGGCCGGCCCCGGGCTCCCGCCACATGGGCCACATGTGCGGGCCGTCGGGCAGATCGACGGTACGTCCCGTGAAGGCGAAACCGAGCCGCTCGTACAGCCTGCTGCTGCGTGCGCTGCTGGCCTCCAGATAGGCGGGAACGCCGTCACGGTCGCAGCGCTCCAGCACGGGGGCGATCAGTGCAGTGCCGAGGCCCTCGCCCTGCCGGTCCGGGGCGACGGCTATGAGCAACAGAAACTCGTGCGCCCTGTCGTGCGGATGGACCGCACCGGTCAGCCGCCCGATGAGCTCCGCACGCTCGTTCTCCGGGTCGGCGATCTCACGCATCCGCGCGGGGGTGTCGTCCTCCTCCTCGGGCGGCCCGGCCGGCACCTGGAGCCAGAGCGCCGCAGCCGTCCCGTCCTCGGTCATGTCGACCCGGCCCTCGGCCAGCACGAGGTCCAGGAAGACCCCCATGAAGACGCCGTGCACCTTGCGGCGGTGGTTCTCGTCGGGAAAGACCCAGCTGCTCACCGGATCGTGCATGAACGCCTCGTCGAGCAGCCGCACCACTGTCCCGCGATCGCCCGCACTCGCCTGCCGTATCCGCACGCCCACGCCCGGCCCCTCTCTGGGAACATCAACTGGTCGCTGTGATCCTAGAGTTGGGGACCGGGCCACCGCACCCGGCGATGCTCAGCGAGTGCGGCGTGTGACGAACTCCGCGAGGGACAGCAGATCCCCCGCAGCCGCAAGATCCGGCACGGCCCGGGACAGCTGCTGGACGGCCCGCGCCATCCGGTCCGCCGCCTGCAGCTGCGCCCAGTCGCGGCCGCCCGCACGGTCCACGGCATCGGCTGCGCGGCGGACGTCCTCGGCGTCCATCGGCCGCGTGTACAGCCCGGCCAGTTCCGTGCCCGCCGCCGTACCCGAGCTCAGCGCCGCGACGACCGGGAGCGACTTCTTGTGTGCGACGAGATCGGCGCCGGCCGGTTTGCCCGTGCGCTCGGGGTCGCCCCAGATCCCGATCAGATCGTCGATGAGCTGGAAGGCCAGCCCCGCCTCCCGCCCGAAGGCGTCCATAGCCGCGATCTCCTCCTCGTCCGCCCCCGCATAGAGCGCACCGAGGGCACAGGCGCATCCCAGCAGCGCCCCGGTCTTCGCGGTCGCCATGGCGA
Organism: Streptomyces sp. NPDC043861; assembly: GCF_056435905.1. Lineage (NCBI taxonomy): Bacteria > Bacillati > Actinomycetota > Actinomycetes > Kitasatosporales > Streptomycetaceae > Streptomyces > Streptomyces sp. NPDC043861. The sequence continues at coordinate 245,975 of NZ_JBWKDP010000009.1, read as the reverse complement.
TGCATTCGTCGAGCGAGACCTCGTGCGGGTCGAGCTGCTCGAAAGCACAGTCCGCCTGCTGCCCGGCGCACAGTTCGATGATGCACGCCGCGAGCCGGGCGGACGCCCTGGCCGACGCAGGGTGATCGTCCTCGGCGAGCAGCCGCAGCGCGAGGGCGAGCATGGCGTCACCCGCGACGATGGCGTCGGGAGTGCCGAACACCGTCCATGCCGTGGGCCGGTGCCTGCGGGTCGCATCCTCGTCGATCACATCGTCGTGCAGCAGCGTGAAGTTGTGCGCGAGCTCGACCGCGGCCGCGGCCCGCACGGCCTGCTGCGGGTCTCCGCCGAGCGCCCGTGCGGCGGCGAGCACCAGAGCGGGCCGGATCGCCTTGCCCGCCCCGTCGGCGGCCGGGGTGCCGTCGGCGTGCTCCCAGCCGAAGTGGTACATCGCGACACGGCGTATGGATCCCGGCAGGGACTCGACCGTGTCCCGCAACCGGGGATCGACGAAGGTCCGGGTGCGCTCCAGGAGTGCCGCTGCCTCGTGGCCATCGGTGGCGGCATCCGTGCTGGTCATGGTCACGGTCTTTTTCCTCCGCGGACGTAATGGGGGCGGGGACGGCCGGCACAGGTGGCCGTCCCCGCGGTTCAGCGGGCGCCCGGTCAGCGCCAGCGGCTCACTTCGACGTTCTCCAGCACACCGAGGGCGTCGGGCACGAGGATCGCCGCGGAGTAGTAGGCCGTGACGAGGTACGAGATGATCGCCTGCTCGTCGATGCCCATGAAGCGGACCGACAGACTCGGCTCGATCTCGTCGGGGATGCCGCTCTGCTGCAGCCCGATGACGCCCTGGTCGTCCTCGCCCGTTCGCATGCACAGGATGGACGTCGTCCTGGAGTCCGAGATCGGGATCTTGTTGCAGGGAAAGATGGGCACTCCGCGCCAGGCCGGAATGCGGCTCCCGCCGATGTCCACGGTCTCCGGGTAGAGACCCCGCCTGCTGCACTCCCGACCGAACGCGGCGATCGCACGCGGATGGGCGAGGAAGAGCTTGGAGCCGCGCCGCCGGGAGAGCAGTTCGTCCATGTCGTCCGGGCCGGGCACACCGTCGTGCGGCTGCAACCGCTGTCCGTAGTCGCAGTTGGCCAGGAGCCCGAACTCCCGGTTGTTGATGAGCTCGTCCTCCTGGCGCTCGCGCAACGCCTCGACCGTCAGCCGCAACTGGTGTTCCGTCTGGTTCATCGGCTGGTTGTAGAGGTCCGCCACCCGGCTGTGCACCTTGAGCACGGTCTGGGCGACGCTCAGTTCGTACTCACGAGGAGCCGCGTCGTAGTCGACGTACGTATGCGGAACGACCGCCTCGCCGACATGGCCCGCGGAGAGGTCGATGGCGGCCTCGCCGTACTTGTTGGTCCGCTGGTGGGGAATCGACAGGACCGAGAGGAGATGGGCACCGAGCGACTCCGCGCGGTCCGCGAGGGCGAGCACATCCTGTCGGGAGAGCTCCAGCGCCACGCACGCGGTCGCCGCCCGGGCCGTGAACTCCCACACGGCGTCCCCGTCGACCAGCGACCGGTCCCCGAAGTAGGCCCCGTCGGCGAGGACTCCGAGCACCGCCTCGTCGCCGTAGGGTCCGGTGCCGATCTGCTCCACACGGCCGTGGGCCAGGAGGAACACCCGGTCCGTCGCCTCGCCCTTCGAAGCCAGCACGTCGCCGGGCGCGAAACGCACCTGACGGCAGCGCTGCGCCAGCTCGCCCAGCACGGCTTCGTCGTCGAACCCCCGCAGCGGCGGCAGCTCGCCGAGCTCGGCCGGAATGACCTCGACCTGGCTACCGGTCTGGATGAAGGTGACCCGGCCGTCGCCCACGGAATAGCTGAGCCGGCGGTTCACCCGGTACGTACCGCCCTGGACCTGGACCCAGGGCAGCATCCGCAGCAGCCACCGCGAGGTGATCTCCTGCATCTGCGGCGCCGACTTGGTGGTGGTCGCCAGGTTCCGCGCTGCGGCCGTACCGAGACTCTGCTGCGGCAACGCCTGGCCCTCGCGCACCTCGTCACCAACCGAACCAACCGACATGAGACTCCCTCACATTCATGGGTTGACCTGCGAGGAAGAGCCTTCCAGCACGGAGAGTCCCGACGCCATTACACAAATGAGTGGGACTGATCGGAGAGGGACGGGGCACGGCGCGTCCGCCGGTGCCGGGCGAATCCTTCGACCCCTCAACGAGGTTGGGGTCGTGGCCGTTGTATCTGCGGCACACGTGACTCGAGTGGAAAAGGAGTAGGTCATGGCCCCACCCATGTCCGCGAACAACTTCCTCGACGCCCTGCGCGACGAGGGGCTGACGGTCGTCCAGGTCGGCGACTGGCGCACCCACAACCGCGATCACAGGGGTCCCTGGGGCCCGGTGAACGGCGTGATGATCCATCACACCGTCACCCGTGGCACTGCGGACACCGTCCGGATCTGCCGCGACGGGTACGCCTTCCTCCCGGGCCCCCTCTGCCACGGCGTCATCGCCAAGGACGGCTCGGTCCATCTGGTGGGCTACGGACGCGCCAATCACGCGGGGCCGGGCGACGACGACGTCCTGCGCGCCGTCGTCGCCGAACGGGCACTGCCACCCGACGACGAGGCGAACACCGACGGGAACCGTCACTTCTACGGTTTCGAGTGCGAGAACCTGGGCGACGGCGAGGACCCCTGGCCCGCGGTCCAGCTGGAGGCCGTGGAGAGGGCCGCAGCCGCGGTCTGCCGGCGCCACGGCTGGACGGCACGCTCGGTGATCGGCCATCTCGAGTGGCAGCCGGGCAAGGTCGACCCGCGCGGCTTCTCCATGACGTCCATGCGCGCCCGCATCGACGAACGGCTGGGGCGAGGGGCCGTGACGGCGCCGGGGAGGGGCCGGACGGCGGCCGGAGGGACACCGGTGGCTGTTGCCGGCGTGCCCGGGTGACACGGGCGGCCACCACCGGGCAACACCCTGCATGACGCCCGCGTGACAATGGCCGGGTGAACGCGTTCGACCTCGGTGCCCTCCGTCCCCGGCTCCCCTCCCCTCTGGAGCCGGTCGAGGACGAGCGCTTCACCCGGCACGGTGTGCGACTGCTGCTCAAGCGCGACGACCTGATCCATCCGGATCTCCCGGGCAACAAGTGGCGCAAGCTCGCACCGAATCTGCTCGCCGCCGCCGGACGGCCCGTCCTGACCTTCGGCGGCGCGTACTCCAACCATCTCCGGGCCACCGCCGCGGCGGGCCGGCTGCTCGGCTTCCGCACCATCGGTGTCGTCAGGGGCGACGAGCTCGCCGGCCTCCCCCTCAACCACTCGCTCGCCCGGTGCGCCTCGGACGGGATGCGGCTGCACTTCATCGACCGCGCGACGTACCGCCGCAAGGCCGAACCGGAGGTGCTGGCAGCAATACTCCACCGCCTCGGGGAGAGCGCGGAGCCCGGGGAGTGCCATGTCGTCCCCGAGGGCGGGAGCAACGCCCTGGCGGCACACGGCTGCCGGGAACTCGGGCTCGAGCTGCGCGGCGTGGCCGATGTGGTGTCCGTGGCATGCGGGACGGGCGGGACGCTCGCGGGGCTGGCCGCCGGACTCGCACCGGGCCAGCGGGCACTCGGTGTCCCCGTGCTGAAGGGCGGCTTCCTGGGCGAGGAGATACGGAATCTGCAGCAGAGCGCCTTCGGACGCCCGGCGGGCAACTGGTCACTGGACGACCGATTCCACTTCGGTGGCTATGCGCGCACCACTCCCGCACTCGACGCCTTCGCCGAGGACTTCGAGGCACGGCACGGGCTGCCCGTCGAACGTCTCTACGTCGCCAAGATGCTGTACGGGCTCGTCGCCCTCGCCGACGAGGGCGCGTTCCCGGCGGGAACAGCCGTGGCCGCCGTGATCACGGGGAGCCCGGAAACGGCTGCCGGGACCCGGTGCCCTTCGGGAGCCCCAGCGCCGCCTCAGTCCGACCCCTCCCGATAGGCGGCCGCCTCCTCGAGGTCCAGCCGCCGCAGCAGCGTCCGCATCATCTCGTCGTCGATGCGCCGCTCGTCGCGCAGCCGTACGAAGACCTCCCGCTCGGCATCGATCACCTCGCGCGCGAGCCGCCGGTAGGTGTCGTCCGCAGATTCCCCGGTGATCGGATTGCCGGCCCCGAGCCGCTCCCACACCGCGTTCCTGCGCCGCTCCAGGACGGAGCGCAAGCGGTCCGCAAGCGGTCCCGGCAGAGCATTGCGGTCATCGGCGAGCAGCTCCGCCAGGCGCGCCTCCGCCGCCGCGGACGCCTCGCTCTGCGCCTGCGCCTCGGCCAGGGTCTCTGCCTGCGCATCGCGCTGGGGCAGCTTCAGGGCCCGGATCAGCGGCGGAAGGGTCAGGCCCTGCACGACAAGTGTCCCGATCACCGTGGTGAAGGTCAGGAACAGCACCAGATTGCGGGCGGGGAAGGCCTCCCCGCCGTGCACGGTCAGCGGAATGGAGAAGGCGATCGCGAGGGAGACCACACCGCGCATCCCTGCCCAGCCGACGATCACGGGCGCCTTCCAGTTCACCCCCGGCTCCCGTTCCCGGATCCGGCTCGACAGCTTCCGGGGCAGGAAGGTCGCAGGGAAGACCCAGACGTAGCGGACCACCACCACGGCGACGAAGACGACCAGGGCGTACCAGACCGACTCCCCCATGCTGTACGAGCCGAGTCCCTGGACGACGTAGGGGAGCTGCAGCCCGATCAACGCGAAGACCGAGGACTCCAGGATGAAGGCCACCATCTTCCAGACGGCCTCCTCCTGGAGCCGGGTCGCGAAATCCACCTGCCAGGACCGGTGCCCGAGGAAGAGGGCGACCACCACGACGGCCAGCACGCCGGACGCCCCGACCTGCTCGGCCGCGGCGTACGCGACGAAGGGGATGAGCAGGGAGAGGGTGTTCTGCAGGAGCGCTTCCTTCAGATGCGTACGCAGCCAGTGGATAGGCACCATCAGGACCAGGCCCACGCCGACACCGCCGACCGCCGCCAGCAGGAATTCACCGATGGCGCCCGCCCAGGTCACGCCCTCCCCGATGGCCGCGGCCACCGCAACCCGGTACGCCGTGATCGCGGTGGCGTCGTTCACCAGGGACTCGCCCTGGAGGATCGTGGTGATGCGGTTCGGCAGTCCGAGGCGGCGCGCGATCGCGGTGGCGGCGACGGCGTCGGGCGGCGCCACCACCGCGCCGAGCACCAGCGCGGCCGGCAGCGGCAGATCGGGAATCAGCAGATAGACGAGATAGCCGACGACGACCGTCGCGAAGAGCACATAGCCGACGGAGAGCAGGGCGATCGGCCTGACATTGGCCCTCAGGTCGAGGTACGAGCTGTCCACGGCGGCCTTGTGCAGCAGCGGGGGAAGGATCAGCGGCAGCACGATGTGCGGGTCCAGCGTGTACGCCGGCACACCGGGCACATAGGCGGCGGCCAGCCCGACGGCCACCAGCAGCAGCGGTGCCGGTACGAATGTCCTGCGGGCGGCCGCGGCGATCACCGCGCTCGCCGCGATCAGAGCCACCAGTGGCAGAGCGCCCATCTCACCGACCTCACGTCCGTCACACCCGTCGTAATCTGGCAATCATGAGCGAGTGCCCGCATGTTCTCGACCTGCCGCGCCCCGAGCCCGCACAGCTGAGCGACACCTGTCGCGAATGTCTGGCGGACGGCACACACCCCGTGCAGCTGCGGCTCTGCCTGACGTGCGGACACGTGGGATGCTGCGATTCCTCGGCCAACCGGCACGCCACCCGGCACTCCGAGGGAACGGGGCATCCGGTGATGCGAACCCTGGAGCCGGGGGAGAGCTGGCGGTGGTGCTTCGTGGACGGTTCGATCGTGTGACGCCTGGGTACGTCAACCCTCCACCAGTTCTTCTCAATTGGGCCCGCAGACCTCTAGCCACTGTGCGTGCCCATGTGCTTACCATGAGTGACAGCGCCGGGTAGGGGTCCCTGCGACACGGCACCATGGATCGCGATAGCGTCGCCAGTCCAGGTACTGGCTGCGCACCGACGCGCAGCACTCGGCTCCGGGACCGTCCTCCCGGGGCCTCGATCGACCTTGTGCCACCTTGGAGGTGAGGGTGTCCCAGATCGCAGGCGAGCCCGGGACCCAGGACTTCGTGGAAGTCCGGCTGCCCGCTGCGGGTGCCTACCTGTCCGTGCTGCGTACGGCCACGGCCGGCCTCGCGGCGCGCTTGGACTTCACCCTCGACGAGATCGAGGATCTGCGTATCGCGGTCGACGAGGCGTGCGCGATCCTGCTGCAGCAGGCCGTACCGGGATCCGTCCTCAGCTGCGTCTTCCGGCTCGTCGACGATTCCCTCGAGGTCACGGTCTCGGCCCCGACGACCGACGGGCGCGCACCGGAGCGCGACACCTTCGCCTGGACGGTGCTCTCGGCACTGGCGGGCAAGGTCGACTCCTCCGTCGCGGACGACCGCACGGTCTCCATCAGCCTGTACAAACAGCGCGGCGCGGGACCCGGGCCGGCGTGAGGAACGGGGACGGTCCGGTGCGGGACGAGGAGCGCAGTCCCGGAGTGCCGGGCGGCGGGCGTGCGGCTCCGGCCGATCCGGTGTACGCACCGGCGGGCATCCCGGAGCAGCAGGCCAGGCCGCACCCGGCGGTGGATGGACGTGACGTGTCGGCCGCGGCGGACGCGGCGGAGCAGGCGCAGGCGCAGGCAGAGCGGGCGGCCCATATGAGCGAGCAGCACCAGCACCACTCAAAGGATCGTGAGCACCACGACCCGAACGACCGGAGCGAGGCGCGCTCCATGTTCATCGAGCTGCGCAAACTTCCGGAAGGGTCGCCCGAGCGAGCGAACCTGCGGAATCAGCTGGTGCGGATGCATCTGCCGCTGGTCGAGCATCTGGCCCGGCGGTTCCGCAACCGCGGGGAGCCCCTCGACGATCTGACCCAAGTCGCCACGATCGGGCTGATCAAGTCGGTCGACCGGTTCGATCCCGAGCGGGGCGTCGAGTTCTCGACGTATGCGACCCCGACGGTCGTCGGCGAGATCAAGCGCCACTTCCGCGACAAGGGCTGGGCGGTGCGGGTGCCGCGGCGGCTGCAGGAGCTTCGGCTCGCGCTCACGACCGCGACGGCGGAACTGTCCCAGCAGCACGGGCGCTCCCCCACGGTGCATGAGCTGGCCGAGCGTCTGGGGATCTCCGAGGAGGAGGTCCTGGAGGGACTCGAGTCCGCGAACGCGTACTCGACCCTGTCACTGGACGTCCCCGACACGGACGACGAGTCCCCGGCGGTCGCGGACACACTCGGCGCGGAGGACGAGGCGCTGGAGGGCGTCGAGTACCGGGAGTCGCTGAAGCCGCTGCTGGAGGATCTGCCGCCGCGCGAGAAGCGGATTCTGCTGCTGCGCTTCTTCGGGAACATGACCCAGTCGCAGATCGCGCAGGAGGTCGGTATCTCCCAGATGCACGTCTCGCGGCTGCTGGCCCGGACGCTGGCACAGCTCCGCGAGAAGCTGCTGGTCGAGGAGTAGCAACCGCGTCCGGGCTGCACGGTGGAGACTGCCTGCGCGGCACCGGCCACAGCCGCCGGTCCCCGGGGTGCCGACGTCCGGTGATACCGGGGGCACGGCCGCGAGCCGTTGCGTCCTCGGCCCGTGCGGCGGTTGCGGACGGGGCGGACGCGTCGGGATCCACCGCGGTACCGGCAACATCGCCGGAGCACACCCGGGTTCCGGCCGAGGCCAGTGCAGTGACCGGCAGGGATCACCGGCTCGCGACGCCTGTACGGCTCCGGCGGCTACCGCGGGGTGGGGGCACCCCCGGCGGAGCCAGGGGGAGTACCCCCCCCCCCCCCGCGCTGCGTTGTCGCATCACCCGAGTACGTCCGGTACGAGGGCGATCTCCACCGGCCTCCGACCGGGTGGGGCCCGCGGAGCCAGGGGGGTGCCCCCACCGCGGTGCGATGCTTCCCCTCGGCCTGGCGGGCCCGCGGAGAAAGCCCCTAGCGGCGGCTGCCCAGAGCCTGCGTCGTCGCCGGGTTGAGCACGAGAACCAGCCCCGTCACCGCCACCACCGCCAGGGCGATCCCCGCGGGAATCAGCGAGCCGGACGAGCGCAGGAGGGTCCAGGCCACCGGCAGGGCCATGAGCTGGGTGATGAACGCCGGGCCGCGGCTCCAGCCGCGGCGGAGGAGCAGTCCGCGGGCCGCCAGCAGCGGAATGATGCCGAGCGCGATCAGCGTTGCCCCGCCCGTTTCGGCCTGGGAGGTGCTGTCGGGGTCGCCGGTGAGACCGGTCACCAGCATGTAGATGCCGCCGACGATCAGGGCCAGGGCCTCCAGACCGCAGACGGCCGCCGCGGCGGTCAATCGGTTCGGGCGGGCTCCGGAGTCCGGGGCGGTGGTCGGCTCGGGGGTCTGCTCAGCACTGCTCACCCATGCAGGGTAGCCGTCGCCCCCGGAGCGCCTGGGCGGGTCCGGGTCCCGGGCCGGGGGTGAGCCCGGTACCGCGCGGTAGGTACCCTGGCGGCCATGCGCGCACTCCTCGTGGTCAACCCGGCAGCAACCACCACCAGTGCCCGCACCCGTGACGTCCTCATCCATGCCCTGGCCAGCGAGATGAAGCTGGAGGCCGTGACCACGGAGTACCGCGGCCACGCCCGCGACCTCGGCCGGCGCGCGGCCGAATCCGACGACATCGACCTGGTGGTCGCCCTCGGCGGCGACGGCACCGTCAACGAGGTCGTCAACGGACTGCTCCACGCCGGCCCCGACCCCGACGCCCTCCCCCGGCTCGCCGTCGTCCCCGGCGGTTCCACGAATGTGTTCGCCCGCGCTCTCGGCCTTCCGAACGACGCCGTCGAGGCGACCGGAGCGATCCTGGACGCGCTGAGCCTGCGCAGCGAACGGACCGTCGGCCTGGGTCTGGCATCCGGCACGCCGGGCACGGACGACGAGGGCGTGCCGCCCCGATGGTTCACGTTCTGTGCCGGATTCGGCTTCGATGCCGGAGTCGTCGGGCGGGTGGAACAGCAGCGGGAGCGCGGCAGGAGATCGACCCACGCGCTCTACATACGCCAGGCGGCCCGCCAGTTCCTCGAGGATCCCTACCGCAGGCGCGGCGCGATCACGCTGGAGCGGCCCGGAGCGGAGCCGGTGAAGGACCTGGTTCTGTCCATAGTCTGCAACACCTCCCCCTGGACCTATCTGGGCAATCGGCCGGTGTACGCGTCCCCCGAGGCTTCCTTCGACACCGCCCTGGACGTCATGGCACTGAGCCGTCTTTCAGCCGCGGCGCTGGCCCGCTATGCCACTCAGCTGCTCACTTCGACCCCGCAGCGCGGCCCGCGGGGCAAGCACGTCGTCTCCCGCCACGATATGACGGACTTCACCTTGCATTCGAAGGCCCCGCTCCCCTTCCAGATGGACGGAGACCACCTTGGGCTGCGTACGAGCGTGACGTTCACAGGCGTTCGCCGTGCACTGCGTGTGATTGTGTGAGTGGAAGGGCCCAAAGTCCTTGCACTCGAACGTTTAGGCGCGGATCCACCCCATGGAAGTACGGCTGTGATCTAGTCGACACCAAGGAATCAAAAAAAACTTTCCGGAAGGGGTTGTATCCGCAGCCGAGGTTTGCGAATCTCTACGTGGCGCTCGGGACGGCCCGCAGAACCGGCCTCCCGGAGCCAGAACCCCTCTCAAACTCGGACCGCAACCAGTCCAACTGGGCGTCGGCCCTTCCCTTGCGGGGGGATTCGTGAAAGCGTTCACATTCACAAGCACCCTGCATGTCATACCAAGAGAGGTAGCAGCCATGGACTGGCGTCACAACGCCGTTTGCCGCGAGGAAGACCCCGAGCTGTTCTTCCCCATCGGCAACACCGGTCCTGCGCTGCTGCAGATCGAGGAAGCCAAGGCCGTCTGCCGCCGCTGCCCCGTCATGGAGCAGTGCCTGCAGTGGGCGCTCGAGTCCGGCCAGGACTCCGGCGTCTGGGGTGGCCTCAGCGAGGACGAGCGCCGCGCCATGAAGCGTCGCGCCGCTCGCAACCGGGCGCGCAACGCGTCCGCCTGACGCCACCTGTTACGAGCCTGAGCCCGGCGGCGCGTACGGCGAGTACGCACTCACCGCCCCCGAGCCGCAGCGCGCAGCAGTAACCAGAAGCGTTCGAGCCCCGGACCGTACCCGATACGGTCCGGGGCTCGCTGCTGTGCCGGGCCGGCCTACTTCTGACCGCGCACCGGGATGTCGAGGACGACCCGGGTGCCGCGCTCCGGGGCAGGCTGCATGTCGAAGGAGCCTCCCAGCTCCCCCTCGACGAGCGTCCTGACGATTTGCAGACCGAGATTCCCGGCCCGCTGCGGATCGAAGCCCTCGGGCAGGCCCCGGCCGTCGTCCTGAACGGTGATCAGCAGACGCTCGTCGGCACCGCCCGCTTCCTCCCGCTGTGCCGGGGAGACCCTGATACGCATGGCCGAGACCTCGACCGTGCCGTGCTCGCCCGGCGCGAAGGCGTGCTCCAGGGCGTTCTGCAGGACCTCGGTGAGGACCATGGACAGCGGGGTGGCGACCTCGGCGTCGAGGATCCCGCAGCGGCCGGTGCGGCGGCACACGACCTTGCCGGGGGAGATCTCGGCGACCATCGCGACGACACGGTCGGCGATCTCGTCGAACTCGACCCGCTCGTCGAGGTTCTGGGAGAGCGTCTCATGGACGATGGCGATGGACCCCACCCGGCGGACCGCCTCGTTGAGCGCTTCGCGACCGCGTACGGAATCCATCCGGCGGGCCTGCAGCCGCAGCAGGGCGGCGACCGTCTGGAGGTTGTTCTTCACCCGGTGGTGGATCTCCCGGATGGTGGCATCCTTGGTGATCAACTCACGTTCGCGGCGGCGAAGTTCCGTGACATCACGGAGAAGCACGAGGGAGCCGATCCGGGGGCCCTTGGGCTTGAGCGGAATGGCCCGCAGCTGAATGACCCCGCCGTTCCCCTCGACCTCGGCCTCGCGCGGCGCATATCCGCTGGCAAGTTTGACCAGGGCTTCGTCGACCGGGCCGCGGGACGGGGCGAGTTCGGCGGTGATCTGGCCCAGATGCTGCCCCACCAGGTCGGCGGCAAGGCCGAGACGGTGGTAGGCGGACAGGGCGTTCGGGGACGCGTACTGCACGACACCGTCGGCGTCGAGACGGATCAGCCCATCCCCGGCGCGCGGCGAGGCGTCCATGTCGACCTGCTGCCCGGGGAAGGGGAACGCCCCGGCGGCGATCATCTGCGCCAGGTCCGATGCGGACTGCAGATAGGTGAGCTCGAGGCGGCTCGGGGTCCGCACGGTCAGCAGATTGGTGTTTCGGGCGATCACCCCGAGGACGCGCCCCTCACGACGGACGGGGATCGACTCGACCCGTACCGGCACCTCTTCGCGCCATTCCGGGTCGCCTTCGCGCACGATCCGCCCCTCGTCGAGGGCGGCGTCGAGAAGCGGGCGGCGTCCTCGCGGAACCAAATGGCCGACCATGTCGTCCTGATAGGAGGTGGGCCCGGTGTTCGGCCTCATCTGGGCCACGGAGACGTAGCGCGTGCCGTCGAGCGTGGGAACCCACAGGACGAGATCCGCGAAGGAGAGGTCGGAGAGCAGCTGCCACTCCGAGACCAGCAGATGCAGCCACTCGAGGTCGGACTCACTGAGGGCGGTGTGCTGGCGTACGAGGTCGTTCATGGAGGGCACGCTGTGAGCGTACCTTTGCGGTGAACCTGACGGGACGGGGCTCCGTGGTGGAGGATGGGCCCGGAACCGGCTGCGCGCATGGATGGACAGACGGAATGGTCTAGTCCAGAATGATGTTGACAGCAGTACCACCCGGGGGACGCCCCCGGACCACCGAATACCTCCACCCTCCCCGCACAGGAGGGTGGACCGAGGTACGCGATGCTCTCTGCCCTGACTGCGTCGCTGCCTCACCGGCCGCACGGGTCCGCACCCCGCCGGCCGAGCAACTCCGGGCTGCGGTGCCGGACGGGTTGAGGGTCCCGTCCCGGCGCCGCGGCCCGCGGGTGTTTTCCGGGCCGGAACCCGCTCTCGGGGCGAGAGCCTTCCTCGTCGGATCCCCCGTCGCCGCGAAGGACGCGGAGGAGCCCACCGCGCTCGTCGGGGCTGCACAGCCCTCGGCAGCGATCCGGCGAGCATCTCCGGGACCGGGCCACGGGCCAGGCTCAGGAGCCGCCCCTGAGCCGGTCGCGCTGGATCTGACGGCCCAGGGCGCGTCGCACGGACGCCGGGGCAGTGGCAGCGGCCTTCGATGGGGCGGGGACATCGAGATGACGGCTGATCTCGTCGTACGCCTCCCGACAACCGCCCGGCAGCTCTTCCCGATACAGCGTCAGGTCCTGTTCGACGAGGCGCCGCAGCTCGTCGACGTTCCGGGGCGTGAAGCGCTTCTTCCCCCGGGTCAGGGCGTTGACGTAACGCGTACAGCAGGCGGCGTCACAGAGGGTCTCGGAGAGTTCCTCGGCGAGGCCCCACAGGCGCCCTTCGAGCCAGGGCATGTCGCGCTGGTCGAGGGAGAGCTCCATCGGGGGCGGCGGGTCGCCCGCCCTGCACTTCTTGACCTGCTTGGACACGGCAGGCTGGCTCATCTCCGCGAGCTGCGCGATCTTGTCCTGGGTCCAGCCGAATCCGGCGAACAGCTTGATCATCTCGGTGCGCAGCTTCCGCATCTCCTCGCCCGCACGGATGACGTCGTTCATCTCGGCGAGCATCCGCCCGGCCTGCTCCTCGGTGAGCGTCCCGGGGTTCCGGTGTGTGTTCTCTTCGCCTGCCATAGCTCGGTTGTATACCCGAGCCCGGCCGTTATAACCCAGTTGTACAACCAGGTTATGACTGAGAGGGTTCCTCTCATGCCCTTCTTCCCCGCATCCGATGGAACCCGGCTCTCCTACCGCGCGACCGGAGACGGCGACCCGGTCGTCTGCCTCCCCGGCGGTCCCGCGGACTCCCGCTACCTCGGCAACCTCGGCGGTCTCTCCGCGCACCGCCGGCTGATCACCCTGGATCTCCGCGGCACCGGCCGGTCCGCGATTCCCGAAGACACTTCCTCCTACCGCTGCGATCGCCTGGTCGACGACGTCGAGGCACTGCGCGAACACCTCGGGCTCCGACGGATGGACCTGCTCGGCCACTCCGCCGGCGCGAACATCGCGACGCAGTACACAGCGCGACATCCGGAGAACGTGGGCAAGCTCGCCTTGATCGGCCCCGGCACAAGAGCCGTCGGCATGGCGATCACCGGGGAGATGCGGCGCGAGCTCGCACGGCTTCGCGCGAACGAGCCGTGGTTCCCGGCGGCGTTCGCCGCGCTGAAGGCGGTCACCGAGGGCACGGGCAGCGACTGGGAAGCCGTCTCCCCCTTCTTCTACGGCCGCTGGGACGCCCTGGCGCAGCAGCACCACGCGGCCGGCCGGCCGGACAACGAGGTTGCGGTCGCCCTCTTCGCGGCCCCGGGCGCCTTCGACCCGGAGGCCACTCGTGCGGCGCTCGCCGCCTGTGGGGCCCCCGTCCTGCTGCTCACCGGAGAGTACGACGTGAGCAGCCCTCCCCGGTCGGCGGCCGAGTTCGCGGGCCTGTTCCCCGACGCCACGCTCGTCGTACAGCCCGGTGCGGGCCACTACCCCTGGCTCGACGACGCCGACCGGTTCGTCGCGACCGCTGCGGCATTCCTGGGCTGAGGGCGCGCCGATGGCCGACCTCGGCGCCGCTTTCCGTGCCGCGACCGGTCAGGCCCGCGCCGCCACGCCATCACCTCGGCTCACCCGTTTCTGCTAGATTGGTCTATACCACTATCGTCGACCGATGGGCAGGCCCAGCGTGGAAGTTGTCATCGTCCCGGACGCCAAGGCTGGCGGAGAACTCATCGCCCAGGGCATCGCGGACCTGCTCCGACGCAAGCCCGATGCGCTGCTCGGGGTCGCCACCGGATCGACGCCGCTGCCTGTCTACGAGGCCCTCGCGGCGAAGGTGCGGGCGGGCGAGGTGGACGTGTCACGCACACGGATTGCGCAGCTGGACGAGTACGTGGGACTGCCCGCCGGGCACCCCGAGTCGTACCGCTCGGTCGTCCTGCGCGAGGTCGTCGAGCCGCTCGGGATGGACACGGACGCCTTCATGGGCCCGGACGGATCGGCGGACGACGTACAGGGGGCATGCACGGCCTACGACGCAGCGCTGGCCTCGGCCGGCGGAGTGGACCTGCAACTGCTCGGGATCGGAACGGACGGGCACATCGGGTTCAACGAGCCGTGCTCGTCCCTGGCCTCGCGCACACGGATCAAGACGCTGACGGAGCAGACGCGCGTGGACAACGCACGCTTCTTCGGCGGCGACATCGAGCAGGTGCCCCACCATGTGATCACGCAGGGTATCGGCACGATTCTGGAGGCACGGCACCTGGTCCTGCTCGCCACCGGCGAGGGCAAGGCCGAGGCCGTGGCCGCCAGCGTGGAGGGTCCGGTCGCCGCGGTGTGCCCCGCCTCCGCGCTGCAGCTGCATCCGCACGCGACGGTGGTCGTGGACGAGGCCGCGGCGGCGAGGCTCACCTTGGGGGACTACTTCCGGCACACCTATGCGAACAAGCCGCAGTGGCAGGGTCTGTAGCCCCTGCCACACGCCGGACGCCGACGCGCCGGACCGCCCGGCCTCGCTGTCGCCTCCCCGGTCGCCGCGAAGCCGGCGTGCGTCGCGGATGGCGGCCGAGCACCCCCTCACCGTCTGCGCTCCGCGGCACAGCCGCACCGGTCCGGCCGGCGAACAGCCGTGCGCCGGCGCGGGCGCAGAGCTCTGACTGCGTCCCGGCCCGGCCGTCCGCTGCCTGCACGCCTCGGGGGCGGGTGCCACGGCGGTGCCGGCCGAGTCGGCCCCACCTGCGGCGACGGCGAGTGCTCCCGACCCCACCGGGTCGGCGCTGAAGTCCATCGATCCACGGGCGTTGCAGTCCGCCGTGGAGCGTGCGGCGAAGAAGCTGGTGGTCCCCGGCGCCACGTCCTGGTCCGCACCCCGCAGGGGACCTTCCGGGCGACCGTCGGCACGTCCGAGCGGGGCAGGAGCGAACGGCCACCGCACAGGACCACTTCCGGATCGCCTCCAACACCAAGACCATGACCTCGGCGCTGATCAACCTCCTCGCCCAGGACGGCAGGCTGCGGTTGAGCGACCCGGTGTCCCGGAGGAAGGAGCCCACGCGGAGCGTGGGCGACCGACGACAACGCGGAGCGTGGGCGACCGACGACAACGCCGCGAGCGTGCGTGCCGGGCGCGCGAGCCCGGCACGATCCGAACGAGAGGCCCCAGGTCGGACAGGCCTTAGTGCAACGGCCGTCCGCAGATCACCTCGGCTGCGGCCACCCCGCACACCCGTGCCGCACCCAGCGTCGCCACATGGAGGGCGCCGCGTGGTGGGGCCTCGTCGAGGCCCATCTCGACCACGATCGTGTCGGGACGGGCGGCGAGGAGCGTGTCCAGGGCCTCGGTCATCCACTCGTGCCGATGGACGTCGCGGACGACCGCGACCAAGGGCCGGGAGCCGGCTTCCCGGAGGATGTCCCCGGCCGACGACGCGTCCGCGTAGGTGCCCGTGACCGTGCCCGGGAGCAGCCGGCCGATTTCCGCGGCGACGCCCCAGGGCGTCTCGTCACCGACGGCGATGTTCGCGACGGCGGTGAACGCGGCGACGTACGGCGCCGATGTCAGCGGTGCGTACGGCCGCTCCCCCGGCGTGACGCGCACAGCCCGCCGCGCCGCGACCAGACCGATCTCGGTGCCGGGCGCGGTCCCCTCCTGTGAAGCCGCGCCCGGCTCCGATGCCGCCCCCCTGGCCCCCCTGGTCCAGTCCGCGAGCGCGCGCACGCGCGCGGCCGCGTCGGCCAGTCGTTCCTCGGGCAGGTCGCCCTCGCGTACCGCGGCGACGAGAGCGTCCCGCAGCCGCAGCACAATGCCCTCGTCGGCCAGGCCACCGCCGACACAGATCGCGTCGGCACCGGCGGCGATCGCGAGGACACTGCCGCGCTCGATCCCGTACGTCGCAGCGATGGCCTGCATCTCCATGCCGTCCGTGACGATCAGGCCGTCGAAACCCAGCTCCTGGCGCAGCAGACCGGTGAGGATCTGCGGACTCAGGGTCGCCGGGTGATCGGGGTCGAGCGCGGGTAGCAGGATATGCGCGCTCATGACCGACTTGGAACCCGTTGCGATCGCCGATTGGAAAGGCAGCAGCTCACGGGCGCCCAACGTGGCCAAGTCCACATCGATCCGGGGCAGAGCGTGGTGCGAATCGACGGCGGTGTCACCATGTCCCGGGAAATGCTTGGTACATGCAGCCACTCCCGCGGACTGCAGTCCCTCGACATACGCGGCGGTGTGCCGGGCGACCAGACCCGGATCGGAGCCGAAGGACCGCACCCCGATGACCGGATTGTTCGGGTTTGAGTTGACATCGGCGGATGGGGCCCAGTTCAGATCGACCCCACAGGCGGCGAGCCGCCGCCCGAGCTCCGCCGCAACGGCGCGGGTCAGATCGATGTCGTCCACGGCACCGAGGGCATGGTTGCCGGGGAAGGAGGAGCCGGTGCGGACCTCCAGCCGGGTGACGTCCCCGCCCTCCTCGTCGACGGCGACGAGCACGTCGTCCCGCTCGGCCCGCAGCTGAGCGGTGAGTGAGGCGAGTTGTCCGGGCGAGGCGATGTTGCGGCCGAACAGGCCCACGGACGAGAGCCCCTCGCCGATACGGCGCAGCAGCCATTCGGGCGCGCTGGTACCGACGAAACCGGGCTGGAGAACAGCGAGCGCATCACGTGTGAGCGTGTCGATGCGGTGTGCAAGCGTCGTCATGGGGCGGCGTCATCCCTTCACTGCGCCGGCCGTCAGACCCGCGGCCATCTTGCGCTGAACGAGGAGGAAGAGGATCACGATGGGGACGGCCATCATGGTGGCGCCGGCCATCATCGGTGCGTATTCCGTGCCGTGCTTGGTGGTGAAGTTGCCGAGCCAGACGGTGGCGGTCTGATTCTGCTGGCTCATCAGCATCAGGGCGTACAGGTACTCGTTCCACGCCTGGATGAAGCCGTACACGGACGTCGCCACCATGCCCGGGGCGAGCAGCGGGAACACCACGCGCAGAAAGGCGCCGGTGCGGGTGCAGCCGTCCACCATCGCCGCTTCCTCCAGCTCCCGGGGGATGTTGACGATGAATCCGCGCAGGGTCCACACCGTGAAGGGGAGAATGAAGGTCAGGTACGTGATGATCAGACCGGTGAGCCTGTCGTACTGACCGAGGTCGTTCAGCAGCAGAAAGACCGGAATGATCATGGCAACCAGCGGCACCATCTGAACCGCCAGGATGCCGACGATCACGATCTTGCGGCCGCGGAAGGCGAAGCGGGAGATGGCGAGCGCGGCCAGCATGCCGACCACGATGCCGATCGCGACCACGACGAGGGAGACGACGAGGCTGCGCCACACCGGGCCCCAGAAGTCGGCGACGTCGAGCGCACGCGAGAAGTTCTCGAGGGTGAACGTCCGGGGGAAGAAGCGCGGGTCCGGGTCGATGGCGTCCTTGGCAGGCTTGAAGGCCGTGTTGAGCATCCAGTAGACCGGGAAGCCCGCGGTGACGAAGACCAGCAGGCCCAGCAGGTTCCAGCCCGTCCTGTTCTTTCCGGATCGGCCCGGACGGCGTGCGGCACCCTGAGTCACAGCGCTCACTCGACTTCTCCGATCTTGAGCATCTGACGCATGTAGACCGCGACCACGCCGAGCAGCAGGAGCACGGTCACCAGGGCGATGGCCGAGCCGCCGCCGTAGTCGTTGACGACGAAGGCCTTGTCGTACGAGTACGTCGTCAGCAGTTGGAACTCCGCCTCGGGATGTCCGTTGCGCATCACGAAGACCTGGGGGAAGACCCCCATGTCCCAGATCACGGACAGCGTCGTGAGCATCACGATGATCGGCTTGAGGATCGGCAGCGTGACGTAGCGGAAGACCCCCCAGGATCCGGCTCCGTCGAGGCGTGCGGCCTCCTCGAGCTCCTTGGGCACCTGGGTGAGTCCCGCGCCGAGGGTGATGACGACGAACGGCACGGCGCCCCAGACGACCAGCAGCATGATGACGGCAAGGCCCTGCGGTCCGTCGGCGAACCAGTTGTGCCCGGCCATGTCCACCCCGGGCAGCCTGCTGAACAGCCAGTTCAGCACGCCGTAGTCGGTGTCGAAGAGCCATTTGAAGATGGCGGTGGCGACAATGATGGGCATACCCCAACTTGCCACCAGCGCAATGTTCACCAGGGTCTTCACCCACCCGGACACGCGCTGCAGCAGCAGGGCGATCAGCATGCCGAGGACCATGGTGAGAACGACCGCGCCGCCGGCGAAGACCACCGTACGGACGACCACGGACCAGAACTCACCATCGCTGAGGATCTTGGTGAAGTTGTCGATGCCGACCGACTCCGGCTCCTGGAAGCCCCACAGTTGCGGCTGGCCGAACTTCTGGAAGGAGAGGGTGACCAGCCGGACCATCGGATATCCGAGCACCAGCAGCAGGACCAGCAGGCAGGGCGCGAGGAGCGCCCAGGGCAGACCCGCCCCGACGCCCGTGCGCCGCGGCTTTCCCGGCCCTCCGCCTCCCCGGCCTCCGGCCCCTGCACCCGGGACTGTCGACGGCCGCGTGGGCGGCACCTTGGCAGTGGTTGTCTCTGCGGCACTCATCGGGCGCTCCTCAGCGGTCCCTCTCCTCGCACGGGAGCAGGGCTCCGTCGGTGTCCGACGGAGCCCTGCCGGGAGGTCACTTGGTGTTGATGACCTTGTCGATCGCGGCATCCGCCGCCTTCGCGGCCTCCTCGACCGACTTCTTTCCGGTGCCGATCTCCTGCAGCATCGTCTTGAGGATCTGGGCCTTCTCGACCTGGCCCCAGCCCGGCGCCATGGGCACGAACCAGCTGGACTCGGCCGCAGTGGCCGGGACGGCCGTCTTCGGGTCGCTCTTCAGAGTCGCCAGGTCGGTCTTGTTGTTGGGGAGGTTGCCCTTGGCGAGCAGGCCCTTCTGGCCCTGGGCGCCGGTGAAGGCGTTGATCCACTCGGCCGCGACCGCCTGCGCCCTGGACTTGACCGGAATGGCGAGGTCGGAGCCACCCAGGAAGACGGGCATGTTCTTGCCGGACGGGCCGGGCATCACGAAGTTCTCGAGGTTGCCCTTGAGCTTGCCGGTCTTGTCGTTCTTCGGGTCCTCGGCGGTGGCGCCTTCCCAGGCCGCGCCGAAGATCATGCCGGCGTTGCCCTGGCCGTACACGATGTAACGGTCCGACTCGTCCTTGGTCTTGTCGGCCTTCATGTAGGCGTCGAGGACCTTCTTGTACTCGGTGAGCCCCTTGACCGACTCGGGCGAGGAGAGGCCCGCCTTCCACCGGCCGCCGTCCTTCACGGCGATGGCACCGCCCGCGTCGTACACGAAGGACATCGCGGCGTACCAGTCCGGCGAGGGCTGGTACCAGGCGCTGAACTTGCCGCCCTTCTTCTTCTGGATCTTGTCCAGGGCGGCGGTCAGCTCGGCGTATGTCTTCGGGGCGGCCTTCACACCGACCTCGGCCGCGACGTCCTTGCGCCAGTTGCCCACACGGCCGCCGGCGTAGTACGGGACGCCGTAGGTCTTGCCCTCGTACGTCACGGACTCCTCGAGGCCGTCCAGCCAGGTGTCGGACTGCTCGAACTGCTTCGGGTCGACCTCGGCGAAGGCGCCCTTGACCACGTATCCGAGCATCTCGGTGTTGCCCATCTCGACCACATCCGGGGCCTTGTCCGTGGCGAGGACGGCATCGAGCTTGGCATTCTTGTCCGGCCAGCCGTAGTACTCGTGCTTGATCTTGATGCCGGGGTGCTTCTTGACGACCGCGTCGTCGGCCGCCTTGACCAGCTCGGGCCAGTTGTTCTGGGCGTCGACCGTCAGCCAGACGGTGAGTTCCTTGGCGTCCGCCCCGCCCTTGTCCCCGCCCTTGTCGCTCTCGGAGCCGCACGCGGCAATGCCGACCATCATGCCTGCGACGCCGATCGCCGCGATGAGCTTGCGCTTCACGCCACCCTCCTCAGGATGCTGCAACCCCCCGCCCACCGCGAAGACATACGGAGACATACGCCGAGTACTGCTCGTGGGGCTGGGACCCGGTCTTTAATGGTTTAGACCAGTACTCGGGAGCTTGGCCTAGACCTTTAGGGGTGTCAAGGGTGTATAAGAAGGGCTGTCGCGTCCGTTATCGGACCGACACCTGAGGGAGGGCGACGACCCGCGACCGGACCGTGCCACCATGTGAGCCGTAACAGACGGAGGAGCCGGTGACGGCAGCAGCACACGAGTCGGGAAGGCAGGCCATGGCCACGGACGGGGGCGGCACGGAGGCCGAGAACGGGACGACGACCCGCACGGCCCGCGTGCCCAAGTACTACCGGCTCAAGAGGCATTTGCTCGACATGACGGAAACGCTGCCGCCCGGCACGCCCGTACCGCCCGAGCGCACGCTTGCCACCGAATTCGACACCTCGCGCACGACCGTGCGCCAGGCCCTGCAGGAGCTGGTCGTCGAGGGCCGGCTGGAACGCATCCAGGGCAAGGGCACGTTCGTCGCGAAGCCCAAGGTCTCGCAGGCGCTCCAGCTCACCTCGTACACCGAGGACATGAAGGCGCAGGGCCTCGAGCCCACCTCCCAGCTGCTGGACATCGGGTACGTCACGGCCGACGACACGCTCGCCGGGCTGCTGGACATCTCGCCGGGCGGACGCGTGCTGCGGATCGAGCGGCTGCGGCTGGCCAGTGGCGAGCCGATGGCGATCGAGACCACGCATCTGTCGGCCAAGCGCTTCCCCGCGCTTCGGAGGTCGCTGGTCAAGTACACCTCGCTCTACACGGCACTGGCGGAGGTGTACGACGTCCATCTCGCCGAGGCCGAGGAGACGATCGAGACCTCGCTGGCCACACCACGCGAAGCGGGACTGCTCGGCACCGACGTCGGCCTGCCGATGCTGATGCTGTCCCGCCACTCACTGGACAGGAACGGTGAGCCGGTGGAGTGGGTGCGCTCGGTGTACCGCGGCGACCGCTACAAGTTCGTGGCGAGGCTGCAACGACCCGAGGCGGACTGACGGCCGGGGGCCCGGGGGTCGCCCCCGGAACGAGGCGGACCGACGGCCGGTGCGGAGGTCCGGGCCGAGTCGCGGCACGAGCGGTACGGATGAGCCGCTCAGCGGTTGAAATAAGCCGTTGAGCGGTTGAATTCAGCCGCTCAACGGTCGAACCGACCGCTGGGCGATTGCCTCTTCCGTTATCCGGACCAGGGTTCCATCAAGCTGAACCGTCCCCTAGATTGCCTGCGCGTTACATCAGCGCAGCTGATCAGCGAGGGGACGGAGCCGCTCATGTCCGAAACACCCGCAGAGAGAAAACCCGCAGTCACCCCGCTACGGGTGGTGGTGGCCCTCTGCCTGATCGCGCCGTTCGCGGCGATGCTCTGGGTCGGTTCGTACGCGAAGACCGACCCGGCGTTCGCCGGTATCCCGTTCTTCTACTGGTACCAGATGCTCTGGGTCGTGATTTCGACCGCACTGACGATGGTCGCGTACAAGCTGTGGCAGCTTGACCAGCGCGCCCGCAAGGAAGGGGCGTCGCAGTGAAGGACGGCGTGAACGGCGTCGCACTCGCCGTATTCATCTTCTTCTTCCTGGCCGTCACGGTCATGGGCTTCCTGGCCTCGCGCTGGCGCAGGGCCGAGAACGAGAACAGCCTGGACGAATGGGGCCTGGGCGGGCGGTCGTTCGGCACCTGGGTGACCTGGTTCCTGCTCGGCGGCGACCTCTACACCGCCTACACCTTCGTCGCCGTACCCGCGGCGATCTACGCGGCGGGCGCTGCCGGTTTCTTCGCCGTGCCGTACACGATTCTCGTCTACCCGCTGATCTTCACCTTCCTGCCGCGGTTGTGGTCGGTGTCGCACAAGCACGGATATGTGACGACGTCGGACTTCGTCCGCGGACGCTTCGGCTCGAAGGGGCTGTCGCTGGCGGTCGCGCTCACCGGCATCCTCGCGACGATGCCGTACATCGCGCTGCAGCTCGTCGGCATCCAGGCTGTGCTGGACGTCATGGGCGTCGGCGGCGGTGAGAACACCCACTGGTTCATCAAGGATCTGCCGCTGCTGATCGCCTTCGGTGTGCTGGCGGCGTACACCTACTCGTCCGGTCTGCGGGCACCCGCGCTGATCGCCTTCGTCAAGGACACCCTGATCTATCTGGTGATCGCGGTCGCGATCATCTACATCCCCGTCAAGCTCGGCGGCTTCGACGACATCTTCACCAAGGCGGGCGACGCGTTCGCGCAGATCAACCCCGCGACCGACAAACCGCGGGGTGCGCTGGTGCCCGGGGAGCTGGGCCAGTGGGGTTACGCCACGCTGGCGCTCGGATCCGCGCTGGCCCTGTTCATGTATCCGCACTCGATCACCGCCACGCTGTCCTCGCGCAGCCGTGACGTGATCCGGCGCAAC
The DNA here is from genome assembly GCF_056435905.1 of Streptomyces sp. NPDC043861. Lineage (NCBI taxonomy): Bacteria > Bacillati > Actinomycetota > Actinomycetes > Kitasatosporales > Streptomycetaceae > Streptomyces > Streptomyces sp. NPDC043861. The sequence goes on along the minus strand of NZ_JBWKDP010000009.1, from coordinate 223,426 downwards.
ACCACCATCCTGCCGCTCTACTCGCTGATGCTGGGGCTGCTGGCGCTGCTCGGGTTCATGGCGATCGCGGCCGGAGTCAAGGTGACGAACGGTCAGCTCGCCATTCCGCAGCTGTTCGAGAACATGTTCCCCGACTGGTTCGCGGGGGTCGCGTTCGCGGCCATCGGCATCGGCGCGCTGGTACCGGCGGCGATCATGTCGATCGCGGCGGCGAACCTGTTCACGCGGAACATCTACAAGGACTTCCTGAAGCCGGACGCGACTCCGGAGCAGGAGACCAAGGTGTCGAAGCTGGTGTCGCTGCTGGTGAAGGTGGGTGCCCTGGCCTTCGTCCTGACGATGGACAAGACCGTCGCCATCAACTTCCAGCTGCTGGGCGGCATCTGGATCCTCCAGACCTTCCCGGCCCTCGTCGGCGGCCTGTTCACCCGGTGGTGCCACCGCTGGGCGCTGCTCGCGGGCTGGGCCGTCGGCATGATCTACGGCACAGTGGCGGCGTACGGCGTCGCAAGTCCGACGCAGAAGCACTTCGGAGGGTCATCGGCGGAGATACCGGGAATCGGGGAGATCGGCTACATCGGCCTGACGGCCTTCGTGCTCAACGCGGTGGTGACCGTCGTCCTCACCCTCGTGCTGCGCGCCGTGAAGGCCCCGGACGGTGTCGACGAGACGTCTCCGGGGGACTACACGGCGGACGCCGGGGACCCCGGGGTCGAACCCGAACTCCCGAAGGTGGGCGCAGTCACCCACTGACGCGTGTGTTTCCCGGCGCCGGCCGGCACGGGCCCCATGAGCCTGTGCCGGCCGGCGTTCGTGTCCGTCCGAAACGGCACCGCATTGTCCCCGCACCCCCTCCGCGGCCTTGGGAACATGGGGTGTTGAGGCAACCGGCCGGGGGAACGGCCTCGAGCCGCCCTCGTGCACATGGAGGAAACTTCGGATATGGACATCTTCGTCAGAAGGGCCGAACCCTCGGAGTACGAGGCCCTGGGGGAGCTCACGGCACGGGCCTATCTCGACGGCAGGCTGCTGGACTTCGGCGAGGAGGACCCGTACCTCGACCGTCTGAGGGACGTCGTCGCCCGGGCCCGACAGGCCGAGGTACTGGTCGCGGCGGACCGGGACGGCCGGGTGCTCGGCGGGGTGACCTTCGTTCTCGGCGGGGCGCCCTGGGCCGACATCGCCGAGGACGGGGAAACCGAGTTCAGGATGCTGGCGGTCGCCACGGAAGCGCGGGGGCGGGGCGCCGGGGAGGCACTCGTCAGGGCGTGCATCGAGCGGGCCAGGGACACCGAAGGCTGCCGGAGGCTCGTCCTGTCGACGCACCCCCGCATGCACGCCGCGCACCGCATCTACGAACGAATCGGCTTCGTCAGAACGCCCGAGCGGGACTGGTGTCCGCTGGCGGACGTGCCTCTGCTGGCCTACAGCCTGGAGCTCTGAGAACCGCGGCGACACAACATGTGGGGGGTGCCTCAAGCCACCGCCCCTACATGTATGCTCATGCTCGCTGTCGCCGCAGGGGAATCCGGTTCGAGTCCGGAACTGTCCCGCAACGGTGTGCCGGTGTGCCTTTGCGGTGTCGCACAGGGCATACACCTGCGAGTCCGAAGACCTGCCGACGGCGCACCCGGACCGTCCGGCCCGGGTGCCGACGACGTCCGGGCCTCGCGGAAACAGGTCGGTGGACGCGGTGCACCCTGCCCCCGGGCGAGTGCGCCCGTGCCCCGTGCCCCCGCCGGCCCCGAGCCGAGCGAGGGAGAGCACCCTGTGACCATCGCGCCGCCCGATCCTGCTTCAACGCAGTCCGCCGATGGGCCAGGTACCGCGCTGCTGCGCATCCTGACCGACCTCACCGCCGATCTCCCCGACACGGACCCCGGCCGCGTCGCCGCGGCCGCCCTCCGCGGCCGCCACGCGGGCTCGGACGAGGCCGAGTTGCGCGAACTCGCGACCGAGGCCGCCGCTGGGCTGATCTCCGAGGACCCGGCCTACTCGCGCCTCGCGGCCCGGCTGCTCACCCGCACGATCGCGGAGGAGGCGGCCACACAGGGGGCGGTCGCCTTCTCCGACTCCATCGCCGTCGGGCACCGCGAGGGCCTGATCGCGGACCGCACGGCCGCGTTCGTGCAGACGCACGCCGCGCGCCTCGACGCGCTGATCGACCCTGCCGCCGACGACCGCTTCGGGTACTTCGGCCTGCGCACCCTCTTCAGCCGCTACCTCCTCCGGCACCCGATCACCCGCAAGGTCATCGAGACCCCGCAGCAGTTCATGCTGCGTGTCGCCGCCGGCCTCGCCGAGGACGAGTCGCCCAGGGCTCTCGACGAAGTCGCCGCGCTGTACGGGCTGATGAGCCGGCTCGACTACCTGCCGTCCTCCCCCACCCTCTTCAACTCCGGTACCCGCCACCCCCAGATGTCGTCCTGCTATCTGCTGGACTCCCCGCTGGACGAGCTGGACTCGATCTACGACCGCTACCACCAGGTGGCGCGGCTCTCCAAGCACGCGGGTGGCATCGGTCTCTCGTACTCCCGTATCCGCTCGCGCGGTTCGCTCATCCGCGGCACCAACGGCCACTCCAACGGCATCGTGCCGTTCCTGCGCACGCTGGACTCCTCCGTCGCCGCGGTCAACCAGGGCGGTCGCCGCAAGGGCGCGGCCTGTGTCTACCTGGAGACCTGGCACGCGGACATCGAGGAGTTCCTGGAGCTGCGCGACAACACGGGTGAGGAGGCGCGGCGTACGCACAACCTCAACCTGGCGCACTGGATCCCGGACGAGTTCATGCGCAGGGTGAACGAGGACGCCGACTGGTCGCTCTTCTCGCCCGCCGACGTCCCCGAGCTGGTCGACCTCTGGGGCGACGAGTTCGACGCCGCCTACCGCAAGGCGGAGGAGGCGGGCCTCGCCCGCAGGACCATCCCGGCCCGCGACCTGTACGGCCGCATGATGCGTACGCTCGCCCAGACCGGCAACGGCTGGATGACGTTCAAGGACGCCTCGAACCGCACCGCGAACCAGACCGCTGAGCCCGGCACCGTCGTCCACTCCTCCAATCTCTGCACCGAGATCATCGAGGTGACGAACGACGGCGAGACCGCTGTCTGCAACCTCGGATCCGTCAACCTCGGCGCGTTCGTCACCGACGGCGGCACCGGTGCGGACGCCATCGACTGGGAGCGGCTCGACGCCACCGTCCGCACGGCCGTGACCTTCCTGGACCGGGTCGTCGACATCAACTTCTACCCGACCGAGCAGGCCGGCCGCTCCAACGCCAAGTGGCGTCCGGTGGGCCTCGGCGCCATGGGCCTGCAGGACGTGTTCTTCAAGCTGCGGATGCCCTTCGACTCCGCCGAGGCGCAGGCACTGTCGACCCGGATCGCCGAGCGGATCATGCTGGCGGCGTACGAGGCGTCCTGCGACCTGGCCGAGCGCAACGGCCCGCTGCCCGCCTGGGAGCAGACCCGTACGGCGCGCGGTGTGCTGCACCCGGATCACTACGGCACAGCCGTGGAGCTCAACTGGCCGGAGCGCTGGGCCGCGCTGCGTTCCCGGATCGCCACGACCGGGATGCGCAACTCCCTCCTGCTCGCCATCGCGCCGACCGCGACCATCGCGTCGATCGCGGGTGTGTACGAGTGCATCGAGCCGCAGGTCTCCAACCTCTTCAAGCGCGAGACGCTCTCGGGTGAGTTCCTCCAGGTCAACTCCTATCTGGTGGACGAACTGAAGAAGCTGGGCGTGTGGGACGCGCAGACCCGTGAGGCGCTGCGCGAATCCAGCGGCTCGGTTCAGGGCCTCAACTGGATCCCGGCGGACGTACGGGCGCTGTACCGCACGGCGTGGGAGATCCCGCAGCGCGGCCTGATCGACATGGCAGCGGCACGCACCCCGTTCCTGGACCAGTCGCAGTCGCTGAACCTCTTCCTGGAGACGCCGACCATCGGCAAGCTCAGCTCCATGTACGCGTACGCCTGGAAGCAGGGCCTGAAGACGACGTACTACCTGCGCTCCCGCCCGGCGACCCGCATCGCGCGCGCCGCGTCCGCAACCGCCGCCACCACCGCCCCCATTCCCGCACAGCAGGCGGCGCCCGACGCCGACGCCATCGCCTGCTCGCTCGAGAACCCCGAGTCCTGCGAGGCCTGCCAGTAATGCCCACCGAAGCCACCACCGTCAAGAACCTGCTCGACCCCGGCTTCGAGCTGACCCTCCGTCCGATGCGCTACCCGGACTTCTACGAGCGCTACCGGGACGCCATCAAGAACACCTGGACGGTCGAGGAGGTCGACCTCCACTCCGACGTCGCCGATCTGGCCAAGCTCTCCCCCGGCGAGCAGCACCTGATCGGCCGTCTGGTCGCCTTCTTCGCGACCGGCGACTCCATCGTCGCGAACAACCTGGTGCTGACGCTCTACAAGCACATCAACTCCCCCGAGGCGCGGCTGTATCTGTCGCGGCAGCTCTTCGAGGAGGCCGTGCACGTCCAGTTCTATCTGACCCTGCTGGACACCTACCTCCCGAACCCGGAGGACCGCACGGCCGCTTTCGCTGCCGTCGAGAACATTCCCTCGATCCGCGAGAAGGCCGAGTTCTGCTTCAAGTGGATGGCCGCCCTCGACGGGGAAGGGGGGGTGGAGAAGATCGACCGCCTGGAGACCAAGGCGGACCGCAGGCGCTTCCTGCTCAACCTGATCTGCTTCGCCGCCTGCATCGAGGGCCTGTTCTTCTACGGGGCGTTCGCGTACGTCTACTGGTTCCGTTCGCGCGGTCTGCTGCACGGTCTGGCGACCGGCACCAACTGGGTGTTCCGGGACGAGACCATGCACATGAACTTCGCCTTCGAGGTCGTGGACACGGTCCGCAAGGAGGAGCCGGAGCTCTTCGACGACGAACTCCAGCAGCAGGTCACCGACATGCTGAAGGAGGCCGTCGAGGCGGAGCTGCAGTTCGGCCGCGACCTGTGCGGTGACGGCCTGCCGGGCATGAACACCGAGTCGATGCGCGAGTATCTGGAGTGCGTCGCCGACCAGCGGCTCACCCGGCTCGGCTTCGCCCCGGTCTACGGCTCGCAGAACCCGTTCTCCTTCATGGAGCTCCAGGGCGTCCAGGAACTGACGAACTTCTTCGAGCGCCGGCCTTCGGCGTATCAGGTCGCCGTCGAGGGCTCGGTCGACCTGGACGAGGACTTCTGACCTTCCGGCCGGACGCGTACGGCAGGGGCCCGGACCGGGGTACGGTCCGGGCCCCTGCCCGTTGCGGTGCCCGGCGGGGCGGGCGCGGCAGCCGTGGCGCCGGCCGGTCGCGGTGCACCACCCGTCGACCGCAGGCAGCAGCCGGCGCACGCATCCGCAGTCCCGGGAACCGGTCCGGCCGGGCCCGGACCCGGTCTCATGGCCACAACGACAGCGCCCCGCACCGGAAACGGTGCGGGGCGCGGCCACCGGCGGTCCGCCGGAACGTCAGTCGTTCGGCACGGTCTCGTAGCGCGGCGTGCCCTCGGCCATCTGCTTCAGGGCGTCCTTGCGGTCCCTCTTCGACAGCCGGTCGATGTACAGATAGCCGTACAGGTGGTCCGTCTCGTGCTGCAGGCAGCGCGCGAAGTACCCGGTGCCGCGCACCTTGATCGGCTTCCCCTCGGCGTCCTGCCCGTGCACCTCGGCGTAGTCCGGGCGGGCCAGCGACGCGTACGCCGTCGGGACGGACAGACAGCCCTCGTTCGAGTCGTCGAGCACACGGTGCTCGGGCGGCAGTTCCTGGAGCACGGGGTTGCAGACGACGCCTGTGTGGCGCACACCCTCGTCGTCGGGGCAGTCGTAGACGAAGACCTTCAGATCGACACCGATCTGGTTGGCGGCCAGGCCCACGCCCTCCGCCGTCCGCTGGCTGGCGAACATGTCGTCGATCAGCGCCGCGAGCTTGTCGTCGAACTCGGTGACGTCCTTGCACTCCTTGTGGAGCACCGGGTTGCCCACGACGGTGATGGGACGGGACGTGCCGCGCTCGCGGTACGCCCGCTCACGCTCCTCGCAGTCCTCCGTATCGACGACGAAGCCGTCGTTGATCTGCTCGTCCGTCTCCTGCTGCGCCATTCCGCCGTAAGCCTTCCTGAAAACCCGGTCTCGATGTCCCGTACAGCCTACGGCCCAGCCGGAGTGGTCAGCAGACTTCCTCGAGATCCCGCCACTCACGGCTGTCCGGGCTGTCCGCGACCCAGCCGTCGAGCAGCCCCTGCACCAGTGCGGCGGGCGCCGCGATGCCGCACTCGCGCTCCGGCACCCACAGGTCCCCGGCCGTGCGGTGACCCAGCGGACCGGGGTGACCGGGTTCACTGTGGTCGTGCGGATCGAGGTGCTCACCGTCGCCCTCGGCGCTCGGCATCACGCTCTCCGAGCACGCCCGGCAGAGCAGCCGTACCGACGACGACCAGTCCTCGGCGGCGAAACCGGCGTCGGCCGCGAGCTGCTCCAGCGCGTCCCGGTCCTCCTCGGAGGCGGCCTCCAGCAGTACCACCCAGGTGGGGACGGGCGAGGGTGCCCAGAGCTCGATCTCGTCGAAGACGGGGAAGCTGTGGCCGGCGGCGGTGGTGCGCTCGCCGTGCGGCACACCGTCGTGCAGCACGACCTCGCCCCAGCGCCGACCGGACGAAGGCAGCGGAATGGACAGCACCTCTATCCGGGCCGGGTCGAGCCTTCGGCCCCACACGACCTCGGCCTCGCCCTCCGGCGACAGCCGTACGGCGGCGCTTCCCAGCTCCATGCCGAGGGGTTCACCACTGGCGGCCGCCTCACCGGGCACCTTCAGCCCGTACGCCTGCCAGGAGCGGCGGGCCAGTGGCCAGTCCTGCAGGGCGGTGGCGGCGATGCCGACGTTCCACCAGTCGGGGGCGCCGGTCTCCTTGTCGAGGAGTGCGACGGCGCGCAGGCCTGCGGCGCGCGCCTGCTCCCAGTCGTGCCGGAACTTGTGCAGCAGTGCCAGATTGAACCAGGACTCCGAGAGCCAGGGCTCCAGGTCCGCTGCGCGGGTCAGCAGCGCTCCCGCGTCCTCGTACCGGCCGTCACCGATCAGCGTGAACGCGCGGTCGGTGGCCTGCCGCCAAGAGGCGGAGGGCCGATGCCGTACCTTCCCGAAGATCCTCACGATTCCCGCCTGCCGGTCGCTCGGGTCACTTCCCCCGACACATTGCCTGTCTGTGTCTTTGTTGGCTGTCTCTTGTATCTGCCTTCAATCGCATCCAACCATGCCCGGTCGGACGCTCGCTCATTACCCATGGGTTACCCAGACGGGGAGGGGGCCAGACCGGCCGTCCGTCTCCCGCCGGTGGCCTCAGCGCAGGCCCTGCGGGCCGAGCCGGTCCCGGGTCAGCACGCGGGCGAGCGACTCCACGACCTCCGGCTGATGGTCCTGGGCGGTTCCGAGGCGCAGTCGCTCCAGGGCGTCCAGGGCTTCCAGGCCCTGTCCGGCACGGTGACCGGTGAGATCGTCGTATGCATTGACCGTGCGGACGATCCGGGCGGGGAGCGGCTGTTCACGGTACGGATCCGCCTGCCGCTCGACTATCACCGCGACGGCCGCCGGCACCCCGGTCTGGCGGACCACGGCGCCGCCCAGCAGGGCGATTCTTCGCTGCTCGGCCGTGGGAAGCCAAGCGGTGGCACCCTCCGGGACGGGGTCGACGAGGGAGAGCTGCCCGACGTCGTGCATCAGCGCTGCGTACTCCAGAACGGTCAGCTCGGCTTCGGAGAGGCCGAGCTCACGCCCGACGGCGGTGCTGAGCGCCGCGACGCGGTGAGCGTGGCCGTGAGGGGTGTAACCGGCTATCTCGGTGGCCCGGGCGAGCGAGGCGACCGTCTGGCGGCAGGTCGCCCGGATCGCCGCGCACCGGCGGAACGCGAGCTGGGTCAGGAGCAGCGGTATGCAGAACACCGGTAACGCCCACAGCCCCGCGACGGCCACGGCGAGCGCCATCACGGCCCCGGTCGCGCAGACCGCCGAGCCAATGCCGAGGAGCGAGCGCAGCTCGTCGCGGAGCAGAGGACCGTACGGATAGCGGGTGCGGGCGCGCAGCATCAGTGCGGCGAGCACGGCGTCGCAGAGTGCCGTGAGCAGGAGCAGCAGCAGGAGGTAGAGCGCGTGGTACGGGCCCTCGCCGACCCGTTCGGCCAACTCGCCCGAGTTGTGGAGCGGTTGGAAGCAGGCCGCGGCAAAGGCGACGGTGAGCACGCGGCGGGCCGCAAGATCGGCCGCGGGCCCGTCGCCACGGGCGACATGCGGTACGGCACCGGCGAGTGCGCCGGCGACGACGACCGCCACGACCTGGAGAACACCGTGCGTCGTGGCCCGCCCTGCGTTCTCACCCAGCAACGCGTACGCCAGCGCCCCGGCCGCCCCGACGGGCGCAGGCTCACGCTCCCCCGGTGGTGCGCCCCGGCGGGCGAGCTCCCCCACCGCGATGAGCGCCCCGAAAGCGAGGGCGGTCCCGGGGTCCTCGATCCCGTTTCCCAGGGCGCCGACGAGTCCGGCCCCCGCGAGCGCCGCGGCAGCGCCGTACACGACTGCGACGGTGAGCGGGACGGGTCGCCTCATCCGTGCCGCCTCTCCGCGATGCCACGGCCGTTCCGGGCCGTGGCAACGGCTTCGACCATCCGCCGTACCCTCCCGGTGGCGGCCGTGGAGACGCCGGGGGCCGTCAGGGCCGTGGCCGGCCCGCCAGCCTGCCCACCGGGGCCGTCGGTCCTTCCGCGCGCACCCCCGCGACCCGTTCGCCCGCCGGGGCCCGTCGTGTCCGGACGACCGCCCAGGAGCGGCTCCGGCCCGGGCATCCCCCCGGCCGACGCAGGACCTGTCGCCGGCGGGGGAACAGTGGCCGACTCGGCACCCGTGGCGGATGCAGCACCCGTGGCCGGCGCGGCGGCGTGTGCCGGACCGCCGCCTGCGCCGGGCGACGAGGGTCCGTCCGCGGAGACCTCCGCCTGCCAGCCATGGCGCGACAGGCCACGGACAAGGGCTCGGACCATCCGGGGGTCGAACTGCGTGCCCGCGCACCGCTCCAGTTCCTCGACCGCCGCTGCGACCGGACGGGCCCGCCGGTACGAGCGGGTCGATGTCATCGCGTCGAAGGCGTCGGCAACAGCCACGACGCGGGCGGACTCGGGGATCCGGCTGCCGGCGAGACCGTACGGGTAGCCGCTGCCGTCGAGCCGTTCGTGGTGGTGCAGGATCGCCGCCCTGGCCTCCCCCAGGAAGCCGATGCCACGCACCATCTCGTGCCCGTACTCCGGGTGGAGCTCGATGAGCCGGCGTTCCTCGGGTGTGAGGGGCCCGTCCTTGCGCAGCACCCGCGTGGGCACGCCCATTTTGCCGACGTCGTGCAGGGCCCCGGCGAAGCGGAGGGCCTCCTGGCGTCCCTCGTCCATGCCAAGCTCGCGTGCGATCAGCACCGAGGCCCGTCCCACGCGCTCGCTGTGCCCACGGGTGTACCTGTCCTTGATGCCGACCGCGTGCACGAGCGCGCGGATGGTGGACCGATGGGCGTTCTGTTCGCGGTGGTACTGCGCGAAGACCCAGCAGGAGATGTACATCGGCAGCAGGACGAGCATCGCGGAGACGGGGCCGTAGGGGCTTCGCCACAGCACCGCCATCATCAGTCCGACCGGCCCGTGCAGGGCGTGCGGGGCGAGCGAGCGCGGCAACAGCCCTCCCCATGCCGCCCTCGGGGGCAGCTGTTCGGCCGTGGCCAGGATGGCCCCGTCGAGCGCTGCGAGCACCAGACAGAACGCCAGCACGGCGGCCCCTGCGGGCAGCATCACGCGGGGAAAGACGGGCGTGGTGCCGAGCCCGCCGCACAGCACGGCCGCCCAGGACGCGGCCCAGGCGGCCAGAGCGAGTTGAGCAGCGCGCCACAGTCTGCGCACGCCCCCCGGTCTCCGGTCCACCGGGGCGACGAGCGCACCGGGCACGGCGGCCAGCGCCGCCGCAGCGGGCGGCAGCAGCAGCGCTGCTGCGAGCAGCACGGGGAAGAACGATCCGGCAGCCGTCGGTGGCGCCGCGCCCGAGGTCCGCCCGGCGGACCGACCCCGGCCCGGTAGCTCGCACACCGCGTAGATCCCGGCAAGCAGTGCGATCTCACCCCAGGGGACAGGGACACCGGGGAGCGCCACGGGGAACACGCATGCGCCGGCGCACACCACGGTACAAAGAACCAGAACACGCGCCCCGCGCGGAATGCCTCTCACCCGCCCTCAGCCCTCCTCGGCCGCCCCAGGGGGCTCCCAAGCCCCTCAGGGCCCCCCAAATCGACCGTCAGGCTAACGAGTTGAACGTTGGACGGTGGTCTGGAACGACCGATTAGCACCATCGAGTGACGGACAGGTGTCCGCGGGCGTACGCCAGGGCACCGAGCCGGGCTCCATCCGGCCGCGCCGGGGGCACACCCCGTGGGAACGCGCCTCGGGCGCCTGCCCGAGCACCGGCCGACGCACCACCAGCACACCCGCAGCGCACGCAGAGGGGGCGCACCTTCCGGTGCGCCCCCTCGTGCCGTCCGTCCCGCAGCAGGCGGTTACTCCGCAGCCGCGCTCGGCAGATCCGCTCCTGCCGCCGTCACATCGTGCTCCGGCACGGCCTCGCCCGCCCTGATCAGCTCGATCCGGCCCATGACCTTGGCCCGCAGATCGACGGGCACGTCGTCATGGCCGCAGCAGCGCTTGACGAGTTTCTTCACCGCCTGCTCCAGCCCGTACTTCTCGAGGCACGGGGAGCACTCCTCGAAGTGGACCTCGAACTTGGTGCAGTCGGCATCGGGCATTTCGCGGTCGAGGAACTCGTACAGGTGATCGAGTACCTCTGCACAATCCGTCTCGTGCGGCTCTCCGCAGCTCATGAGCCCGAGCCCTTCCGATCGTTCGTCGACTCCCCGGCGCCCGCGGGCACCAGCCCGCGCTCACGGGCGTAGTCCTCGAGCATTCCGCGCAACTGGCGGCGGCCCCGGTGCAGTCGGGACATCACCGTACCGATGGGCGTTCCCATGATGTCCGCGATCTCCTTGTAGGCAAAGCCCTCCACGTCCGCCAGATAGACGGCGATACGGAACTCCTCGGGGATCGCCTGCAGGGCTTCCTTCACATCCGAGTCCGGCAGGTGGTCGAGGGCCTGGGACTCGGCGGAGCGCAGGCCGGTCGACATGTGCGACTCGGCACGGGCCAGCTGCCAGTCCTCGATCTCCTCGGCCGCACTGCGCTGGGGCTCGCGCTGCTTCTTGCGGTACGAGTTGATGAAGGTGTTCGTCAGAATGCGGTACAGCCAGGCCTTGAGGTTGGTGCCTTCGCGGAACTGGTGGAACGAGCCGTACGCCTTGGCGTACGTCTCCTGTACGAGATCCTCGGCATCGGCCGGATTGCGCGTCATGCGCAACGCGGCCGAGTACATCTGGTCGAGGTAGCCGAGGGCATCCCGCTCGAATCGTGCGTTGCGCTCGGCGGCCGTCTCGTCCGTGCGGCCGTCGTCGGTCCCAGTGACCGGACCCACCTCCTCCAACGCCGTGGCGAGACCGAGACCGGACCCGCTCGAATCGGAGGATAGACGACCAACCGCTCCGCCCGCCGCCCGAACCGGGGTCGTCCTGGGTGCGGACAGCACCGTCCAGTCCAGGTCAGCGGCCTGCGACCTGCTCGGGCAGATGGTCGAACCCATGCGACGGACTCCCTCTCCACTTCGTGTGCTGACGCCCGTCACAACAGCGGTCCCGCCCGCGACTATTCCCGCCCCCCGTCCCCGCCCCGTCAGCTCAGCGAGGTGATCCACTTCCGCACGCCCTCGACGGCCACGGCCAGCGCCTCCTCCTGGGTCGACGCCGCCCGCTTGGGCACGGAGAGCCCGTGGTCCGCGGAGTCGACCCCGATCAGCTCGTAATCGCCCTCGGGGAACTCCTCCGGCCTCCCGAACGGGTCGTTGCCGCCCTGGACGACGAGTACGGGCACTCCCGCCCCGAGCAACTCGTCGGCCCGTGACTTCTCCGGTCTGCCCGGCGGGTGCAGGGGGAAGCTCAGCGCGAGTACGGCGTGGGCACCCAGCTCACCGGCGGTACGGCAGGCCACACGTGCACCGGCGCTGCGCCCGCCCGCGACGATCGGCAGACCCTGCCTCTCCAGCGCCGGCCACAGTCCGCGCCAGCCGGTGTCCAGGGTCTTCGGTGCGGGCGCGACCCGTTTGCCCGCCACCCGCCACGGCTGCTCCACGAGGGCGACGGTCACCCCGGCACCGGGCAGGCCGGCGGCGAGCGCCTGCAGATCACGCGCCTCGATGCCGCCCCCCGCCCCATGGCTCACGGCCAGCACGAGGCGGGCCCTGCCGGTGGCCGGGTGCCAGGTGATGCGGGCGTCTCCCGCCGGTGTCTCGACGATCTCGCTCTGTGTCACGTCAGCAGTGTCACACCACGCGTCCCCGAAGTGTCAGAAGAGGGTGCCGACCTCGGGAGCCTCCAGCTCCTCCAGCAGCTCGGGGCCGTTGTTGCGGACATTGGAGACGGCAGTGCTCACGGGATAGGCGCGCATCAGGCCCGACGGCGGCGGTGCGAGCAGGGCGCGCAGCTGGTCGGCGTCCGTACGGGCCGGGTCGAGCCATGCGTCCCAGCGGTCCTCGGTGAGCATCAGCGGCATCCGGGGGTGGATGTCGGAGAGAGAGTTCGGGCCCTGGGCGGGCGCGACCGCCAGCGGGGCCGTCTCCGCCTCCGTCGTGATCACCGAGCAGGTGACCCACCAGGACTGGGGATGGTCGTCGGGCAGCGTCCGGTCGCGCCAGAACTCGTACAGACCGGCCATCGCGAAGACCGAGCCGTCGGCGGGGGTGACGAAGTACGGCTGCTTCCGCGGCCGCTTCTTCCTGCCCTGGACCTCCAGTTCCCGCTCCTCGGTGCCGGTGACCCACTCGTAGTAGCCGTCGGCGGGCACGATGCAGCGGCGGGCGAGGAAGGGCCTGCGGAACGAGGGCTTCTCATGGACGGTCTCCGCGCGCGCGTTGATCATCCGGGCGGCGCCCTCGGGGTTCTTGGCGAAGGACGGGACGAGTCCCCATCTGAGTTTGCGCAGCTGGCGAACCGGACGTCGGTCGTCCGCGTCCTTCAGAGGACGTTCGAGTACCGCGTAGACCTCTTTCGTGGGGGCCACGTTCCAGTCGGGTGCCAGGGCCTCCGCCGGTTCCCACTTCTCGATCTGGAAGAGTCCGGTGAGGTCCTCGGGCCTGCGACTCGCTGCATACCGTCCGCACATAAGTGCCACACTGCCACGACCCCGACCCTCCCGAGGAGCCACCCCGGAAATGGCCACCACCGAAGTTCTCGGCACCCAGCCGGCACCCGACCAGTGGCTGGTCATAGCAACGGCCGCGCTCGCCCTCGTCGCGGTCGTCCCGCAGCTGCTCTGGCGGCTGTCCCGCAATGCGATCACCATCGCCCACGAGGGCGGGCACGGCCTGATGGCTCTGGTCACCGGCCGTCGCCTCGACGGCATCCGCCTCCACTCCGACACCAGCGGCCTCACCGTCAGCCGTGGCAAGCCGACCGGTCTCGGCATGATCCTCACGGCGGCCGCGGGCTACACCGCCCCGCCCCTGCTCGGCCTCGGCGGGGCGTGGCTGCTCGCCGCGCATCGCATCACGCTGCTGCTCTGGGTGGCGACCGCGCTGCTGATCGCCATGCTGGTGATGATCCGCAACGCGTACGGGGCGCTCACCGTGATCCTCACCGGCGCTGCCTTCCTTCTCGTCTCCTGGTTCACCGGTCCGGCGGTGCAGGCCGGCTTCGCCTATGCCGCCGTGTGGTTCCTGCTGCTCGGCGGTGTGCGGCCGGCCTTCGAGCTCCAGGCGAAGCGGCGCCACGGCGGGGCGCCCGACTCGGACGCCGACCAGCTGGCGCGGCTGACCCATGTACCGCCCGCGATGTGGCTCTTCCTCTTCCACGCCGTGTCCCTGTGCTCCCTGATCGGCGGCGGCCGCTGGCTGCTCGGTCTGTGACCCGCCGCAGCCGGGCCGGGGCTGCGGCTCACCCCGCTCCTCGGCCCTGACCGGCCGCGGAGCGCTCCGGTCCGCGCGGGACCGGGGAACAGCCGGGGTGCTCCCGGCCCACTAAAGTGATGGCCATGACCGACAGCCCCGTGCACCCCGACCCCTGGCCCGCCCCGCATGCGAGCGGACCCGTCGACGCGACGGTCGTCGTGCCCGGTTCCAAGTCGGTCACCAACCGCGGACTGGTCCTCGCCGCACTGGCCGCCGAGCCGGGCTGGCTGCGCCGCCCGCTGCGCTCCCGCGACACCCTGTTGATGGCCGAGGCGCTGCGGGCCATGGGCGTGGGCATCGAGGAGCAGGTCTCCTCCAGCTCCACCGCCACCGGTGGCCCCGACAGCGGTGAGGCCTGGCGGATCATCCCGGCCGGGCTGCACGGTCCCGCCACGGTCGATGTCGGCAACGCCGGTACGGTGATGCGCTTCCTGCCGCCGGTCGCCGCCCTCGCCGACGGTCCCGTCCGCTTCGACGGCGACCCCCGCTCGTACGAGCGTCCGCTCGGCGGCGTGATCAACGGTCTTCGTGCACTGGGTGCCCGGATCGACGACGACGGGCGCGGCGCACTGCCCATGACCGTGCACGGCGGCGGAGCGCTGGACGGCGGCCGGGTCGAGATCGACGCCTCGTCGTCCTCCCAGTTCGTGTCCGCCCTGCTGCTCTCCGCCCCCCGCTTCAACCAGGGTGTGGAGGTTCGGCATGTGGGCTCCCGGCTGCCGTCGCTGCCGCACATCCGGATGACCGTCGACATGCTCCGTACGGTCGGGGCACAGGTCGACGAGCCGGAGACCGGCGGCGAGCCGAACATGTGGCGGGTGCGTTCCGGCGCTCTGCTCGGCCGCGATCTGACCGTCGAGCCCGACCTGTCCAACGCCCAGCCGTTCCTGGCGGCGGCGCTGGTGACGGGTGGCCGGGTCACCGTTCCCGACTGGCCCGAGCACACCACCCAGCCCGGTGACGCACTGCGGGAGATCTTCACCGCGATGGGCGGTTCCTGCGAGCTCACCGACTCCGGGCTGACCTTCACGGGCACCGGCCGGATCCATGGCATCGACGTCGACCTCGGTGAGGTCGGTGAGCTGACTCCGGGCATCGCCGCGGTCGCCGCCCTCGCCGACTCGCCCTCGACCCTGCGCGGGGTCGCGCATCTGCGCCTCCACGAGACCGACCGGCTCGCCGCGCTCACCAAGGAGATCAACGAGCTGGGCGGCGATGTGACCGAGACCGAGGACGGTCTGCACATCCGGCCGCGCCCGCTGAACGGCGGTGTGTTCCACACCTACGACGACCACCGGATGGCCACGGCCGGATCGATCATCGGTCTCGCCGTCGAAGGTGTGGAGATCGAGAACGTGGCGACGACCGCCAAAACCCTTCCCGACTTCCCGAGGATGTGGACCGACATGCTCGCGGGCAACTGAGCGGGGACGCAGGAGATGCGCCGCTACGGCAAGCACACGGACGAGGACGACATCCGCCAGCGCCCCAACCCCAAGGGCAACCGTCCCCGTACCTCCATCCGCCCCAAGCACGAGGACGCGGCGGAGGGCATGGTCCTGACCGTCGACCGCGGCAGGCTCACCTGCCTGGTGGACGACCGTCCCGTGCTGGCGATGAAGGCCCGCGAACTGGGCCGCAAGGCGGCCGTGGTCGGTGACCGGGTCGAGTTGGTCGGCGACCTGTCCGGGAAGAAGGACACGCTCGCCCGCATCGTCCGCATCGGGAAGCGCTCCTCCGTGCTGCGGCGCACGGCCGACGACGACGATCCCTACGAGCGCGTCGTCGTCGCGAACGCCGACCAGCTGGCCATTGTGACGGCACTCGCCGATCCCGAACCGCGGCCCCGGCTGATCGACCGCTGTCTGGTCGCCGCGTACGACGGCGGGCTGGAGCCTCTGCTGGTGCTGACCAAGTCGGATCTCGCCCCGCCCGAGAAACTGCTGGAGCTGTACGGCGCGCTGGACATCCCCCATGTCGTGACATCGCGCGAGGAGCTGTACGGGGGTGACGCGGCGGACCGCGTGCGCGAGCACATCGGCGGCCGCATCACCGCCTTCGTCGGGCACTCGGGAGTCGGCAAGACCACGCTGGTCAACGCCTTGGTCCCGGAAGACCGCCGTCGTAACACGGGCCATGTCAACGCGGTCACGGGCCGCGGCCGGCACACCACGACATCGGCACTCGCACTACCGCTCGCGGGCGCCGGGGGCTGGGTGATCGACACCCCTGGTGTGCGGTCCTTCGGGCTCCACCACGTCGATCCGTCGCGGGTCATTCTCGCCTTCCCCGACCTGGTGCCGGGCACGGAGACCTGCCCTCGGGCCTGCTCGCACGACGAGCAGGACTGCGCACTCGACGACTGGGTGGCCCAGGGAAACGCCGACCCGGCGCGTCTCTACTCACTGCGGCGGCTGCTGGCCACGCGCGAACGTCACGAAGGCGACTGACACAGGACTGGCGGCCCGCGGCCGAGAGGGCCCGGCCGGACGACGCGCCAGCCAACCGGACCGTGGACGTTTGCCGACGACCACGACTGGTAAGTGCATACTCGCACCAAGTGAGACGAAGCAGTCACCGACGCGGGAGGCACTCACGATGGCGTGGCTGCTCGTAGTGGTCGCAGGGCTCCTGGAGACGGGGTTCGCGGTCTGCCTGAAGCTGTCGCACGGGTTTACGCGCCTCTGGCCCACCATCGCCTTCGCCGTCTTCGCCCTGGGCAGCTTCGGCCTGCTCACGCTCTCGCTGCGGAAGCTCGACGTCGGTCCCGCGTACGCGGTGTGGACGGGGATCGGCGCCGCCGGCACCGCGATCTACGGGATGATCTTCCTCGACGAAATCGCCTCGGTCCTGAAGATCGTCTCGATCTCTCTGGTGGTCGCCGGGGTCATCGGCCTGCAGCTCTCGGGCTCGAGCCACTGACGGCACTGCGGACCAGCTGGGCAACCCCTTCGGACGGCGGCGCGACGAGACACGAGAGCGCAAGCCGTACGGCGAGCTCGCAGCGATGTGCGAGGTCGGCCGCCTCTTCCTTGGTACGGCTTCTGGCACTCTGCTCGAACGCGGCGACCGAGCGGTCCCGCACCGCGGCCGCCAGATCGGCGGGCGCGGGATGTCCGGCGTCCGCGCGCCGCTGCGCGGGCACCCCGGACCCGGGGCCGGGGCGCGCGGCACGCGGGACCGGCAGCCGCTCGCCCCAGCAGCCGGTGAGCAGGGCACGCAGGAGCGGCCTCGCCCGCGCCTCGCCCACCGTCCACTCGGCGACCGACACCAGCCGCTCGGCGCAGGCCGCTGCGCGGTCCCCGAGCAGTCGGTCCACGCCGTGGAGGTATGCGTCGGCCTCCCGTCGCACGAGTGCGCGGGCGAGACCGTCCTTGCTGCCGAACTCGTTGTAGAGGGTCTGCCGTGACACCCCGGCCGTGGAGGCGACATCGATCATCCGGACCCCGGACCAGGGCAGGCCTGCGAGTGCGGTGAGAGCGGCGTTCAGAAGTGCTTCTCGCGCAGTGGGCATCGTCGCCTCCTGGGCGGGCCTCCCGGCCCCCTTTGCGGCTCTGTGCTCAGAGTTGACGGACGGCCACTCGCTGTCAAGAGGCCCTGCGGACCGGCCGGTTCCTCATCAGGGGCCGGCCACCGACCCCGGTGGCCGGGAAATCGCCCGCCCCACCCGGCGATAGAGTTTCGACCATGGCCGACTATCACGATGATCTGCGTCTCGCCCATGTCCTCGCGGACGCCGCCGACGCGGCGACGATGGACCGGTTCAAGGCGCTCGACCTCAAGGTCGAGACCAAGCCGGACATGACCCCGGTGAGCGAAGCGGACAAAGCGGCCGAGGAGCTGATCCGGTCCCAGCTCCAGCGCGCCAGACCTCGGGACGCGATCCTCGGCGAGGAGTACGGCATCGAGGGCACCGGTCCGCGGCGCTGGGTCATCGACCCGATCGACGGCACGAAGAACTACGTCCGTGGCGTGCCGGTGTGGGCGACGCTGATCTCCCTCATGGAGGCCGGCGAGGGTGGCTACCAGCCGGTCGTCGGCGTGGTCTCGGCACCGGCGCTGGGCCGCCGCTGGTGGGCTGCCAAGGGTGCCGGTGCGTACACCGGCCGCAGTCTGTCGTCGGCGACCCGACTGAGCGTTTCCAAGGTCTCGGAGCTCTCCGACGCCTCCTTCGCGTACTCCTCGCTGAGCGGCTGGGAGGAACGGGGCCGGCTCGACGGCTTCCTGGATCTGACCCGCGAGGTCTGGCGCACACGTGCATACGGCGACTTCTGGCCGTACATGATGGTCGCCGAGGGTTCGGTGGACATCTGCGCCGAGCCGGAGCTGTCCCTCTGGGACATGGCGGCGACCGCGATCGTCGTCCAGGAGGCGGGCGGCACCTTCACCGGCCTGGACGGCACCCCCGGACCGCACAGCGGCAATGCGGCCGCGTCGAACGGGCTGCTGCACGAGGAACTGCTCGGCTATCTCAACCAGCGCTATTGACCTGTACGCCCCGGGCGCCCCCGATGGGCTGCGCACTCCCCCTTGTTGACTTCGCGAATCACTGCGACTCTGAGAGTCCCCCCACTTGTGAACTTGTGAATCAGTTCTCGTTGAACGGTTCACCAAGGAGGTGGCTCCATCCATGCTCGTCCGTGACGCCATGAGCACGGTGGTCCTCACCATCGGCCCGGCACACACCATCCGGCAGGCCGCCCGGCTGATGGCCGCACGCCACGTCGGCGCGGCCGTCGTCCTCGACCCCGACACCAGTGGTCTCGGCATCCTCACCGAGCGCGACATACTGAACTCGCTCGCCGCCGGCCAGGACCCCGACCATGAAACCGCCGGCATCCACACCACCACCGACGTCGTCTTCGCGGCGCCTTCCTGGACGCTGGAGGAGGCAGCCGAGGCCATGACGCATGGTGGCTTCCGCCATCTCATCGTGCTCGACGGCGCCGGACCTGTCGGCATCGTCTCCGTACGCGACATCATCCGCTGCTGGACACCGACCCGTCACCGCGCGGCGGCGACCACGGTCGCAGGGTAGGCGGGCGACGCGCATACGAGAGGGCCGGAACCCCTTGGGTGCCGGCCCTCTCACCGCGACAAGCGGTCCAGTGCTGGAGTATCAGCCGCGCAGGACCTGGACCGCGGCCTCCAGCCGCTTGCCGAAGTCTCCGTCTGCCCGACGGAAGTTGTCGATCGCACGCTCGGCGATGTCGTCACGCGAGACCTTGGCGATGAAGCCCGCCAGGTTCTCGATCAGACGGCCCTTCTCGTCCTCGGACATCAACCGGTAGAGGTTGCCCGCCTGGACGAAGTCGTCGTCCTCGGCGTGCACCGGGGCGACATGGTTGCCCGTACCGCCGGACACGGCGGTCGGCTGCCACAGCGCCCTGTCCGTCTGGAAGGGCCCGCCGAAGCTGTTCGGCTCGTAGTTCTTGGCACCCTTGTGGCGCCCGTCGTACAGGAAGCCGTCACGGGAGTTGGTGCGCGCCTCGGTGGCGTGCGGACGGTTCACCGGCAGGTGATCGGCGTTGATGCCGACGCGGTAGCGGTGGGCGTCGCCGTACGCGAAGAGACGGCCCTGGAGCATCTTGTCCGGAGAGGGACCGATACCCGGCACGAAGTGCGCGGGACTGAAGATCGACTGCTCGACCTCCGCGAAGATGTTCTCCGGGTTGCGGTTGAGCTCCAGCTTGCCGATCTCGATCGGCGGGTAGTCCTCGTGCGGCCACACCTTGGTGAGGTCGAACGGGTTGAAGCGGTAGTCCGCCGCCTCGGCCGCCGGCATGATCTGCACCTGCACGGTCCAGGTCGGGAAGTCGCCGCGCTCGATGGCCTCGCGCAGATCGCGCTGGTGGCTGTCGGGGTCGACACCCGAGAGGCGGTTGGCCTCGTCCGTGGTGAGGGTCCTGATGCCCTGGTCCGTCTTGAAGTGGTACTTGACCCAGAAGACCTCGCCCGCCTCGTTGTTCCACTGGAACGTGTGCGAGCCGTAGCCGTTCATGTGGCGGTACGAGGCGGGAATGCCACGGTCGCCGAAGAGCCAGGTCACCTGGTGCGTCGACTCCGGGCTCAGCCCCCAGAAGTCCCAGACGTTGTCCGCCTCCTGGGAGCCCGTGTAAGGGTCGCGCTTCTGCGTGTGGATGAAGTCGGGGAACTTGATGGCGTCTTTGATGAAGAACACCGGGGTGTTGTTGCCGACGAGGTCGTAATTGCCCTCCTCGGTGTAGAACTTCAGCGCAAAGCCGCGTGGGTCGCGGACCGCATCGGCGGCACCGAGGTTGCCCGCGACGGTGGAGAAGCGGAGGAAGGTCTCGGTCTGCTTGCCGACCTCGGAGAGAAACGTCGCGCGGGTGTACCCGGTGACGTCCGCGGTCACCGTGAACGTGCCGTAGGCCCCGGCACCGCGCGCATGGACGACACGCTCCGGGATGCGCTCCCGGTTGAAGTGCGCGAGCTTCTCGAGCAGCAACTGGTCCTGAACGAGAACCGGACCGCCGGCACCCGCGGTCTCGCTGTTCCGGTTGTCGGCGACCGGTGCACCGGCCTCTGTGGTGAGCGGCCCCTGGGTCACGTACGCCTCCTGCGTGTACTGCGCCATCGATCCCTTGGCGAATGTCATGCCGATCCTATAATGGACAAAGTCCAAGTCAAGTGGAGATCTAAACTCACACCTGTTCGGAACCTGGTTCAATCAGCTGTTAGGCTGGTTTGTATGAGTGACCTGCTGCAACGACTGCGCGGACGCGGCTGGCGGATGACCGCACAGCGGCGTGTCGTGGCCGAGGTTCTCGACGGGGACCACGTCCACCTGACCGCCGACGAGGTGCATGCGCGCGCCGTCGAGCGACTGCCGGAGATCTCCCGCGCGACCGTGTACAACACGCTGGGTGAGCTCGTCTCACTGGGCGAGGTCCTCGAGGTCACCACGGACGGCCGCGCCAAGCGGTACGACCCGAATGCGCACCGCCCCCACCAGCACCTGGTCTGTGCGCGCTGCGGCACCATCCGCGATGTGCACCCGACGGGCAATCCGCTCTCGGACCTGCCGGACACCGAACGCTTCGGCTTCACGATCTCCGACGTCGAGGTCACCTACAGGGGCATCTGCCCGCACTGCACCGGCGCCTGAGGGCTCTCCGTACGGACCGGTGTCTCCGTACGTGACCGGTGTCTCCAATGCGACCCGGCGAGGCACAGGGACACGGCGTGGCCATATGCGCTCCGTACGCCCCCGTTCCATACGCGCCGCCCCGTACGTTCAGCCCCGCCGGCGAGGCACCCCACGGCTCCGTGCACAGGAACACGGCTGCCGGACCCGGCCACCCGGGGTCCGGAACGGACCGATGCGGCGTTCACCACGGAAGCATCCGATACGAACGAACGGCGAAACAGCACCGGGACAGCGAAAAACACCGGAGCCGGAGTCCTCTTCAGGACTCCGGCTCCGGTTTCAGTAGCGGGGACAGGATTTGAACCTGCGACCTCTGGGTTATGAGCCCAGCGAGCTACCGAGCTGCTCCACCCCGCGTCGGTGAACCCAACAGTACGTCACCGTGCGGACCAGAGCAAATCAATAACCGCTCACTTGTTCGTCACGCGCACACTCGCCCCACCGTGCCGCCTGCGCCCGACCAGGCGCTACGGCCGGGCAGCGTCACGCCGTGAGTTCCTGGTGGAGCGCCTGGCGCAGAGCTTCCGCCCTCTTGGCGACCTCCGCCGGCCCCAGCTCGACGGCACGTGCGCACCACCGCTGCCCCTCGGTCAGCTCCCCCCGGCGCGCGGCAAGCAGCGCAAGCCGCAGCGCGGCCCGCCCGTGCCCGGCCCGGGCCGCGCGGGCCCACCAGAGCGCCGCCTCCCGCTCATTGCCCTCGCGTGCGAGCAGCAGCCCGAGATTGAACGCGCCGTTGCGGCTGCCCGCCTCCGCCGCCTCCCGGTACCACCGCGCCGCATCCGTCAGATCACCGCGCGCGGCAGCCAGCATGCCCACCCGCACCTGCGCACGCCGGTGGCCCTGCTGAGCAGCGCGCTCGTACCACTCCTCGCACTCGGTCTTCTCGTTCACAGGCTCGCCCAGCGCCGGCCCCGCAGGCGGGGGCTGACGTGCGTCGAGCACGGTCGCGAGCCGGAACGCCGCCTCGGCGCTGCCGCTCCCGGCCGCACAGCGCAGATGCCGCTCGGCCTCCCGCTCCTCGCCGTCGCGCAGGCAGGCCATACCGACCTGGAGTGCGGCCTCGGTGTGCCCGGCCGCAGCGGCACGCTCGTACCAGCGCAGGGCCGCACGGTCATCGTCCCGGCCGGCGTACAGGATGCCGAGGTTGAACGCGGCGTCCACGCTGCCCGCCTCGGCGGCCTTGGAGAACCACGGCTCGGCACCGGCCGTGTCACCGGCCTGGAGGAGCAGCACCGCGAGCGCGTTGGCCGCCTCTCGGTGGCCGGCGTAGGCGGCACGCCGGTACCACTGCTCCGCCTGGGGCGTCCGGTCCTGGGCCGCACAGAGCAGACCCAGGTTGTACGCGCCGTTGACATCACCCGCGTCCATCGCCGCTCGGTACCAGCGCTCGGCAGTCTGCTGCTCACCGCGTGCAGCGTGCAGAGCACCGAGTGCATTGGCAGCGTTGCCATCGCCGTCCTGCGCGGCCCGCAGCCACCACACCGCGGCACTTTCCTCGTCCCCGGCATCCCTGAGCAGGAACCCCAGTGCACACGCGGCTCGTGCCTCGCCGTCCTTGGCGGACGTGAGGTACCAGCGCCCGGCCTCCTTCAGCTCACCGCGGCGCTCCAGGATGACCCCGAGCTGCAGGGCCGCCCGCCGGTGCCCCCGCGCGGCGGCCTGCCGGTACCACTGCTCGGCCTCCCGCCGGACCCCTCCCGCTGCTGTGCCGTCGGCGGCGGCGTCCGCGGCGGTGTCCGCCGCGGAACCGTCCCCGGCGGGCCGGCCGGCGGCGATCTCGCGACCGGAGGTGCCGGTGCACGTCTCCGCGGCGGCGGGGCCGAACCCCATGGCTCCGGGCCGGCCCGGAGCGGCACCGGCGGACCGCGCCTCCCGCTCCAGCGCTCGCGCCAGCCGGTAGGCGGCCTCCCGGTGGCCCTGCTCCGCCGCAGCACGGAGCCAGCGCTCGGCGCCGGGCTCGCTGCGATGCTCCAGCAGATCGGCCAGTGCATAGGCGCCCAGGGCGTGGCCCTGCTCGGCGGACTGACGCAGCCAGTACTCCGCGGCAGGCTCGTCACCCCGCTCGCGGTAGTGCCGGCCCAGGGCATGCGCAGCGGCGGCGGAGCCCGCGACGGCGGCGATGCGCCACCAGCCGGCGGCCTCGTCGGCGTAACCGCGCTGATGGAGCAGAACACCCAGGTTGTTTGCGGCGGCGCGGTCGCCCTCGGCGGTCGCGGCACGCAGATACGACTCCGCGCCGTCGAAGTCGCCGCGACGCAGCAGCATCGCTCCGAGAACGCTCATGGACGCGATGTCCCCGGTGTCGGCGGCTCGACGGTGCCTGGCCTCGCACTCGGCCTCGGCAGACTCCACGGTGTCGGCGGCGTCCACGGGCTCGATGGGCTCCGTGTGGTCGACAGGGCCGACGGACCCGGCGTGTTCGGCGGCGGTGCTGCGATCGTCGGAGCCTGCGGCGGTGCTGCGTTCGTCGGGACGGGCGGCGGACCCCGCGGACGTCAGTGCGTCAAAGGGCTCGGCGAGCCCCAGGGCGCCTGCCGCATCCCCGGCATCGATCCCGACCGCATCCGTCGCGGTCCCGGAACGCCGCTGCGCAAACCGCCCTGTCTCCAACAGAGTTGCCCTGTCCCCCATAAATTCCATCGTCGCACCACCTGCAACCCGCGTACATCTGGTATACCGCAGCCAGTGAGGTCACTTCAGCGTTTTGTCGACATGCCCACAGAGAGACAAGTCAAACACGCCTCACGCCAACTCGTCCCCCTCGGCACGCACTTGTTGCCAACGCATAGGAAGAAGGCCCGGATCCTGATGGATCCGGGCCCTCGACTTCAGTAGCGGGGACAGGATTTGAACCTGCGACCTCTGGGTTATGAGCCCAGCGAGCTACCGAGCTGCTCCACCCCGCGTCGTTGTGGTGCAACAGTACCACGGTGCGTGGTGGGGTCCTGCCCGGCGGCCCTTCGGCCGCCGGGCCTCCCCTTGGAGCCGGCCGGTCAGTCGGCCTGCGGCTGCGGCTGTGCCGCGGCCGCGCGCTCGAGCGCCGACTGCAGGTCCGCCTGGGCCCTGCCGTACGCCGCCCAGTCGTTCTTCTTGAGCGCGGCCTGGCCCTCCTCGTACGCCTTCTGCGCATCCGCAATGGCCTGCTTGAGCGCGGCGTCACCGGTGGCCGGCGGCTTCGTCGTGTCGCCCGGTGGTGGTGGCGTCGTGGGCGGCTGCTCGGCGCCGTCGACGCCGAAGACCGCGTTCAGCGCCTCCGCCAGGCTGTCCTTGAAGACCGGCTTGCCGCCGTACGACACGGCCACCTTCTTCAGCAGCGGATAGTTCGCGCTGCCGCCGCGTGCGTACACCGGCTCGATGTAGAGGAACCCACCGTCCAGCGGAACCGTGAGCAGGTTTCCGTACTCGATGTCCGAATCCGTACCTCTGAGGTCACGGACGAACGTCGCCACCTCCGGCACACCGTTCAGCTCGGACTGCACCTGCTGCGGACCTTGGACGGTCGAGGTCACTCTCAACAGCCTTATCGAGCCGTACTTGTCGCTCGTCGCATCGGCGTCGACCGCCATGAACGCACCCAGGTTGGGCCGTCCGCTCGGCGTGAACGTCGTCGTCAGCGAGAACCTCTGCTGGTCGTCGCCGGGCATCTTGAGGCTCAGGTAGTACGGCGGGACCGTCCTGCCGTCCTTGTTCGTCGGGTCGTCCGGCACCTGCCACGCGTCGCTGCCGCTGTAGAACTGCTCGGGGTCGGTCACGTGGTACCGCGTGAGCAGCTCGCGCTGGACCTTGAACATGTCCTGCGGGTACCGGAGATGGGCCTTGAGGTCCGGCGCGATGTCGCTCTTCGGCTTCACCGTGCCCGGGAAGGCCTTCATCCAGGTCTTGAGGACCGGGTCCTCGGTGTCCCACTGGTACAGGTCGACCGCGCCGTCGTACGCGTCGACGGTCGCCTTCACCGAGTTGCGGATGTAGTTGACCTGGTTCTGCTGTGCGACGACGGCACGCTGGCTGTCGGTCAGCGAGTCGGCCGTGGTGTCCCCCAGGGTCGTACGCGATGCGTAGGGGTAGCCGTTCATCGTCGTGTACGCATCGACGATCCACTTGATCCGGCCGTCGACCACGGCCGGATAGGCGTCGCCGTCGATGGTGAGCCAGGGGGCCACCGCCTCGACACGGTCCTTCGGCGTGCGGTTGTAGAGGATCCGCGAGCCCTCGCCGATCGCTCCGGAGTAGAGGATCTGCGGCTCACTGAACGCGACCGCGTAGGCGGCGCGGTTGAACGCGTTGGAGAGGTTGACCCCGCTCTTGCCCTTGTAGCTGGTGGTCTCCTCACCGTTCTTCTCGTAGTCGAGTTCCTTCTGAGGGCCGCCCACGATCGAGTACTGCTCGGTCTTCTCGCCGTAGTAGATCCGCTGCTCGTACTTGCCGAGCTGGCCGGTCGTCGGCAGTCCGGACTCGGTGAAGTCGGGCGAGCCGACCGTCCCCTGGTCCTCGTTCGTGATCGTGTTGGTGCCCTTGGCCGCGATCGCGCCGTAGCCGTGGGTGTAGGTGAAGTGGTCGTTGATCCAGTTCCGCTTGGGGATGCCCTTGATGTTGAGCTCGCGCAGACCGATGACCGTGTCCTGCGGCTTCCCGTCCGGACCGGTGTACCGGTCGACGTCCAGCGTCGCGGGGAACTGGTAGTACTTCCGCTCCTGCTGGAGCTGCTGGAACGCGGGCGAGACGACATTGGAGTCGACCAGCCGGTAGCTGGCGGCCGAGTCGGCCTGGTCGCGCTGCTGTGCCTTGCGCTTCGGATCGCCCTTGCCCGAGTAGTTCTCGGCCTTGGTGCTGTCGATGCCGTACGCCTTGCGGGTGGCATCGATGTTCTTCTGGATGTACGGAGCTTCCTTGGCCTGCTCGTTGGGCTGGACCTGGAACTTCTGCACGATGGCCGGGTACAGACCGCCGATCAGGATCGCCGACAGCACCATCAGGCCGAAGCCGATCACCGGCAGCTGCCAGGTGCGGCGCCACAGGGTCGCGAAGAACAACACGGCGCAGATGACTGCGATGCAGAAGAGGATCGTCTTCGCCGGCAGATAGGCGTTGGCGTCGACGTACCTCAGACCTGTCCAGTTGCCCGTGGCCTTGAAGTCACTGGACTTCACCGCCAGGCCGTACCGGTCCAGCCAGTAGGCGACGGCCTTGAGGGCGACGAAGAAGCCGAGCAGCACCGAGAGATGGCCGGTGGCCGCTGCGGTCGCCCGCGCACCCGGGCTGGTGATGCGCAGTCCGCCGTACAGATAGTGGGTGAGCGCGGCGGCGATCAGCGAGAGGACGGCGGCGGCGAAGCCGAACCCGAGCATGAAGCGGTACCAGGGCAGATCGAACGCGTAGAACGCCACGTCCATGTGGAACTGCGGGTCCTTCTGGCCGAACGGCACGCCGTTGACCCACATCAGCCAGGTGCGCCACTGGGAGGACGCGGACGCTCCGGCGATCAGGCCGACGAGCGCGGTGATCGCGAGGAGCACCCACTTCTTGTAGGGAGCGATGCCCATCCGGTAGCGGTCGAGGCTCTGCTGCTCCAGCGACATCGCGCTCAGCGGCGGACGCAGCCGGTGCGCCAGCCAGATGTTCAGCCCGACAGCGGTGGCCATGACCAGGCCGAAGACCGTGAAGAGCCCGATCTTGGTCCAGAGGGTGGTGGTGAACACCGACGAGTACTTCACCGACCGGTACCAGAGCCAGTCGGTCCAGAACCCGGCGAACATGACAAAGGCCATGGTCAGGACGGCCAGCACGCCCAATGTCATGAGCAGGGTGCGGACGCGCCGGGACGGCCGACCGACTCTCATCCGTGGCCCGGTCGGGCCTCCGCCGCGGTCCGGCATCTGGAAAGCCAACGTGCGCCCCTCGAGTTCGCGGTTTGTGTAAAGCCTGCGGGCGCGTACGCGCCGCGGGTGAATCAGGCCCACGCGATCGTAGGGCCCACTCGTGCAACTTACTGAGGCTTTACCTAGTTCCCGACTCCGGGTCCGAAGGAGGCAGGATGTTGCCCATGTCCAACGATTCCCCCTCAGGCCCTCCGATGGCCGCGAGCCCGCTCACCCGAGCGGTGCTCGAGATCGACGAATACGCGTCCGGCCTCGGCTGGGACCAGCCGGCAAGGCTCTTCGCCCTTGTCGACACCGCACAGCTGCGCTCGCAGGAGCCGGGCCTCGCCGCCCAGCTCGGTATCGACGACGGCGACGCGGCCGCTCCCCTCACCCCGGTCGAGCAGGACGAGATTCCGTCCGGCGCCCCGCTTGACGAGTTTCTCGCGACGATCGCCTGGCCCGATGCGGTGGCAGGCTGTGCGCTCACGGTCGAGCGGCTGATGCTGCCGCCGTCCGCGGAGGCCTCCGTACCGAAAGGTCTCGACGAGGCCGGTCTGGCGAAGTGGGTCGCCGGCCATCCGGACCGCCAGGAGGTCCGGATGACGGTGGCGGTGCTGCGCGACGGCGCGCGCGAGTCGGCGCTGCGGCTGCGTGAGAAGGACTCCTCGACGGAGGTTCTCACGGGGTCGGACCTGGTCCCGGGGCTGGCCGAGGCACTGTCGGCGACGTTCGAGGCGTAGTCGCTGCCCGGGGGCGGGCCCTGAGGGCTGTCCCGTTATCTGGTGGATCAGCGCGCGGCGTCGATGCATCGGGCCTCCCCCCTAGGCCCGCCAGGGTTGGGGGGAAGCACCGTAAGGCGGAGGGGTGTCCTCGTACTTGGCGTATTCGGACACTCCGACAACCCAGCCTGGTGATACCTCCCAGCGGCAGCTGGGGGAGTGCCGCAGCTGTCGTCGTGCGCCCGCCGGGGATCACGGGACAGCCTTTAGCGGGCGCGCCCCGGCCCACGGGTCGGGGATCAGCCCTTCGAGCAGCTCGGCAGGCCCGCCGTGTCGCCGTTGCGGATCTTCTCCAGCGACTTCGTCGCGTCGTCGATGTTCTTCACCCGCACCAGAGTGAGCCCGTCCGGAACGTCGGAGGCCGCGGCCGCACAGTTGTCGCTCGGTGTCAGGAAGTACTCCGCGCCCGCCTTCCGGGCGCCGACCAGCTTCATCTCGATGCCGCCGATCGGGCCGACAGCGCCCTTCTCGTCGATGGTGCCCGTGCCCGCGATGAACTTGCCGCCGGTCAGATCGGCGGGCGTGAGCTTGTCGACGATGCCCAGGGCGAACATCAGCCCCGCGCTCGGGCCGCCCACGTCGGCGAGCTTGATGTCGACGGTGAACGGGAACGTGTGGTCCGTACCGGCTGTGATGCCGACGATGGCCCGGTCGCCTTCGTCCGACTTCGTCGTGGTCATGGACACGTCCTGCGCGACGGACGGCTCCTTGCCCGCCTTCTCCGCCGCGGCGGCCTCCTTCGCCGGAACGATGGAGAAGACGACCTTGTCGCCGGGCCGGTGCTTGGTGACGAGCTTGGCGACGTCGTCCGGCCCCGTGATGGCCGTACCGTCCACGGCCTTGATCACATCGCCGGCGTGCAGCACTCCCTGCGCAGGGCTCGCCTTGCGGACCGAGGCCACGACGACCCGGGTCTTGACGGGGATCCCCAGCTCCTTCAGCGCCGCGACCTTGGCGCTCTCCTGGGACTGGCTGAACTCCTCGGCGTTCTCCTGGTTGGACTGCTCCTCCGTCTTGCCGTCCGGATAGAGCGTCTCGTGCGGCACCACCACGTTGTCATGAGCCAGCCAGCCGTAGACGACCTCGGCGATGTTCATCCTGTAGTCCGCGCCGGTCACCCTGACCGTTGTCATGTTCAGGTGCCCGGTGGTCGGATAGGTCTGCCGGCCCGAGATCTGCAGCACGGGCTCGCCACCGGAATCGCCGAGGGTGTTGACCGTGGGCCCGGGGGACATCTCGGAGTAGGGCGGCGCCATGAACACACCGACGCAGAGCAGCACAATGAGCACGAGGGTGGAGGCGAGCATCGTCGCTGTGCGGCGTGGCATGGAACGACAGTACGGGACTGGTCCGTCAGTACACCCGCCGGGCCGGGCCGTCCGGGGCCCGCGACGGCGACCGCGTCAGCGGGCGTCCGAAGTGGAGTGGGACTTCTCCATGGCGTCCCGGAACCGTGCGTAGCCCGCGAGCTCGGCGACATCCCCGGTGCTGCGATTGCGCGAGGCCCAGCCTCCCCATATCGCCGCACCGACGGCAGCGACGAGCGGAATCAGCAACCAGGCGAGTGCCGCCATCCTGACCTCCCGACCCCATGAGCTGGAACAGCCTCTGCAACAGCTGACCGATCAGCAGATTAACCATCCGTCGGTTCAACGCTCGTGCCAGGGGGGCGGTTACGCAAATCGGTTTCTCTGCCTGCCAACCGGGTGGCACCCGCCCGAGACCCGGGTACGCGCTCTCCGCACCCGCCGCGACGGTCGGCGCTCCCCGTGCCCACGTTGCAGGATCCCCCGGCCACGGCGCCCGCTAACAGGATTCACCCCCCGGCCGGAACCTCAAATTCCGGCGTGCCCCGTCCCGCAGTGCCGACCCGGTGCTCCGGCCAGGTGGTGCAGCGCAGGAGCGCACGCCGGGGCGCGGACGCGCACTCAGCAGGCGCCGACCCACTCCTCCGTGCCGTCCGAGAACCGCTGGTGCTTCCAGATCGGAACTTCGTGCTTCAGATCGTCGATCAGCTTGCGGCAGGCCTCGAACGCCTCGCCACGATGGGGGCAGGAGACCGCGACGACCACCGCGAGGTCCCCGATGCCCAGATCACCCACACGATGGACGGCTGCAAGGGCGCGGACCGGATACTCCGCGGCGACCTTCTCCGCGACGCGGCGCATCTCCGCCTCCGCAGTCGGATGGCACGAATAGCCGAGTGTGTCCACGTCCGATCCGCCGTCGTGATTGCGCACCGTGCCGACGAACAGCGCCGTACCCCCGGCCGCCTCGTCGCCGACCGCGCCGAACACCTCGTCGACGGAGAGCGGGGTGTCGCGGATCTCCAGCAGCCGGATGGGGTCCGCCGTCCCCTGCTCACCGGGGTGATCGTTGGTAGGTGCCATGACCCCATCGTGCCGCACCCGGCCGGCGTCCGGGAATTGCGCTTTCCACCGGGCGGGCCCGGCGGCGGTTGGAGCCTTCTCCTACACGATCACGTCGGCACCCTGCCCACAGGACCGGCGTGCCCGCGACGGGCCGGGCGCCGCACGTTCCCGGCGGCCCGTCCCGTCGTCCGTTCCCGGCCGCCCCGCTACAGACCGCGTCGCTTACGGGCCCGCCGTACCAGCGCGGCCGTGCCCAGCAGCGCGACCGTCGCGCCCGCGGCACCGGCGGCAGCCGTGGCGTCCTTGCGGCCGAGACGACGGCCCGCGACGGTGTGCCGGCCCTCCACCTCCTCGAGGAGCGCGGCGAGCACCTCCTCGTTGGTCCACTGGGGCCGCCAGCCGGCGTCGTGCAGCCTTCCGACACTGACGACCCAGGGGTGCATCGTGTAGGCGAGGTCCCCCGCCGGCGAGGGTGTGAGGCCGATCCGGTGCAGCCGGGCCGCCGCGCCGAGCGCGACCGCCGACGGCAGCTCCATGCGGCGGATCCCGCTGAGCTCCTCGACCTCCTCCTGCTCCAGCCAGCCGTCGCAGCCGACCGCGAACTCGCCGTCGACCTTTTCCAGGGCCGCGTACTCCAGGGCGCTCACCAGGTCCTCGACATGGCAGAACTGCCAGGTGGGACGCGACCCCGCAACCACCAGGAGCCTCGGCGACTCGAAGTACCGGGTGAGAGCGGTGTCCGTACCGCCCACCAGGACGGCGGGCCTCACCACCGTGACGTTGAGGCCGGGATGCGCGCGGGGGGCGCGGCGGCCCAGTCGCTCGATCTCCAGCAGGTCCCCCACACCGGTGGCCTCGGCGGTGGCGCGCAGCTCCGCGTCCTCGGACAGCGGGATGTCGTTGTCGGGCAGCGCCCCGTAGACCATCGTCGACGTGCACAGGACGACCCGGTGGACGCCCGCGGCCGCGGCCGCGGTGAGCACGGTCTGGGTTCCGCGGACGTTGTACGCGGAACGCGCCGCCGGGTCGGTCTCCAGGTCCAGATCGAGCGCCAGGTGCACGACGACATCGGCGCCGCGCAGCTTCTCGGCGATCGCCGGGTCACGGACGTCGAGGATGTGCCAGTGTGCCTCGGACACATCACCGCGACGCTCGTCGATGGCGATGACCTGCTTGATCTCGTCCGAGGCGGCAAGGCGCCCGGTCAGCAGTGCGCCGACGCCCGAAGCGGCGCCGGTGACCGCGACCACGGGGCCGCGCCCCGAGGCCGGGGTTGAGTGGTTTCGCGCTGCGCGAACCTGCGGATCTGGGGAACTCACCAGGCGTCTCCAGCGGTTGTCTTCAGTACGTACACGAAAGACGCGTACGGACCAGGTGGCGTCCATCCTGCCGCAGGCCACGAGCCGACGGAGCACCGAGCCCTCATCCGGCACGGATGTCCGGACGATCGGGGTCGGCGGACGGGAGAGCGAGCGGACCGGGGGCCGGGTCCGGCGAGGCGGCGCGAGGAGTCGGCGCGGTGGCGACACCGCCCGTGCCCACGGGGCAGCGGGAGAGCCGGCGACCGATGCCGCCCCTGCCGGACGGCAGCCGTCGCACGCGACGTCATCGCAGCCGGCCGTGCCCCGCTTAGGCTGGTGGTGTTGTCGGGCATTCGCCGTCGGCAGGAAGCCGGTGGCCCTACGAGCCGAGGAAACCCGTGAGTGACACCCCATTCGGATTCGGCCTTCCGCCGGAGGAGCCGGAGAACGGCGACGAGGGCAAGAAGAAGGACCCCGCCGGAGGTGGGCAGGGTTCCGGCGGGGGCCAGGGCGGCCCGGCCAACCCCTTCGCGTTCGGGTTCCCCGGCGCCGGAGCGGGCGGCCCGGGCGGCGCCGACAACCCGTTCGCCGCGATGTTCGGCTCCCTGAACCCGGCCGACCTCGGCGCGGCCTTCCAGCAGCTCGGCCAGATGCTGAGCTACGAGGGCGGCCCGGTGAACTGGGACATGGCCAAGCAGATCGCCCGCCAGACGGTCTCCCAGGGTGCCCAGGACGGCACGAAGGACGCGAGCGTGGGCCCGGCCGAGCGCTCCGCCGTCGAGGAGGCCGTGCGCCTGGCCGACCTCTGGCTCGACGGCGCGACATCGCTGCCCTCCGGTGCCGGAACCGCCGTGGCGTGGAGCCGCGCGGAGTGGGTCGAGGCGACTCTCCCGGCGTGGCAGCAGCTCGTCGACCCGGTCGCCGAGCGTGTGGGGCTCGCCATGGGCGATGTACTGCCCGAGGAGATGCAGGCCGTGGCAGGTCCGCTGATCGGCATGATGCGTTCGATGGGCGGCGCCATGTTCGGTCAGCAGATCGGACAGGCCATCGGCGTGCTGGCGGGCGAGGTCGTCGGCTCGACGGACATCGGACTTCCACTCGGCCCGGTCGGCAGGGCGGCACTGCTTCCGCTGAACGTGGACGCGTTCGGCAAGGACCTCGGTGTCCCCAGGGACGAGGTGCGTCTGTACCTGGCCCTGCGAGAGGCGGCGCATCAGCGGCTCTTCGCCCATGTGCCATGGCTGCGCTCCCACCTCTTCGGCGCGGTCGAGGGGTACGCGCGGGGGATCAAGGTCGACACGACCAAGCTGGAGGACGTCGTCGGCCAGTTCGAC
Organism: Streptomyces sp. NPDC043861; assembly: GCF_056435905.1. Lineage (NCBI taxonomy): Bacteria > Bacillati > Actinomycetota > Actinomycetes > Kitasatosporales > Streptomycetaceae > Streptomyces > Streptomyces sp. NPDC043861. Next base: position 190,559 of record NZ_JBWKDP010000009.1, on the reverse strand, counting down.
CCGACGCATCCCGAGCAGCTCCAGGAGGCGCTCCAGCAGGGCATGTTCCAGCCAGAGGACACCGCGGAACAGAAGGCTGCGCTCGCCCGGCTGGAGACGGCACTCGCACTGGTCGAGGGCTGGGTGGACGCCGTCGTCCACGATGCCGCGAAGAACCGGCTGACGTCGGCGGGCGCCCTGCGTGAGACCCTGCGCCGCCGTCGCGCCACGGGCGGACCCGCCGAGCAGACGTTCGCCACCCTGATCGGTCTCGAGCTGCGTCCTCGTCGGCTGCGGGACGCGTCCCGGCTCTGGGCGTCGCTCACCGACGCACGCGGGGTCGACGGGCGCGACGGCCTGTGGGAGCACCCCGACATGCTGCCGACCGCGTCCGACCTGGACGACCCGGACGGTTTCGTCCACCGTGAGCAGCTCGACTTCTCCGAGCTGGACAAGATGCTCGGCGAGGCGGCCAGGGGACGGGACGAGGCCGGCAAGGGCAAGGACCCTGAGGGCCAGGGCCACGAAGGTCCCGTTCAGGACGGCCCCGGTGACGAACTCGGCCAGGACGGCAGGGGCGAGAGCGACAAGTGAACCTGTACGACGACGCCGTCCGCGTGCTGAAGGAGTACGAGGACCAGGAGCCGCTGCGCGATGCCTATCTGGACCATCTCGCCGGACACCCGGACGGAATGTGGAAGGCGTGCGGGGCCGGGCATCTGACGGCCAGTGCGCTGGTGGTCGACCCTTCGCGCGACCGCGTGCTGCTGACACTGCACAGAAAGCTCGGCATGTGGCTGCAGATGGGCGGCCACTGCGAGCCGGGTGATGCCTCGCTCGCGGACGCGGCGCTGCGCGAGGCGGCCGAGGAGTCCGGTATCCAGGGGCTGACACTGCTGCCCGGCGGTCCGGTGGCTCTGGACCGGCACCCGATCCCGGCGCCCTGCCAGTGGCATTTCGATGTGCAGTACGCAGCGATCGCCGCGCCGGACGCGGTGGAGGCGATCAGCAACGAGTCGCTGGACCTGCGTTGGTTCGCGTACGACGAGGTCGCGGCCGTGACCGACACCTCCGTCGTACGGCTGCTCGATCGCACCCGCGCCCGGCTGGGCGGCAACTAGTGCTGTGACCGGACGGGATTGCCGGGAAGCCCGCGGCGTCCGGTGCATGGGATCTCCCCCGGCCCCTCGGGGCCGCGGGCATGGGGTCTCCCCCGGCCCCTCGGAGCCGAGGGCATGAGGTCTCCCCCGGCCCCTCGGGGCCGAGGGGACGCATCGCAAGGCGCGAGCATCGCCCTCGTACTGGATGTACTCGGGTGGTGCGACAACACAGCGTGGGGTGCCCTCCCAGCGGCAGCCGGGGGAGTGCCGTGCAGGGCGTCGTGAGCCGGTGAGCCCGTCCGGACACAGCACCAAGGGCTCACAGGGGCGGCCGCTCGGCGGACCGCCCCTTGCGCTGATTGATGCCTCCCGGGCTCAGCTCCAGGCGTTGTTCTGGTTCTGGGCGTGCGAGCCGTGCTGTCCCACACCGAACTGGGCACGCGCACCCTGCCCGATCTGGGCGTTCTGCGGTGGGAGGACCTCACTGGGCTGGACCAGGGCGAAGCCCTGTCCGAGGAAGCTCAGCTCCCAGCCCTCTCCGGTGTTGCCGCGGCGGCGCCACACTCCGGTGGAGTGCGTCTGGGACTGCATCTGGACGCGCAACGACGACGACCAGGCGACGATCGCGTCGGCGTCCACGTTGACGTACTTGTCCGGGGTGACCTGCATCATCAAGGGCTGTCCTGAGGTCATCAGCGCGACCTTGCCCCGGCCGGAGATGTTGAGCTGGTACTTGCCGGATCCGGAGATTCCGTACTGGCTGTCCACGGCGATGACTTCGGTGTGCAGGGTGGAGTCGAGCGCCAGCACATAGGCACTGTCGACGGTCATGCCCTCCTGGTCGACGTCGACGACATGGACGTACTGCGCGAGGTTGGCGAAGTAGACCGTGCCCTGGCCGGAGCAGCGCATCAGGTCGAGACCCTCACCGGTGCGTGCGCGGGCGCGCCGCTGGCCCTGCGACTGGTACTCGCCGTCGAAGTCGATCAGCCCCTGGTAGGCGACCATGGCGCCCTTGCGGGCGAGGATGTCGTCGTGCCCGGTGAGGGCGACCCGCAGGAGCTGCGGGTTCTGGACGACGTACCGCTCCTGGGACTGCTGTTCCGCATAGCTGAAAAGCGGGCTCTGCATGATGTGTTCTCGCTCCCCCTCAGCCCCGGATCCGCAGGCGGTCGGTGCTGTCCTCACTCGGCTGTACGACGACGATGCCCTGGCCGGAGAAGGCCATCTGGAACGCCTCCCCGCTGCCCCGCCCGATGAGGGACGAGGCCTTGAAGCTGCGCTTGCCCTTCACCTTCAGGTTCGGCGACCAGGCGACGAGCGCGTCCGGGTCGACGTACGTCTCGTCCTCACCGCGCCCGCAGTCGACCACGATCGGCGTGCCGCGCGAAGTCAGGGCGACCCAGCCGGTGCCGGCGACCGTCACGTTCCACAGACCCTGGCCGGCGAACTTGGCAAGGCCCTTGACCCGCTCGACACCCCACTGGAGGTGGGCGTCGAAGGCGAGCAGATTGGTGCCGTTGACGGAGATCGAGTCGTTGTTGAGGTTGATGACGACGACATCCGCGCCGTAGTCGGCGAGATAGAGCAGTCCGTCGCCGGAGCACTTCATGATGGGCGCGCCCTCGCCCGTCACCCACTGCGAGGCGACCTGGCGCACAGCCGGCGGGTTGGGCTCGTACTGGATGAAGCCCTCGTAGGCGACCATCGAGCCGGCCCGTGCGTACAGGTCCTGGCCGGTGGCCATGGCGACCTTGAGCATCGTGCGGCCGTGGTTCTCCATCCGGGCCACGACGGGCGTCGGGGCGTAGCCCGCGAGTTGCTGGTTCATTCTTCGGGCTCCCTCAGACCTCGTACGGCTGGACGACGATGAAGTTGCCGGGGGCTCCCCGGAACTGCAGGTTCACGGTCTCTCCGCTGTGGCCGGGGTACGCGTTGCGGCGGAGCCGGACCTGGCTGGAAAGAATCACCTGGGACGCGGACGACCAGGCCACGATGGCGTTGGAGTCGGCGAACGTCGTGGGCGTGACCGGAAGAACCACCGGAATGCCATGGGTCTTCACGACGACCGTGCCGGTGCCCTGGAACTGCATGGTGAACAGAGCGCCGCCGGGAATGCCGTGACCCTCGATACGACGGACCTCGTGCTGCAGCGACTCGTCGAACGCGAGCACGTTCTCCGCGGAGACGCAGATGCCGTCGCCCTGAAGCTCGATCGGGTGCAGATGCGCGCCCTCCTCCGCGAGGAACACCTGGCCACGGCCCGAACAGCGCATCAGCTGCATCTCCTGGCCCGTGGCGTTGCCGACCACACGGCCGGCGAAACCGGCGCTCTTGTAGCTGAAGTCGACCTTGCCCTGATACATGACCATGCTGCCCTGGCGGGCGAGGACGGGCGTGCCTCCCATGGCGAGGTCGACCCGCATGAGCTGCTGGTTCTGCGGAGTCCAGCGCTGTCCGGTGGGCAGCTCCTTGTAGGGCTGCAGCGCCGCCTGCAGCCCGGCACCCGCCTGCGGAGCCCCTTGGGGGACGCCCTGGGGAGCACCGGGCTGACCGTAGGGAGCGGGCTGCTGGCCGAAGGGGGCGGGAGCGCCCGGGACCTGACCGGGCGGCTGCCCGGGGACCTGACCGAACTGCGGCTGCTGCGGGGGCCCTCCGTACGGCGCCGGTGGAGCCTGCGGCGGCACCGTCCCGGCGGGCGGAGTCATCGGTGCGGCGATCGTGGGCGCCGAGTGCACCTGCGGATTCACCGGGGCGGGTGCCGGGGGCTGGGCCGCGGGCGCACCGAACGCGGGAGCGGGCTGCGGAGCCTGAGGTGCCTGCGGCGCGGCAGGGGCACCGAACGACGGGGCCGGCGCAGGGGTGGGCACGGACGGCGCGGTCTGCGCCGGCGGTGCGAAGCCCGGCACGGCCTGCTGCTGCTGAGGCGGCTGCGGCTGCGGCTGCGCGGCCTGCTGCTCCTCGGCGACCTCACCGCCGAAGTTCTTCAACAGCGCATCGAGACCGCCGTCGAAACCCTGGCCGACGGCGGCGAACCGCCAGACGTCCTTGAGGTAGAAGTCGCCGAGCATCAGGGCACGTTCGGTGGAGAACTCCGAGCCGGTGAACGCGTACCTGACGACCTCCTCACCGCCCGCCACGATCCGGATGTACCCGGGGCCGATCTGCGACATCTGCCCGGCACCGTCGATCGCCGCGGTGAAGGACAGCTTCTGGATGTTCGCCGGAATGCGGTCCAGCGTGACACGGAACGACTCGGTGTCCCCAGCCTGTGCACCGAGCAGCTGCACCGACTCCTCCGGCGACTTCGGCTGATTGAAGAAGATGAAATACCGGTCGTCCGAAAGCTGCTCATTGGCGTCGAGACCGAAGCAGCTGATGTCGAAGGTCACTCCGGGCGCGGCGATCTGCACACCTACGTACAGATCGGTCCCCGGCGTCAGATCACTGATCTTGGCCTTGTGGCCTCGTTGGAATTCCCTGGCCATGCGTAACGACCGTCCCCCATCCCGACGACATGTGAATACGTCGCGCCAGGCTAACCGCTACGGACGACATTGAGCCAAGTCGGTACACATTCGGTACAGGATCGGCGGAACTCACTCTCCGGGCGGGACGGGCAGATGCGGGAGGCGGTCCGCGGCGACCACACCTTCGAGGTAACCCCGCGCCCGCTCGGTGCGGGGGTATGCATCGAGGAGCCGCCAGAAGCGCGGCCCGTGGCCCGGTACGAGCAGATGTGCGAGCTCGTGGACGAGTACGTAGTCGACCACGTACTCCGGCATTCCCTGCAGCCGGTGGGACAGACGGATGCTGCCCTCCGCCGGAGTGCAGGACCCCCAGCGGGTGTTCTGATTGGTCACCCAGCGGACCGACGTGGGTCTGGCCCGCCCGTCGAAGTACTGGTCGGACAGCCTCTCGGCGCGCTCGGCCAGTTCCACGTCACCGAGTGCACGCTTGCTCTCCTGGGCCGCGAGCTTGTCGAGCATCACCGTCACCCACCGCTGCTCCTCCGCCTCCGACATGCGCGCCGGGATGAGCACGATCGTCCGGTCGCCCTCCCGGTAGGCGGAGACCGTTCGGCTGCGCCGGGTGCTTCTGCGGACCTCGACCGCGCTCGTCGCGGAGGAGCAGGACGGATGTCGGGTCATGCGGTGCTGCTGGCTTTCGGCGCTGGGCGGTCGGTCGGCGGACACGCCCCGACGTTACCCGCTGTCAGTGGGGGAAGTCCCGCCTCCGGGGCGCTTCACACTTGATCCACTCGACGGCGTGCACCTTTTGAACGACTAATACCCCATGCCTGTGGACAACTTTCCGCTGCGGTTGCCGAGGCCGTGCATTCTGATGAGGGAAAGATCCGCCCGAAAGACCGACGGGCGGAACGGAAGCGGAACTCGGCCCGGACAACGGGGCCGGTGCGGGGGCGAATATGCATCCGATCGTCAAGCCGGCACTTCGGCGTGCCTGGCGGGATCTTCAGTACGTCCAGTTCGGCGCGTCGCCGGCGCATGCAGTGGTGCTGGGTCCGGTGGACACGGCGTCCGGGACTCTGCTCTCCCTCTTCGACGGCACCCGCGGGCTGGTGCGGCTCCGGGAGGAGGCCAGGGCGGCGGGGCTGCCCGAAGGACAGATGGACGCCCTGCTCGCCCGGTTGACCCGGGCGGGTCTCGTCGACGACGCGACAGGCGGCGGGCCGGAGGCCGATGCGTTACGGCAACGGGCCGGCGCCGTACTCGACCGGCTGCGTCCCGACGTCTCCTCGCTCTCGGTCGTCCATCCGGAACCGGGGGGCGCGATGGCCCGGTTGGCGGCGAGGAACGCCATGCGTGTCCAGGTCCGTGGCGCTGGGCGTGTCGGGGCGACGGTGGCGGCGTTGTTGTCCGCCTCGAGTGTGGGCCAGGTCGAGGTGCTTGACGGAGGATGCACCAAGCCCTGGGACGTGGCACCCGGCGGGTTGCAGGCGGAGGCGGTTGGCGAGCGCAGAGACGTGGCGGCACGGCGGTTGGTGCGGAGGTCCGCGCCGTGTCGAATCCCACGAGCGGGACTTGGTCAACCGGCCGGTCCCCCACCTGACGAGCCTGCGCTTTCCCTGATCGTCGTCGCCCCGCGGGACGGTCTCGCCGCCTATGCTCCCGACCCGGCAGGCGCAAAGGAGTGGATCGCGACCGGGACACCTCATCTCTATGCAGGGGTTGTGGAGGCCACTGGCGTGGTCGGGCCGCTCGTGCTGCCGGGAGGCAGTGCCTGTGCGGGATGTCTGGAGCTGGCCGGCCTCGACCGGGACCCCGCCTGGCCCAGGATGCTGGCGCAATGGCGCTCGGGACGGCATGGCGGGCCGACCGGTCCCTGCGACCTGTCGCTCGCCACCGCGGTCGCCGGGATGACGGCCGCACATGCACTGGCGTTTCTGGACGGTGATCTGCCGACGAGCACAGGAGCGCGCTGGGAGGCGTCGCTGCCGCTGCTGGAATGGCGGTCGGAGCGATTCGGGGGCCATCGCGACTGTAGCTGTGGTGCGGTTGGGCAGACTGAGGGGGAGCGCGCCTCGGGGGCCGGGACGCCGCAGGACACAATGGCCGGGTAACCGCCGCACGCGGCAGGCGATCTGGGACTTGGAGGGGCGCAATGTCTGATCTTCCCCGGAAGGCGGTCACCCGTACCGCCAAGTTGGCGGCACTGCCACTTGGCTTCGCCGGCCGCGCCACCTGGGGCCTGGGCAAGCGGATAGGGGGCAAGTCTGCGGAGATCGTGGCCAGGGAGCTGCAACAGCGGACGGCGGAGCAGCTGTTCAAGGTGCTCGGTGAGCTCAAGGGTGGCGCGATGAAGTTCGGGCAGGCCATGTCCGTCTTCGAGTCGGCGCTTCCCGAAGAGGTCGCCGGTCCCTACCGTGCCGCGCTGACCAAGCTTCAGGACGCGGCTCCCCCCATGCCGACGAGCACCGTCCATGACGTGCTGGTGCAGCGACTCGGCGAGGACTGGCGGGACCTGTTCCTGGAGTTCGAGGACAAGCCCGCTGCCGCGGCGTCGATCGGCCAGGTCCACCGGGCCGTCTGGCACGACGGGCGCGAGGTCGCGGTGAAGGTGCAGTACCCCGGGGCCGGCCAGGCACTGCTCTCCGACCTGTCCCAGTTGAGCCGGTTCGCCCGGCTGCTGGGTCCACTGATTCCGGGGATGGACATCAAGCCGCTGATCTCCGAGCTCCGGGACCGGGTCTCGGAGGAGCTGGACTACGGGCTGGAGGCACAGGCGCAGCGGGAGCACGCGGCCGTCTTCGCGGACGATCCCGATGTCGTGGTGCCTGATGTGGTCCACCAGGGGAACCAGGTGCTGGTGACCGAGTGGCTCGACGGGATACCGCTGGCCGAGGTGATCAACGACGGCACCCAGGAGCAGCGTGACCGCGCGGGCCAGTTGCTGGCTCGATTCCTCTTCTCCGGTCCCGCCCGCACGGGACTGCTGCATGCCGATCCGCACCCGGGGAACTTCCGGCTGCTGCCGGCGGCGGATGCGGACGAGGACGCAGAGGCGCCCGGGGCATGGAGGCTGGGGGTGCTGGACTTCGGCACCGTCGACAGGCTCCCGGGCGGGCTGCCGGGCACCATAGGCGAGTCGCTGCGGATGACCATCGAGGGCGAGGCCGAGGCGGTCTATGTGCTGCTGCGCGAGGAGGGCTTCGTCAAGGACTCGATCGATCTCGACCCGGATGCAGTGCTCGAATATCTGTTGCCGATCATCGAGCCGGCCGAAGCCGATGCGTTCACCTTCAGCCGAGGCTGGATGCGGAACCAGGCGGCCCGGATCGCCGATCCCCGCTCCCCCGCACACCAGTTGGGCAAGCAGCTCAATCTGCCGCCCGCGTATCTGCTGATCCACCGAGTGACGCTGAGCACCATAGGTGTGCTCTGCCAGCTCAATGCGACGGTGCGGCTCCGCGACGAGCTGGAGGCGTGGCTCCCGGGCTTTCTGCCGGAGGCCGAGACGGAGGAGGAGACTCTGGAGACGGGCGGGAAGGAACTGGCCGCGGAGGCCTGAGCAGCTGCCTGCACTGCGGCGGGACTCGGCGGCCCCCGACGGTTGTCCCTTGCCGTCGGGCGGCTATGACGATCCGTCATCCGTGGCCTCTGAGAGTGCACCTCGTCCGAGGGCCCTCACCACCAGGCGGAGTCGAGTCGTCCCTCGATGGCCCTGATATTGGCTCGGGCGCAGTCGTCGCAGAAGTAGTGGCGCCGACCGTTCTCCACGGAGCAGGTCCAGGTCGGTGGGGTGCCTTCGGCGACTTTGCCGCACCGGGAACACACCACGTTCTCGGCACCCGGACGGACAGGGTGATGAGTCTGCTGGTCCACCTCGTGACGATAACCCCGTACGGGGCGAGCCGCAGGGACAACGCACCGGCGGGGACGACGCGCCGCGGGGGCCGGTCCATCCGGACCGGCCCCCGCGGTGGGAGTGGAGCACAGCACGTACCGTCGGCCGTCGGTCAGGACATGACGGCCATGGCCAGCGCGCGGCGGGCACGCATCGACGCGCGCTCGGCACGCCTCTGCATACGCCGAGCGGCGACCAGGCGCGCAGCCTGGCGGTCCGACTCGGCTTCCCGCAAGCGCTGATGCATATGGGCACGTGCCAGGGCTTCTGGGATGAGTTGCATTTCGCGGGTCCTGTTCTGACGCGAGGCGTTCGCGCCGATGGTGGTGACAGCTGGGGTGGCGGAGCCGGACGGCTCGCTGGCGGAAGAGGTCATCGGGGCCTGCTTCTGGGGATCGTGCTTGAGGGGGCGGTCGATGGTTCCGGAGACGTTCATGCCGTGACCGGGTTCTTGCGCGGGCGACCACGCGGCCGCTTCCGGGCGACGACGACACCCTGGACGAAGAGCTCGCCGCCCCAAACGCCCCACGGCTCACGCCGCTCCTTGGCGCCCGCGAGGCAGGCCTCCATCAGAGGGCAGGTCCGGCAAAGGGACTTGGCGTACTCGACATCGGCCGGCGACTCGGCGAAGAAGACCTCCGGGTCGAAGGAACGGCAGGGGACGGGCACGCCGAGGTTCTCGATGGCGTCGTCGAGCGCGGTCAGCGCAGTGAGCGGAGTCAAGGTGGAGTCCTCCGTGAGGCCGGGCGGGGGGATCGTGTCGGAAGGCGGTACGGACGGGGCGTGCGCTTCGAGTTGCACGGTGGTGTTTTCCTCGTCTTGTCGGTCCGGCCTGTTGGCCGGGCTTCTGCTGGTACCGGGTCTTGCTGGTCCCGAGGCCCCTTCGCTCTGTTTCCTCATCGGGGAAAACAGAAGGGCCGCGGATCCCTGGTGGGGTTCCGCGGCCCTGAAGGCGCCGGCCTGATTCTGGATCAGGCTGGATCACTCCAGGGTTCGAGCCCACGGAAGGCCCACATCGTGTGGTGCTGCGTCGTCTGCTTCTTGGTGCCGGCACTGGCCGCCGCAAAGGCGTAGGCCTTGGCCTCTGCCTTTGCTACTGCTGCTTCCAGTGCCTTGGTCGGTCGCTCATTGCGCTCCCGGACGGGCAGACCCGCAGGGAAGGAGACCGGAAGCACGGCCGAGAGGCCGGACAGACCGGTGCCAATGAACGCCGAACCGGAGAGGCCGAGCGAGCAGGCGGAGACGACCGAGCGATCGGTCATTTTGGCGGTGCGGATGAAGCTGGTGTTGATGCTGATCACTGGAATCGCCTCCTCTCGGCGTCTCTGGGACCGGCCAAGGCCGATCGCGTATTCGGATAAGTACAGCACGAGAGCAGGGCTTCGGAGAAGCCGCCGTTCCCGTGGTTAAGAACCTATGGGGATGACCAGGGCGGGCGCAAACTATTTTTTCGACGAGTTTGTATCAGTCGTCCTCCTCACTTCTCCCAACCTCCTGACCTGCACAGATGGTCAGGACATCGGCTCCGAAGCGCTCCAACTTGCGTCCGCCGACCCCCGAGATGCCAGACAGCTCACCCTCGTTGGCGGGCACGGCCTCCGCGATCGCCATCAGAGTCTTGTCGGTGAAGACGCAGTAGGCGGGCTGGCCCAGCTCCCTGGCCTGCTCGGCGCGCCAGTCGCGCAGCCGCTCGTACAGGGCCTCGTCCATGTCGGAGGGACAGTCCTCACAGCGCATCAGCTTCATCTCACCCGCGTCGGTGAGCGTCTTGCCGCACACCCGGCACAGCACCGGCCCGCGTCGCTTGCGCCGTCCGGAGGAGCCACTGCCGCGCTCGATGCCACCGGCACCGCCCGCCGAGCCCGCGCCGACCGCAGCCGAACCCGGCCGCAGCCCGGCGAGAAAACGGGTGGGGCGCCGGGAGGCCCGGCCGCCGGGAGAACGGGAGAGGGCCCAGGACAGCGACAGGTGGAGCCGGGCACGGGTCACCCCGACATAGAGCAGCCGTCGCTCCTCCTCCACCTGCTCATCCGTCTTGGCATAGGTGATCGGCATCATGCCCTCGGTGAGACCCACCAGGAACACGGCATCCCATTCCAGTCCCTTGGCGGAGTGGAGCGAGGCGAGCGTGACGCCCTGGACGGTGGGGGCGTGCTGGGCGGCCGCCCGCTCGTCGAGCTCGGCAACGAGATCGGCGAGGGTCGCCGCCGGCTTGACGGCGGCGAAGTCCTCCGCGAGGCGGACCAGCGAGGCCAGCGACTCCCAGCGGTCACGGACGGCGCCGGAACCGACCGGGGGCTCGGTCGTCCAGCCCTTGGTGGAGAGCACCGCGCGCACCTGGGAGGGCAGGTCCTCGACATCGTCCAGCAGCGGGTCGTTCCCGCCGGCCCGGGCGGCGCCGCGCAGGGCGACCCCGGCCTCGCGCACTTCGGCACGCTCGAAGAACCGCTCGGCGCCGCGCAGCTGGTACGGCACACCGGCGTCGGCGAGGGCCTGCTCATAGACCTCGGACTGGGCGTTGACCCGGAAGAGCACCGCAATCTCGCCCGCCGGGACGCCCGAGGCAATCAGGTCGCGGATACGGCGGGCGGTGCCCTCCGCCTCGGCGGGCTCGTCCGCGTACTCCGTGTAGGCCGGCTCGGGGCCGGGGTCGCGCTGCGAGATCAGCTCAAGGCGGTGCTCGGCGGCCCGGCCGCGCGCCTGGCGCAGCAGTCCGTTGGCGAGGTGCACCACCTGGGGGGTCGAGCGGTAGTCGCGGACGAGCTTCACCACCGTGGCGTTCGGGTGGTGGGTGCGGAAGTTCAGCAGATGGTCGGGGGTGGCTCCGGTGAAGGAGTAGATCGTCTGGCTGGCGTCCCCGACGACGCACAGGCTCTCCCGGTCACCGAGCCAGAGTTCCAGCAACCGCTGCTGCAGCGGCGACACGTCCTGGTACTCGTCCACCACGAAGTGCTGGTACTGGCTGCGGATCTGGTCGGCGATGTCATGGCGGTCCTGGAGGATGCCAACCGTGAGCAGCAGGACGTCCTCGAAGTCGATCACCGAGCGATCACGCTTCAGCTGCTCGTACAGCGCATAGATCTGGCCAATCTCCGCCGGGTCACGAGGGGCGTCCCTGAGCGACTTGGCAACAGCCGCGGGATAGTCGGCCGGCACGGTCTGGGTGACCTTGGCCCACTCGATCTCGCTGGTCACATCCCTGAGCTCATTGCGGTCGAGCCGGATCCTGCAGCGGGCCGCGGCCTCGGCTACCAGCTGGATCTTCCGCTCCAGCAGCCTCGGCATCTCACCACCGACGACTTTCGGCCAGAAGTACTGGAGCTGACGCAGGGCCGCCGAGTGGAACGTGCGGGCCTGCACTCCGCCCGCGCCGAGCTGCCGCAGCCGGCCGCGCATCTCCCCGGCCGCGCGGTTGGTGAACGTCACGGCCAGCACACTCGCCGGCTGCAATATCCCCGCCCGCACTCCGTAGGCGATGCGATGGGTGATCGCCCGTGTCTTGCCCGTACCGGCGCCCGCCAGGACGCACACCGGACCGGCCAGGGCCGTGGCGACCTCGCGCTGCTCGGGGTCGAGCCCGTCGAGCACCGCGTCCGCCGACTCGGGGACCTGAGGGAAGAGAGTGGAGTGCGTTGCTGCTGTCACCCCGCCATGCTGCCAGGTCCCATGAGATCATCGGGACGCTTGTCCACAGGGCGGCAGGACCGGTCGTACCAATGCGGGAATGACGAAGGTGCCGCGTACGTTCGAGTACCCGGACACCCCACGAGCCGGGGACGCCTCACGACCGGAAACGGGAGAAGAAGATGCAGGGATCTCTGACGATGTACAGCACGACCTGGTGCGGCTACTGCCGTCGGCTGAAGAGCCAGCTGGACCGGGAAGGCATCTCATACGTCGAGGTCAACATCGAGGACGACCCGAAGTCGGCCGCATTCGTGGAGCAGGCCAACGGCGGCAACCAGACCGTTCCCACGGTCCTGGTCGTCCCCCAGGGCGGTGGCGAGAACATCGTCATGACGAACCCGAGCCTGGCCCAGGTGAAGCAGGCCCTCGCGAGCTGACCCGGCCACTCAGCGCTGCGCCCCCTCCGGTCCGATCACCGGTGGGGGCGCCGCTGTCACTGGAGAGATGTGCGGCGTCGAGGGGTGCAGCGCAGGAGAGGTAGAGCACAGGAGAGGTCCAGCGCGGAGGAGCGCCGTGGGTCGGGGACGGCACTGCTCCGGTGGAACGGCGCCTGCTCCCATCGGCGGCCGAGCCGACGCCACCACCGGCCGGGTACCGGCAACCGCGCAAGCGGGCGGGTCCCGGCAACCGCGCAGGCGGGCCGGCCCCGGCCGCGCAAGTCCCATCGGGGGAGAGCCCGGCCATCCAAGGGGTGACCGGCACGGTGCGACCGAGTGAGGCCGGGCGGTTCATGGGAGTCATTCCTTCATGACCACCACGATGCACGCCGTGCGCGCCCACAGACGGGGCGGCCCGGAACAGTTCGTCTACGAATCTGCCCCGCGTCCCGAACCGTCTCCGGGCGAGGTGCTCGTCGCCGTACGGGCGGCCTCCATCACCGCCGGTGAACTCGAATGGGACGCCACCTGGACCGACAGCTTCGACGGCACGGGCCGGGACCGTACACCGACCGTGCCCTCGCACGAGGTGTCCGGCGTCGTGGCCGCCGTCGGTACCGGGGTCACGGACCTCGCCACCGGCGACGAGGTCTACGGCCTGATCCCGTTCACCCGCGACGGCGCGGCCGCCGAGTACGTCACGGTCCCGGCGAAGATGCTGGCCTCCAAGCCTGCCCTGCTGGACCACGACCAGACCGCGGCCGTACCGCTCGCCGCGCTCACCGCGTGGCAGGCGCTCGTCGACCACGCCGCAATGGAACAGGGACAGCACGTGCTGGTCCACGGGGGCGCCGGAGGCGTGGGCACCTTCGCCGTTCAGATGGCCGTTGCGCTGGGCGGGCAGGTGACCGCCACCGCCTCGGCACACAACCGTGACTTCGTCGCCGGGCTCGGGGCGCACCGGGTCATCGACTACGCGTCCGAACGCTTCGAGGATCTGGTGCAGGACGCCGATGTGGTGCTCGACCTGGTCGGTGGCGAGACGCTCGACCGCTCCTGGCCCACGCTCCGCCCGGGCGGAATCCTGATCAGCATCGTGCAGCCGCCGGACCCGGAGAAGGCCGCCGCGCACGGGGTACGCGCGCTCTTCTTCATCGTCCAGCCCGACCGGGCCGGACTGGTGGCCATCACCGAGCTGATCGACGAGGGCAGGCTGAGGCCTGTGGTGGACCGTGTGGTGCCACTCACCGAGGCACGTGCGGCCTACGAGGCGCTTGCGACGGAGCACCCGCGCGGCAAGGTGGTTCTGCACGTCGAGCACGGAGTGACCGGCTGACGGCAGCCCGGCCCGGCGCGCAGCACGGCCCTCCGGCCGGGCCACGACCCCCTGTCCGCGTCCCCAACCTCACAGGGCAATACACCTAGCTAGGGCCTCTCGTTCGGATCTTGCCGGGCCCGCGTGCCCCGGCACACCGATCCAGCCTGATCCAAACGAAAGACCCTAGGCCGCCGAACCCGGACGGGGCAGAGGCTTGCCATACCAGAGTTCGATGAGGCGGGCGGCGATCGAGATGCCGTAGGGAGGCAGCACCTCACCCGACTCGAAGGCGGCCCGCAGGTCCTCCCGTGAGAACCAGCGCGCCTCGTGGATCTCCTCACCGTCGACCTGGATCTCCGACGAGGTGGCACGCGCCATGAAGCCCAGCATCAGACTGGAGGGGAAGGGCCAGGGCTGGCTGGCGACGTACTCGACCTCGCCCACGGTGACGCCCGCCTCCTCGTACACCTCTCGGATCACCGACTGCTCGATGGACTCACCCGGCTCGACGAAGCCCGCGAGCGTCGAGAAGCGCCCCTCCGGCCAGTGCACCTGACGGCCCAGCAGTGCCCGGTCCTCCTCGTCGGTGACCAGCATGATCACAGCGGGATCGGTGCGCGGATAGTGTTCGGCGCCGCAGGCCGGGCAGCGCCGGATGTGCCCGGCGGCCGCGATGACCGTGCGTTCGCCGCAGCGGGAGCAGAAGCGGTGGAGCCGCTGCCAGTTCTCCAGAGCGACCGCGTGCACCATCAGGCCCGCGTCGCGCGGGGAGAGGAGCAGCCCGGCCTCGCGCAGCCCGGCCGGACGCGCCGACTGGTCCATGCGCCCGGGCAGGGCGTCCTTCTGCAGGGCAAAGTAGCTGACGCCGTCCTCGTCGGTACCCAGGAAGTAGCGGTGGGTCTCGGTGACGGGCGCTTCGAAGGCCGGGGTCATGACGAGCTCGGTCCCGCCGTCGGCGGTGTCGTCGATGAGCACCTGTCCGCCGGAGACCACGAACACCCGTGTCATCGGGTGGCTCCACGCCGCCGCCAGCCAGGCCTCGTCGAGCCGGTGATGCGCCGCGCGGTCGATGCCGCTCGGTGCGGTGAGGCTGATCGGACGCCCGTCGGCGACGTGATTGAAGGTGCTCACGTGTACTTCCCACTCCCCCGGGTCTGCGGTGATCTGTCAGCGGAGGGCGACGGCCAGGTCGCCCCATAGATACGCGGTGGCTTCCACGCCCTTGAGCAGCAGGTCCAGCTCGACCTTCTCGTTGGGTGCGTGCCATCCGTCGGACGGTACGGAGATACCCAGGAACAGCACGGGTGCACCGAGGACGTCCTGAAGATCGGCGGCCGGGCCCGAGCCGCCCTCGCGCGTGAAGCGGATCTTCGCGCCGTCGAAGGCACGGCTCATGGACCTTGCGACCGACTGGAGCGCAGGGTGGTCCAGCGGTGTCAGACACGGACGGGTCGGTGCACCGAAGGTGATCTCATGGCGGATTCCGGCGGGGACCAGGGATGCGAGCCAGTCCCCCACCGCCTTCTCGATACGGTCCGGTTCCTGGCCCGCGACCAGGCGGAAGGAGAGCTTCAGCTGGGCGGAGGACGGAATGATGGTCTTTCCGCCGGGGCCCTGGTAGCCGCCGCCGATGCCGTTGACCTCGGCGGTCGGCCTGGCCCAGATGCGCTCCAGGGTGGAGTGTCCGGCCTCGCCGAGCGTCGCGTGCGACTTGGCCGTACGAAGCCACTCGGACTCGTCGAACGGCAGCTCCGCGAGAAGCTCACGCTCGGTGCCGGTCAGCTCCGCGACGCCGTCGTAGAAGCCGGGGATCGCCACGCGTTCGTTCTCGTCGTGCAGCGCCGCGACCACACGGGCGGCGACGGTGGCCGGGTTGGGCACCGCGCCTCCGAAGGAGCCCGAGTGGATGTCCTGGTCGGGGCCGTACAGCACGATCTCGCAGTCGGCGACGCCGCGCATTCCGGTACAGACGGTCGGGGTGGTCTCGGACCACATGCCCGTGTCGGAGACGATCACGGCGTCGGCGGCGAGGCGGTCCTGCCGGTCTTCCACAAGGCCGCGGAAGTGGGGCGAACCGGACTCCTCCTCGCCCTCGACGAGCAGCTTCAGATTGACCGCGGGGGTGGTGCGGCCCGTGGCGGCGAGGTGGGCGCGTACGCCCAGGGTGTGGAAGAAGACCTGCCCCTTGTCGTCGGCTGCGCCCCGCGCATACATCCGGCCGTCCTTGACGACAGGCTCGAACGGGTCGGTGTGCCAGCCGTCCTCACGAGCAGCGGGCTGCACATCGTGGTGACCGTAGACGAGCACGGTCGGCGCGTCCGCCTCGTCCGACGGCCACTCGGCGAAGACGGCCGGAGCACCCGGGGCTGCCCCCGGCGAAGCCGGGGGGACCTCCCAGACCTCGGCGGTCGGGAAGCCGGTCTCCTTGAGTTTCGCCGCCAGCCATTCGGCGCTGCGCCGTACGTCCGCGCCGTGCTCGGGCTGGGCCGAGACGGACGGGATACGCAGCCACTCGGCGAGGTCGTCGAGGAAGGCGGCGCGGTGCTGCCCTATGTACGTACGGACGGCGCTGTCCGGGGTGTCGCTCATGGTCCCGAGCCTATCCGGCGCGCGGGGGCGCGTTCGCCGGACCGGTCACTCGCGGGCCCCGGGGCCTGCTCCGCCCCGTCGGCCTGCTCGGTTCCCCCGGCCGGGTCCCGGTCGTGGACCGGGTCCTCGAGCAGGATGCGCTCGAGGCCGGCCCGGTCCGGCAGGCCGTCGGGGCGGACGATCTCCCCCGTGCGCACATAGAGGAAGGCTGCGGCAACGGATTCCGGCGGGAGCCCGTGCTGCTCGGCCCAGGCGAGGCGGTAGACGGCCAGCTGGAGGGGGTCGGCGTCGCGCGTACGGCTGGTCTTCCAGTCCACGATCTCGAACATGCCGCTGGCCTCGTCGCGGTACACGGCGTCGATACGGCCCCTGATGACGCGACCGGCCAAGGTGAGCTGGATCGGCACCTCCACGCGGTACGGGGTACGGCGTGCGTACGGAGTCCGCTCGAACGCCTCCTTGAGCACAGCGAGGTCACGCTCGTCGGCGATCTCCGCCTCGTCCGGGTCCTCCGGATCACGGCCGGGCAGCTCGTCGGGCCCGAGCATGGGCAGCGGCAGCTCCTCGAACCTCGACTCCACCCAGGCGTGGAACCGGGTGCCCCGGCGCGCCGCCCGCTGCGGGGGCCGCGGCATGGGCCGGGCCAGCTCCTGGGCGAAGCCGTCGGGGTCGGCGGCAAGACGCAGCAGCTGGGAGGCGGAGAGCGCGGGAGGTACCGGGACGTCGCGCACGGACGCGCGGGCGCGACGGAGCTCGGCGGTGAGCGCATCGAGATCGCGGTCCCAGGAGTCGACGGTGCGGGCGTCCTCGGGGGTGAGGAGCCCGGGAGCACGCCGCTGGGCCGGGAGGCGGGGGCGGCCGGCCGGATCGGGATCCGGGGCCGAACCCGATTCGGTCACCGGCTCGGGCTCGGGTTCCGATTCCGATTCCGGCTCGGGCTCGGGCTCGGGTTCCGGCTCGGGCTCGGGTTCCGGCTCGGCCTCCCGCTCGGGCTCCGGGGCATCGGGTGGCCAGAGCTCGTCCGGCCAGGGCTCCTCGTCGGGTTCGGTGAGCTCGTCCGGCCACAGGTCCTCCTCGGCCGCCGCCGGAGCGGCTCCGTGGCCGGTCCCTGCGCCGGGGGGAACGGGCTCCGTGAGGTCGGACTCCCTGAGGTCGGGCTCCCGGAGAGCGGCGAGGTGGGCCAGCACGGTGTCCGCGGCGGCACGGCGGCGGACCATCGCCGTGGGGTCGAGTGGCAGCGGCCATGCATGCTCCGCCGCAGTCTCCCTGAGTGCCGGGTTCTCCGCGTCCTCGTCCGGCTCGTCGGCCCATGCCTCGATCTCGCCGAAGCCTGCCACGCAGTGGTCGTACAGGGCGTTCAGGAACGCGGACGGGCCCCGGCGGCGCTTCTGGGTGGGCCCCCACCAGTGGGACGAGCCCAGAAGGAGGGAGCGGGGGCGGGTGAAGGTGACATAGCCCAGGCGGAGTTCCTCGATGTGCTGGTGGTCCTTCATGTCCGCCTTGAACGCCTTGAGGCCTTTCGCGTCCCAGGACGTGATGACCGGAAGCGTGTCGGCGTCGCCGCGCAGCGCATGCGGCAGGACCTTCGCCTGGGCGGTCCAGGATTCACGGGAGCGGGTGCTCGGGAACTGGTCCGCGACGAGCCCGGGGACGGCGACGACATCCCATTCGAGCCCCTTCGACTTGTGGGCGGTGAGGACCTTCACCGTGTTCTCGCCACCGGGCAGCGCGTTGTCCAGGCCCTTCTCGTACTGCTCGGCCGTGCGCAGGAAGCCCAGGAAGGCGAGCAGGGTCGCCTCGCCGTCCAGGGAGGCGAAGGATGCCGCGGTGTCCATGAAGTTCGCGAGGGTCTCACGGCGGCGCGCGGCCAGGGCGTGCGGGGAGGCGGAGAGTTCGACCTCCAGACCTGTGGTGGCGAGGACCCGGTGCAGGATGTCCATGAGGGGGTCGGCGAGGGAGCGCCGCAGGTCGCGCAGTTCCTGCGCGAGGCGGGCGAAGCGGACGCGGGCCTCGGCCGAGAACGGAAGACCGTCGTCCGGTCCACCGGGCTCCAGAAAGGTGTCGAGAGCGTCGGCCAGCGAGACCACTTCGGCGGGGTCGGTGCCTTCGACCGCGGCGGCCAGTCGCCGGTCGGGGTCCGTGCCGTCGTCCTCCTCCCGCGCGCGATGGACCAGGATGCGCGCGCGGCGGCCCAGCAGCGCGAGATCGCGGGGGCCGATGCGCCAGCGCGGACCCGTGAGCAGCCGTACGAGCGAGGCGTTCGCCCCGGGGTCCTGCAGCACCTCGCAGACGGCGACCAGGTCGGCGACCTCCGGCAGGTGGAGCAGCCCGGAGAGACCGACGACCTCCACGGGGACGTCACGGGCGACGAGCGCGCCCTGGATCTCGGCGAAGTCCCCGGCCGTGCGGCACAGGACCGCGATCCCGCCCGGCTCCTTGCCCGTACGGACGAGGTGGGCGATCGAGTCGGCGAGCCACTCGATCTCCTCCTCGTGGGTGGGGAGCAGCGCGATCCGCACGGAACCGTCACGCTCGGCGCCGGGCGCGGGCCGCAGGGCCTCGACTCCTTCGTGCATCGCTCTCAGCGGCTCGGCGAGGCCGTTCGCGAGATCGAGGAGACGGCCGCCGCTGCGGCGGTTCTCGCTGAGGGAGAAGCGGGTGGCGGGGCTGCCGTCCGCGAACGGGAAGTGCTCCGGGAAGTCGTCCAGGTTGGCCACGGACGCACCGCGCCACCCGTAGATGGCCTGGCAGGGGTCGCCGACCGCGGTCACTGCATGGCCCGTGCCCTCCCCGAGGGCTCCGTCCTGGGGAGACCTCTTGCCGAACAGGCCCGAGAGCAGCAGCCGCTGGGCAACGGAGGTGTCCTGGTACTCGTCGAGCAGGACGACCCGGAATTCGTCGCGCAGGATGCGGCTCACCTCGGGGCGGGTGAGCGCGAGCTCGGCGGACAGTGCGATCTGGTCGCCGAAGTCCAGGAGATCGCGCGCCTGCTTCGCGGCGCGGTAGCGGACGACGAGGTCCAGCAGCTCACGCCGGGCGGCTGCGGCCTCGGGGACCTTGCGCAGGTCGGCGTTGGTGAGTTCGGCGGACTCCAGGGCGCGCAGGAGCTCGGAGTCGTGGGCGGAGAGCAGCTCGGGACGCACAAGGTGTTCGGCCAGCTCCGCGTCCAGCGCGAGCAGATCGCTGACCAGCGCGGGGAAGGACTTGGTCAGCGCGGGATACGGCCCGGGGGCCTCGCGCAGCACACGGGCGGCGAGCTGGAAGCGGGTGGCGTCCGCGAGGAGCCGCGACGTGGGCTCCAGGCCGATGCGCAGGCCGTGGTCGGTGAGGAGCTGCCCGGCGAACGCGTGGTAGGTGGAGATGCGCGGTTCGCCCGGGGGGTTGTCCGGGTCGATGACGTCCGGATCGGTGACGCCGGCCCGTACGAGCGCCGTACGGACGCGCTCGGCGAGCTCACCGGCCGCCTTGTTCGTGAACGTCAGGCCGAGGACCTGCTCCGGGGCGACCTGTCCGGTGCCCACGAGCCACACCACACGGGCGGCCATCACCGTCGTCTTTCCCGAACCGGCTCCGGCCACGATGGCCTGCGGGGCAGGCGGTGCCGTGATGCAGGCCGTCTGCTCCGGGGTGAACGGGATGCCGAGGAGCTCCTTGAGCTGCTCGGGGTCGGTGATACGTGCGGACACCCCAGAGAGGCTAACCGGCCCCGCCGACAGTCCCGCCCGCTCCTCACTCCACGACGTGACGCCCTTCGGGCTGCGCACTGCACGAGGCCCGGAAGGCGCACCGACCGCAGTGGGTGCCTGCCGTGGGGGTGAACCGTTCGTCGAGGACACGTCCGGCCGCGGTGGCGAGCAGGTCGCCGATCCATTCGCCGGAGACGGGTTGCTGCGCCTGGATCCTCGGCAGGGCGTCCCCGCCCTCCTTCTTCGGGGCGGGCTGGCGCAGCTGGACGAGCTCGGCCCCGCCGGGCTCGGGGCGGCGGCCGTCGAAGGCCTCGTCCACCGCGCCCTCGCGGACCGCGAGTTGGTAGACGGCGAGCTGCGGATGGTGCGCGACCTCGTCCCTGGTGGGAGCCTGCTTCCCGGTCTTGAAGTCGACGACGTAGGCACGGCCCTGCTCGTCCAGCTCCACCCGGTCCATGGAGCCGCGGATCCGTACCTGGTACCCGCCCGCCTCAAGGGTGACGTCGAAGTCCTGCTCGGTGGCGGCGGGGGTACGGCCTCCCCGGTCCATCACATGCCAGCGCAGGAAGCGTTCGAGTGCGGTGCGCGCGTGCTCCTTCTCCTGCGCGGATTTCCATGGGGCGTCGAAGGCGAGGGCGTCCCAGACGGAGTCGAGGCGCTCCATCAGGACGGCGAGATCGGCGGGCGTGCGACCGGATGCGACCTCGTCGGCGAGCACATGGACCACATTGCCGAAACCCTGGGCGGCGGTGGCGGGGGCGTCGGCCCTGACCTCGCGGCCCAGGAACCACTGCAGCGCACAGGTGCCGGCCAGCTTCTCGAGCGAACTGGGCGAGAGCGCGACCGGATGGTCCCGGTCACGGAGCGGCACGCTGCTGCGGGTGGGTTCGTGCAGGCCCCACCAGCGGTACGGATGTGCCGCCGGGACCAGCGGCTGGCCCTCGTCGTCGGTGAGGGCGGCGAGGCGGGCAAGACGCCGGGCCGCCGCATCACGCAGTTCCTCGGACGCTCCCGGGTCGACGGTCGTGGCGCGCAGTTCGGCGACGAGCGGGGCGACGGCGAGGGGACGGCGGGGGCGGCCGGTGATGTCCTTCGGTTCGGTGCCCAGTTCGGTGAGGAAGCGGGAGGGCTGGTCGCCGTCGTCGGCGGGCGCCTTGACGGCGGTGACGACGAGACGATGGCGGGCACGGGTGGCCGCCACGTAGAAGAGGCGGCGCTCCTCGGCGAGGAGGGCGCCGGGGGTGAGCGGTTCGGCGAGGCCGTCGCGGCCGATGCGGTCGGCCTCCAGGAGCGAGCCGCGGCGGCGCAGATCGGGCCAGAGCCCCTCCTGGACTCCGGCGACGACGACCAGACCCCATTCGAGGCCCTTGGAACGGTGCGCGGTCATGAGCCGCACGGCCGCGGGGCGGACGGCGCGCCGGGTGAGGGTGTCGGCGGCGATGTCCTGCGCCTCCAGTTCCTCGATGAAGTTGAGTGCGCCGCGGCCGCCGGTGCGCTCCTCGGCGCGGGCGGCGGTCTCGAAGAGGGCGCAGACGGCATCGAGGTCGCGGTCGGCGTTGCGGCCCGCGGTGCCGCCGCGGAGGGAGGCGCGCTGGAGGCGCTGTGGCCAGGAGGTGCCGTTCCAGAGCTCCCATAGGGCCTCTTCGGCGGTGCCGCCGCCGTCGAGGAGCTCGCGTGCCTTGCGCAGGAGTGCGCCGAGGCGCTGTGCGCCGCGGGCGTAGGAGGGGTCATGTGTGGTGAGCCGCTCGGGCTCGGCGAGGGCACGGGCGATGAGGGTGTCGGACGGCGGTGGTACGCGACGGCCCGCGGCCCGCTCCTCGTCGCGGAGGGCGCGGCCGAGGCGGCGGAGGTCGGCGGTGTCCATACCGCCGAGGGGGGAGGTGAGGAGGGCGATGGCGGTCTCGGGGTCGAGGGGCGGTGCCGACCGGGTGCCGGACCCGTCTGCCGGCTGGTCGCCGTCCTCGCGTCGTGTTCCCCCGTCGCCGGGTGCGTCCGCGAGGTCGTCCTGCTGCGGTGCGTCCGCTCCCGGTCCGGGCTGCTGCGTTCGGAGCTCCGGTGCCGTGTGTGCGCTGTCGCCCCCCTCGCCCCGCGCCCCCTCGCCGCCCGGCCCCGTACCGGTTGCTGCGCCCTCGGCCGACGCAGCACCGTCACCGCCCGGGGCGGCCGGAGCCGGCCCGGACGCGGACGGCTCCTCGGCCTCCCGGACGGCCGGGCCGGGTACGGCCGCGGTGCGCAGGGCCGTCAGAAGGGGGGCCACCGCGGTCTCGTGGCGCAGGGGGATGTCGTCGCCGTCCGTCTCGACGGGGACCCCCGCGGCCATGAGTGCCCGGCGGGTGGCGGGGATGGTGCGGGCGCCGGCGCGGACGAGGACGGCCATGTCGTCCCAGGGGACGCCGTCCTCGAGGTGCGCGCGGCGGAGGATGTCCGCGATGTTGTCGGCCTCGGTGGAGGCCGTGGGATACGTGTGCACCTCGACCCGGCCGCCCTCCCGCACGGCGGTCAGCCCACGGTGGGCACGGACCTTGTCGGCAGGCAGCCGGGGCAGCGGCATACGCTGGGTGAGCAGCCGGGTCGCGGACAGGAGCGCCGCACCGGAACGCCGGGACGTGGTGAGCACCGCGACCGGCGCCGGGCGGCCGTCCGTACGCGGGAACGCCTCGGGAAAGTCGAGGATGCCGTTCACGTCCGCGCCCCGGAACGTGTAGATCGACTGGTCCGGGTCGCCGAAGGCGAGCAGGGTGCGTCCGCCCCCGGCGAGCTCCCGTAGCAGCCGGACCTGGGCCGGGTCGGTGTCCTGGTACTCGTCCACGAAGACGGCGTCATAGCCGGGAAGGGTGACGTTCCGGGCCAGCAGCACGGCCCGGTGGACCAGTTCCGCGTAGTCGATCACGCCCTGCATGTCGAGCACGTCCAGGTACTCGGCCAGGAACGCGGCCGCCGCCCCCCAGTCGGGCCGGCCCGTGCGCGCGGCGAAAGCGGCCAGGGAGTCCGGGCCGAGGCCCAGCTCCCGGGTGCGGGCGAGCACCGCGCGCACCTCGTCGGCGAACCCTCGTGTGGTGAGACAGGCGCGCAGTTCGTCGGGCCAGCGGACCCGCCCGGGCAGGCCGCCGCGCTCCAGGTCCGGCTGCCCGGCCAGCAGCTCACGCACCGCCACGTCCTGCTCGGGACCCGACAGCAGCCGCAGCGGCTCGGCGAACAGCTCCGCTTCCTGGTGGGCGCGGACCAGCGCGTAGCAGTACGAGTGGAAGGTGGTTGCCTGTGGTGCCCGCGCCCCGCCCACCCGCCGGGCCATCCGGTCACGCAGCTCGACCGCGGCCTTGCGGCTGAAGGTGAGCACCAGCAGACGTTCGGGGTCGGCGCCCCGGGCGATCCGTGCCGCCACCGCCTCGACCAGCGTCGTGGTCTTCCCCGTGCCCGGGCCCGCCAGAACCAGCAGCGGTCCGCGCGCATGGTCAACCACCGCGCGCTGGGGTGCGTCCAGGAGAGGGGGATCCACCGGGGCCGGCGTGGTACGCACCAGTCGGTACGCGCCCGGAGTCCGCTCCCCGCGCCCTTGCGGGCGTGGGGGGACCCCCTGCCGTACCCGACGGTGCGGTGTACGCCCGGTGGTGGAGGAGGAACTCACGTGGATCGCCGGTCCTGGTGGGTGTGCTGGTGGTGAGGGGTCCGGGGCCGGTGCGCAAGCGCGGGCCGCGTGGGTGCGGAGGTGCCGAAGACGGTTCCGTCGACGCTACGCCAGGTGCCACCGGCGTCGCAGGGAGTCCGCCCCGGACCGCTGCGGGTACTCCGAACGAGGTTTGTACGAGTCATCGCACCGCCGAATGGCGGAAGCTGTCAGGTGTGAGCTCCTGTGTCCGTCGCGTCCGCGACGCCGTCCCAGCGCGCCCGCCGTATGTCGAGGCGGGGCGCATGGCCGCGCGGGGCCTCCCGCAGCGGAGTGCCCTCGACACGGTAGTGCTCCAGCGCGCTCGGCTCGTGCCCGGGCAGGAGTACCCCGTCCGCACGAACCACGCGCCACCACGGCACCCCGCCCCCGAACAGCGCCATGACACGGCCGACCTGGCGCGGACCGCCCTCACCGAGCCACTCCGCGACATCTCCGTAGGTCATGACGCGACCGGGCGGGATACGCTCGGCGGCGTCGAGCACCCGCTCCGCGTATTCCGGCAGTTCCGGCTCTTCCGGCACATCGCCGCCCGTCCGGTCCGGCACGTCATCGCTCATCCGGCCCATCCTGCACCATGGCTCCGACAACGGGCAGGCACCCTGATGCCCCCCTCACCCGTTGCGACATGCCACCATCATGCGGGCGGTGACTGGTGATACGAGATCAAGAAGAGACCGACACGGCGAAGGAGCGGGGCGTGCAGCCAGCGGCAGCGGCGAGCACCTCCGGCTCGGAGCCGCGCCCGGAAACGCGCCGGCGGGGCCTCGGTGAGGACGCCGGTGGCGAGCCGGACGCGCCCGGGGCGAGTGGCCCCGACGAGTCCGGCACCCCGGACACCACCCGGCAGGACGCAGTCGGCGAGGCCGCGCCCGGTGCACCCCGCACGACCGCCCCGGACCCGTCCGGCACCCTGAACCCGTCCGGCACGGGTGCCGGCGGTCCCGACGCGGCCGTCGCACATGCCCAGGACGGCCCCCAGGACGGCCCCCAGGACGGGCAGAGGACGCGTGGGACCGGTCATCCCGAGCCCGCCGAGGGCCCGCACACAGCCGCTCACCCGCCCGGCGCCGACCGCGGCGAGGCCACCGCCGCCGAACGCGTGTCGGGCGACGAGCCTCTGCTGCCCGCCCGTGTGCACCGCCCCTCCGATCTGACGCGGCTGCTGACCGGCGTTCTCGCGATCGTCGTCGTCCTCGGCGTCGCCGCCTTCGCCCACGGCACCACGACCGGCCTGGAATCGGACATCTCCAAGGGCACCGGCCAGGCCCCCGACGTGCTGGTCAAGCTCGCCGGCCTGGTCTCCAGCATCGCCGTGCTCCTCGTCCCCGTCGCCTTCGCCATCGAGCGGCTGATCAAACGGGACGGCCTGCGGATCGCGGACGGCGTCCTCGCCGCCGTGCTCGCTCACGGTGTGACCCTCGCCACCGACCTCTGGGTGGCCGAGGCCGCTCCCGGGCAGATCCAGGACGCGCTGACCCAGCCGCAGACGGGCGGTGGGCTCACCGACCCGGTCCACGGCTACCTCGCCCCCGTCATCGCCTACATGACGGCCGTCGGCATGGCCCGACGTCCGCGCTGGCGCGTGGCGCTCTGGGGCGTTCTGCTGCTCGACGCCTTCGCCATGCTGGTCGCGGGCTACACCACCCCGTTCTCGATCATCCTCACCGTGCTGATCGGCTGGACCGTCGCCTACGGCACGCTCTATGCGGTGGGCTCCCCGAACGTACGGCCCACGGGGCAGACCCTGCTCGCGGGTCTGCGCCATGTCGGTTTCCGCCCGGTCACGGCCATGCGGGCCGAGGACGTGCCGGACTCCCCCGCCGGCGCCGCCGGGGGGAGCGCCGGCGACAACGGCGACCGCGGCCGCCGCTACCTGGTCACCCTGGAGGACGGTCCCCCGCTCGATGTCACCGTCGTCGACCGTGAGCAGCAGGCGCAGGGCTACTTCTACCGGGTGTGGCGCCGGCTGACGCTGCGCGGCATCACCACACGTCGCTCCATCCAGTCGCTGCGCCAGGCACTGGAGCAGGAGGCACTGCTCGCGTACGCCGCGATCGCCGCCGGGGCCAACGCACCCAAACTGATCGCCACGTCCGAGCTCGGCCCGGACGCGGTGATGCTGGTGTACGAGCACCTCGGCGGCCACTCGCTGGACTCGCTGCCCGACGACGAGATCACCGACGACCTGGTGCGAGGCGCGTTCGTGCAGATGCGTGCATTGCAGTCGCGGCGTATCGCACACCGCAGGCTCACGGGCGACGCGATTCTGGTGGATCGTTCCGGCAATGTGGTGCTGACGGACCTGCGCGGCGGTGAGATCGCGGCCGGCGATGTGGTGCTGCGCATGGACACCGCCCAGCTGCTGACCACCGTCGGCCTGCGGGTGGGCGCCGAGCGCGCGGTGGCCGCGGCCGTCGAGGTGCTCGGCACGGATGCGGTGGCGGACTGTCTCCCGCTGCTCCAGCCGATCGCCCTGAGCCGTTCCACCCGGGCGACCCTGCGCCGACTCGGGCGGGAGCGTTCGCAGCGTGAGCGCGAGGCGGTGCTGGCGGCGGCCGAAGCGGCCAAGCAGACCAGGGCCGAAGCGGCCGCCGAAGCCGGTGAGGAGGACGGGAGCAGCAGGAAGGCCACCCGCAAGTCGCTGCGCGCCGAGAAGCAGGCCGAGAAGCGGGCCATGGACGAGGCGCTGGACGAAGCACGCGAGGAGGATCTGCTCGCCCAGATCCGTCACGAGGTGCTGCGGATCCGGCCGCAGGCACCCGTCGAACCGGCCAGGCTGGAGCGGATCAGACCGCGCACCCTGCTCAGTCTGATCGCCGGGGCCATCGCGGCCTACTTCCTGTTGTCGCAGCTCACGAGGACCGACCTCACGGTGGTCAGCCAGGCGCACTGGGGCTGGGTGGCCGCGGCGGTCCTCTTCTCGGCGCTGAGCTATCTCGCGGCCGCGATGAGCCTGCTGGGATTCGTACCGGAGCGGGTGTCCTTCCTGCGGACGATCGTGGCGCAGATCGCGGGCTCGTTCGTGAAGATCGTCGCCCCGGCCGCCGTCGGCGGAGTCGCACTCAACACCCGCTTCCTCCAGCGCTCCGGCGTCCGCCCCGGGCTCGCCGTGGCGAGCGTGGGGGCCTCGCAGCTCTTCGGGCTCGGCGCACACATCATGCTGCTGCTCGCCTTCGGCTATCTCACGGGCACGGAGAAGACCTCCTCGTTCACACCGTCCAGGACCGTCATCGCGGGTCTGCTGACCGTGGCCGTGCTGGTGCTGGTGGTGACCGCGATCCCGTTCCTGCGGAAGTTCGTCTCGACGCGGCTGCGGTCGCTGTTCGCCGGCGTCGTCCCCCGCATGCTGGACGTGCTCCAGCGGCCGATGAAACTGATCACGGGCATCGGCGGGATGCTGCTGCTGACGGGTACGTTCGTGATGTGCCTGGACGCGTCGATCCGGGCCTTCGACAACGGCACCCAGCAGCTCAGCTACGCCAGCCTCGCCGTGGTGTTCCTCGCGGGCAACGCCCTGGGGTCGGCGGCGCCGACACCGGGCGGTGTGGGTGCCGTCGAGGGCGCGCTGACCTTCGGTCTGATCGCCGTGGGACTGCCCCCCGAGGTCGCGGCCCCCGCCGTGCTGCTCTACCGCCTGATGACGCTGTGGCTGCCGGTGCTGCCGGGGTGGGTGTGCTTCAACCAACTCACCCGTAAGGGCGCGCTCTGACGACGGCCGGCCCTGCCGTGGGGAGGGGGCCGGCGCCGGCCGCGGACGTGCCGGCACGGGCCGCCGCCGACAGGCGGACCGCCGCGGAACGCCGCACGATGGGCTCATGCCGACCTCGTCTCCCGACTGCCCCGGTTCCGCCGGCTCCTCGGCCGCCCGGCGCGCCGGTACCGCCCTGGCCGCCGCGACCGCCGCGGTGCTGCTGGTCACCGCCGGCTGCTCGGACTCCGGCAGCGGAGGTGGCGGTGAGGAGGAACAGGGCCGCGACCTCGGCGCCCAGAAGCTGGACTGGGAACCGTGTCCGCCTCCCTCGGAGGCGGAGGGCGGTGGTCAGGCGCCCTCGCCGCTGCCCGGCGGAACGAAGTGGGAGTGCGCCTTCATGGACGTACCGCGCGACTACGCCGACCCGGACGGCGAGACCCTCGAGCTGGCCCTCATCCGTGCGAAGGCCCGTGACCAGTCCCGGCGGATCGGCTCCCTGATCTTCAACTTCGGCGGTCCCGGCGGCTCCGGGGTCAGCGCCCTGCCCGCCTCCGCCAAGGACTACGAGAAGCTGCGCGAACGCTACGACCTGGTGAGCTTCGACCCGCGTGGCGTCGGCCGCAGCGAGCCCGTCGAGTGCGCCGACAACAGACAGCTCGACGAGTACTACGCCCAGGACGCCACCCCGGACACCCCCGCCGAGGAGGCGGCGTACCAGGACCGGCTCCAGTGGTACGCATCGGGCTGCAAGAAGAACTCCGGCGAGGACCTGCCGTACGTCGGCACCACGAACGCCGCACGCGACATGGATCTGATGCGGCAGGTACTGGGTGACGACAAGCTCCACTACCTGGGGTTCTCCTACGGCACGGAGCTCGGCGGCGTGTATGCGCACCTGTTCCCCAAGAACGTCGGCCGGGCCGTCTTCGACGCCGTCGTCGACCCCACGGGCAGCGCGGAACAGGGCTCGCTCGGCCAGGCCAAGGGCTTCCAGCTGGCACTCGACAACTTCGCCGCGGACTGTGTTGCGCGCGGTGACGACTGCCGGCTGCCGGGCAGCACCCCGCAGGAGATCGAGCAGTTCGTCATCGACCTGCTCGCGCGGCTCGAGAAGAAGCCGATCCCCGCTGTGGGCGACCGCGAACTGACCCAGACCCAGGCGACGAACGGCATCGCGCAGACCCTTTACTCCAAGGAGTTCTGGCCGCTGCTGGAGCAGGGCCTCGACGAGGCGGACGGCGGCAACGGCGCGCTGCTCCTCGCCTTCTCCGACGCGATGAACGGACGCGACCCGCAGGGCCACTACAGCAACATCCAGGCGGCCAACGCGGCGATCAACTGCGTCGACTTCAAGGAGCGGTACTCCATGGAGCAGACGAAGGCCGCGCTCCCCGAGTTCCGCAAGGTCTCACCGGTGTTCGGCGACTATCTCGGCTGGGGCCTGATGGGCTGCAGCGAGTGGCCGGTGCCGGGCCAGTGGGAGAACCCGGACGTGAGCGCGCCCGGAGCGGCCCCCATCCTCGTCATCGGCAACACCGGAGACCCTGCGACGCCCTACGAGGGCGCCAGGGCCATGGCCGAGGAGCTCGGCAAGGGCGTGGGAATCGAGATGACCTACCGCGGCGAGGGCCACGGGGCGTACGGCAGCGGGAGCGCCTGTGTGCAGTCCGCCGTGGACAAGTACCTCCTGGACGGCAAGGTCCCGGCGGCCGGGACCGTGTGCCAGTGACCCGCTGCGGCCGGAGAACCGGCACACCCACCCCCTTCACCCCGGCTCTGTTCGCTGTCGTCCCCTGAACGGGAGCCGGTTCCCCGATCACCGACTGCTGCGCGAACTCATCGGTGGACGCGGTCCTTTGGAGCGCAGTCACTTCGCCCGACCTCACTGTCGGTGACACCACCTAGGATGGCGGAGCAGTGGGATCAGTCTCATGGTTCACGGGGGCCTGGAATGACATGGCGGACGAGGGCGGGCACTGCGGCTGTCGCACTGCTGGTGTGCGGGGCACTGACGGCCTGTGATGTGGCCGGCGGCCGCGACACGGGCCGGGCGACGCCCGGCCCGGTGCGGGAGGGCGATGCCGCGCACGGGCTGCCCCGGGCCCTCACCGAGCAACGGCCCGACTGGCAGCCCTGTGAGGGCGGCGGCTGGACCTGTGCCGCGATCAGGGCCCCGCTCGACTACGACGACCCGGACGGCGCGACGATCTCCATAGCACTGATCCGCCGTGAGGCGCGGGACCAGGACGGGCGCCTCGGCTCCCTGCTCTTCAACTTCGGCGGCCCCGGGGGCTCGGGGGTGGACGGTCTGCCGGGCTTCGCCGACGAGTACGAGAAGCTCAACGCCCGCTACGACCTGGTGAGTTTCGATCCCCGTGGGGTTGCGGACAGCTCCGGGGTGGTGTGCCGCGGGGACGAGGAGCAGGAGGAGGCCACGACCCGCGTCGACCTCACCCCCGACACCCCCGCCGAGGAGGCAGAGTACTTCGCGGACGCCGAGAGCTTCGGAGCGGGCTGCGCCGCCCGTTCGGGGAAGGTCCTCGCCCACGTCGGTACGGCGGACGCCGCCCGCGACATGGACCTCATCCGTCATGTTCTGGGCGACCGCAAGCTCAACTACTTCGGCATCTCCTACGGCACGGAGCTCGGCGGCACCTACGCCCACCTCTTCCCGGGGAACGTGGGACGCACCGTGCTGGACGCGGTCGTCGACCCGACGGCCGATGCGGTCGGCCACGCCCGCAACCAGACCACCGGCTTCCAGCGGGCTCTGGACAACTACCTCACCAGCAGGGGCGAGGACCCGAAGGCGGGCTCGCAGCGGATAGCCGGCCTGCTGGAGCGCATCGACCGGCAGCCGCTTCCCGCCGAGGGAGAGCGCGAGCTCACCCAGAGCCTCGCCCTCACGGGCATAGCCATGTCGCTCTACTCCAAGAGCCTCTGGCCCGAGCTGACCCGGGGTCTCGAGGAGGCCGGGCAGCGCGGCAGCGGGACGAAGCTCCTTGCGCTCGCCGATCGCTACAACGACCGTGACAAGAACGGGCACTACAGCACACAGAGCCACTCGCAGCGGGCGATCTCCTGCGCGGACAACAAGCAGCGCCCCACTCCGGCGCAGGCGAGGGCACTGCTGCCGGAGTTCCGCGGGATATCCCCGGTGTTCGGCGAGTTCCTGGCGTGGGACACCGCCGGGTGGTGTGCCGAATGGCCCGTGCCGGGCGAGCGAGTGACACCGGACGCGAGCGCGAAGGGGGCGGACCCGGTCCTCGTCGTCGGCACGACCGGCGACCCGGCGACGCCGTACGAGGGCGCCCGGCGGATGGCGGACGAACTGGGCGAGGGGGTAGGCGTCCTGCTCACCAACAAGGGTGAGGGACACGGTGGTTACAGCCCACAGAACGGGTGCGTGACGGAGATCGTCGACGCCTATCTGCTGGACGGCAAGGTCCCAGAGGACGGCAGGAGCTGCGGATGACGCGGAAGGGCCCGGCCTCCGCGGCCGGCCCCTTCCGGTGGATCTCCCTGGGATCCGTGCGATCCGCCCGCGGTGTGCGTGGTGCAGGCAGCGGTCGACACGGATCGTCGAAGGGCATGGCAACCGCATCAAGATGCTCCGGCGCCAGTGTTCGGCCGAGCCGGTTTCAGCCTGCTGCGCGAGCGCGTATTGCTGGCCACCTGATCCCCCGCCCGGCTCTCGCTGACAGGACTTCCCTCCACGGAAAGGTGACGGGGGCGACAGCGTGGACGCAGTAGTGGCGATCAGCCTGATCCGCATGGCCGCTGCAGACTTGACCATGGAACCCTGGCAGCGCCCCTCGGACGCCTATCTGGTCCAGCTGGGCCTGGACGCCCTGATGGCCGACATCGAGGCTCCTTCGCTTCCCCTGCTGGCTGGGCTCGCGCGCGGTGAACACCCGCAGGCCCGCGAGCTGTTCGACCTTGTGCTGGAAGAGCTGGGTCTGCTGCCGCTGGCGCCGGAAGATCTTGCCGAGGCGCAATGGACCGCGGCTCGTTGGTGGGCCGCCCAGATCGTGGCGTGCCGGCTCGATCCCATAGACGGAGCCAAGCTGATCCATCAGGAAGCAGCAGCCGAACTCGACTACCCCGACGCGCTGCAACCCATCGTTGACCTGGCGAGAGCAATCGACCTGCTGAACGATCAGCATCCGGACCAGCAGCCCATCCGCGACCGGGTCACCTCCGCGGCGCGAGACTTTCTCGCCACGGAAGCGCACCGGAATTACAGCCTTTGAACTACGTCGCACGACCCACCGTGACCGGTTCACGGAAAGCGAGCCAGAACCCGAGAACTGACGGCATGGGCCCGACAGGGTGTTCTGGCGTCAGTGGAGTTCGTAGGTTCGGGCGAGAACCCCTACGGTCTCTGCCATGGCCAGGCGCAGTTCCGCCGGTGTGACGACCTCGACGTCGACGCCGAGCCGCAGCAGCTCGCCGCAGGCGTGTTCGGTGCTCTCGGTCGGGATGACCGCCTCGACCCATCCGTCGTCGCCGACGGCGGTCGCGGTGGAGTCGACCGCCCGCACCACCTCCGGTGGCACGTTGTCGGGCAGGCGCCGGCGTCCCCGAGGGGACAGACGGATGGTGGCTGTACCCGTGTAGCGGCGTGCCTGGAAGTCGTCGAGGTAGGAGGTCCAGTACGTGCCCAGGTCGAAGTCGCCCGGCCGGTCGAACACCTCGTCGCTCAGTACCGCGTCGAGGACTTGGGCGACGCGGTATGTCGCGACGCCCTTCTCCGTGGCGGCCACGAGGTACCAGGTACCGGACTTGAGGACCAGTCCGTAGGGGCGCAGGCGGCGGTTCACCTCCTGCGGGGCGCGCCAGCGGCGGTAGCGTGCGTCCACCGCACGCCGGTTGAGCACCGCGTCGACGAGAAGGGGGAGATGCGGTGTCTGTTCGGGTTCTCGGTACCAGCCGGGAGCGTCCAGGTGGAAGACCGCCGCGGTCTGCGCCGCCTCTTCACGTAGTCCCGTGGGCAGCGCGGCCAGCAGCTTCAGCCGGGCTGCAGCCACCTCGCCCGCGAGCCCCAGGTCCGCCGCCGGCCCGGGCAGTCCGGCGAAGAACAGTGCCCGCGCCTCGCCCTCACTCATCCCGGTCAGCCGGGTGCGGTAGCCGTCGAGGAGTTGGTAGCCGCCCCCGCGGCCCGACTCTGCGTAGACCGGAACCCCGGCAGCCTGCAGGCGCGTCAGGTCACGGTACGCAGTCCGCACCGACACCCCCAGCTCCTCGGCGATCGTTTGTGCGGACAGGCGGCCACGGGATTGGAGCAACAGCAGCACCGACAGCAGTCGACTGGCAGACATGGATGCATTTTCCTCGGAAACCCTGACAGCCTCTGTCACACGGCTCCCCTACCGTCGGTCCGCGTCCCGGCTCGGACCGAACCCGCCGGGATCGCGTACCCGAAGATGCACCGAACAGGAGCCGTGCTGTGCCACCGACCAACCTCGTCGGCCTGCCTGCCGTGATCGAGCTTCGCCAGTACACCCTGCGTCCGGGCCGGCGCGACGAGCTCATAGCGCTGTTCGACCGGGAGTTCGTTGAGCCCCAGGAAGAGGTGGGGATGACCGTGCTTGGCCAGTTCCGGGACCTCGACGACCCGGAGCGCTTCGTCTGGTTGCGCGGATTCCGGGACATGACGGCGCGCCATCGGGCGCTCACGGACTTCTACGGTGGCCCCGTCTGGGCCAGGCACGGTCCCCGAGCGAACGACACGATGATCGACTCCGACAATGTCCTCCTCCTGCACCCTGCGAGAGTGCGCACCGTCGACACCTCACCGACATGCGGGCCCATCCCCTGACACGGGGCGAGCTCCTGCCGGCCATCGAGCGAGAACAGACAGCGGCGCCCCGGAAACTCCGGCTGACGCCCACGGGCCGCTCACTCATCTCCTGACTCGTGGGCGGTATCTCCTGACTCGTGGGCGGTCAACTCAGGAGAAACGCACCGGGTCACCGAGACCGGCGTGCGAGGAAGCCCGGTGCTGCCAGTTCTCGGTTCTGGCAGATGTCCGGTCGTGCCGGCTTCCGGATTCTCCGGAAGCGAGCCCGGCCGGCGTGAGCTGACCTACAGCGCGTGCGGCCGTGCCATTGTCGGTGGCCCGGCCTACGGTGGGGGCGACACAGGATCCGTGACGACAACAGGAGTTCCCCTTGACGACCCTGCCCGATCGGCCCAATACCGCGCTGCTCGTCATCGACGTCCAGAATGAGGTGGTGGCAGGCGCCCATGACCGTGACAGCGTGATCGCGAACATCAACACGCTGGTGGGCAAGGCACGTGCCGAGGACGTGCCCGTGGTCTGGGTGCAGCATTCCGACGACGATCTCGCCCGGGACAGCGAGCCCTGGCAGTACGTGTCGGAGTTGGTTCGCCGAGATGCGGAGCCTCTCGTCCACAAGACCTACGGTGACTCGTTCGAGGGCACTGCGTTGGAGGCGCTGCTCGCCGAGCGCGGGGTGGGCCGGCTCGTCGTGACGGGTGCCCAGAGCGACGGTTGCATCCGCTCGACTCTTCACGGGGCCTTCGTCCGCGGGTACGACGTGACGCTGGTCGGCGACGCGCATACGACGCAGGACCTCGGCAAGTACGGCGCGCCGGCCCCGAACCAGGTGATCGCGCACACCAACCTCTACTGGCAGTGGCAAGGCGCACCCGGGCGCTGCGCAAAGACCGTCGATACAGCAGAGGTGACGTTCACGCCGGACGCGGGCTGACCCGTCCCTGATCAGATCCTGTTCTGCACACTCGTCTCCGGGCAGCTTCCACAGTTGTCACTCGGCGTGCACCACCACAGAAGTTGAGCCAGAACCCGAGCTTCGACAGCACTGTGGTTCTTCCAGGGCAGCATCGGGATGCTCCTGGTGCAAGGTGCTGGTCCTGCCGCAGATGTCGAAGGTCGAGCTGTACGCGGCGATCGGCCTGACCACCGAGTCGGCAACTGTTGAAGGCCGGTCAGGCCGACGTCATCCGAGCAGGAAATGCCCTGCAACCCGGGGACCCGAGTCCAGATGAGCAGCGATGCGGGTGATCGTTCCGGCATTGTCCTCGAACAGATGCGCCTGCATGCCCGCCGCCTGGGCGGCCTCGATGTTGACGGCGAAGTCGTCGATGAAGAGACAGCTCTCCGGCTCCACCTCCAGGCCGGCGCATGAGGCCTCGAAGGCACGTGGGTCTGGCTTCTCGATGCCGATCTCGTGCGAGTAGACGATCTGCTCGACCAGTTCGTCGAAGTGATACAGCGCCTTCTCCTTCTCCCGGGCACCGACGAAACTGTTGCTCAGGATGCCCAGCCTGCAGTTTCCTCGGAGCCCTCGAACATAGGCGATGAGTTCCTCGTTCGGCGTCCCCAGGTATTCCGTCCAGAGATCAGTCATGAAGGCTTCGACCTGAGGCGCGTCGAGCCCCAGGCGTGCTGCCACTTGTTCGTGCACCTCTCGTTCGCTGATGCTCCCGACGCTCCCGGCCTGCCACACGTCGCGCATCCGCTCATGCACAGTGCCCGGCGGCAGCTCCAGCCGCTCTTCCCACCGTTGCACCCACCCCGTCTCCGGCGTGATCTCCAGCACGCCGCCGATGTCGAGAATGACGCAGGTCGCCGTCACGCGAATTCCCCCTCTTCGTCCGGCCTGGCCGGCGAGCGCACACCGCCCGCTCAGTGATCAATGGAGACACTGTTGTCGTTCCCCCTGGGGCAAGGTCAAGCGATCTTGGACCCCTGTGACCGCCCTGTCGCGATCCGTCGACGCGACTCGGCCGCATCAGCAGGTGCCTTGAGAACTCGGGACGATCCGGGCAGTCCTGGGCCCGTTGGGCTCCGCTGTACGGCACGCCAACCCCGATCTGCGGAGCTGTTCCCCTGACACCAGGTCCGGGCACGATGGTCGGGCCGTCCCCGGGCCGTGCGGGGCCACTGAACGTCAGGCAACAACGACAGAAGCCCATGACATCCGAGCTGGTCGGAGCCATGGGCTTCTTCTGTTCCGCTGGTCAGCAGAAGGGGTGATCAGTAGATCGGCTTCTCCGGCTCGATCTGGTTGACCCAGCCGATCACGCCGCCGCCGACGTGCACGGCGTCCGCGAAGCCCGCGGACTTGAGCACGGCGAGGACCTCCGCGCTGCGGACCCCCGTCTTGCAGTGCAGGACGATCTTCTTGTCCTGCGGCAGGTCCTGCAGGGCATTGCCCATCAGGAACTCGTTCTTCGGGATCAGCCGAGCACCGGGGATAGCGACGATCTCGTACTCGTTCGGCTCGCGGACATCGATGATGTCGATGTTCTCGCCGTCGTCGATCCACTCCTTGAGCTGCTTGGGAGTGATCGTCGAGCCGAGCGCCGCCTCCTGGGCCTCCTCGGACACGACGCCGCAGAAGGCCTCGTAGTCGATGAGTTCCGTGACGGTCGGATTCTCGCCGCAGACCGCGCAGTTCGGGTCCTTGCGGACCTTGACCTGGCGGTACTGCATCTCCAGGGCGTCGTAGATCATCAGCCGGCCGACCAGCGGCTCGCCGATGCCGGCGAGCAGCTTGATGGCCTCGTTGACCTGGATGGAGCCGATGGACGCGCAGAGCACGCCCAGCACACCGCCCTCCGCGCAGGAGGGAACCATGCCCGGCGGCGGGGGCTCCGGGTAGAGGCAGCGGTAGCAGGGACCGTGCTCGGACCAGAAGACGGAGGCCTGACCGTCGAACCGGTAGATCGAACCCCACACGTACGGCTTGTTGAGCAGCACGCACGCGTCGTTCACCAGGTAGCGGGTCGCGAAGTTGTCCGTGCCGTCGACGATCAGGTCGTACTGGCTGAAGATGTCCATCACGTTCTCGGCCTCGAGCCGCTCCTCGTGAAGGACCACGTTCACGTACGGGTTGATGCCCTTGACGCTGTCACGCGCCGACTCGGCCTTGGAACGGCCGATGTCCGCCTGGCTGTGGATGATCTGGCGCTGCAGGTTCGACTCGTCGACCTCGTCGAACTCCACGATGCCGAGCGTGCCGACACCGGCCGCGGCCAGGTACATCAGGGCCGGCGAGCCGAGGCCACCGGCGCCCACACAGAGCACCTTGGCGTTCTTCAGCCGCTTCTGCCCGTCCATCCCGACATCCGGGATGATCAGGTGGCGGGAGTACCTGCGGACCTCGTCTACGGTGAGCTCGGCAGCCGGCTCGACCAGCGGTGGCAGCGACACGGAGACCTCATCAATACAGCTGGTGATCATGACGTCAGTACGGTTGTTCTCGCTGTAACACTGCCACGCGCCTCCTCATTCCGAGACACCTCGTCCAATCCGCGAGACAATTTCGTCCCAGTAGCCGGGCAAGGCGTCAAATGCCCCACTGTGTTCCGTGCGGTCGGTGAAGAAGACCGTGCCCGCCCCCTGCCACCGGGCGATCCGCATCGCCTCTTCCAGATGTGTCCGCGGCACGCCATGCACAAAGTGCACGAATCGCTCGGGCGGATGGTTCGCGGTCCACTCCGCGACCTGCGACCAGCGGTAGTCGGTCCAGACACCGGAGAATGTGACCAGCTGGTCGGCCGCCTCCGCGTAACCCGGATACGGGTGGATGCCGTGGCCCAGGACCAGATGCCCGCCGTCCAGGACCGTCTCCAGCGTGGCCGTGGTGCGCCGTACGGCGGGCAGGTCCGCGCGACCGGCCGGGCAGCGGTCCAGGTAGAAGCCCCCGACCCGGTACCACTCGAGGTAGTGGTGGGCGTCGGAGACGACGTCGGCGAACGGGCGGGTGCCGTGGGCCAGGTCGAGATGGCCGAGCACCCGGACACCCGCATTGGTGAGCCTGCCCGCTGCCTCCAGACAGTGGGGGTCCGGCCGGGTGCCGGGGCCTCCGTTCGCGACATTGAGCACGGCCCAGTGCAGTGGGGTGCCGGGACGGGTCAGCTCGGCCCATTCGACCGGGGCGAGAAGCGGGTGGGCGTAGCCCGGGACACCGAGGCCCAGCGCCCCCCAGGTCTCGTCCGGGGGCGCCTGCGCGGGGCCGCCGGCCGGCAGCCGGGGGTCTATGGGGGTCAGATGCGGCATGCCGCCTCCATCCAGATGTCCGCGAGGGACTCCTCCAGGTTGATCCGTGGCCGCCAGCCCAGCCGGTCCCGGGCCGTGCGGACGTCCGCCTGCTGCCAACTGCCGCATCCGTCGGGATACGGGAACGGGGTGGCGCCCAGCTGTTCGGTGAGGGACTCGGGACCACGGGGGGCACCGATGGAGGCATGGCCGGGGCGGATGGGCGACGCATCGAGCTCATGGAGTGCGCCCGCGTATCCGGCGACCCTGGCGAGCACGGCGGCGGCGTCGCGCAGCCGTACGGCCCGGCCGGTGCCGATGTTGACCACGCCCTGGGCCGCGGAGAGGGACGCGGCATGCACGGCGCGCGCCACATCGCGTACGTCGACGAAGTCGCGCTGCACCCCGAGGCCGCTGAGTTTCAGCTCGCCGTCGCCGCCCTGCATGGCGCGGCGCATGGCCTCCGCAAGCCTCCCGAGGGGGGATCCTGCGGGAGTCCCCGGCCCGACGGGCGAGAAGACACGGAGCACGACCGCGTCCAGTCCGGAGCCGAGCACCAGCTCCGTCGCGGCGAGCTTGGACACCCCGTAGGGGCCGCCCGGGCGCGGCACCGCGTCCTCCGCCGTGGACGAGCCGGGCTGCGAGGGCCCGTACTCGGAGGCGCAGCCGAGCTGGACGAGGCGTGCGCCGCAGCCGCTGCGGCGCAGGGCCTCGCAGACGGTGGCGACGGCGACGGTGTTGTGGCGGGTGAGGTCACGCGCGCCACCGCGGGTCGCCCCGGCACAGTTGATCACCACACCGGGATGGACGGCGTCCAGGAAACGGGTGAGCGCCCCCGGGCTGCCGCCCGCGAGGTCGAACCGTACGTCCGCGTCGTCGCCCCGTCCCAGGGCGGTGAGGTGCACGGCCGGGTCGGCCAGCAGCCGGTCGGCGACGAAGCGGCCGAGGAATCCATTTGCTCCGAGCAGCAGCACTCTCACAGCGCGGCTCCTCGGCGCCGACGGGCCGAACCGGACGCGGCCGGTGCTGGGTGGTACGGGGTCATGTCGTGCGTCTCCTCAGGGTGTTGCTCGATGTGTCGTTCCGATACGCCCGCGGCGTCGGCTCCGCGGGAGCGCGTGGGGGGCATGTGGGGGGTCATGGGGTGTGGGCCGACGCCCGCGAGAGGGCGGCGGTCGCGCGGACCAGCAGGCCGAGCGCGGCGGCTCCGCAGGCGAGGGCCGCCACGGCTCCGGGCCCCCAGAGCGTGACGACGGCCTCGGTGGGCCCGGCCAGGAAGGCCCAGCCGGGGAGGCGGCCGACGAGGACGGTGGCCAGGGCGAGTGCTTCGACGACGGCAGCGGCGGCCAGGCCGCATGCGGCGGACCGGGCGAACCCGTGGACGGTGAGCAGCCGTGCGAGGAACAGCAGGATGCCGAGAGCGACAGCGGGCACGGGATCGACGGGCAGCACCAGACCGGTGACCACCAGGAGGGCGGTGAGGGCTGCGGCGTACAGCGCGACGGACGACAGCAGGAGGGGTCGTACCCCTGCGGCGAATTCCTCGAGGCCACGGCTGCCGCCGAGCCTGCGCCGTGCCCGTACGGCGAACATCCGGGCGGCCAATGCGGCGGGGACGACGGCGAGGGCGAGGCCCACCAGCGGTCCTGGCTCGAGCGACCAGAACCCGGCCCCTGCCTGCGCCACGGACCCCTTCGGACCGGCGTCGGCGAGACGCGCCACCGGGCCGCCGCCGGCCACGGCGTACGCGAGGAGCCAGCACACGCACAGACGGCCACCGGGCACCGTGCGTCCCACCACCCGCAGGGGCCCGTGCCGGAGCCCGTACACGAGCGCAACGGCGAGCCCCAGGGCACCGGCCGCCGCTGCGCCGAGTCGTAATCCGCCCGTCGTGAAGTGAAGCGCAACGGCCGCGACGACCGCGACGGCGCCCGGCAGAAGCGCGGGAAGGGCGGAGGCGACGGGCAGCCCCCGTACGCCGGTGCCCGTCAGGGGCTCGTCCTCCGCGGCGGGTCGGGGACCCGTTTCCCCGCGCGGCACCCGCGCGTACATCTCCTCGGCGAGCGAGAACACGTCACGGTGCCGGAATCGCGCGGCGGTCCGGTCGGTCACCCCGTGCGCCTCCAGTCCGGCGGCGATCTCCAGGGGATCGACGGCCCGTTCGCACAGGTCGCGGTGCCGGTGCATGAGCGCCTTGACGGGATCCGCGGGCCCCCGCCGGACCGTCGCCGGTCTGCGGGTCGCGGCCGGCTTCCTCGCGGCCGCCGCCCCTCCCTGTGCCGGATCCGGCTGTTCCTCCCGGGAGTCGGGCGTGGCGGTCACCGCGGCGGGTCTTTCGGATGTGGTGTCAGGCATCGGGAGCTCCTGGGGTGGCCGTGCCGGCCAGGGCCGCGTCCGCCCAGGCGGGACGGGCGCGGGAGCCGGTCCAGTGACCGGGGACGTGGGCCTCCGCGGGGGTGGCGAACGGATGGGGATCGGCGTCGGTGTCGCGGGACGGCGAGCTGTGGGAAAGAAGCTCCAGGTAAATGCCGCGAAATGCCGCCAGATTCTGCTCGACGGTGAAGAGTTCGAGTGCCCTCGCCCGCGCCGCCGCGCCGAGCCGCTCACGGCGCTCCGGGTCGCGCAGCAGCGCAAGACAGGCATCGGCCAGCGCGCGCGGGTTGCGCGGGGGCACCACGAGACCGGTACCGCCGATGACTTCGACGACCGCACCGACATCCGTGGAGACGGTCGCCCGCCCGCAGAACATTGCTTCGACGAGGCTGATCGGGAAGCCCTCGACGACACTCGACAGGACGATCACCGCTCCGGCGGCGTAGGCGTCGGCGAGCTCCGGTGCCTCGGGGCCGCCGATCTCCTCGAAGGAGACGGGGTTGTCCCCGACCGCATGTGCGTCCACGGCCTCGTCGGGGAAGAGCTGTGCGGCCAGCCCCCGGCAGTGCGCGAGATAGGTGGTGGCCTCCGGGCCCTGCGCTGGCGCACCGATGATCCGCAGCCGGGCGTCCGTCTCCTCCTTGCGCACCTCGGCGAAAGCGTGCAGCAGGGCGATCAGGTCCTTGGCGGGTTCGATCCTTCCCACCCAGACGAGGGTGTGTGGATCGCCGTCGAACTCTCCCTCCCCCACTTCGTTGAAGCGCCCTGCTTCCATCCCGGGGTAGACCGTGCGCAGCCGGGAGGGGTCGGCGCCGCACCGCTCCTGCCAGCGCCGGGCGTGGGTGTTGCCGGGCGTGATGGTCGCGGCCTGCCGGTACACCTCGGCGGCCAGCAGCCCGTGGAAGGCCGCCAGCAGGGCACGTACGGGCGGGCTGGCGGCGCCCGCCTCCTCGGACGCCGCGAGGTAGTGCGCCCTCAGCTGGACGCCGTACTCCGTGACCAGCAGCGGGACTCCGAAGAAGCGTTTGGCCAGAAGCCCGGGCAGCGCCGCGGAGCCACCGGACGTCGCATGGCAGAGGTCGACCGCGCCGAGCGAGTCGTTCCCGTACCAGTCGAGGGACAGCGGTCTCAGCGCCCGCTCCAGCTCGTCGGTGAACGCGAGGTAGTCGGGCACGGTCGCCGCGTGGAGTGCCCTGCGGGCGCCGGGCGCACGGCAAGTGGATTCCAGGATGCGCACGGCCAGTTCGGAGCGCAGGGCGGCGTACAGCCCTCCGTGCTCCCTGGCCAGCTCGGCAAGTCCGTACAGCCCGTCGGCGAACCGGCCCTCGTCGCTGCCGCACACCGCCGCCGCCAGGTCCCTGAAGTGCCCGGCGAACCGCTTCCGCTCGCGCCGGGCGTGGCTGCGGCCGTCGTCCTCGGGCGCCCAGAGCGGCGCCGTGTGCACCCGCTGCACGTGGGGCGGCAGCGCGATCCAGCCCTGGTCCTCCTGCTGGGCGCTGCGGCTGAGGGCGTAGACGTCGAAGTCGTGCTGTGCGAGCCCGCGCACGAGGCGGTCGCACCACAGCCTGGAATCACCCGTCGCATACGGATAACCACCATCCGTAAGCAGTCCGATCCGCACGAACGCACCCCCGATCTCCCTTGTGGGCGGCCACCGTAGGTCCGGCGGCTCGCGGCGGGACGACGTTATGCGGATACGAAGGTGGCGCGATGGACGGTTGTCCGTCGCGCCACCGGAAGGGGTGAATGCACGTAACTTTCCAGGCCCCGTGGCGTTCGATCGCGCTACGGCTCCGGCCCGTCACACCTCGTCAGTCGTCGGGGTGCACCCAGGGGTTGGGACGGCACTTGATCCCGTCGATGTCGAGGGACTTGGTCTGCTGCTGCATCACGGGAGCGAGAGCGCCCGGCGTTCGGCAGTTCACATGGCCGTACCCGAGCCGGTGGCCGACCTCGTGGTTGATCAGCATCTGGCGATACGTGAGCATCGCCTTGGGGCCGTACGACTCCGCACCCTGGGCCCAGCGGTACGCGTTGATCATCACGCGATCGGTGGACGCCGAGTTGCACGAGACGTTGTCGACGGCGGTGTCCAGATCCGACTTGGCGCACCAGATCGCGGTCGTTTTCGGACTGGCCAGGGTGATCACGAACTGCGGCTCCCCCGAGGAGATCCGCTCGAAGGTCATGGCACCGTCGTGCGCCCAGCTCCGGTCGTCGTTGAGGGTCTGCTGGACCGCCTGGGCGAAGAGCTTGCCGTCCAGGCCCAGCCCCTTCTCGACGTCGATGCGGTAGCGCACCGTCTTGCCCTTGCCCGGAGCCTTGTCGAGACCCGGCACCGCTGCGAAGGTCCCGGGGCCGGCCAGCTCGGGGTCGAGCGGGAACTGTCTGGCCATCAGCTGGGCGTAGGTGGGCGGCGCGGCCGGCGGGCGCTGCACGGCCGGTCCCTGCGGGATGGCCCGGTTGTCCGAGCGGGAGGCGGAGCCGTCTTCCGTGCCCCGGTCCGCCTCGCCGGTGGCCCGGGAACCGCTCGCATCGTCTCCGGCGTCCGTGACCTGCCCCGCGACGACGACCGCGAGGACCGTGGCGACGGCCGCGGCGGCGATCCCGGTGACGGTGCGGCCCTTGGGGGGCCTGGCCGGGGCCTCGGCGTCGAGCGACCCCTCCGGCGATGCCTGGCCTGCCGCGGACCGCTCCGCTCCCGTGGCCGGTGAGCGGAGGCCGCTCCGGGTGGCCTCGGACCCCGGTGCCCATTCCTGGGGCCCGGTCTCGTCGAAGGCGGCGACGAACTCCCGCCGCGGGCCGGGGATCCGGGCGCCGGCGCCCACCGGGGGACCCTGGCGCGGGGACTGCGGCGGGGTCACGACCGGGTGCTGGCCCGTGGTGGAGGCGGTCCTTCCACGGGGGACGCCCTGCCAGTCCCCGTATCTGGCACCGCCCTGCGGGTCGCCCCAGGCACCGCCGGGCTCACGCTGCTCGGGGTGCCCGCCGCGCACCTGGGGCACACCGTGGGCGGGGGTGCCGTACGCGGGTGTCCCGTGCGCCGGAGTGGCGTATCCCGCGGCCCCCTGGTGCTGCTCGGGCTCGGTGGCGGCGGACCGCCGGCGGCGGCCCGTGCCCGTGGGCGTCGTGGCGGCCGGCGACGCGCCCGTCGCGCCCGCCGCCCTGCCGTCGGTGGCCTTGGGTGCGGGGCCCTTGCGGCTGTGTCGTCCCACGCCCCGGATCAGCTCCTACCGCTGTCGTCGACAAGTTCCCTGACGGCCTGGGCGACCGCGTCCGGATACTCCATCATGGCGACGTGCCCGGCGTCCGGAAGCGTCAGCAGACGTGCGTCGCGGAACGCCGCGGCCGCCTTGCGCGCCATCCGGTACGAGACGAGCTGGTCCTTGCCGCCGTACACGAGCAGCGTCGGCGCGAGCACCCGCTCGGCCAGCCGCCACAGCCCGTGCTGTCCGCCGAGCGTATAGGCGTCGACGATGCCGCGGGAGGTACGCGCCATGACGTCCCAGAAGTAGGGCAGTTCCAGTCTGCGTTCCATCTCCTCGACGGCGTCGCGAAGGCCCTCGTCCGACACCCGGCCCGGGTCGCCGTAACAGAGTGCCAGCACCCCGCGGACACGCATCTCCGCCGTCCAGTCCCTCGTCAGCCGGGTGAACAGCCGCGCGGC
Source organism: Streptomyces sp. NPDC043861 (assembly GCF_056435905.1). Taxonomy (NCBI): domain Bacteria; kingdom Bacillati; phylum Actinomycetota; class Actinomycetes; order Kitasatosporales; family Streptomycetaceae; genus Streptomyces; species Streptomyces sp. NPDC043861. The sequence goes on along the minus strand of NZ_JBWKDP010000009.1, from coordinate 147,024 downwards.
CCCGGGCACCGCGAGCAGTGCGGTGGGCCATGCCGAGCGCTGTGCACGGAGCTCCGGCAGGGCCGGCGAGACCAGCGTGAGGGTACGGACGAGGTCGGGGCGTATGGCGGCGACGCGCGTACAGACGGCGCCGCCCAGGGAGTTCCCGATCAGATGCACGGGGCCGCGACCGCCGGCGTCGAGCAGCCGGATCACCGCCCGGGCATGTCCCCTGATCGAGTAGTTGCCGTCGTCCGGCGGCGGGGAGTCCCCGAAGCCGGGCAGGTCGACGGCCTCACCGTCCACCCGGTCCTCGAGCAGTCGCATCAGCGCGGACCAGTTCAGCGAGGAGCCGCCGAGACCGTGGACGTACAGCGCGGACGGCAGTCCCGTGCGGGCCGGGGGCCTGGCACGCACGGTGAGCGTCAGTCCGGACAGCGCGACCGAACGCAACTCCTCACCAGCCGCGACCCGTACGGCGCGGACCCGCGGAGCCGGTCCGGCGGCACGGGTTTCCGGCAGCTCGGTCGAAGACATGGGGGCAATGTTACGAGACGATCACGCCGCGAAACCTGTGTTCGCCGTCACACACCACACAAGCGCAGCGCTTTCCCCGGCACACCGATCGGCACCGAATCGGCACAGCTCACCGCATAGCGCCGGGGAGGCGAAACTCCTAGGCTCGTAGTACAAGGGCACCCGCCCCGGCCCCTGCTGCACCGAATCGCACAGGAGAGGGATCCAGATGGCTGTCGATCCGACGGACCCGGAAACCTTCGCAGAAGACGATCAGGGCCGAGCAAACGCTCGCGACGAGCTCGCCGAACTCGAGGAACTGGACCAGGAGGTCCCCGAGGCCGACGCCGCGGAGCAGCACACGGAGCTGCAGCAGCGGAGGGACGACCGTCTGACCCGTATCAATACGGGCGCCGCGAACGAGGCGGATACCGTGGAACAGGCCCGGGTGGTCACCATCGACGAGGACGACTACCGCTGATTCGTTCGGTTTACATGGGCCTTCGGCTACCGCGGGCGTCCGGTACGTGAAATTCTGCGCTCGCACCGCGCACACCATGGTTACCCAAAAGTACGATGGCGGACGCGGCGCACGGACCGCGGCACGGGACACTGTGCATGTGACATCGAACGTGGGAGGCGGCGTGACAGCCATCGAGCAGACAGAGGCGGCGCGCCCGAGAGGGACCCGCCTGCCACGCCGTGCCCGACGCAACCAGCTGCTGGGCGCAGCACAGGAAGTGTTCGTCGCCCAGGGCTATCACTCGGCGGCGATGGACGACATCGCGGAGCGGGCAGGCGTCAGCAAGCCGGTGCTGTACCAGCACTTCCCGGGGAAGCTCGAGCTCTACCTCGCACTGCTGGACCAGCACTGCGAGTCATTGCTGCAGGCCGTGCGCGGTGCGCTGGCGTCGACGACGGACAACAAGCAGCGCGTCGCGGCGACGATGGACGCGTACTTCGCGTACGTGGAGGACGAGGGCGGCGCGTTCCGTCTGGTCTTCGAGTCCGATCTGACGAACGAGCCGGCGGTGCGCGAGCGCGTGGAGCGGGTGTCGCTGCAGTGCGCGGAGGCGATTTCGGACGTCATCGCCGAGGACACCGCGCTGTCCAAAGAGGAATCCATGCTGCTGGCCGTGGGGCTGGGCGGGGTCTCCCAGGTGGTGGCGCGGTACTGGCTCTCGAGCGAGTCGGCCATTCCGCGTGAGACGGCGGTGCAGCTGCTGACGTCGCTGGCCTGGCGGGGTATCGCGGGATTCCCGCTGCTCGGGGCCGAGAGCCCCTGAGGCGCGGCGCGTGTTCGCTGCGGGCGTGCGCGGCCGAGCCGTGCGGCATCCCCTCACCGGGCTAATGTGTGCAGCGTACGGCGCGGCTGACCGCGCATCGCTGACCGTTCGGAGGGACATAGCCGTGGAGGTCAAGATCGGCGTGCAGCACGCGCCCCGGGAGATCGTTCTGGAGAGCGGCCAGACCGCCGAGGAGGTCGAGCAGGCCGTCGCGGACGCGCTCGCCGGCAAGGCGCAGCTGCTCAGCCTGACGGACGACAAGGGTCGCAAGGTGCTCGTACCGGCCGACCGGGTCGCATACGTCGAAATCGGCGAGCCGGCCACGCGGCGCGTCGGGTTCGGCGCGCTCTAGGACCCCAGCCATACGTGAAGGGCCCGGCGGGATCGACCGCCGGGCCCTTCACGTATCCGGGACTTCTCCGGACCTCTCCGGGACTTCGCGTATCCGGGCTCTCCCGCCCCGCGCCCGTCGCGACCTCTCCGTTCGTCCGGCCTCGTGCCCGACCTCTCCCGCCTGCATCAGGACTCACTGTGCCGGAGGGCACGGCCTGGCTCCCGGTCGCCGAGTTGCGGGGAGGGTTGCGCCGTGGTGGGTTCGGGTAGGACGGGCTACGACCCGATTTGCCCGGCCGGCGCGCACGTGAGGTGATCCGTGGTGATCCTGGAAGCTCTCGGCTCCGCCCTGCTCGGAATCGTTCTCTCCTGGGCGGCCGTACGACGGTTCTCCGACCGGCTTCCGGCGCCCCGTACGGTGTACACGACGGGGATGCTCGGTGCCCTTTTCGGGGCCTATCTGACGCACTCGGCGCTCGGGCCCGGCCATCTTCTCGGGACGCTGCTGGGTGCCCTGCTCGTCGGGGCCGTGACGCTTTCGCTGCTGATCCGCCCGGCGGCCCGCCGGCTGCGGCGATCAGCCGCCGCCTGACGCGGGCCCCGGGCAACGCCCGGCTTCGCCGGAGGGCCTGAATCAGGCCGCCAGTCCCAGCGCCGCCATCCGCTTGGTGTGCGCCTTGGTGATACGGGTGAACATCTCGCCGACCGCAGCCAGGTCGAACCCGTCCGCGACCCCGCCCACCAGCATCGTCGACAGCGCATCCCGCTCCGCGACGACCCGCTGCGCCTGCGACAGCGCCTCGCCCATCAGCCTGCGCGCCCACAGCGCGAGCCGGCCGCCGACCCGCGGGTCCGCCTCGATGGCGGCGCGCACCTTCTCGACCGCGAAATTGCCGTGCCCGGTGTCGTCGAGCACGGACAGCACCAGCTTGCGGGTGTCCGAATCCAGCCGTACCGCGACCTCACGGTAGAAGTCACTGGCGATCGAGTCGCCGACGTATGCCTTGACCAGGCCCTCCAGCCAGTCCGACGGTGCCGTCTGGCGATGGAACTCGTCGAGTGCGGCGGCGAACGGTTCCATGGCAGCGGTCGGCTCCGCCTCGATCGCGGCCAGCCGGTCCCGCAGCTGCTCGAAGTGGTGGAACTCGGCGGAGGCCATCTTCGCCAGCTCCGCCTTGTCCGCCAGTGTCGGCGCCAGCTTCGCGTCCTCGGCGAGCCGCTCGAAGGCCGCCAGTTCGCCGTACGCGAGCGCGCCCAGCAGGTCCACGACCGCGGCGCGGTACTGGGGGTCGGCGGAGGCCGCGGCCCAGTCCTGGGCGGCGATCCCGGTCAGTTCTTCGTTGGTGTCGGTCACCGCAGCGGTGGCGTTGTCAGGCGTCTCCATGCAGCGCACAATAGCCCGCCGCCGGGGCCGCCGAAGGGCCTGGTCAGCACCTGCCACGACATGCCTCCTGGGAATTCGCCCAACACACATGCGCGATTCCGGGGTACAGTGGTATTGAGCCTGCCAAATATTTCGGCGGGCCAAATGAATGAGGATGCCCGGTCGGTGGCCCGATCGGCTCCGACCCGACAGCCCTCTGTGCGCACTTCGCCACACGAGGGGCCCTCAGCGGCACGAGCGCTCGAGCGACGGCAGTGGTCCCGCGCCTTCCGGCCAATCCACGGCCGGCCACCAGTACCCCAGGTGCGGTAGGACCCCCAGCGTTCGCCTCGCGCCGCGTCTCACAGAAGAGGCAACACCCTGACTACGCAGCCCAAGACTTTCCGAGAGCTCGGGATTCTTCCCGAGACCGCCGAGGCCCTGGAGGCCGTCGGCATCACGTCCCCCTTCCCCATCCAGGAGATGACCCTCCCCGTCGCGCTTTCCGGCACGGACGTCATCGGACAGGCCAAGACCGGCACGGGCAAGACCCTCGGTTTCGGCCTTCCGCTTCTCGAGCGCGTCACGGTTCCCGTGGACGTCGAGGCGGGCCGGGCGAAGCCCGAGCAGCTGACCGACACTCCGCAGGCACTCGTGGTCGTCCCCACCCGCGAGCTGTGCCAGCAGGTCACCAACGACCTGCTGACCGCCGGCAAGGTGCGGAACGTCCGCGTTCTCGCGATCTACGGCGGCCGTGCGTACGAACCGCAGGTCGAGGCCCTGAAGAAGGGCGTCGACGTCGTCGTCGGCACGCCCGGGCGCCTTCTCGACCTGGCCGGCCAGAAGAAGCTGAACCTGTCGCACGTGAGGGCGCTCGTCCTCGACGAGGCCGACGAGATGCTCGACCTCGGCTTCCTGCCCGACGTCGAGAAGATCATCCAGCTGCTGCCGGCCAAGCGCCAGACCATGCTGTTCTCGGCGACCATGCCGGGCGCGGTCATCGGCCTCGCCCGCCGCTACATGTCGCAGCCCACGCATATCCGCGCGACCGCGCCGGACGACGAGGGCGCGACGGTCGCGAACATCACACAGCGCGTCTACCGCGCCCACTCCATGGACAAGCCGGAGATGGTCGCACGCATGCTGCAGGCCGAGGGCCGCGGCCTTGCGATGATCTTCTGCCGTACGAAGCGGACGGCCGCGGACATCGCGGAGCAGCTCGCCCGGCGTGGCTTCGCGTCCGGCGCCGTCCACGGCGACCTGGGCCAGGGTGCGCGCGAGCAGGCGCTCCGTGCGTTCCGCAACGGCAAGGTCGACGTCCTGGTGTGCACCGACGTCGCCGCTCGCGGCATCGACGTCGAGGGCGTCACGCACGTGATCAACTACCAGACGCCGGAGGACGAGAAGACCTACCTCCACCGCGTGGGCCGTACCGGCCGCGCGGGTGCGTCCGGCACGGCCGTCACGCTGGTCGACTGGGACGACATCCCGCGCTGGCAGCTGATCAACAAGGCGCTGGACCTCGACTTCAACGACCCGGTCGAGACGTACTCCACGTCCGAGCACCTCTTCGAGGAACTGGGCATCCCCGCCGGCACCAAGGGCGTCCTCCCCCGCGCCGAGCGCACCCGCGCCGGTCTCGAGGCGGAGGAGCTCGAGGACCTCGGTGAGACGGGCGGCCGCGGGTCGCGCTCCGCGGGGCGCACCAAGGCCACCGAGAGTGCGGAGCGTCCGGCCCGTACGCGTACGCCGCGTCAGCGGCGCCGCACGCGGGGCGGCACCGCCCTGGACGAGGCGGCCACGCCGGTGGAGGCCACGGAGCCCGTCGGCTCCGACGCCACCGGGGAGGCGTCCGAAGCCCCGCGCCGCCGTCGGCGCACCCGTACGGGTGCCGCCGCGGCGACCGCCACCATCGAGGCCGTCGAGGTTGTCGAGGCCGTCGCGGAGGAGCCCGCGAAGCCGCGCCGCCGGCGCACGCGTTCCGTCGCCAAGACCGCCGCTGTGGCCGTCCAGGCCGAGGCCGCGCCCCTGACTGCCGCTCCGGCCGAGGCCGTCGCGGAGGAGCCCGCGAAGCCGCGCCGCCGGCGCACGCGTGCGAAGGCCGTGACGCAGCCGGAGGCCTGAGCCGGTCACCGGCTCACCCGAGCGACGAGGGCCCGTACCCCTGGGGTACGGGCCCTCGCCTCGTCATCGGTAACCTCCTCGCATGAGTCGGCCGCCCACCTTCGTGCCCCCCGCCTGCGCCCGTTCCCGGATGCTCGAGACCTCGCGCGGAGCGTTCGCCGTGCTGGATGCCGAGCCGGCCGAGCCGGTCAAGGGCACGGCGATGCTCCTGCCGGGCTATACGGGGAGCAAAGAGGACTTCATCGCCATGCTGGAGCCGCTGGCGACCGAGGGGTACCGGTGCGTCGCCGTCGACGGCCGCGGCCAGTACGAGAGCGAAGGCCCCGAATCACAGGATGCCTACGCACAGAGCGAGCTGGCTCTGGATGTGCTCGCGCAGGCCGAGGCGGTCGGCGGCCCGGTCCATCTGGTCGGTCACTCGCTCGGCGGGCAGATCGCCCGGGCGGCCGTGCTCCTGGACGAGGAGCCTTTCATCACGCTGACCCTCATCTCGTCGGGGCCGGCCCGGATCACCTCCGGGCAGCGCAGCAAGGTCGAGCTGCTGAGCAATGCGCTCGGCGTCATGAGCATGGCCGAGATCTGGGATGCGATGCGTGCGATGGACCCCCCGGAGGAGGTCGAGGCGAACGGCGGCCGGGAAGACCTGCGGCGCCGCTGGATGCGTCACAACCCGGCCCAGCTCCTTGCCACCGGCCGTCAGCTGACGGTGGAGCAGGACCGTGTCGCTGAACTCTCCGCCGCGCCGCTGCCCAAGCATGTGCTGTCCGGCGTGCGCGATGACACCTGGCCGGTTCCGCTGCTCGACGAGATGGCGGTACGGCTCGGGGCACATCGTTCGGTCATCGAGGGGGCCGAGCATTCACCCAACACCGACCGGCCGGCGGAGACGGCTGCTGCGCTGGCCGGGTTCTGGAGCAGGTACTGACTCACCCGAGAGGCGGGGCGCCGGTTCTCGGCTCCCTGCCGTGCCCGGGACGCGGGTCGTTGCGCCAACGCCGTCAGTACTGGCCCTGGAGGTGCTGCCAGAAGCCGTCGCGCAGGGCGCGCCGGAGGTGTGCATAGCCGCGCAGCGAGTGCTGGAGCAGCTTCTCCGCCTCTATGAGCAGATCCTGGTCCACCGGGCCGGGCAGATAGGGGTGTCCGGGAAGCAGCTCCGCCATGGTCGCCCTGCCGCGTTCGGCGAGCCAGGTCGCCGCGATCTGTGCGCCGACGAAACGGACGTCCTCGCGGGACGGCGGCGGGGTGTCGTCCTCATAGGTGGTGACGGGCCGCCGGGTCACGTACGGGCGGCAGAAGTCGAGGTCGAAGGTGCGCTGGCTGTCGACCTCCCAGAGCAGCGGCTCCGCCTGGTTGCGGCCCTCGGCCGCCTCGATGCCCCAGAGGTGGACACGAGCGCCGTACCCCTGGGCGGCCTCGACGGCGGAGACGAGGTCCTCGTCCCCGCCGATGAGTGCCGCGTCGCTGATCGACCGGTGCCGGGCGAGTGACTCCAGGTCGGTGCGGATGAGGGAGTCCACACCCTTCTGCTGGTTGTTGGCGTTGAGGTTGCCCAGCCGGACCTTGACGTCGGGAAGCTCGGCTATGGCCTGCTGTTCGGCCGTGTGAATACGGCGTCTGGCGCCGTCGTACCAGTAGACGCGCAGCAGACGGCTGTCAGCGAAGATCGTGCGGGCCTTGTCGATCAAGGCCTCGATGAGCCCTTCGGCGTCGAGGTCGAAGGAGCGCCGGTCCTCGGTTCCCGCCACAAGCAACCCGGCCGCAGCATAGACGTAACCGGCGTCGACGAAGATGGCATGCGTGGACGGGGTCTTCGCGACCTCGGCGAGCATGCGCTGGAGCAGCTCGTTGGTGCGCTCCAGGCGGGCGCTGATGCGGATGAGCTCATCGTCGTCTCTCATATGGACCTCATTGTGGGCAGGCCCGGCGACACTCGCCAGTAGTTAGCCATCCAAAAATTTTCCTTAGCGTAGGGAATGTTTGCCCTCTACATCCCGTTGGAAGGGATGGAACAGAGACGGACAGAAGGGAGAAGCCCTTTATGCGCTTCGAGATCATGCGACTCGACGATGCGGACGGCACGGCCGTGGACAGCACCGTTGTGGACGCCGCCTCCGTCAACCGGATGGTGCTGCAGGCCGCAGCGGTCGGCCAGCGTATTTACATCCGCCCGACCATGGCGCCGGCCTCGTAACCCCCTGACAGCAGCCCTGCAGCGCGTCGCCCCCGTACGGAAGGAACGTACGGGGGCGACGTGCTGTCGGTCTCGAGCCGGCGACGTGCTGTCGGTCTCGAGCCGGCAGGGGTCAGGAGCTCTGGATCACCTGGGTGACACCGTTGATGATCTGCTGCACGGCGATGGCCGAGAGCATCATGCCCGCGAGCCTGGTCACCAGGACCACACCGCCGTCCTTGATGAGGCGGATGATCAGCAGTGAGTAGCGCATCGTCAGCCACAGGACGACGTGCATGGCGACGATCGCCGCCCACACCGAGATCTGCTCCCCGGCCCCTCTGGCGTGCTGCACAGCGAGGATCACCGAGACGATCGCACCCGGACCCGCCAGCAGTGGCATGCCGAGCGGTACGAGGGCCACATTGACGTCCTTGGTCTGCTGGGGCTCGTCGGTCTTGCCGGTCAGCAGATCAAGCGCGATCAGCAGCAGAAGGAGACCGCCCGCGATCATCAGGGCGGGAACGGAGACATGGAGGTACGCCAGGATCTGCTGGCCCAGGATGCCGAAGACGGTGATGACGCCGAAGGCGACCGCGACGGCCTGCCAGGCCATCCGGCGCTGGACCTTGGCGGGGCGGCCGGAGGTGAGGGCGAGGAAGATCGGAGTGATCCCCGGGGGATCCATGATCACAAAGAGGGTGAGGAAGAGGGAGCCGAAGACGGCGACGTCGAACACAGGGGAGCCTTGCAGGTGGTAGCGGGGTGTGAAGGGAAAGAGCGAAAGTGCTGGACGGGCACGGCGGCGCAAGGACGCCAGGCGTGGCCGGACGGACGGTCGGGCCCGGTGGGCCGCTCCGGGGAGACCCGGGTCAGCGTCGGGGCGCTCCACCCGTGCCGGGGACCGGGAACGCGCCGGTTGCACGGCGCGTGATCTCGCCGTAGATCTCCGGGTCGGTCGTGAAGTCACCGAGCCGGCAGGTCTTGCGGCTTCCGTGGTAGTCGCTGGACCCGGTGGCCAGGAGGCCGAGGTCGGCGGCGAGTCCGCGCAACCGGGCACGGGCCGGCTCGTCGTGGTCCATGTGATCGACCTCTATGCCGTCGAGGCCCGCCGCGGCCAGCCGGGCGATCGCGTCCTCGGGCACGACCTCGCCGCGCTTGACCGCGAGCGGGTGCGCGAAGACCGTGACACCGCCGGCCGCCTTGACCAGACGGATCGCGTCGAAGGGGTCGAGCTCGTGCTTCTCGACGTACGCGCGGCCGCCGTTCGCCAGCCAGTCGGGGGTGAAGGCTGCGGAGACATCCGGGACCACACCGAGCTCGACGAGCGCGGAGGCGACATGCGGACGTCCGACGGCCACCCCGCCCGACGCTCCGCTGCTTCCCCGGCCGGGCCCAGGCGCCGCTTCCGACGTCCCGCGCGACCCGGCCGCCTCGGCCGCGTCGTCCGGGACACCCGCGATCCGGGCCACCTGTTCCCAGGTGACCGGCACCCCCAACTCCTGCAACTTGGCGACCATGCCCTGGGCGCGTGGCACCCGGTCGTCCCGGACGAGCTCACGCTCGCGCGCAAGCTCGGGTTCCTCGGGGTCGAAGAGGTACGCCAGCATGTGCAGGCTCACACCGCCGAGACGGCAGGACAGTTCGGCACCGGTGACCAGGGTCAGCGGTGCGGGGAGCGCGGCGACCGCCTCGATCGCCTCGGCGTGACCGCCGACGGTGTCGTGGTCGGTCAGTGCGACGACGTCGAGGCCCGCGGCTGCGGCATTGCGGACCAGTTCGGCCGGGGTGTCCGTACCGTCCGAAGCCGTGGAGTGAGTGTGCAGATCGATGCGCACGACGCGTGACTCCAGAGCTCGGGGTGGACAGGGGGACGTTTCATCGTAACGGGGAATCGAACATTCCCCGGACCACCGCGTCCCCCCAAGGCCGTCACGACAGCAGCCGCGGCGACAGCGCACCGCAGGGCAGCAGGTCCACCTCCGAACCCGCGTCCCGCAGATCAGTGAGTATCAGCTCGTCGTACATCAGCAGGCCCGTCGACTCGGGCCAGACGATGGCCCACAGCCACAGCCCCCGCGCCTCGCCGGCGAAGACCGCGCGGTCCTCTGGTGCGTCGTCGACGTGCCACAGCGGTGTCGGCCGGCCGGCGGCGAGCACCTTGGCCTGCGGGGGCTTGTCCACGGTCATGTGCGGACCGGGGTCGGGTCCGTCGATCCCGGCGAAGCGTGCTCCGAGTCCGACGCCGAGCTCCTCGGCGACCAGCAGCAACTCCCCCACTCCGCCCAGCAGTCCCGGTCCCGAGCAGGCGACCGCGGTCGCACGGCCACCGCTGCGGTCGTCCCCCGCGTACGCGACGCCGGTGAAGAGCCAGCCGACCGGAAGCGGCCAGGGCATCCACACCGGGACCTTCGCACGGGCCACGACCACGCTCAGGGCTTCGACGCTTGGCGGGATCACCGGCTGCAGTGGGTGCACGGAACCGTGTACATCGCACTGCCACGTGTCGGCGAAGAGACCGGGCGCCCTGACCCGGCCACCGCACTTCGGGCAACTGGGTTCGCCCCTCATAGCGCTCAACGGTCCTACCCGCTCGGCGTCGCGTCAAGGACGATCACCCGTCCGGTACGGCGGTTTCACCCGGCTTCACCAGGGCCGAATGGATGTTCCATGCATTTATTGGGCCGGTCACCGTACGGACGGAGGCCCGTCCACCATGACCGGGACGCCGTCCACGGGCTTCGCCGAACCGGTCCCGTGCAAGATGCCTGGGGCACTCAACTCGGGCATGAGATAAGTCACTTCACAGCGTCTGACATCACGTCAGGGGCACGGACCGGCGCAGGGGGTCCCGGAGGTCGGTGCCGTGCTTCAGCCACCGCGCCTGGAGCTCCGCGGCGCCGTGCACCCGCTTCCACGCGGCCTCGTTCGCCGTCATCGGCAGCAGCGGCAGAAAGCGCACCGGATCCATGGGCTCGTCCAGTTCGAGGTCCTCGACCAGACCGCCGGGCTCGGCGACCAGGACCGAGGAGAACGGTGCCTGCGGCCACAGCGGTTCACCGGTGTCCATGGAATTGCCCGGCGCCACGACCAGCCCCTCCACCTGCGGCGACGATGCGAAAACGGCGAGCGGACGCAGCACCTTGTCGGTGTCGGCGAGCCCGGCCCGCACCGAGAGGAGGAGCTCCGCGCGGGGCCCCTTCACCGGGTCGGCGAGCGCATCGGTCGGATCGTTCATGGGCTGGGCGGACATGCCCAGCGTGGCGTACCGGACGATGTCCCCGTCGAGGAAACGGAGAACCTCCATCCGGTCCGTACCGAGAAAGGTCACCGCGGCGCGCGCGTCCGGTTCCCCCAGTGCGCTGAGCAGCCGGGCCTCGACCAGAGCAAGAACTTCTCCCATCCTGCGAGCATAGATCGCATCAGGAACGGGCAAAGAAAGGGATTGACCCTCAGTCGGCTGATAGGCTTGGCCGCCTGATCGGGGCAGCACGCAGACGGGAACAACTCCCGGCGGTGACTGTGGGAGTGACTCCCGGGACCCGATGACACGTCATCCCCCACGGGGGACCGGCCGGAGGAGGTGGGGCTGCGGTGGATCGAAGTCGACCGTGCAGTACTAACCGCTCTTCCGCGCGACCCCACACCGTCTGACAGACCCTCCGGCCTGTCCGACCCCAAGGGCCTCCCGCACCGTTTCATGGCACCGCGCACGACGGAAGAGCACATCGCCCTTGCCTGACTGTCTGTAGCGAACGCCGTCACCGCGTCCCGCGGTGCCGCCCGCTTTGCGGACGTGTGGAGACAACGTCCTCATTCCGGGCTGCGCCACGCCCCGCACCGGCGGCCTCTCCGTGAAGGAGCCTGCCATGTCGATGATCCGTGACCTGCGCGAAGCGGTCCGTCCCACGCTGCGCAAGAGCAGCGGCCCGTACAGCACCTACGACACCACCCGCGACCCCTCCGCCTCCAGCGCGGTCGTCGACTGCGCCGTCTACCGCGACGGCAAGCGTGTGCTGGACGAGCCGTGCCTCACGCCGCACGAGGCGATGCTGCGGGTGCGCGAGGGGGGCGGCTTCGCATGGATCGGGCTGCACGAGCCCACGGAGGAGGAGTTCTCCGGGATCGCCGCGGAGTTCGGACTCCACCCGCTGGCCGTGGAGGACGCCGTCCACGCCCATCAGCGTCCCAAGCTCGAGCGGTACGACGACACCCTGTTCACGGTGTTCAAGACCATTCACTACGTCGAGCACGCCGAGCTCACGGCGACCAGCGAGGTCGTCGAGACCGGCGAGGTGATGTGCTTCACCGGGCCCGACTTCGTCATCACCGTGCGGCACGGCGGTCAGGGCTCGCTGCGCAATCTCCGGCACCGGCTGCAGGACGACCCGGAGCTGCTCGCCAAGGGTCCGTCGGCGGTGCTGCACGCCATCGCGGACCATGTCGTGGACGGCTACATCGCGGTCGCGGACGCCGTCCAGGTCGACATCGACGAGATCGAGATCGATGTCTTCTCGGCACCCTCGAAGGGCAGCAGCCGCGGTACGGACACCGGTCGGATCTACCAGCTCAAGCGCGAGGTACTGGAGTTCAAGCGGGCGGTGACACCGCTGCTGCGGCCCATGCAGCTGCTGAGCGAGCGGCCCATGCGGCTGGTGGACCCGGACATCCAGAAGTACTTCCGCGACGTCGCCGACCACCTGGCGCGGGTGCAGGAGCAGGTCATCGGCTTCGACGAGCTGCTGAACTCGATCCTCCAGGCGAATCTCGCGCAGGCGACGGTCGCGCAGAACGAGGACATGCGCAAGATCACGTCCTGGGCCGCGATCATCGCCGTGCCGACCGCGGTCTGCGGCATCTACGGAATGAACTTCGACCACATGCCCGAGCTGCACTGGAGGTACGGGTACCCGATGGTGCTCGTCGGCATCGTCGGGATCTGTCTCACCATTCACCGCACGCTGAAGCGCAACGGCTGGCTCTAATAGGCTGCGGGCATGAACGACGCTCTGCTCGGCCAGGCCCTTGTCGAGGAAGCCACCAAGAAGTCCGGTCTCATCTGGGTTCGGGGAACCGAACCGGCCCGGGCACTGTGGCACGTGTGGCACGAAGGCGCGGCGTATGTCGTGGGCGACGGGCCGGGCGAGCAGCCGCTGCCCGGGCTGGCGGACGGTTCCACCGCCGAGGTGACCGTACGCAGCAAGGACAAGGGCGGCCGGGTGGTGTCGTGGACGGCCGGGGTGAGGGAACTGGCCCCGGGCACGGACGCATGGGAGGCCGCGGTCGCCGAGCTGAAGGGCAAGCGGCTGAACGCGCCGGACGGCGAGCGGATGACGGAACGGTGGGCACGTGAGTGCCGGGTGCTGTGCCTCGAGCCGCGCGAGTCGACGACCGAGCACCCCGATGGCTCTCTGGCGAGCACCCCGCTGCCCACGCCGGCCACGACGCGCCGCCCGATCCCGGCGGCACTGCCCCGCCTGCTGCTGCGCCGCGGCCGCAGGCGCCCGCACTGACCCGGCGATCGGACACCGGAGCCCCGGGCACCCCACACCCTGCACCGCCGGAACGCACGGTCGGCCGGGCAGCCCCGTGACCGCCGCCTGCGGGGATAGGGGGCGCGGGGTGCAAGGGCTTGCGGAGGAGGGCCGCCGCAGGTCACCCGGGCCAGGGCCGACCGGACATCAGTCGCTCGTGCGCGGCAGCTGGCGGCCGTAGTCGACCGTCTCCTCCTTCGTCGGGGGCGTCAGGTCGAAGTCCTTGTTCCATTCGGCGAGCGTCAGCACTCCCGCGCCTCCGGCGCGCGCGAACCGCAGCGGATAGGGCGTCTCCTCCAGGGACACGTCGAGCGTGCCGCCGCTGCCGTCGCTGCCGAGCACCTTGATGGTGCGGACGCCCCCGACCTTGTCCCGGTCGCCCTTGCTGCGCTTCCCGTGCAGTCCGAGCAGGCCGTCCAGCAGCACGTCCATCTCGGTGAAGCCGCGCAGCTGCTTGTACGAAGGATCGTCCTCCGGGACCTTGACGTACATGTCGTCGAGCTTGTCCGCGGCGGACTTGTCGTCCTTGCCCGACGGCTCCGAGCCGCCGTCGCCCTTGGAGTCCGCATGGCTCCAGAAGCCGGCGTCCGCCTTCAGATAGAGCGCGTCCTCGACCCGCAGCAGCTCGAAGGTGGAGTTCTTCGTGACGACCGAGCCGATCCCGCCGCTCTTCTTGAGCCGCATGTTCAGCTTGTACGTGCCGCCCTTGGAGACCAGTGTCCCGGCGAGCCGTACCGCCGCGGCCCCGTTCGCCGCCGATCTGGCCTTCGCCTCGATCGCGGTCGCCTCCAGCCTGCCCACCCCGTTCGTCCCCGCGTCCGGGTCCTCGCTGCAGCCCGTGAGAGCGGCGGCCAGCCCCACGCAGAGCGCGACGGGGAGTGCGGCCCGGCGGGCCCGGGCTGCGGCGGCCGGGGTGAGAGCGGTCACGTGCGCACTGCCTCTCGTACAGGTGGGGGGTGGCAAGAGGGCAGCGTACCTGTGGTCACCTCGCCGTCGAGAGGGGAGCCGTACGGACGGATCTCGGGGGCAGCATGGACCTGCACGGGCTAGCCTGAAGCCGTTGAAAAGCGGCATTTACGAATAATTACCGGCACGTAGGAGGCCCACGGAGCATGGCGGCAGGCGCCCCTCGGATCTTTGTCTCGCACCTCGCTGGAGTCCCGGTCTTCGACCCCAACGGCGACCAGGTGGGGCGGGTACGGGACCTCGTCGCCATGCTTCGGGTGGGCGGGCGTCCGCCCCGGCTGCTCGGCATCGTCGTGGAGGTGCACGGCCGCCGCCGGATCTTCCTCCCCATGACCCGCGTCACCGGCGTCGAGTCCGGCCAGGTGATCACCACCGGTGTCGTCAACATGCGGCGCTTCGAGCAGCGACCGACCGAGCGCCTCGTGCTCGGCGAACTGCTCGACCGGCGGGTCCGCCTCGTCGGGTCCGACGAGGAGGTCACCGTCCTGGACGTCGCCATCCAGCAGCTTCCCGCCCGCCGCGACTGGGAGATCGACAAGGTCTTCGTCCGCAGAGGCAAGGGCGGGGCCCTGCGGCGGAAGGGTGAGGCGCTGACCGTCGACTGGTCCGCCGTCACCGGCTTCTCACTGGAGGAGCACGGGCAGGGCGCGGAGAGTCTGGTCGCCACCTTCGAACGGCTGCGGCCGGCGGACGTCGCCAACGCCCTGCACCATCTCTCCCCCAAGCGGCGTGCCGAGGTGGCCGCGGCTCTCGACGACGACCGTCTCGCCGATGTGCTGGAGGAGCTGCCCGAGGACGAGCAGGTGGAGATCCTCGGGAAACTCAAGGAGGAGCGGGCTGCGGACGTCCTGGAGGCGATGGACCCGGACGACGCGGCCGATCTGCTCTCGGAGCTGCCGGAGGAGGACAAGGAACGGCTGCTCATGCTGATGCGCCCCGATGACGCCGCCGACGTGCGGCGCCTGATGTCGTACGAGGAGCGTACGGCCGGGGGCCTGATGACGACCGAGCCGATCGTGCTGCGCCCGGATGCGACGGTGGCCGACGCCCTGGCCCGGGTGCGCCAGCAGGACCTCTCCCCCGCGCTCGCGGCGCAGGTGTACGTGTGCCGGGCCCCCGACGAGACACCGACGGGCAAGTACCTGGGCACGGTGCACTTCCAGCGGCTGCTGCGGGATCCGCCGTTCACGCTGGTCAGCTCGATCGTCGAAACCGACCTGCCGCCGCTTGCCCCGGACACCCAGCTGCCCGCGATCACCAGCTATCTGGCCGCGTACAACATGGTCGCCGCACCGGTCGTGGACGCGAGCGGATCGCTTCTGGGGGCGGTGACCGTGGACGACGTACTCGACCATCTGCTGCCGGAGGACTGGCGCGAGGCCGAGTTCGACGGGACCGCTGCGGTGACGGGGGCCTCCGATGAGTGAGTACGGGCTGACCGAACGAGGCGAGGGCAGGGACCGGGAGCGGCCGGGGGGCCAGCGCCCGCGGGTCCGTCTCGACCTCCCGCGCGCCCCTCGGCGCAAGGTGCTGCCGGAGTACGACCCCGAGGCCTTCGGACGGCTCTCCGAGAAGATCGCCCGCTTCCTGGGAACGGGGCGCTTCATCGTCTGGATGACCCTGACGATCATCGTCTGGGTCCTGTGGAACATCTTCGCGCCGCCCGGGCTGCGCTTCGACGAGTACCCGTTCATCTTCCTGACGCTCGCACTCTCGCTCCAGGCGTCGTACGCGGCTCCGCTGATCCTGCTCGCACAGAACCGCCAGGACGACCGGGACCGCGTCAACCTGGAGCAGGACCGGGCGCAGAACGAGCGGTCCATCGCCGACACCGAGTATCTGACCCGGGAGATCGCCGCGCTGCGGATGGGTCTCGGCGAGGTGGCGACCCGCGACTGGATCCGCTCGGAGTTCGAGGACCTGCTCAGGGAGATGTCGGAGCGGGACCGGGTATTCCCGCCCGAAGCCCGACGCGGACGTGACGAAGGCGACCGCTGACAGGGGCCCCCTGGGCAGGACCGGGCGCCGTACCATCGTCCGTATGGTTACGGAAGACGCGGTGCGCGAAGCACTGGCGACGGTGAACGACCCGGAGATCAACAAGCCGATCACAGACCTCGGCATGGTCAAATCGGTGGAGATCGGGGACGACGGCGCGGTTGCCGTCACGGTCTATCTCACCGTCTCCGGCTGTCCGATGCGCGACACCATCACCCAGCGGGTCACCGACGCCGTCTCCCGCGTCGAGGGCGTCACCCGAGTCGATGTGTCGCTGGACGTGATGAGCGACGAGCAGCGGCGCGAACTCGCGGCCTCGCTCCGGGGCACGACCGCCGAGCGAGAGGTGCCCTTCGCCAAGCCCGGCTCCCTGACCCGGGTCTACGCGGTGGCGTCCGGCAAGGGCGGTGTCGGCAAGTCCTCCGTGACCGTGAACCTGGCGGCGGCGATGGCTGCCGACGGGCTGAAGGTCGGTGTCGTCGACGCGGACATCTACGGGCACAGTGTGCCGCGCATGCTGGGCGCCGACGGTCGGCCCACCCAGGTCGAGAACATGATCATGCCTCCGTCGGCGAACGGTGTGAAGGTCATCTCGATCGGCATGTTCACCCCGGGCAACGCACCGGTGGTGTGGCGCGGCCCGATGCTGCACCGCGCTCTGCAGCAGTTCCTCGCGGACGTCTACTGGGGTGATCTCGACGTCCTGCTGCTCGACCTGCCCCCGGGCACCGGCGACATCGCGATCTCCGTGGCCCAGCTGGTGCCCAACGCGGAGATCCTGGTCGTCACCACCCCGCAGCAGGCCGCGGCCGAGGTCGCGGAGCGAGCCGGTTCCATCGCCGTGCAGACCCATCAGAAGATCGTCGGCGTCGTCGAGAACATGTCGGGCCTTCCCTGCCCGCACTGCGACGAGATGGTCGACGTCTTCGGTACCGGTGGTGGCCAGGTGGTGGCCGACGGTCTGACGAGGACGACCGGCGCCACTGTGCCGGTGCTGGGTCAGATCCCGATCGACGTCAGGCTGCGCGAAGGCGGCGACGAGGGGAAGCCGGTCGTGCTGACGGACCCCGAGTCCCCGGCGGGTTCGGCGCTCCGTGCGATCGCGGGCAAGCTCGGCGGCCGTCAGCGCGGCCTCTCGGGCATGTCGCTAGGCATCACTCCGCGCAACAAGTTCTGATCCGGGCAGCGCGGCGGTCGCCGCGCCCCGCCCTGCGACGAAGGGGCACCGCTCATGGTGAGCGGTGCCCCTTCGTCGTTGCAGATCGCCGTCGCGGTCCGTCCTCGCGCATCCTCGCGCCGCAGTGGGGTCCGGCCGCCCGGACAGGACGCGACCGTACGGCTCGACCCGGCCGCCGCCGGCGAGGAGCCGTGGGCTGAGCTGCGGCGGGCCCTGGAACTACGTGTACGCCGCCAGGTCCTGCACCCTCGAGAAGCCCAGCCCGTATGCGCTCATCCCGCGCCCGTACGCCCCGATGTGGACGCCGCTGCCCCCCGCCGACCCGGCCAGCACCCAGCCGAACTCCGATTCGCGATAGTGGAACGGCATGGGCACCCCGTCCACCGGCAGCGAAAGTTCGGACCACGCGGGACCGGCCAGGTCGTCCGCCAGCTCGAACGCGGTCTCGGTCTGCTGGTTCAGCCAGTCGTCCCGCAGCGCATGGTCCAGCTGCGCGGGCCAGGTGTACGCCAGCAGACCCGAACCGGCCAGCCAGGCCGCCGAGGACGCCGTCGTGGCCTCCAGGACGCCCGTACCGTCGGCACTGTGCTGCACGGGGCTCGCAGCGATCGTCACGACCACCGCGAAGCGTTCCTTCTCGGCGCCCGAGGCGTCGGACTTTATCGACGGCTCGTCACCGTGCCCCATGGAGCCGTGCTGCACCGTGCCGTCAGCGGTGGCGCCGACCTGCATCAGCCAGCGCGGCCCGGTGAAGGCCTCGTCCAGTCCGTACCAGGGGAACGGTGCGCGCAGATAGCCGTCGACCGTACGCCGGGCCGCGGGCACCTCCTCGGTAGCGGATGTGCTGGGCGCGCTCTGCGCCGCCCCTACCCGACTCGTCGTCTCCATCTATCCGGCCGCCTCCTCGATCACCAAGGTCCGGAGCGGCCCGCCCCCCGCGGGCGTCCTCGCTTCCGGACAGATGGAGGATAGCCACCTCGCACCGGCTCGTAGGGATTGATGCCACTCGGGTGGCTCAGGTGGCGTCTGCGTCGAAGGGTGGACGCTCGCCCTTGTCGACGGTTTCGCGCTTCTTGAGCAGGTCCGCGGTTCCCCCGACAACGGCCGATGCGGAAGTGCCGGGCTCCTTGCCGTTGACCGCGTCCGCGACCTCGTCCAGGTCCTTCCGCAGATCGAAACCGTTGCGGATCTCCTTGAGATCCTGGTTCTCGGTGAGCTGCTTACGGACGAACGTCTTGGGATTCAGGTCCTCGAACTCGAAGTCCTTGAACTCCGGGCCCAGTTCGCTGCGGATGTCGTGCTTCGCATTGTCCGAGAACTCGCGGACCTTGCGGATGAAGCGCGAAACGTCCTGGACGACCTTGGGCAGCTTGTCGGGGCCGAAAACGAGCACGGCGAGGACCACGAGCGTGACCAGCTCGAGTGCGCCTATGTCGTTGAACACCTTGCTGCTCCTTGTGTTCGTGTTCTCCGTGCCCGCTGCCGGGTCGTCCCGTGGTGTCGGACCGACCGGGTGGAACCGGCTCCACGGTACCCGGCCAATCTGTCCGGGCGGTACCTTCGGGTGTCCGTCACGTGCCGCTCGACGACCCGAGCGTCAGCGTCTTGGTCTGCTCTTTACCGCCCCGCACCACGGTCAGCTCGAGCCGGTCGCCGGGCCGGTGGGCGCGGATCTTGACGATCAGCTCCTCACCGCTGTGCACCCGCTGGCCGTCGACCTTGGTGATCACGTCGCCGGGGCGGATACCGGCCTTGGCGGCCGGGCCGCCGGCGGTGACGGAGGGCGACTCGCCCTTGCCCTTCTCGCCGATCCTGGCGCCGTCGCCCGTGTACTTCATGTCGAGGCTGACGCCGATGACCGGGTGTGTGGCCTTGCCGGTGTTGATGAGCTCCTCGGCGACCCGCTTGCCCTGGTTGATCGGGATGGCGAAGCCGAGCCCGATGGAACCGGCCTGCCCCCCTCCTCCGTCGGGACCGGCGCCGCTGCCGGCGGCGCGGATGGCGCTGTTGATGCCGATCACCCTGGCCTTGGCGTCGACGAGGGGGCCGCCGGAGTTTCCGGGGTTTATCGGGGCGTCGGTCTGCAGGGCGTCGACGTAGCTGATGTCACTGCCGTCACCCTTCTCGCCACCCGCGGTGATCGGGCGCTCCTTGGCGCTGATGATTCCGGCGGTGACGGTGTTCTGGAGGTCGAAGGGGGCTCCGATGGCGACGACCGGGTCACCGACGCGGACGTTGTCGGAGTTTCCGAGCGGCAGCGGCTTGAGCCCGGAGACTCCGGTGACCTTGACGACGGCGAGGTCGTAGCCGCTGTCCTTGCCGATCAGCTTGGCGCGGGCGGTCTCCCCGCCGCTGAAGGTGACGGAGATGTCCCCGGAGCTTCCGGCGGGGTCGACGACATGGTTGTTGGTGAGGATGTGGCCCTGTTCGTCGAGGACGAAGCCGGTGCCGGTGCCCTGCTCACCGCTGCCGCTCACATGCAGCGTGACGACGCTGGGGAGGGCGCTGGCGGCAATGCCCGCGATGCTGCCGGGGGCGCGGTCGGAGTCCTCGGGACCGGCCTGGGGCAGCTCGATCGTGGTGAGGCCACCGTGCCGCTCCACATACGCGCCGACTCCGCCGCCGATTCCGCCGGCGAGCAGCGCGAAGAGCAGCGCTCCGGTAAAGACCGTTCCCCGCCGGGACTTCTTCTTCGCGGGCTCCCCCGGCCGGCTCAGGGCGGTCGCTCCGGGGGCGCTCCAGGGGTCGTAGTGGGTCCACTGGGCGGGCACGGTTGCGGGCGGGGCGGGCAGTGCCGGAGCGGGTGGGGCCGGTGTCGGATGGGGCGCGGAGTATCCATGGCCCACCGGTGGCTGCGCCGGCACGGGCGTCCCGTGCGCAGGAGTCCCCATGGGCCGCTGCACCGGCGGGGCGGGGGCCCACGGCCCGGGGCCGCCGTAGGGCGGCGTCCGGTACTCGTCGGGCTCATGGAGCGGCTGTACGCCGGTACCCAGGGCCGGTACGGATGCCTGATCGGATGCCGGGGCAGGTCCCGGTGCGGGTTCGGACGCGGGGGCCGGTTCGGCGGCGGGCCCGGGGACGGACGCAGTCGCAACCGTCGAGACGGGTGCCGGTGCCGCGAGGGTGTACTCGGACTGCTCGTCTGAGATGCCGACGCGCGTCGCCGGCCCCTCGTCGGCGGGCAGGGCAGCGGGGG
Organism: Streptomyces sp. NPDC043861; assembly: GCF_056435905.1. Classification (NCBI taxonomy): domain Bacteria; kingdom Bacillati; phylum Actinomycetota; class Actinomycetes; order Kitasatosporales; family Streptomycetaceae; genus Streptomyces; species Streptomyces sp. NPDC043861. Next base: position 126,382 of record NZ_JBWKDP010000009.1, on the reverse strand, counting down.
CCTGAGCCATGCCGAGAACGCCGTGCTCCGGGGACGTGTCCGAGGACGTGTGGCGCGGTCGGCTCCACCACTTCGGCCTGGGACCCGTCTGCTTCCCGTTTTCCATGCTCTCCCCGCAACAGCCGTTCCGCGCGCGCCCCGCCGGACACTCTTCCCTGGATTCAATCAGGTTTGCGGACGGTGGCACACAGCACGGCGACCGCCGGCGTCATCGTCGGTCCGGGGCCGCAAGCTGGGTCGGGTACGGGGTGGGCGTGGGAGGCACGGAGGCCGTGGCGAACCGGAACTCCGGGCCCGATGGCCGTATCAAGGCCGGTGTGGCGCCCGTGAGCAGGCTCGATGCCGAGAACGGGTGCGCCGGTGACTCCACCTGCACCGCACTCCGGGGGACCGGGCCCACCGCCTGCTCGCCGCCGGCCACGTGGCCACGCCGACGGCCCTCCGTGCCCGTCCCGGTCGAGGCCGTCGCGCTCCGCTGCGGTGTCACGCTGTTCCCCCGCTGGTCCCCGCGGGCAGCGGCGTCGCCCGCGGCCAGCGGTAGCGTGCCGCCCAGGGCGATCGCCGCGAAGGAGACCGCGCTGGCCGCCGTGAGGGCGAATCTACGGCCGCGCCAGAGCGAACGCTCGGCCTCTTGCCGCCCCACGTCATGGATGCGGAACCCCGGGCCGTGCTCCGGGGCGTAACCGAAGTCGTCCGGGGTCACGCCGAAGGCGCCCTGGCCGAGGCGCCCCCCGTCGAACGGTCCCCGTCTGTCGTCGTCAGCGGCGGGACGCCCTTCGGGCGGCCCGCCGGGCAAGCCCTGCAGCCGGGCGAGAAACCCTTCGGACGGCGGCGGAGGTGCGGTCGCCGCGAACACGCTCTTCAGCCGGCGCTGCGCGTCGGCCTCGGCCTTGCATTTGGCGCAGGTCGCCAGATGCGCGAGGACACGCTCACGCGCATCGTGATTCAGCTCGCCGTCGATGAGAGCAGCGAGCCGGTCCCCCAGGTGCTGCTCTGCAGGGGTCGGGCCGATGCCACTCACGCCGTACCGCCCTCCCCGGCCACGCCCGCGAGCGCGCGCTGCTCCGCACGTGCTTCGGGAGAGCGGTGCTGGAGAGCCTTGCGCAGATGCGAGCGACCACGGTGGATACGACTGCGGACGGTGCCGAGCTTGACACCGAGCGTGGCCGCGATCTCCTCGTACGACAGTCCCTCGATGTCGCAGAGCACGACGGCCGCGCGGAACTCGGGCGCCAGGGTGTCCAGCGCCTGCTGGACGTCGGCGTCGAAGTGCGTGTCGTGGAAGACCTGTTGCGGCGAGGGCTCACGGCTGGGCAGGCGCTCGGCCGCGTCGTCGCCGAGCGCGTCGAAGCGGATCCGCTGCTTGCGGCGGACCATGTCCAGGAAGAGGTTCGTCGTGATGCGGTGCAGCCAGCCCTCGAACGTCCCCGGCGTGTACGTGGACAGGGAGCGGAAGACACGGACGAAGACCTCCTGGGTGAGGTCCTCCGCGTCGTGCTGGTTTCCGGTCAGACGGTAGGCGAGACGGTAGACCCGGCCGCTGTGCGTGCTGACGATCTCCTCCCAGGAAGGAGGAGTCCACGCCTGGGCTTCCGCATCCGATGCGAATGTCGCGGTGGCTGCGGAGTCGGCACGGAGAGAACGGGCGTCAGCGGTGTCTGTCACGGATTTCGGCTCACCCGCCGATCCGAGAAGGCGCTTCAGCAGCCCTCTCCGATCCACAGGCGCAGCCGCACCTCCCCTGTCGGCTCTGGTGGTGTCCAGTGGAGCCCCTACCATAGCCACCTCGCCCGTTAGCTCCGGATAAGAATCTTTACGCGAATTTGGGGCCGCTCCGGCAGCCGCCGTGAATTCCTTCGCGCCTCTTCTTAACGCCCGGTCCCATCTCCGGGTTCCCGGGCACAGCGGATACAGTCACCGTTGCGCCAACTACGGGGACAGGAGAGGGTCATCACCGCCAACCGGCAGACGAACTGGGCGTTCGCCGACGCCTTTGTCGCCGAGGACGAAGCACTGCACTGGGCCCGCGAGCGGTCCCGGGAGACAGCGCTGCCCTCGGTGTCACCGGGCACCGGCGCCGCGCTGCGACTGCTGGCCGCGGCGGCGGACGCCAAGGCGGTGGCGGAGATCGGCACCGGAACAGGCGTTTCCGGGATCTATCTGCTGCAGGGCATGCGGCCCGACGGTGTACTGACGACCGTGGACCCCCAGCCGGAGCGGCAGCAGTTCGCCCGGCAGGCGTTCCGCGCCGCGGGCTTCGCGGGAAACCGGGCGCGTTTCATCCCCGGCCGCGCCCTGGACGTACTGCCGCGGCTTGCGGACGGCGGATACGACCTGGTGTTCTGCGACGGAGACCGGATGGAGTCGCTGGACTACCTCGCTGAATCGTTGCGCCTGCTGCGACCTGGGGGGCTTGTCTGCTTCGAGGGTGTCTTCGCGGACGGCCGGACGGTCGATTCGGCGGCCCAACCGGCGGAGGTGCTGCGACTGCGGGAGCTGCTGCGGGCCGTACGCGAGAGCCAGGAACTGGTGCCCTCACTCCTGCCGGTGGGTGACGGGCTCCTCTGCGCGGTCCGCCGCGGCTAAGGGCTGTCCCGTAATCTCCGGTGGATCAGCGCGCGGCGTCAGATGCGGTGCATCGTAAGGCGGAGGGGTGTCCTCATACTGGGCGTATTCGGGCACTCCGACAACGCAGCGAGGTGCCGTAGCTGTCGTCGTGCGCCCGCCGGGGATTACGGGACAGCCCTTAGGCCGTCACCCGGGGTCCCGTACCCGGCACGAATACGACACTGCCCCAGCACGGTCGTAGCCGTGCCGGGGCAGTGCAGAAGAAAGGTGGTGGGCGCTCTCCGCGTCAGCCGACGACCTTCTTGAGGGCGTCGCCAAGGGCGTCGGCCTCGTCCGGAGTCAGCTCGACGACAAGCCGACCGCCGCCTTCGAGCGGAACGCGCATGACGATGCCCCGCCCCTCCTTGGTCACCTCGAGCGGGCCGTCGCCCGTCCGCGGCTTCATGGCCGCCATGCTCGTTCCCCTTCCTGAAACCAGCTCATCGTCAGCCGACGGCCCCCTGGGTGGGCACACGTCACCGGCATCGAACACATTGCTTCCCAGCCATTATCCCGCATGTCGGGACCCGATGACCAACATCGGTCTGCATCGCTTGCGCAACGCGCTCTCTCAAAACCACCCAATTCGGCGATCCGGCTGAGATACTTCGCCGTCGCACTCGCCCCGCGCACCGGCATTTCTTTGACGCAGGTCACATACCGGTGCGTATGTCGGGCTCGGCGATCTCCGCCATGCTGGGCTCGACACGAGCACATCGCCCGAGCCGCAAAGGGGACACCACATGGCCGACACCGTGCTGTACGAGGTGAAGGACGGACTCGCGACCATCACGATCAACCGGCCCGAGGCCATGAACGCGATGAACATCGAGGCCAAGGAAGCCCTCAGGGACAGCGTGCGTGCCGCTGCGGCGGACGAGGCGGTACGGGCGGTGCTGCTGACCGCGACGGGACGCGCATTCTGCGTGGGCCAGGACCTGAAGGAGCACATCTCCCTGCTCGTGTCCGACCGTGAGAAGGGCACCAGCCACACGATGAACACGGTGCGCGATCACTACAACCCCATCGTGCAGGCGCTCACCGAGATGCCGAAGCCGGTCGTCGCCGGGGTGAACGGTGTCGCGGCCGGCGCCGGGTTCGGCTTCGCACTGGCCGCGGACTACCGGGTCGTCGCCGACTCGGCGAAGTTCACGACCTCCTTCGCCGGGGTCGCCCTGACCGCCGACTCGGGCGTCTCCTGGACGCTGCCACGGCTGATCGGGTCGAGCCGTGCCGCCGACCTCCTGCTCTTCCCGCGTTCGATCTCTGCCCAGGAGGCCTTCGACCTGGGCATCGCGAACAAGCTGGTACCGGCCGACGACCTCGCCGAGGAGGCGGCCGCGGTCGCCCGTGCTCTCGCCGAGGGCCCGACCCTCGCCTACGCCGCGATCAAGGAGTCCCTCGCCTACGGCGCCGGTCACACGCTCGGCGAGACGCTGGCGAAGGAGGACGAGCTGCAGACCAGGGCGGGCGCCTCGGAGGACCACGCGATCGCGGTCAAGGCGTTCGTCGCCAAGGAGAAGCCCAAGTACCTCGGACGGTAGCCCGGCCGACGGGTGGTCGGGGCGCCGGTGACGCGGACGTCGCCCGCCCCGACGTGCCCCCGCCGCCCGGGCGGGGTCATTGCGCCCGGGGCGTCATGCTGCTCCGGGCGCCCTGCGGGCCACGCAGTCGGCGAGGTGGTCGTCGACCAGGCCGCACGCCTGCATCAGGGCGTACGCCGTGGTGGGGCCGATGAAGCGCAGACCCCGCTTCTTGAGGTCCTTGGACAGAGCCGTCGACTCGTCCGTGACCGCCGGGACGTCCGCGAGGGTGCGCGGCGCCGGCCGGTTTGCCGGGTCCGGCGCGTACGACCAGATCAGCCTGTCCAGCTCGCCGTCCGGCCAGTCGGCCAGCACCCGGGCGTTGGCGAGGGTGGCCTCGATCTTGGCGCGGTTGCGGATGATCCCGGGGTCCATGAGCAGCCGCTCCTCGTCGGCCCCGGTGAAGGACGCCACCGATGCGATCCTGAAGCCCTGGAAGGCCTTCCTGAAGGTCTCGCGGCGACGCAGGATCGTGATCCACGACAGCCCGGACTGGAACGCCTCCAGGCAGAGCCGCTCGAACAGCGCGTCGTCCCCGTGGACCGGCCGGCCCCATTCCTCGTCGTGGTAGGCCACGTAGTCATCGGTGGACAGGCCCCAGGGGCAGCGCAGCCGCCCGTCCGGGCCGGCAACCGCGCCGCCACTCACCGCTCCTGCCCCTCGGCGTTCCCGCCGCCCGACCGCTCGTCCGGCTCCTCGCCGGACCGCTCGCCGGGCTCCGCGTCGGACTGCCCGGCCGGGCGCGCGTCGTGCCGCTCGGCCGGCGGCTTGTCGACCATGCCGCCGCGGCGGTCCTCCGGCGCTTCGAACAGCCCGGGCCGCCCCACGGCCGTCGCCTGCTGCCCGGCCAGCACGGATTCCAGTTCCGCGATCCGGGCGTCCCGCTCCGCGAGCTCCGCGCCCAGGCGGTCGAGGACGTCGTCGACCTCCGCCATCCGGTAGCCCCGCGGCACCACCGGCAGCCGGAGCGCCTCGATGTCCGCGCGGCCCACCGGACGCGCCATCGGCAGCGGGTCCACCAGCTGCTCGGGCGCCGCATCCGGAAGAACGGCGCTCTCACCGCCGCCGACCACCGCGAGGGTGACCGCGGCGACCACCACAACCATCGCGATCAGCAAGAACCAGAACACAGCGCGCCTCTCCCCGGAGCAGGAAACCGTCCGGTGCCGATCGTGCCATGCGCCACGGACGGTTAAGGTCACAGGCGACGGAACGCGAGGAGGAAACACGGGATGCGCAGCGGGACTCTGCGGCTTGGCCGGCGCGAATTCGATGCGCACGAACCGGTGATCATGGCGATCGTGAACCGGACCCCCGACTCCTTCTACGACCGGGGGGCGACGTTCCGCGACGAGCCCGCACTCGCCCGCGTCGAGCACGCGGTGTCGGAGGGTGCCGCCATCATCGACATCGGCGGGGTGAAGGCCGGTCCCGGGGAAGAGGTCTCGGCCGAGGAGGAGGCCCGCCGCACCGTCGGTTTCGTCGCCGAGGTGCGCAGGCGCTTCCCCGACGTGGTGATCAGTGTGGACACCTGGCGGCACGATGTGGGCGCCGCGGTCTGCGAGGCGGGCGCCGACCTGCTGAACGACGCCTGGGGCGGCGTGGACCCGAAGCTGGCCGAGGTGGCGGCACGGTACGACGTCGGTCTGGTGTGCACGCACGCCGGCGGGGCGGAACCGAGGACGCGACCGCACCGGGTCGCGTACGACGACGTGATGGCCGACATCCTGCGGGTGACGACCGGGCTGGCCGAGCGGGCGGTGGAGCTCGGGGTGTGCAGGGACCGGATCCTCATCGACCCCGGCCATGACTTCGGGAAGAACACCCGCCACTCTCTGGAGGCGACCCGCCGCCTCGGCGACATGGTCGAGACGGGCTGGCCGGTGCTGGTCTCCCTGTCGAACAAGGACTTCGTCGGCGAGACGCTCGATCGACCGGTGAAGGAGCGCCTGATCGGCACGCTCGCGACTACGGCGGTGTCGGCGTGGCTCGGGGCGCAGGTGTACCGCGTGCACGAGGTGGCCGAGACCCGTCAGGTGCTGGACATGGTGGCGTCCATCGCGGGGCACAGGCCCCCGGCGGTCGCCCGCAGGGGGCTGGCCTGAGCGACGGGGGCCGGCCCGGACCGGCGAGAACGCCGGTACCGGGCCCTCCGGGGCGCCTCCTCCGGATCTCGCCGGTCGGGCGGGGTCCGGCGAGGACGACGAAGCCGGCCTATGCCTCGTAGCCCTCGAAGGCGAGCGGCTCGGGCGGGCCGGTCTCCTTCGTGACCAGCCCCACGGCCTCCTCCACGTCGTCCGTGACGTGGAAGAGCAGCAGGTCGCGCCCGGACGCCTTGCCCTGGGCCACCACGGTGTCCCGGAGCCAGTCGACCAGGCCGGACCAGTACGCCGTACCGAAGAGCACGATCGGGAAGCGGGTCACCTTGCGCGTCTGGACAAGGGTGAGGGCCTCGAAGAGCTCGTCGAGGGTTCCGAAGCCGCCCGGCATGACCACGAAGCCCTGTGCGTACTTCACGAACATCGTCTTGCGGACGAAGAAGTAGCGGAAGTTCACCCCGATGTCGACGTGCGGGTTGAGCCCCTGCTCGAAGGGCAGCTCGATACCCAGCCCGACGGAGATCCCCCTGGCCTCCCGGGCACCCCTGTTCGCGGCCTCCATCGCGCCCGGCCCCCCGCCGGTGATCACGGCGAAGCCCGCTTCGACGAGCGCCCTGCCGATACGGACACCCGCGTCGTACTCCGGAGTGCCGGGCGCGGTCCGGGCGGAGCCGAAGACGCTGATGGCACTGGGCAGTTCGGCGAGGGCTCCGAAGCCTTCGACGAACTCCGACTGGATGCGCATGACCCGCCAGGGGTCCGTGTGCACCCATTCCGAGTCGCCCTCGGTGTCCAGCAGCCGCTGGTCCGTGGTGCCGGGCTGGATCTGGTCTCTGCGGCGCAGCACCGGCCCCAGCCGCTGTTCCTCCGGCTGCCGTGCTTCGTCGGGGTTGCCCATGACCTGCTCCCTCCGCTGCTGTGCTCGTTCCAGGTCAGGGTAGGTCGACAGAGATGGCCGGGAGCGAAATTCCGAAGGTCGGACAGGAGGAGGTCAGGCCGTGAGCCAGTCCCGGAGCCGCTGCTCGCAGTGCGTGATCCTGTCGACGGCCACATGCTCGTCCCGCTTGTGGGCGAAGAGGGCGTCGCCGGGTCCGTAGTTGACCGCGGGAACGCCGAGCGCGCTGAACCGCGAGACGTCCGTCCAGCCGAACTTGGGCTGTGCGGTGCCACCCACGGCCTCCATGAAGGCGGCTGCGGCCGGGTGGGAGAGCCCGGGCAGGGCCCCGCCCGTGTGATCGTCGACGATGAACTCGGCGACTCCGCAGTCCGCGAAGACCTCGCGGACGTGGGCCTCCGCGTCGGCCATGCCACGGTCCGGGGCATAGCGGTAGTTGATCACCACGGTGCACTCGTCGGGGATGACGTTGGTGGCGACGCCGCCCTGGATCCCCACGGCGCTGAGGCCCTCGCGGTACTCGAGCCCGTCGATCACCGGACGGCGCGGCTCGTACGCGGCGAGGCGGGCCAGCACCGGCCCTGCGGCGTGAATGGCGTTTGACCCCATCCAGCTGCGCGCGGAGTGTGCGCGTTCACCGGTCATGCGCAGATGGACCCGCAGCGTGCCCTGGCAGCCGCCTTCGACCTGGGCGTCCGACGGCTCCAGCAGCACGGCGAAGTCGCCCTCGAGCCAGTCGGGGTGTGCGTCGGCCAGATGCCCGAGGCCATTCAGGTGTGCGGCCACCTCTTCGTTGTCGTAGAAGACGAAGGTCAGGTCGCGGTTGGGCACCGGGACGGTCGCGGCGATGCGCAGCTGGACGGCGACGCCCGACTTCATGTCCGAGGTGCCGCAGCCCCACAGGATGCCGTTGTCGTCCAGCCTGGAGGGGACGTTGTCGGCGATCGGCACGGTGTCGATGTGCCCGGCGAGGACGACCCTTTCGGCACGCCCGAGGTCCGTACGGGCGACGACGTTGTTGCCGTGACGGTCGACCGTGAGGTGCGGCAGGGTGCGCAGGGCCTGCTCGATCGCGTCGGCGAGAGCCTTCTCGTTGCCGCTGACCGAAGGGAAGTCGACGAGCCGGGCGGTCAGCGCGGGGGCGTCCAGGGAGAGATCAAGCGCGGTTTCGGGCATGCCCCGACCCTAGCGTCCCGCTTGTCCGGCCCCCGGCGGGGCGGCTGTCGGAGGCCGGTACCGTGGGCAGCGTGACCGAGACCGCCTCCCCCGTCCGGCGCGGCCGGCTCATGCGAGCGGCGGCCGCGTTCGCCGTGCTGCTGGCCCTCGTCGCCTATGTGGTCGTGCAGTACGTGACCGGGGGCGCGCCGCGCTGCGTCGTGCGCTCGGCCGGAGGTCCGGGATCCGGCTCCGGTGCGTCGTACGAGCTCACCCCGGAGATGGCCGCCAATGCCGCCACGATCTCGGCGGTGGGCACCACACGCGGGATGCCGGAGCGCGCGGTCACCATCGCCCTGGCGACCGCGCTCCAGGAGTCCGCGCTGCGCAACATCAGGCACGGCGACCGGGACTCGCTGGGTCTCTTCCAGCAGCGGCCCTCGCAGGGCTGGGGAACCCCCGGCCAGATCCTCGACCCGGTGTACTCCGCGGGGAAGTTCTACGACCATCTCGCCAAGGTGCCGGGCTATTCGCGTCTGCCCCTGACCGTGGCGGCCCAGCGCGTCCAGCGCAGCGGCTTCCCGCAGGCGTACGCGAAGCACGAGCCGGACGCCTCGCTTCTGGCTGCCGCGCTCACCGGCCGCGCCACCGCGTCGCTGACGTGTTCGGCGGGGCAGGGGACCGGACCGGGCGACACGGCGAAGGTGCGCTCCGAGCTGAAGCGGTCCTTCGGTGCCGAGGTGCTGCCCGCCTCCGCCGGTTCGGGCCGCTCCGGCGCGCCGCGCCCCGCCGAGCTGGTGCTCCCGGTGAGCGCGGCCACGGCCGAGGGCGGCGGATCCGCTGCCCGGCGCGGCTGGGAACTGGCGCACTGGGCGGTGGCCCGGGCGACCGAGCTGCGCATCACGGAGATCTCGTACTCGGGCCGGGTGTGGAGCGCCGATGAGGCGGACGAGGGGTGGCGTGCCGCAGGACCGGAAGCCGGCGGCGGCGTGGTCCGGATCCGTCTCGCCCACTGAGGGCTGTCCGTGATCCCTGGTGGATCAGCACGTGGCGTCGGATGTGCGGGGTCTCACCGGGCCCGCCAGGGCCGAGGGGAAGCATCGCAAGGCGGAGGGGTGTCCTCATAGCGAGGGGTGTCCTCATAGCGGGGGAGGCGTATCCGGGCGCTCCGACAACCCGGCGTGGGGGCGCCTCCCAGCGGTGGCCGGTGGAGTGCCTTACGCCAGTCGTCGTCCTTCGCCTGCCGGGGATCACGGGAGCACCCTTGGCCCGGCGCCGGGCGTCTCCCGCCGACCCGGACGGTCTCGCCGGGGGCACGTGTGCGCGCCTGCGGGGAGGGACGCGAACGGCATGCAGACGGAACGCGTCAAGAGCACGGTGGAACAATCCGCCCCGAATTTCATTTCGCGCAGGCGTCCGCTCCTTCACTCACCCGTGGGGCGTATCCCATGGCCGGGCGATATTTCTCCGGCCCGTTCGGACACGTTCGAGAGCGTTCCCCAATTCCCTTGGGATTGAAGAGAAGTGACGGTTCGGCACATCGCCGGAGCACGTATTGTTCGCCCGCGTTTGTCCCCAGCCGATTATGCGATGCATTGCCAACTCTTTACCGATGGTCACCGCAACCATTCCGGGCCCAAAGGCGGTTGTCACTGCGTCCGACTGCCGGACAGGCAACACCCCCGTCCGACTGCCGGACAGGCAACACCCAACGTTCTCTCGTCGAAGGAGCACCATGTCCCTCCCCCTGACCCGTCGGATCGCCCGTGCCGCGCTGCTCGTCGCAGCGGGCGCAGCTCCCGTGGTCGGTGCGGCCGGCTCCGCAAGCGCCGTGGACCTTGCACCCGCCCAGAACATGGGCGGCGGGCTGACCCAGCTCGACGGCGCCGCAGTCGGCGACACCGCGGACGGCACCGCGCAGCAGGCCGCCGGCCAGGCGAACGAGGCGGGCGGCAGGCTGGTCGGCACGGCCCTGCCGGCCGCGAGCAAGACCGTCGGCGAGGCGGCCAGGACGGGCGCCCCCGCCGCGCAGGAGACGGCGGGCGAGGCCGCAGGCTCCGCGGCCGGTGTGGTGGGCGGCACCGCGGGCACCGCTGCCGAGCAGGGCCTCCCGGCGGCCGATTCGCTCAGCGGCGGTGTCCCGACCGCAGCGGCGCCCCTGCCGGCCGCACCGCTCCCCGGCGACGGGCTCGCCGCCCCCCTGCCGGCCGACCAGCTGCCCGCCGACGGGCTGCTCGGCCAGTAGAACCGGATACACGGAAGGGCCCTCGGGAGCACAAGCTCCCGAGGGCCCTTCCGTCCGCTGTCCGCGTCCGCGGGTCCATGTCGCCCGTCGACCATGTGCGACCGATCGCCCCGCCGGACGCCGGCCGTTCCCCGCCGACCGTCCGGCCGGGCGATCGGTCCGGGCGTCCGGAGATCAGCCGAGGCGCTTGACAGCAGCCTCGACCCGCTCGTCGGTGGCTGTGAAGGCCACACGGACGAACCGCTCACCAGCGGGGCCGTAGAAGTCTCCCGGCGCGACGAGGATGCCCAGTCCGGCCAGATGCGCGACCGTGTCCCAGCAGGGCTCGTCGCGGGTCGCCCACAGATAGAGGCTCGCCTCGCTGTGCTCGATACGGAAGCCGTGCTTGAGCAGGGCCTCGCGCAGTGCTCCGCGCCGGGACGCGTACCTGGCCCGCTGCTCCGCCACGTGGGTGTCGTCGCCGAGCGCCGCGACCGTCGCCGCCTGCACCGGAGCGGGTGTCATCATCCCGCCGTGCTTGCGGATCTGGAGGAGCTCGCCGAGGACAGCCGCGTCACCCGCGATGAACGCCGCGCGGTAGCCCGCGAGGTTCGACCGCTTGGAGAGCGAGTGGACGGAGACGATGCCCTCGTACGAACCACCGCAGACGTCGGGGTGCAGTACGGACACGGGTTCGGCGTCCCAGCCCAGTTCCAGGTAGCACTCGTCGCTGAAGAGCAGTACGCCGTGTTCGCGCGCCCACGCGACCGTCCGGGTCAGCTCGTCCTTCGACAGGACCCGGCCCGTGGGGTTCGACGGGGAGTTCAGCCAGAGCAGCTTGAGGCCGGCGGGGTCGAGCTCCGTGGGGTCGTCGTACACGACGGGCGTCGCACCGCAGAGCCGTGCGCCGACCTCGTACGTCGGGTAGGCGAGCCGCGGATACGCGACCTTGTCGCCGGCGCCCAGGCCGAGCTGGGTCGGCAGCCAGGCCACCAGCTCCTTCGACCCCACTACCGGAAGCACGTTGGTGTGCGCGAACGACACCGCGCCGAGCCGCCGCTCACACCATCCGACCAATGCGTCACGCAGGGCCGTGGTCCCCCACACCGTGGGATAGCCGGGGGCGTCCGCGGCCGCGACGAGGGCCTGCCGGATCAGGTCCGGAACCGGGTCGACCGGCGTGCCGACGGAAAGGTCGACGATGCCGTCCGGGTGGGCCGCTGCGGTCGCCTTGTACGGCTCCAGCCTGTCCCAGGGAAAGACCGGGAGACGCGAAGAGACTGCGGACACGGTGCTCACTTTCTCGTACGTACGGCGCGGACCGGCTCGAACGGCGCGGGCTTGGTCGAACGCCGCGGCCCCGCACGGCGGACGTGCCGTACGGGACCGGGTTCGGCGCGATCAGCCGTTCTGCGGCGGCAGTGCGGCGATGAAGGGGTGGTCACGCTCGATCAGCCCCAGCTTGGAGGCGCCACCGGGCGAACCGAGCTCGTCGAAGAACTCGACGTTCGCCTTGTAGTAGTCCTTCCATTCCTCGGGGGTGTCATCCTCGTAGAAGATCGCCTCGACCGGGCAGACCGGCTCACAGGCACCACAGTCGACGCATTCGTCCGGGTGGATGTACAAGGACCGCTGGCCCTCGTAGATGCAGTCGACGGGGCACTCCTCGATGCACGCCTTGTCCTTGACGTCGACACAAGGCTGCGCAATGACGTAGGTCACGCTGTCGTTCCTCCTCGGTAGGGCGCGGCGTCCGTTCTGCGGCTCGCCGCGGGGCTGCGCGGGAGCGCGGCGTCGTCGATGCCCGCACCTAGTATCTCCGTTCCTGGGGATGATCCGAACAGGAGGGGCGGACTGAGCTGTGGAATTCACTGCGAGCGGACAACCAGAGGTCCGTATCACCCCCTCTGACGTGGGAAAACGTGTCTCGGTGCGACGGCTCGCCGATGCCGGTGCGACTGGGGAGAAGTACACCGACACGGTCGGGGTTCTCACATCATGGGACAACGATGTGCTGCTGATCACACGCCGTACCGGCGAGACCGTCCGCATCGCGGAATCGTCGCTGGTCGCGGGCAAGGTCGTGCCGCCCGCACCGGCGCGCAGACGGGGTCTTCCGGCGGCGTCGTTCGAGGATCTGGCCCGGGTCTCGGCCCGGGCTTGGCAGCCGGTGGAGAGCGAGCGGCTCGGCGAGTGGATGCTGCGGTCGGCGTCCGGGTTCACACGACGTGCGAACTCCGTGCTGCCGCTGGGTGAGCCGGGGATACCGCTGGACGACGCACTCGAGCGGGTGCGGGGCTGGTACGCCGAGCGGGACCTTCCGGCCTACGTCCAGACGGCGACGGGCGCCGAGGGCACGCAGGAGGCGCTCTGCGCGGAGCTGGAGCGGCGCGGCTGGGCGCGCGAGGTGTCGGCGGAGCTCCGCATCGGCGGGCTGGCGCCGGTCGGGGACCTGGCCGCGGATGTGTCGCGGGTGCGGCTGGGACGGTCGGTCGACGAAGCATGGCTGCGGCGCTACCAGCGGACCGGTGTGCCTGGCCCTCATATGCTGCACGTATTGTCCAGCGGCCCCTCGGTGTGGTTCGCCACCGTACCCGGTGAGTCGGATGTTCCCTCCGCCATCGGCCGCTGTGTGGTCGACGGACGTTGGGCGGGCTTCATGGCAGTGGAGGTCGACCCCGCCTGCCGCAGACAGGGCCTGGCGACGGCCGTGATGGCGGCGCTCGCGCGACAGGCACTGGACGAGGGCGCCTCGGCCGCGTGGCTGCAGGTCGAGTCGGACAACGACGGGGCTCGGCAGATGTACGAGGGGATGGGATTCTCGGTCCATCACCTCTATCACCATTTCCGCTGCTCCCGATCTTCCTGAGCGGGTACGAGACGCATATGCACCCGCCACAGCCCGGGGCCTCCCCCTGGCGCCGCAGGTTCGCCGAGGAGGTCCGCTCCGAGCGGCCCGACCTTGCGACGCTCTGCCTGCTCGTGGGCGGGGAGGCCGATCCGGCACTCGACGAGGCGGCACTCGACGCGGCGCAGATCGAGCTGGACCGGCTGGCGGGCCTGCTGCCGTACGGAATCGCCGGTCCTGAGTCATGGATGGCGGCCCTGGCGGGTCTCCTCGGGGAACGCTGCGGCTTCCACGGCACGCCGGGCTGCTACCAGCGGCTGGAGTCCTCCCTCCTCCACGAGGTCCTGCGGCGCCGCCGCGGCCTGCCCATCCTGCTTTCCGTCGTCTGGCTCGAGGTCGCCCGCCGCGCCGGCGCGCCCGTCTACGGTGTGGCCCTGCCCGGCCACTTCGTCGTCGGTATCGGCGACCCGTCCCAGCCCGTCCTCGCGGATCCGTTCGCGGGCGGCCGCCTGCTCACCGGGGCCGACGCAGAGCTCCTCGTCGTCGGCGCGACCGGCGAACCCCTCGATCCGTCGATGCTGGTGCCGGCGAGCCCTCTGGAGATCGTCCTGCGCATCCTCAACAACATCCGCGCCTGGTCCGCGGCCCGCCCCGAGCGCACGGACGTGGGCCTCTGGGCCGTCGAACTCTCCCTCCTCCTTCCCTCCCATCCGGCCCGCCTCCGCTTTGAGCGCGCCCAACTCCTCGTCCAGCGCGGCGACTTCCGGGCCGGGGCGGCGGAGATGGACGCGTATGCGGACATCGTCTCGGAGGTGGAGCCCTCGACGGCCGCTTCGATCAGGAGGAAGGCTCATGCGGCCCGGTCGATGCTGAACTGAGTGCGACTGATGTCCGGTCGACCGGCTTTGCTCCCCCGGAGCCGGGAGCCGGGCGCCGGGCCGGTCGGAGGCCCGGTGCACCTACAGGGAGAAGGCGGGCGATTCCGGCACGAGGGCCCCTCGGCGCGGTCACGCTGGGCAGGGCCCCGCCACCCGTGACTCGTCGCGTCGAACGCCTCCCCGGGGATGGCGGGCCTGCCGTCGGCGCAGCAGCGCCGGACCTGTGACGCGCGGCCTGCTCGCCCACAGCGCCGAGGTTGTCGTCGGCGCCGTGGAGCGACGAGCCGGCGCCCGCGGGGAGCGGGCCCGGGGATTCGGCGCGTGCCGCGGACGGCGCACGCGACGGACCGAGTCGTACGCACAGCCGGCCACCGCGTCGCGCTCTTCAGCCGCCGGCCCCGAACCCTCGCGGGCCCCTGCGCCCGCCGTGGCGGGCGCAGGGGCCGCGAGGTCGACGCTGCGGTGAGGGCGGCGTCCCTCAGCCCTGGGGGTCGAGTTCGATCGTCCCGGTGCGCTCCGCCGGGGTCTTGCCCAGCAGTGCCTTCTGCATCGCGGAGGCGACATCGGTGGCCGACAGCGGATGCTGCTTGCCGTCGCCCTTGGTGATCAGGATGCCGTCGAAGACACCGTCGAGCAGTTCCTCGATGGCCTGCTTGTTGTAGACCTCGACGAGGCGGCCGTCGACCGGCCGCATCGAGAGGATCTTGGGCAGGGACCGGGCGGGGCCGAACTGGATCTGCTTGTCGCCCGCCTTGATCGTGATCAGGCCGGACATGGCGGGCTCGGCGAATTCCTTCATCGCCCGGTCCAGTTCGGCCTTGTTGATGGTGGGCTCGCGGGTTCCGACAGGCAGTTCGACCGAATTCGACCGGCCCGTCTCGACCATGGCGCGGTAGGCGTCCTTCACCGAGATCATCGACTGCTGCACGTCGAGCGACATGCCCGCCTTGCCCGGTACGGCTACGGCCTTGCCGGGCTCGAACCTGATCGTTCCCTCGGTGGCCGAGCCGGAGGATCCCGCCAGGTCGGTGAGCGCGACCTGGAGCTTCTCCTCGTCCACCGGGATGACCGGCTGGGCGACCCGCTCGCCGCCGAAGAGGGAGCCGATCACGGAGACCGGGTTGTAGTCGCTGCCCGCGGCGGCGCGCACGGTCGCCTGGCTGTCCAGCGCGAGGCCCGCCTTGTCCGGGGCGAGCTGCGCCTTCTTGGCTCCCACCGTGAGCTGGAGGGGAGCGGCTGCGCGATCGCCCAGAGCGGCCTCGAGCTTGACGACCCCGTCCTCCTTGGAGCCACCGCCGATGTCGACGCCGAGCACCGTGGTGCCCTTGGGGACCTCGGAGTGGTTGAGCAGCAGCCCGGCGCCGTACGCGACGACGAGCAGACCGAACACACCCGCACCCAGGAGAACCAGTTTGGACCTGCCCTTCCTGACCGGAGGGGCCGAGGGCGACGCGGCCGCCGGTGCGGGCGTCGAAGGTCCGGAGGCGGCGTGGTCCGGGGCGGACGGTCCGGGGAAGTCTGCCGAGAAGTCCGTACCGGGGCCGCCGGGGGGCCAGGGGCTCGCGGCGGGGCCGCCGCCGCGCGGGCCGGCCGGGCCCGAGGGCGCGAACGGCGAGCGGTGCTGCGGCGGGACCACCGGGATGCCACTGGTCAGCGTGTCGCCGGAGACATTGGTGCCGGAAGCCGTCGGACCGGGCGCGGACCGGTCGGGCGCCGAACGCCCCGGCACTGAGGGACCCGGGTCGGGGAAGGCCGACCCGGGAAAACCGGGCCCGGGCGCGGGGCTCTGCGGCGTCAGGACCGCCGTGTCGTCGCTCATCCGCGGCACCCCGTCGGCGGCTCCCGCCGCGAACGGGGAGGTGCCGGTGACCGGACCCGTCGTGGGGCCGGTCGGGGCCGCGGACCCGGAGGCACCCGGCCGGCGCTGGCCGAGCGGAGGTGTGGACGGTCCGGCAGCCGGGGTCTCCGCGGGGGTGCCGGGCGAGCCGGCGGGGCGCGGGGCGGCGGCGCCGGGTCCGGTCGGCCCGCCCGGTGCCTCCGGGGCCGGGGCCTGGGCCGGAACAGGAGTCGGCGACTTACGCGGCGCGAACCAGTCGCTCGTCTTCTCCTCGGCCGGCTTCTCCGCGTTCCCGTCCGCCGCGGCGGGGGCGCCCTCGCTGGGACGCACCGGCGCGGAGGGGGCCTCCGTGGTCGACGCAGCAGGCCGCGGCGTACTGCCCGTACGCTCGGCTGCCCGTTCGACCTTGGGCTGACCGTTCGCCCCCGCGGCTCCGCTCGCCTTCTCGCGCGCGTTCACATCGCTCATCGGCGTGCGCATGACGACCGGCGGGATCGGCCGCGAACCCGGGATGTTGATCCGGATGCGGGTGGTCAGCGTGGTCTCGGTCCTGGGCTCGTCCGGCTGCGTGGTGGACGCGGGCTCGGCTCTCTCGTCCGGAGCGTCCTGCGTCGGGTGCAGCGACGGATACTGGCGGGATCCGTACGGCGGTGTCCCCGAGGGGTACGCAGCTCCACCGTGCCCCTGGGGGCCGGAGGACGAACTGTCAGTTTCACGACTCAAAGCAGGTTCTCCCGGTTGGCTCCGCCGCCCGTTCTTACTGGTACCACTGCTTCGGGCGGCTCGGCAGCGCGCACCACCATACTGGCCGCCGCCGAATCGCACCCGGGGACTGCCGGAAGCAGAGCCCCGCATGCACCCCCCGATGCGGGGTCATTTCGGCCCGAGACAGGACACGTCACATGCCAAGTCGGCCTGTTCATCCGCCTGGTCGCGGAGACCGCGCGACGGTGGCGCAGATCACAGCCACCAGCATTCCGCCCAGCAGGAAGACGATCTCGCCGATACCGCCGGCGAAGAGGCCGTCACCTTCCGGGCGTCCACCGCTGAGCAGCAGCACGGCCACGATCCAGCCGGCGGCGGGGACGAGCGCGCCGAAGTGGGTACTGGTGGCGCGCACACCACCGTAGAACAGGCCCGCGGAACCGAGCAGGGCCAGGGCCAACCCCGCGGGGAACCATGCGGCTTGGACCAGCGAGCCCGCGGTCCCCACCACAAGTCCGAGGACGAGAAGGCCGAGATATCCGGCGATCCGTCCCGGTTTCAGGGACTGTGTCATCCAGGCTCCGGGCTCGCTCATGGGGCCACTCCCTCGAACAGGTCGCGCTCACGCTCACCGGCAGGTGTGCCGGATTCGCCACGCGCCAACTGGTAGTACTCGGTGGTGAACACCGGCTGGCCGAGATCGTTGGAGAGTGCGAAGAAGGCACCGTCGACCACGATCTGGGTGGCATGGGCGCGCATCGCGGCCGCCTTCCGGTCGGCGTACGCACTGCCGTCGATCTCGGCAGTGACCATCGAATCATCCACAACGCCGGGGATGTCACCGATGTCCGCGACACCGGGGAAGCCGCGCTTGTCCATGTCGGCGCTGTCCATGTCGGCGCGCAGCCGGGCGAATCCGTCCTCCGCGACCGACCGCGGCACCCGGTTCCAGTAGATCTTGGTGATGGAGTGCGGGCTGCCGAGGTCGGGCCGGAAGGCCGGCTCCGCGGCGAGGCCGGCCGCCCGCATCGCGACGCGGTGCGCCTGGATGTGGTCGGGGTGGCCGTAGCCGCCGTGGGGGTCGTACGTCACGAGGACCTGCGGCCGTGCCGAACGAATCACCTCGACGAGGTACGGCGCAGCCTCGTCCACGTCGGCGCTCCAGAAGGCGCGGGGGCGGCGGTTCTGGGGCAGTCCCATCATTCCGGAGTCGCGGAAACGGCCGGGACCGCCGAGGAACCGGTGGTCGGTGACACCCAGCTCGGCCATGGCAGCGGCCAGTTCGCCGATCCGGTGGGCTCCCAGGCCGTCCTCCTGGTCGGCGGTCAGATGGGCCAGTTCGGGCGGGATGACCTCGCCCTCCTCGCCGAGGGTGCATGTCACCAGCGTGACGTGGGCGCCCTCGGCGGCGTACCGCGCCATGGTGGCGCCATTGTTGATCGACTCGTCGTCGGGGTGCGCGTGCACCAGGAGGAGACGACGGGCTGCGAGGTCCTTCATGCCCCCAGCCTACGAGGCCCCCGGCCGGGGCAGCGGGCCGCACGGGATCGCCCCGGCCGACCACCGGAACCCGAGGCCGTGCGGTGCGGGACGGCGCGCCCCCGGACCCGCCGGCCTAGAACTTGAGCCCGCCGATCATGCCCGCCACATTCGTGGTCACCTCGCTGATCGTCGGGGCGATGGAGGAGCTGGCCAGATAGAACCCGAGCAGCATGCAGACCGCCGCGTGACCCGCCTTCAGGCCGGATTTCTTGACCAGCAGGAAGACGATGATCGCCAGCAGCACCACCGCCGAAATCGAGAGTGCCACGGCGGTTCACCTCCATAGATATTCGGTCGGTAACAGGCAGCACGCATGTGCCGGAGGAGTCATACCCACCTGGCGTTAGGGATCATAACTATCCGCACCCACGCATCGATCGGTGCACGGCAGCACACGGGGGCGCACGGCACTAGATTCGGCCATATGACATCGAGGCAGCAGCACCCCATCCCGCTCTCGTTCCCTCGTCAGTACGCCAGGACCCAGCGCTTCGGACTCGGTGCTCCACGTGCGTTCACGGTGTCGCCGGACGGCTCGCGCGTCGTGTTCCTCCGCTCCCCCTCGGGCACGGAACGCGCCCACCGGCTCTGGGTGCTGGACCTGGAAGGGGAGGTACGCGAGCGGGTGGCCGCCGACCCGGACGCACTGCTGGGCGGCGAGGCCGAGGAGTTGCCCACCGAGGAGCGGGCCCGGCGGGAGCGCAGCCGCGAGGGCTCCGGGGGCATCGTCGGCTATGCCGTCGACAGGGAGGTGGAGTTGGCGGCGTTCGCGCTGTCGGGGCGGCTCTTCACGGCCGAGCTGAGGGCGGGGACGGCACGTGAACTGCCCGCGGCGGGAGCGGTGATCGACCCCCGCCCCTCCCCTGACGGGCGGTTCGTCGCCTATGCGGCACAGGGTGCGCTGCGGGTGATCGGCGCGGAGGGCGACGGGGACCGCGCGCTGGCCGAGCCGGAGGACGCCAGGACGACGTACGGCGTCGCGGAGTTCGTGGCGGCCGAGGAGATGGGCCGCACGCGCGGGTTCTGGTGGGGACCCGACAGCGACAAGCTGCTGGTGGCGCGTGTCGACGAATCCCCCGTGCAGCGCTGGTGGATGACGGATCCGGCGCACCCGGACCGGGAGCCGGCTCAGGTTCCCTACCCGGCGGCGGGGACGGCCGACGCGGACGTCCGGCTGTATCTCGTCGGACTCGACGGAGGGCGGACCGAGGTCGTCTGGGACCGGGAGCGCCATCCGTATCTCGCCCGCGTGCACTGGTCACCGTCCGGGGCGCCGCTGCTGCTCGTGCAGTCACGGGATCAGCGCACGGCGCTGCATCTCTCCGTGGACACCGATACGGGTGCGACGCGCACCCTGCATGTGGACGAGGACCCCGCGTGGGTCGAGTTGCCGTCCGGGGCGCCCGCCCTGACCCCGGACGGGCAGCTCGTGCGGATCGCCGACGAGGACGGTGCGCGGGTGCTGGTGGTGGGCGACGGGCCGCTGACCGGAGCCCGGTTGCATGTGCGGGCGGTGCTGGACGTCGGTGAGTCGGACGTCCTCGTCTCGGCGTCGGCGGGTGAGGATGCCGTGGAGCGGGAGACCGGCGAGATCCATGTGTACCGGGTGGGCGAGCTGGGTGTGCAGCGGGTCTCCGAGGGCGTGGGGGTGCACTCCGCCGTGCGTTCGGGCACGGTGACGGTGCTCTCTTCGTCCAGGCCGGAAGTGAGCGGTTCCACGGTGCGCGTGCTGCGGGACGGAAAGCCGCTCACCGTGATCGCCTCGTACGCGGAGAAACCGGTTCTCACCCCGCGCGTGCGCCTCACGGAGGCGGGCGCACGGCGCGTTCCGTGCGCCGTGCTGCTTCCCTCCGACCGGCAGGAGCCGGAGGGACCACTTCCGGTGCTGCTGGATCCCTACGGCGGACCCCACGGTCAGCGGGTGCTCGCCGCGCACCATGCGCATCTCACTTCGCAGTGGTTCGCCGACCAGGGCTTCGCGGTGGTCGTCGCGGACGGCAGGGGTTCCCCGGGCCGTTCCCCGGCGTGGGAGAAGGCGGTCAGAAACGATCTGGCACTTGCGCTGGACGACCAGATCGAGGCGCTGCAGGAGCTCGCCGGTCGTTTCCCGCTGGACCTCGGGCGGGTGGCGATCCGCGGATGGTCGTTCGGCGGATACCTGGCCGCGCTGGCGGTGCTGCGCCGGCCGGACGTCTTCCACGCGGGCGTCGCGGGTGCGCCGGTCAGCGACTGGCGGCTGTACGACACGCACTACACCGAGCGCTATCTGGGTATGCCGCAAGAACACCCGGAGGTGTACGCCGCAAACTCCCTCGTCACGGATGACGGCCTGAGCGCTCCGGCAGAGCCGTCGAGGCCGTTGATGATCATCCATGGTCTTGCGGACGACAATGTGGTGATGGCACACAGTCTCCGGCTGTCATCGGCGCTGCTGGCCGCGGGCCGGCCCCATGAGGTGCTGCCGCTCAGCGGAGTCAGCCATATGACGCCGCAGGAGCAGGTCACCGAGAACCTGCTGCTGCTCCAGGTGGAGTTCTTGAAGCGTTCGCTGGGGATGGGCCAGCCGTAACGGCTCCCGCCGTCCCGCGAACGGTCGTGACCTGCGGCCGGCCGCCGCTACGGCGGCTCCGGTCTCGTCGCCCGGGCCACTCCGCGGACGAGGAGCGACAGCACTGCCGCCCGGCCACCGGCCGGGGTACGGCGGCGGCGACCGGCCGGAGCGGCATGACGCCCTCCGGCCGGTCTACGGCACCCGCACGGCCGTACGAAGTTCAGCGTGACCCGTTCGTATATCGGTGCCGCTTCGGTGAAGTTGCCTCGGTGTTAACGAGATTGACGGCCCATCGGGGTGACCCGCACGACGGTCAGGCAGCGCGCCAGTACCCCAGCGCGTTCACCCGGTCCTTGGGGAGGGCGAGTTCCTTGCGCAGGTACGAGGTGAGCGTGCGGGTGGTCGCGGTGTCGCAGGCGATCCAGAAGAACGTTTTTGCAGGGTCGTCGCCGAGCAGGCCCGGCAGCGCGGCCCGCACCTCCTCGACCAGATGCGCACCGGCGTCCCGACGGGGGACCCTGCGCAGCTCATGGTCGCCGCGCACCCGCACCGGGAGCCCCGCGTCGGACTCGTACGGGGTCTCGAACCAGACGGTGGCCGGGGTGCTGGGCATGGCGTCGAGCAGCGAGTTGATGGCCGGCAGCGAGGCCGGGTCGCCGATCACGAACAGCTGCGACGGGAGCGGATCGGGCACGGAGAAGCCGGTGCCCTGGACGGTCGCCTCGATCGTGTCACCGGGCTGCGCCCCCCGTGCCCAGTCACTCGCGCATCCGTCGTGCAGAGCGAACTCCAGGCTGAACGTGCCGGCCTCCGGGTCGGGGTCCACGAGGGTGTAGGCGCGCTGGTGCGGCTTGCCCGCATCCTCGAACCAGAGGCGCACCCACATCGTCGGGTGCACTCCGGTCGCACGGAGCATGCCGCCGTCGGTGAGATGCACCCGCCGGTACTGCTCGCCGACCTGCTCCGCCCCGGTCACCGTGAATGCGAAGTCCTTGCCCCGCATGAGCTTGAGGACGACGCCCTCCCAGCCGTGTCCCACCGTGTTCCCCTCCCCGTCGAGCATCAAAGTTAGGTCACCCTAACCTAAAGATCGGGTGGTGTGAGGATCCCTCCGCGTCCGCGTGCGGCACGGCCGGTGCCGGCACGCCTTCCCGGCCACGGCTCTACGACGTCGGTCCGGTGGGACTCCCCTGCCCGTCGAACTCCCCCTCCCCCGGAACCACATGCTTCTCCTCGGCGAAGTGGCAGGCCGAGTCGTGTGCCGCGGGCCCTTCGCTCAGCCTGAACACCGTGGGTACCGCGAGCTCCGGCACCTCGAGCGCACACCGCTCCTGTGCCTTCCAGCAGCGGGTGCGGAAGCGACAGCCCGAGGGGATGTCCGTAGGTGACGGCACATCCCCGGCGAGGATGATCCGCTCCCGGTGATCACGTGCCTCGGGGTCGGGCACGGGGACCGCCGACAGCAGGGCCTGGGTGTACGGATGCGTGGGGTGTTCGTAGATCTGCGCGTCCTCGCCGGTCTCCACGATCCGACCCAGGTACATCACGCCCACCCGGTCGGAGATATGACGGACGATCGACAGATCATGGGCGATGAACACATAGCTCAGACTGAACTCGCTCTGCAACCGTTCCAGCAGATTGATGACCTGCGCCTGGACGGACACATCGAGCGCCGACACGGGTTCGTCCGCCACGATGATCTCCGGCCGCAGCGCAAGACCGCGGGCGATGCCGATGCGCTGGCGCTGACCGCCGGAGAACTGGTGCGGATAGCGGTTGATGTACTCCGGGTTCAGACCGACGACGTCCAGCAGCTCCTGCACCTTGCGGCGCCGGTCGCCCTTCGGGGCCACCTCGGGGTGGATGTCGAAGGGCTCACCGATGATGTCGCCGACCGTCATACGCGGGTTCAGCGAGGTGTAGGGGTCCTGGAAGACCATCTGGATGTTCCGGCGGACCGCCTTCAGCGCCCGCCCGGACAACCTGGTGATGTCCTCGCCCCGGTAGCGGATCTCGCCGGCCGTCGGCCGCTCCAGATTGACCAGCATCCTCGCGAGTGTGGACTTGCCGCAGCCGGACTCACCGACGATGCCCAGGGTCTCGCCCTGGAACAGGTCGAGATCGACCCCGTCGACCGCCTTGACCGCACCCACCTGCTTCTTGAACAGAACACCCCGGGTGAGCGGATAGTGCTTGTACAGCCCGCGCACCTCGATGATCGGCCCGCCCGTGCCGTACGGCGGGGCATGTCCGGTCGGATCAGCCACGGAGGCACTCCCTCCAGAAGAAGCAGGCGCTGCCGCGGTCCCGGCTCACGTCGAACAGCTCGGGTTCGTCCGTCGTGCACACGTCCCGGGCCATCGGGCAGCGCGGGTGGAATGCGCAGCCGGGTGGGATGTTCATCAGGTTCGGCGGCAGACCCCTGATCGCGTACAGCTCCTGGCCCTTCTGGTCCAGACGGGGGATCGAGTCGAGCAGTCCGCGCGTGTACGGATGGGCGGGCGCCTTGTAGATGTCGTGCACGGGCGCGGTCTCCACGATCCGGCCCGCGTACATCACCGCGATTCTGTCGGCGACGTCGGCGACGACACCGAGGTCGTGGGTGATCAGGATGAGCCCCATGCCGAGCTCGCGCCGGAGCTCCGCGAGCAGCTCCATGACCTGGGCCTGCACGGTGACGTCGAGGGCGGTCGTCGGCTCGTCGGCGATGATCAGGTCCGGCTCCAGGGCGAGGGCCATGGCGATCATGATGCGCTGACGCATCCCGCCGCTGAACTGATGGGGATACTGCCCGATGCGCTCCTTGGCGGCGGGGATGCGCACCCGGTCCATCAGTTCGACCGCCCGAGCGCGGGCGTCCTTCCTCGACATGCCGCGGTGCACGGCGAACATCTCGCCGAGCTGGTCGCCGACGGTGAGCACCGGGTTGAGCGAGGAGAGCGCGTCCTGGAAGATCATCGCCATGCCGGCGCCCCGGATCTTCCGCCGCTCCTCCTCCTTAAGTTCCAGCAGGTTCCTGCCCCGGAAGAGGATCTCGCCGCCGGTGATCCGGCCGGGCGGTACGTCGAGAATGCCCATGACGGCCTGCGCGGTGACGGACTTCCCGGACCCGGACTCGCCGAGCACGGCAAGCGTCTCGCCTGCGTCCACCGCATAGGTGACGCCATTGACGGCCTTGGCCACCCCGTCCCTCGTCCGGAACTCCACGTGCAGGTCGCGCACTTCGAGAAGCATCGCGTCCACCGCCTCCTCAGCGCAGCTTGGGGTCGAGGGCGTCGCGCACCGCGTCGCCGAGCATGATGAACGCGAGCACGGTGATGGCGAGCGCGCCGGCCGGCCAGAGCAGCATGTGCGGGGCGTTGCGGATGTACGGGGAGGCGGCGGAGATCTCGATGCCCCAGGACACCGCGGGCGGGCGCAGGCCCACGCCGAGGTACGAGAGCGTCGCCTCGAGCGCGACGTACGTACCGAGGGCGATGGTCGCCACGACGATGACCGGTGCCACCGCATTGGGCGCGATGTGCCGCAGCAGCATGCGCGGGTGGGAGGCGCCAAGGGCTCGTGCGGCCTGCACATAGTCGTTCTGCTTGGCGGTGATCACCGAGCCGCGGGCGATACGGGAGATCTGCGGCCAGCCGAGCAGCACCATGAATCCGATCACCGGCCAGACGGTGTTGCTGGTGACGACGGACAGCAGCACCAGACCGCCGAGGACCACCGGGATGGCGAAGAAGACGTCGGTGAGCCGGGAGAGCACCGAGTCCGGGAATCCGCCGAAGTATCCGGCGATCCCGCCGAGTACCGCGCCGAGGAGCGCCACTCCGACCGTCGCACAGACACCGACGGCCACCGAGGTGCGGGCCCCGTAGACGACCCGGGTGTACACGTCGCATCCCTGGCCGTCGAAGCCGAAGGGGTGGCCCGGCTGGGAGCCCTGCTGGGCCTTGGCGAGATCGCAGTCGAGCGGATTGCCGGAGGCGATCAGCGAGGGCCAGATCGAGATGACCACCAGAAAGAGGATGACCAGGGCGGAGACGAGGAAGACAGGATTGCGGCGCAGATCGTGCCAGGCGTCGGACCAGAGGCTGCGGGGCTTGCCTGAAGGGCCGGTGCCGAGCGGTCCGCCCGGTGTCCTCTCCAGGGTCGCGCCCTCGCTCGTGGCGAGGTCCATTGCACCGCCGGCGCCCGTCGAGGCGATGGCGCCCCCGTCGTCGTACTGCGGCTCAGGCATAGCGGATCCTCGGGTCGAGTACGGCGTACAGCAGGTCGACGAGCAGATTCACCACCAGGAACACCAGGACCAGCACGGTCACGAAGCCGACGACCGTCTGGGTGTTCTGGCGGAGGATGCCCTGGTACAGCTGGTAGCCGACGCCGTGGATGTTGAAGATGCGCTCGGTGACGATGGCGCCGCCCATCAGGGCTCCGATGTCGGCGCCGATGAAGGTGACCACCGGGATCAGCGAGTTGCGCAGCAGATGGCGGCCGACCACCCGTCGGCGGGGAAGTCCCTTGGCGATGGCGGTGCGGACGTAGTCGGCACGTCTGTTCTCGGCGATCGATGTCCTGGTCAGCCGGGTGACATAGGCGAGTGAGACCGAGGCGAGGACCAGGCCGGGGACGACGAGTTCGCCGAGCGGTGCCTCGGAGGAGACCGAGGGTCTGATCCAGCCCCATTCGACGCCGAGCAGCAACTGGAGCAGCAGACCGGTGACAAAGGTGGGAACGGAGATGACCACCAGCGTGAGCAGCAGCACGCCGGTGTCGACGGGGCGGCCGCGCCGCAGTCCGGTGATCACGCCCAGGGTGATGCCGATGACGATCTCGAAGAAGATCGCGACGAGTGTGAGGCGGATGGTGACCGGGAAGGCCGTGGCCATCAGCTCGGTGACTGGCTGGCCGTTGAACGCCGTACCGAAGTCGCCGGTGAAGACATTGCCCATGTACGTCAGGTACTGCTGCCAGACCGGCTTATCGAGGCCGAACTCCTTGCGCAGCTGCGCGGCGGTCGCGGGGTCGCATTCGCGCTCGCCGCACAACCCTGCGATGGGGTCGCCCATGACGTTCACCATCAGGAAGATCAGCAGTGTGGCGCCGATGAAGACGGGGATCATCTGCAGCAGACGCCGGATCACATAGCGTCCCATCAAGGACTCCTGGGGGTACGGGGCCGGGCGGGCATGGCCCGGTCAGCCGTCAGTTGACCGTGATCTCGTTGTAGACGGGGACGCTGAACTGGTTCAGCGAGACATTGCCGATCCGGTCCGAGTAGCCGGCGCTGCCGTTCTGGTACCAGAGCGGGATCGCCGCCATCTGGTCCCGTACGACCTCCTCGGCCTGCTTGAACGTGTCGACGGCCTTCGCCGGGTCGGTCTGGGCGTTGGCCTCGTCCACGAGCCGGTCGAAGTCCTCGTTGGTCCACTTGCCGTCGTTCGACGAGGCGTTGGTGTAGTAGAGCGGCTGCAGGAAGTTCTGGATGAGCGGGTAGTCCATCTGCCAGCCGGCCCGGAAGGGACCGGCCATCTTGTGCTGGGTGATCTGGTTGCGGTAGTCGGCGAAGGTGCCGACCGGGTTGCCGACACAGGCCCTGTCGTTGCCGAGCGCGTTGTTGATCGAGTTGCAGACGGCGTCGATCCACTCCCTGTGCGACCCGGTGTCCGCGTTGTACGTGATCCTCAGCCGGCCGCCGGGGATGCCGCCGCCCTCCGCCACCAGCTTCTTCGCCTGGGCGGGGTTGTACGTACAGGCATCGCCGCACAGCGACTCGTCGTAGCCGCCGTCGGGGCCGAGTACCGGCGAGGTCCAGTCCTTGGCGGGGGTGCGGGTCCTCCGGAAGATCGTCTCGGTGATCTGCTCCCGGTTGATGGCCATGGACAGTCCCGTGCGGACCTTCTCCAGGCCCGGCTTGTTCCAGGCCGGGTCGTAGTAGGGGAAGGCGATGGTCTGGATGATTCCGGCGGGGGTATTGATGTACCGGTCGCCGAGGTCGGCCTCGACGTTCTTGAGCTGTGACGCCGGGACGTCGTCCACGAGGTCGAGGTTTCCGGCCGTCAAAGAGGTGTAGGCCGTGTTGTTGTCCGTGTAGACCACGAGATCGATGCCGCCGTTGCGGGCCTTGTCGTCGCCCGGGTACTGGTCCCAGCGGCGCAGGGACATCTGGGAGCCCCTCGCGTACGAGTCGACGGTGTAGGGGCCGTTGCCGACAGGCTTGGCCAGCCAGGCGTCGTGGTCGGTGAAGAAGGCCTTGGGCAGCGGGGCGAAGGCCGCGTAGCCGAGGGTCTCGGGCCAGGTGGAGAACTTCTGGGTGAGCTTGACGGTGAAGGTCAGAGGCCCTGTGACCTTGAGGCCCGACATGGTCCGGGCGGTGGGCCGGCCGGACTCGGGATGGACCTGGTCGTACCCCTCGATGTAACCGAAGAAATAGGCGTTGCGCTGGTTGTTCCTGAGGTCGGCACCGTAGTTCCAGGCATCGACGAAGGACTGCGCGGTGACCGGTTCGCCGTTGGAGAAGGTCCAGCCGTCCTTGACCGTGACCCTGAATTCGGTCGAGTCGGTGGTCTCGATCTTCTCGGCGAGCATGTTCTGCGCCTCGCCCGTCTTCGGGTCGTAGCGCTTGAGGCCGCGGAAGATCATGTCGAGGACCTTGCCGCCCTGGACCTCATTGGTGTTCGCCGGCTCCAGCGGATTCTGCGGGTCCCCCCAGGAGGAGCTCACGATGCCGTCGGCCCCGCTGCCGCCGCTCCCGCTCCCACCGCCGCAGGCCGTCACCGCGAGCACGACGGCGGCCGCACACACGGCCCACTTCGCGTGTGTGACTCCGCGCATGGGGTGCCTCCTCGGGTCCGTGGGACTACAAGTAGAACGCAATATCACCCCAAAACCTGACATAACGCGCGGCAGTCGTGCCGGGATGGTCCGGCCGGGCCGGGGCACGCCATGGGCTGCGAGGCACGGCAGGCCGGGCGTACCACGGGCTTTGAGGGCTGTCCCGTCATCCCCGGCGGGCGCACGACATGCATCCGGCCGCCGCGCGCTGTTCCCCTCGGGACCACGGGACAGCCCTCAGGCCGTAGGCACCGTCAGTTCCCAGGTGTCGGCGGCGTAGTAGAGGGACATCCCGCTGCGCTCGTACAGCCGCAGTGCGCCCGTCGCATTGCCGGTGTCCACCGCGAGGCCCACCGTCGTGCGCCCCCGCCGGGCGAACTCGGCGAAGGTGTGGCGCAGCAGCAGCCCTCCGTACCCGCGGCCTCGCGCGGGCCGCAGCACGGCGAGGGCGCGCACCCAGCCCATGGTCTCCCGGTCGTCGCGGGCCAGGATCGCTGCCGTGTCGCCCAGGTCCTCGGCACGGGCGATCCGGACGAGGGACCAGTCGATGGGGCTGCCCTGCTCCAGCCTCTCCAGCCACTCCTCGTATGCACGCACCCGGTGGTCGTAGTGGTCGGCGAACGCCTCCTCGATGAGGGCGTGGACCAGTCGGCGATCGGCCTGCGTACGGCACTCGCGGAGGCTCAGTCCGGCGGGGAGCTCGGGCGGGGCGAGGGTCGGGTCGACCTCGCGCGTGAGGACGTTGTACCGGCGCACGGGCCGCCAGCCGCGGGACCGCACCAGACCGGTGTCCACGCTGGTGGTGGTCGTCAGCCCCAGATGGACGACCGCACGCGAGGCCCCGGCCGCCTTGGCGAGCCCGGCGGCCCTGCCCTCCATCGTGGTGAGCAGCGCGGTGGTCGCGGCGATCCGCCCCGGGAGCGCATACAGATCCGCGTCGATCCGCTCCGTGCCCGGGTCCTGTGCGTCGACCGGCTCCCCGGTGTCCCGCAGGACCATGCCGAGGGCGACGGGCTCGTCGCCCTCCTCGACGAGCCAGACGTCGGTTTCGGCGAGATCGGCCTCGACGGTGTGGAGGTCGGTCTCGGGACGGCCGACCTCGACCACGTCGATGGCGTTGAGGAGCCGGTGGACGGCTGCGGCATCTTGGGGGCGGGCCGGCCTGAGGCCGGTGTGAATGGCGTCCATGAGCAGCACCCTGGCGCGAACGTGCGGTGGCCTGCAACGCCTTTCGGCGCGGGTCGACCACCGTCCCGCCGCCCGTCTCGCAGGGCTCGGCGGCCGGCGGCCGCCCTGCACGGCACTCCCCCGGCCACCGCCGGGAGGTACCCCACGCCGCGTTGTCGGAGCCACCCGGGTACGGCCGTGACAAGGGCGGTTTCCCCCTCCGCCGGGTGGGGGGCTCACCCCGGCGGAACCAGGGGGAGTGCCCCCACCCCCTGGCGGTCCGACGCCACGGGCTTCCCGGCACCCCTTCGCCGCCGCGCCGCAGACGCGGCCTCAGCGCAGGGAGGAACGACGAAGGCGCCCGGAACCGTTGGGTTCCGGGCGCCTTCACGCCTTACGGGCCGCGGCCCGAGCCGAGAGGACTACGCCGCGTGGACGACGTCCTTCTCCTCGGCGAAGTGGCACGCCGACTCGTGCGCCGCCGGGGAGTCCTGGCCGACGAAGCGCTCCGGGACCGCGAGCAGCGGGACCTCGGTCGCGCACTTGTCCTCGGCCTTCCAGCAGCGGGTGCGGAAGCGGCAGCCGGACGGCGGGTTCGCGGGCGACGGCACGTCACCGGTGAGGATGATCCGCTCGCGGCCCTCACGCGCCTCGGGGTCGGGGACCGGGACCGCCGACAGCAGCGCCTGGGTGTAGGGGTGCGTCGGGTGGTCGTAGATCTGCACGTCGGTGCCGATCTCGGCCATCTTGCCGAGGTACATCACGCCGACCCGGTCGGAGATGTGACGGACGATCGACAGGTCATGGGCGATGAAGACGTAGGACAGGTTGAACTCGTCCTGGAGCTTCTCCATCAGGTTGATGACCTGGGCCTGCACGGACACGTCGAGCGCCGAGACGGGCTCGTCGCAGATGATGATCTCCGGGTTGAGGGCGAGGCCGCGGGCGATGCCGATGCGCTGGCGCTGACCGCCGGAGAACTGGTGCGGGTACCGGTTGATGTACTCCGGGTTCAGACCGACGACGTCCAGCAGCTCCTGCACCTTGCGGCGCCGGTCGCCCTTCGGGGCCACCTCGGGGTGGATGTCGAAGGGCTCACCGATGATGTCGCCGACCGTCATACGCGGGTTCAGCGAGGTGTAGGGGTCCTGGAAGACCATCTGGATGTTCCGGCGGACCGCCTTCAGCGCCCGCCCGGACAGCCGGGTGATGTCCTGGCCCTTGTAGAAGACCTCGCCGGACGTCGCCGACTCCAGCGACATCAGCAGCTTGGCGACCGTGGACTTGCCACAGCCGGACTCGCCCACGATGCCGAGGGTCTCGCCCTGGTAGAGGTCGAAGGAGACCCCGTCCACGGCCTTGACCGCACCGACCTGCTTCTTGAACAGAATGCCCTGGGTCAGCGGGAAGTGCTTGACCAGATTGCGCACCTGGAGGATCGGTTCACCACGGTCGACCGGGGCCTCGATGGCGGCGACGGCCTCCTCCTCGGAGGCGGCGTCGACGGTCTCGACCTCGGTGACGTTCGGTGTCGCGTCCACGGCGTCGTCCTTCTTGTCCAGCTCAGCCATGGATCGTCTCCTTCCAGAAATGGCACGCGCTTCCGCGGCCGCGCAGCTCGGTGCCGTCCTGCTCGGTCACCGGGTGCAGGGCCGGGACCTCCGTACGGCAGATGTCATCCGCCTTCGGGCAGCGCGGGTTGAAGGCGCAGCCGGACGGCACGCGCAGCAGGTTGGGCGGCAGACCCTTGATCGCGTACAGCTCCTGGCCCTTCTGGTCCAGGCGCGGGATCGAGTCGAGCAGACCCCGGGTGTACGGGTGGGCGGGGCGCTTGTACAGCTCATGGACGGGCGCGGTCTCGACGATCCGGCCCGCGTACATCACCGCGATCTTGTCCGCGACGTCGGCGACGACGCCGAGATCGTGGGTGATCAGGATGAGGCCCATGTTGTACTCGCGCTGGAGCTCCGCGAGCAGGTCCATGACCTGGGCCTGCACGGTCACGTCGAGCGCGGTGGTCGGCTCGTCCGCGATGATCAGGTCCGGCTCCAGCGCCAGTGCCATGGCGATCATGATGCGCTGGCGCATACCGCCCGAGAACTGGTGCGGGTAGTCGCCGACCCGGGCCGCGGCGGCCGGGATCTTGACCTTGTCCATCAGCTCGATGGCCTTGGCCTTGGCATCCTTCTTGGACAGGCCGTGGTGCACCCGGAACATCTCGCCGAGCTGGTAGCCGACGGTGAGCACCGGGTTGAGAGAGGAGAGCGCGTCCTGGAAGATCATGGCGATCTTCCGGCCGCGGATCTGGCGGCGCTCCTCGTAGGACATCTTCAGCATGTCCTCGCCGCGGAAGAGGATCTCGCCCTGCGGGATCTTTCCGGGTGGCATGTCGAGGATGCCCATGATGGCCTGTGCGGTGACGGACTTGCCCGAGCCGGACTCACCCAGCACGGCGAGCGTCTCCCCGGCGTCCACCGAGTAGTTGACGCCGTTGACCGCCTTGGCCACACCATCTCGGGTGTGGAACTCCACATGCAGGTCACGGACTTCGAGCAGCGGACCTTGGTGGCCCTCTCCGTCCCTCGGTGCGGGGACGGGCGCGGTCTTGTCGATGATGGTCACGTACGCCCTCCTCAGCGCAGCTTGGGGTCGAGGGCGTTGCGGACGGCTTCGCCGAGCATGATGAACGCCAGAACGGTGAGGCTCAGCATGATCGAGGGGAACAGCAGGATGTGCTGCGCCGTGCGGATCTGCTGGACACCGGCGGAGATGTCGACACCCCAGGAGACGATGGGCGACGAGAGCCCCAGGCCCAGGTACGACAGGGTCGCCTCGGCGGAGATGTAACCACCGAGCGCGATCGTCGCGACGACGATCACCGGAGCCATGGAGTTCGGCAGGATGTGCCGGAGCAGGATCCGGGTCGTGCCGGCGCCGAGTGCCTTGGCCGCTTGCACGTAGTCGGCCTGCTTGACGGTGATCACGGCACCGCGCATGACACGGGTGATCTGGGTCCAGCCGAGGAACGCCAGGGCGAAGACGACCACCCAGATGGTGCGCTCGGTGAAGGACTGCAGGACGACCATGGCACCGAGCAGGAACGGGATGCCGAAGAAGATGTCGGTGATCCGGGAGGCGACGGCGTCGACGATGCCGCCGAAGTAACCGGCGATCATGCCCGTAATACCGCCGACGATCGTGACGATCAGCGTGACGCAGATACCGACGATGATCGAGGCACGCGTGCCGTGGATCAGTCGGGCGTAGACGGAGCGGCCCTGGCCGTCGAAGCCCAGCCACCCTTCCGAACCGACCTTGCCCAGCTCCGGCTTGCCGAGGTAGTGGTGCACCAGGTCGCCCGCTGTGGGCGAGGCGCCGGTGAACCAGGTCGGGAAGGCCGTGATGACCAGCAGGAGGAAGATCAGGACGGACGACACCAGGAAGTACGGGTTGCGACGGAGGTCGGCCCAGGCGTCGCCCCAGAGACTGCGCGCCTTCTCCTTCGCCTTGGCCGGCTCGGCTTCCGCCACGATGGCCGCGTCGACGGCTTCCTTCGACGGGGCGGCGGTCTTGGTCACGTCAGGCATAACGGATCCTCGGGTCCAGGACCGCGTACAGCAGGTCGATGAGGAGGCTGGTGACGAGGTAGACGAGCACCAGGATGGTGACGAGGCCGACGAGGGTGGTTCCCTCACGCCGCGTGATGGACTCGTAGATGAGACCACCGACGCCCTTGACGTTGAAGATGCCCTCGGTGACGACCGCGCCTCCCATGAGGGCGCCGATGTCGGTGCCGAGGAAGGTGACGACGGGGATCATCGAGTTGCGCATCAGGTGGACACCGATCACCCGGCGCCTGGGCAGGCCCTTGGCGACAGCCGTGCGCATGTAGTCGGCGCGCAGGTTCTCCGCCATGGAGGTACGGGTGAGCCTGGCCACATAGGCGAGCGAGAGACCACCCAGCACGATGGCCGGGGCGATCAGCTCGGAGAACTTCTGGTCGTTGCTGACGTTCGGTTCGATCCAGCCCAGCTGGAAGGCGAAGACGAGCTTGACGATGTAGCCCAGCACGAAGACCGGGATCGCGATGATCAGCAGCGTGAAGATGAGGATCGCGTTGTCGGCGAGACGGCCGGCCCGCAGGCCTCCGATGATGCCGAGGGCGATGCCGAACGTGAGCTCGAAGACAAAGGCCAGGGCCGCGAGCTGCAAGGTGATGGGGAACGCATCGCCCAGCACTTCGGTGACCGGCCGCCCATTGCGGATCTGGTTACCGAAATCGAAGTGCAGGATGATGTTGGTCATGTAGTTCCAGTACTGCTGCCAGATCGGCAGATCCAGCCCGAGTTCCTGTCTCTTCCTGGCCAGAGTCGCCGGGTCGACGCCCTTGTCGCCGAACAGGCCCAGCACGGGGTCGCCGGGCAGGCTGTAGACCATGAAGAAGATCAGAAAGGTTGTCCCGAGGAATACCGGGATCATCTGGAGCAGTCGTCGTGCGACATAGCGCCCCATCATGCCTCCGTTGAGATGTGACAGCCGCAGCCGACGGGCCCTCCCCCGCCGCCCGGTACCCGAATGAGCACACGGACTTCGTGGAAGGGCCCCCCGGCCACTGCGTAAGGCACCGTCACGGGGATGACGAACCGTCATCCCCGTGGCGGCTTGCGGACCACGCCTGGGTGATTACTTCTTGACCTCGACGCCGGTCAGGATCGGGTCGCCGTCCTGGCCGTACTTGACGCCGGAGACCTTCTCCGAGTAGCCCGCGTTGACCTTGTAGTACCAGAGCGGGATCGACGGCATGTAGTTGACCAGGTCCTTCTCGATGGCCTGGAACTGCTTCACCGACTCGTCGAGAGACGCGGCGGTGTCGGCGGCCGCAATCTTGGCGTCGAGCGCCTTGTTGGAGAATCCACTCTGGTTACCCGCCGCATCCGTACGGAACAGGTCACTGATGAAGTTGGAGTTGACGGGGTAGTCGAGCACCCAGCCGGACCGGTAGATCGACTTGACCTGCTGGCTCTTGCGAGCGGTGAGGTCTGCCTGGAAGTCGGGCTTGCTGTCACCGGTGCACTTGACGCCGGTCGACTGCGTGATGCTGTTGCAGACAGCGTCGACCCACTCCTTGTGGCCGCCGTCCGCGTTGAACTGGATGGTGATGGCGTTGTTCGGGACGCCACCGCCGGCCTTGATGAGCTCCTTGGCCTTGGCCGCGTCGAACTTGGTGATGTCGCCCGCAGCGTTGTCCTGGTAGCCCACAACACCCTTGGCGACCCAGCCGGTGGCCGGCTCACGGGTGCCCTGCAGCACCGTCTTGGTGATGGTGTCGCGGTCGATCGCCATGGACAGACCCTGGATGACCTTCGGGTCGACCGCCTTCGGCTTCTTCCACTGGTCCGCGTAGAAGGCGATGGCCAGCGTCTGGACGGCCGAGTACGCCTGGTCCACGGCGCGGTCACCGAGGTCCTGGCGGTAGACCGGGAGGTCCTTCGGGCCGATCTGGCGCAGGACGTCGACGTTGCCGGACTTCAGGTCCTCGTAGGCGGCCTCGAGGGTGGTGTAGTTCTTGAAGACCACACCACCGTTCTTCGCCTTGTTCGGGCCCTTGTAGTCGTCGTAGCGGACGATCTTGATCTGCTTCTTGTGGTCCCAGCTCGCGAACTTGTAGGGACCGTTGCCGACCGGCTTCTCCGCGGCAGCCTTCGGGTCCTTGTAGAAGGACGCCGGCAGCGGGGCGAAGACGATGTAGGCGAGCTTGTGACCGAAGGCCGGAACGGCCTTGTTCAGCTCGATGGTGAAGGTGCTGTCGTCGACGACCTTGAGGCCCTCCATGGCCTCGGCGGTCGGCTTGGCGCCTTCCTTCTCCGGGTGGACGGCCTCGAAGCCCTTGATGTCCGCGAACCACGAGGACAGGCCCATGGCGTTCTTGATGTTCGCGTTCCAGTTCCACGCGTCCACGTAGGACTTGGCGGTCACCGGAGTGCCGTCGTGGAAGTTCCAGCCCTTCTTGAGCTTGACCGTCCACGTCTTGGAGTCGGTGGTCTCGACCGACTCGGCGTTGATCATCTCCAGCGAGCCGTCGGCCTTGTAGTCGACGAGCTGCGAGTACAGACCCGCCATGACCGCGGAGCCGTTGGACTCCATCGTGTCGCCGGTGTACAGGAGCTTCTCCGGCTCGCCGAGCTCGACGGAGAAGATGCCGTTCGGGTCCACCTCGCCCTTGGCATCCGAGCCACTGTCATTGCCACCGCCGCAGGCGGTCGCTGCCAGGGCGACGACGATTGCGCCCGCTACCCACTTGGCGCTCTTGGCACCGCGCATGGGTTCCTCCTCATGAGTCCACTAGTCACTACAAGAAGGGCATCGATCTACGCGCGCTGACACCCCTGACAGCGTGCTTGTCAAGTACCCAGAGTGTGCTCGTGAGTCGGCGCTCCCCACCGCGCGTGACCCATTGACCCGAGCTCAATGGAGCCAACTATTAAGGAGGTGGGGGCTGTAAACCACACTTAAAGGGTCTCGTTTTGACAACATCGACGGAACCGCCCGGTCCGAAATCCGGACAAAGCGATCACAGACAGACACCCGCGAAACGGACCGTTAACACATGTTCCGGAGAGCTACGTCCGATAAACGGACGTTACGGGTCGGATCAAGGACCGAAAAATGGTTGACGAAGGGTCCGGCCCCCCGCAGTGTCTGCGGATGGCCGGACCCTTGTCGATCAATTGACCGGAAGTTGACCCGGATCAGCCGTGCTTGGCGCGCGACGCCGCACGGGCACGCTCACGGGCGTCCAGGTTGACCTTGCGGATGCGGACCGCCTCCGGGGTCACCTCGACGCACTCGTCGTCGCGGCAGAACTCCAGCGACTGCTCCAGCGAGAGCTTGCGCGGCGGCACCACGTTCTCGGTGTTGTCCGCGGAAGCCGCACGCATGTTGGTGAGCTTCTTCTCCTTGGTGATGTTCACGTCCATGTCGTCGGAGCGCGAGTTCTCGCCGACGATCATGCCCTCGTACACCTCGGTGCCGGGCTCGGTGAACAGGACGCCGCGCTCCTGCAGGTTGATCATCGCGAACGGCGTGACCGCACCCGAGCGGTCGGCGACCAGGGAGCCGTTGTTGCGCGTCACCAGCGGGCCGAACCACGGCTCGTGGCCCTCGTGGATCGAGTGGGCGATACCGGTACCGCGGGTGTTCGTCAGGAACTCAGTACGGAATCCGATGAGACCGCGGGACGGGACGACGAACTCCATGCGGACCCAGCCGGAGCCGTGGTTCGACATGTTGTCCATACGGCCCTTGCGGACGCCCATGAGCTGCGTGACCGCGCCCATGTGCTCCTCGGGCACGTCGATCGTCATGCGCTCGACCGGCTCGTGCACCTTGCCGTCGACGACCTGGGTGACCACCTGAGGCTTGCCGATGGTCAGCTCGAAGCCCTCACGGCGCATCTGCTCGACCAGGATCGCCAGCGCCAGCTCACCGCGGCCCTGCACCTCCCAGGCGTCCGGGCGCTCGGTGTCCAGGACCCGCAGCGAGACGTTACCGATCAGCTCGCGGTCGAGACGGTCCTTGACCTGGCGGGCGGTGACCTTGCGGTCCTTGACCGCGGCCTTGTTGTCCGCGCCCTTGCCGGTGCCGCCGCGGCCGACCAGCGGGGAGGTGTTCGTACCGATGGTCATGGAGATCGCCGGCTCGTCGACCGAGATCAGCGGGAGGGCGACCGGGTTCTCCGGGTCGGCCAGCGTCTCGCCGATCATGATGTCGGGGATACCGGCGACCGCGCAGATGTCACCCGGGCCCGCCATCTCGGCCGGCTTGCGGGTGAGCGCCTCGGTCATCATCAGCTCGGTGATGCGGACGTTCGAGATCGAGCCGTCGCGCTTGATCCACGCGACCGTCTGCCCCTTGCGCAGCTCGCCCTGCTCGACGCGGAGCAGCGCGATACGGCCGAGGAAGTTGTCGGCGTCCAGGTTGGTGACGTGCGCCTGCAGCGGGGCGCTCTCGTCGAACTCGGGGGCCGGGACGTGCTCGAGCAGGGTGGAGAAGAAGGGCTCCAGGTTTTCGCTGTCGGCCGGGACCGTGCCGTCCTCCGGCTTGGTCAGCGAGGCGACACCGTCACGGGCGCAGGCGTAGACGATCGGGAACTCGATCTGGTCCTCGTCGGCGTCCAGGTCCAGGAAGAGGTCGTAGGTCTCGTTGACGACCTCGTCGATACGTGAGTCCGGGCGGTCCGTCTTGTTGATGCAGAGGATGACGGGCATCCGGGCCTGGAGGGCCTTGCGGAGCACGAAGCGGGTCTGCGGGAGCGGGCCCTCGGAGGCATCCACGAGCAGCACCACCGCGTCGACCATGGACAGGCCGCGCTCGACCTCGCCGCCGAAGTCGGCGTGGCCGGGGGTGTCGATGATGTTGATCGTGATCGGGTCCCCGCCGTCCTTCGGGTGATACTTCACCGCGGTGTTCTTGGCGAGGATCGTGATGCCCTTCTCACGCTCCAGGTCGTTCGAGTCCATCATGCGGTCGTCGAGCTGCTGGTGGGCGGCGAAGGCGCCGGCCTGCTTCAGCATGGCGTCGACCAGGGTGGTCTTGCCGTGGTCGACGTGGGCGACGATGGCGACGTTGCGGATGTCGTGGCGCGTGGGCATGGGTGGCTTGCGCTTCTCTCGGATCGTGGGATGCGGCGTCTGTTTGCTCGTACGCCCGCCGGGCGGACGCGCCACGGCTGTGTCCCATGGTACGGGGCCGCCGCGGAAGGGGCTTCCCGGCCCGATCCGAGGGCGGGCTCAGGGTGGTAGGAGCAGACGGGAGCAGGGGTGGGTACAGACATGAGCCCGGGTCATGGGCAGAACACGACCTTGCCCGCCGGGGGCTCCGGCGGGCAAGGGACTTGAGTTGGTTCTGAGGTTCCCGGGGGTACGAAGCCCGGACGCCATGATTCCGCAGACCATCCCCGTGGCGCTGACCTGCTACTTCTTACCGTTCATTGTGGTTTCTCAGCGTTTGAAGCCGATGTCCTGATAGCGCGGTGCGCTGAATCCGAAGGCACCCGCGTTCACAAGATCCTTCTTGACCGCGACCAGCTGTGGGCGCTGATACAGGGGGATGGAGCCGGCGGTGGCCCAGATTCTGGCATCGACCTCCTTCATCAGCTTCAGGGCCTCCTTCTCGTCCAGCTCGGCGACCGCCTGGGCGAAGAGCTGGTCGATGCGGTCCGTACCGACCCGGCTGTAGTTCTGCTCCACGAGCAGCGAGCCGTCGGTCGCGGGCAGCGGCTTGGCGAAGATCGGGCGGGCGTCGGTCGCCGGGTAGGCGGTGGCGGGCCAGGAGTAGAGGGCGAGGTCGTAGTCGCCGGATGCGATGTGGTCCTTGAAGTAGCTTTCGTCGGCGACCTTGGTGATCTCGGTGCGGATGCCGATCCCGTCCAGCATCCGGGCGATCCGGTTGCCCACCGCGCGCAGGGCCTCGGAGCCCGGCCCCGACGGGAGCACAAATCTGAGGGCGAGCGGCTTGCCGTCCTTGCCCAGCGAGCCGCGGGCAGCCGCGCCCATCGGCGCGGGGGCACGAGTGCCGACCGGGGCGTACGCGCCGGCGACACCGCCCTGTTTCCCGTCCCCGTGGGCAGCGTCGTACCGGAAGCCCGTCGTGGTGCGCGCCCGCCCGCCGGGGCCGTCGAGGGCATCGGCCTGACGGCGCAGGGCCGCGCGCTGGAGGGCTGCGCTGCGGGCGGGGGCGAGGATGTTCCAGCCCGCATCGCGACCGGGGACCACATCGCCCGGTTTGCCGTCACCGACGATGTACAGGCCCTCGTCGGATGCGGAGTCCGGCTGACGGGCGCCCGCCAGGTCCTCGTCGGTGGAGCTCCCCGGAGCGGCGCCCGGTGCAGTGGGGCTCGCCACGGTGGAAGTCGGCACCGTGGGACTCGACGGCTGGGGGTCCGGGAGCGATGGAGACGCGGCAACCGTGCCGTTCGTCGCCGGGACGCTCGCCGCGGGGCTGCCGGCGCCGGGTGCGGCAGGGCCGTTGGCGGCGGGGCTCGCGGGGCTCTTGGCCGCAGGGCTCTTGGCCGCGGGACTGGTGTCCGCGTCCGCACCCGCCCCCGCCTCGGTCCCGTCCGGCGCCTTCTGACGTGCGCCTTCCGGCGTCCAGCCGGCGTCGGCGAGCAGCGCCCGTGCCTCCTGGGTGTCATGTCCGCCGAGCGCGCCGCTGCTGTCGGCGTACGCCGGCTGCCCTGCGAGTGCCAGATGGCTGCCGACCGGATATGCGGGCAGCCCCAGCGGCTTCAGCACCATCTCCGCGAGCTGCTTGCGGTCGAGCGCGCGGGCCACGGCGCGGCGTACCCGCTCGTCAGCGAGCGGCCCGGACTCACCGTTCAGGGCGAGCTGCGTGTACGCGGGCTCCAGGGTCTTGCGGACGACGAAGGCACGCAGCGCGATCTGCTCGGTGGCGTACCGACCGATCGCGGCCTGGTTCTGTCCCCGGGCGAGCTGGACGGCCTCGGCCTGGTCCTCGTCGGAGCCGTACGCCTTCGCCAGGGACTTGATCGCCGAGGACGACGAGCCTGCGGCGCCCGCGGAGCCTCCGTGCCCCGCGGCCCGGTCGTTGCCGTCCCGTACCGCAAGGGCGATACGGTCCGCGACGGCGCGGTCGATCTCGGCCATGTCGACGGCTCCGGTGGCCAGCGCTGCGGCGCGCTGGTCGCGCGGGACCGCACGCAGCACGAGCGAGTCCAGCTTCGCCGGCTCACCCCACCAGCGCGGGTTGCGCACCAGCGTCACCGTGCCGGCCTTGCGGTCGAGTTCCTGGAGCTTGAAGGGCCCGGCGGTGGACGCCAGCGCGCCCCGGGCGTCGTCGTTGAAGGCCGTCGGGGTCCCCATCACCTCCCTGGGGTAGAGCGGAGTGAAGAGCGACTGCCAGTCGGCGTACGGCTTGGCGAAGGTGACCCGGACCTCCAGGTCGTTGGCACCGCGCTCGATCTTCTCGATCCGGTCGTAGCCCGCGTTGCGTGCAGTCCAGTACGCCGAGTCCTTCCCGCTCAGCGCACGCCACTGGGCAACGAAGTCGGGGGCCCCGATCTCCCGGCCGTCGCTCCAGACCGCCTGCTGGTTGAGCTTGTAGCGGACGACCTGCCGGGGCTCACGCGCCACGACCTCCGCCGACTCCAGATAGTCGGGGTTGCGCTGGGGACGGCCGCGCTGGTCCAGGGTGAAGAGGGACGGGAGCACCGCGCCGGCGATGCGGGACGTGGCGCCGTCGGCGTCGGCCTGGAAGGTGTTCAGCGTCGTGGGCATGGCGTCGACGGCCCAGCGCAGGGTGCCGCCGTCCTCGACCAGGTCACGGGCGGCCGGGCCGATGTCCATCGGTACCGGCTTGTGGTCGGCACCGGGCTCCGCCGTGCTGCAGCCGGCCAGTACGGGCAGCGCGAGAACGCCGCCGGTGAGAAGGGCGACGGAACGCAGGGTCCTGCGGCGTGAGGCGACGACGTAGGGCATGGCATGTACCTCTTCGTCCTGGTACGAGAATTTGGAGATGATCACACCTATTGCGCCTACACTGAAAGGCACGGCGGGCAGGGGCGTGATGCCGACACGGCGACGCGGCTCGTAAACCCACCCATGCGGCTCATCGGGAACGCCCCCTTACGGGTGGCGCGCGCGGGGAATCGGTGCACACGCCTTCACAACAAGGGATGTGACGCGCAACACTCGCAGGCGCACACAGAGCCCTCTGGGGAGCGACCCCAGACACCCGCATGCCACCCGCGACCGCGGAAGTGAGGGCAATACATGTCCCTGCAGGACGATTTGACGGCGGTCAAGCGCTGTCTCGACGACCTGGTCCGTACGGTCGATCGGCTGGAGCGGAGCCTCACCCACCTGCGTGAGGACGACACCCGTGCCCAGTCGGCCAACCGCCCCGAGGACCTGGTCTCCATTCCCGACACTCCGTACGACAGCACGCTGTGGACGGACTCGGACGACGAGGGCCTGGGTGCGCGCGACCGGCACGCGCCCTAGGAGATCTCGTTGGCCACAGGCACCGAATCCCACCCCGACACAGGCGTGCACGGCGCCTCGCGCGCCGCCATCGCCCCCCGGCATCTCAGGACGGACCGCTGGTGGCTGGCGCCGGCGACAACCGCCGCCGGTCTGCTCGCCTTCATCGTCTACTCGACCTGGCGCGCCTTCGCGAACAGCGACTACTACGCCGCGCCGTACGTCTCACCGTTCTACTCGCCCTGTCTCGCGGAGAACTGCGAGCCGATGCGAGGCGGCCCCAACTGGGAGATCTTCGGCAGCTGGTGGGGTCTGTCCCCGGCGCTGCTGATCCTGATCTTCCCGCTCGGCTTCCGGCTGACCTGCTACTACTACCGCAAGGCCTATTATCGGGGCTTCTGGGCGTCGCCGCCGGCCTGCGCGGTCGCCGAGCCGCACAAGAAGTACACGGGCGAGACCCGCTTCCCGCTGATCCTGCAGAACATCCACCGCTACTTCTTCTACGCGGCTCTGCCGGTGGCGGGCATCCTCACCTACGACACCGTGCTCGCCTTCCGCGACGAGCACTACGCGTGGGGACACATGGGGCTGGGCACAGTCGTCTTCCTCGTCAACATCGTGCTGATCTGGGCGTACACCCTCTCCTGCCACTCCTGTCGGCACATCATCGGCGGACGCCTCAAGCACTTCTCCAAGCATCCCGTGCGCTACCGGCTATGGGGGTGGGTCGGCAAGCTGAATGAGCGTCACATGGTGCTCGCCTGGACGTCGTTGATCAGCGTCGCGCTCGCCGATCTCTATGTGTACCTCCTTGCCACCGGCGCCTTCGACGATCCGCGCTTCTTCTAGGGAAGGTGCTCATCGATGACCGAGCTGGAACGGCAGGAGTGGGACGTCGTCGTGGTGGGCGCGGGCGGCGCGGGACTGCGCGCCGCCATCGAGGCGCGCGAGCGGGGCGCCAGGACCGCCGTGATCTGCAAGTCGCTCTTCGGCAAGGCCCATACGGTCATGGCCGAAGGCGGCATCGCCGCGTCCATGGCCAATGTGAACACCCACGACAACTGGCAGGTCCACTTCCGCGACACCATGCGCGGCGGAAAGTTCCTCAACCAGTGGCGGATGGCGGAACTGCATGCCCAGGAGGCGCCCGAGCGGGTGTGGGAGCTGGAGACCTGGGGAGCCCTCTTCGACCGCACGAAGGACGGGAAGATCTCCCAGCGCAACTTCGGCGGACATGAATACCCGCGGCTGGCCCATGTCGGCGACCGCACCGGCCTGGAGCTGATCCGGACCCTCCAGCAGAAGATCGTCTCGCTGCAGCAGGAGGACGAGGCCGAGTACGGCGACCACGAGGCCCGGCTGAAGGTCTTCCAGGAGTGCACGGTGACCCGGGTGCTCAAGGAGGGCGAGCGAAGCGGGGGGACGGGCGGCCCCCGGGGCAGAGGGCTCGGGGGACGTGTCTCCGGTGTGTTCTGCTACGAGCGGGAGTCCGGCCGCTTCTTCACCCTGGAGGCGCCCGCCGTGGTGCTGGCCACGGGCGGCATCGGCAAGTCCTTCAAGGTGACGTCGAACTCGTGGGAGTACACGGGCGACGGGCATGCGCTGGCGCTGCTCGCCGGAGCCCCGCTGCTCAACATGGAGTTCGTCCAGTTCCATCCGACCGGGATGGTCTGGCCGCCGTCGGTGAAGGGGATCCTCGTCACCGAGTCGGTGCGTGGCGACGGGGGGGTGCTGCGCAACAGTGACGGCAAGCGGTTCATGTTCGACTACGTCCCGGACGTCTTCAAGGAGAAGTACGCGGAGTCGGAGGAGGAGGGCGACCGCTGGTACGAGGACCCGGACAACAACCGGCGCCCGCCCGAGCTGCTCCCCCGTGACGAGGTCGCCCGCGCGATCAACGCCGAGGTGAAGGCGGGCCGGGGATCCCCGCACGGCGGTGTGTTCCTCGATGTGTCGACCCGGATGCCGGCGGAAGTGATCCGGCGCCGACTGCCTTCGATGTACCACCAGTTCAAGGAACTGGCCGACGTGGACATCACGGCGGAAGCCATGGAGGTCGGGCCCACCTGCCACTATGTGATGGGCGGGATCGCGGTCGAATCCGACACCGCTTCCGCGGTCGGGGTCCCCGGGCTGTACGCGGCGGGCGAGGTCGCCGGCGGTATGCACGGCTCCAATCGGCTCGG
Organism: Streptomyces sp. NPDC043861; assembly: GCF_056435905.1. Classification (NCBI taxonomy): domain Bacteria; kingdom Bacillati; phylum Actinomycetota; class Actinomycetes; order Kitasatosporales; family Streptomycetaceae; genus Streptomyces; species Streptomyces sp. NPDC043861. The sequence goes on along the minus strand of NZ_JBWKDP010000009.1, from coordinate 83,278 downwards.
CGGCAACTCGCTCTCCGATCTCCTGGTCTTCGGCCGGCGCGCGGGACTGCACGCCGCGGAGTACGCCTCCGGGCTCGCCGGGGCACGGCCGCTCGTGGACGAGGCGCAGATCGATGCCGCGGCGGCGGAGGCGCTGCGTCCGTTCAGTGCGGAGGGACCGGAACCCGGCACGGCCCCGGAGAACCCGTACACGCTGCACCAGGAACTCCAGCAGGCGATGAACGACCTCGTCGGCATCATCCGGCGCGAGGCCGAAATGGTGCAGGCCCTGAAGAAGCTGTCCGAGCTCAGGGTCCGTGCACGTCGGGCCGGGGTGGAGGGACACCGCCAGTTCAACCCCGGTTGGCATCTCTCGCTCGACCTGCGGAACATGCTGCTCGTCAGCGAATGCATCGCCCGGTCCGCCCTGGAACGCTCCGAGAGCCGCGGCGGCCACACCCGTGAGGATTGTCCCGGGATGGAACGCGATTGGCGCCGGATCAATCTGCTGTGCCGGCTCGCCGACGCCACGGGGGGCCTCGCGGCCACGGACCCGGCACGCGGCCAGATCGATCTCGAACGGAAGACCACCGAGCCCATCCGCAACGACCTGCTGGCCCTCTTCGAGAAGGAGGAGCTGGTCAAGTACCTCGCCGAAGAGGAGCTGTACGAATGAGCACGTACGACGCTCGATTCAGGGTGTGGCGCGGCGACCAGGAGGGCGGGGAGCTCAGGGACTTCACGGTCGAGGTCCATGACGGTGAGGTCGTCCTCGACATCATCCACCGGTTGCAGGCCACTCAGGCATCCGATCTCGCGGTGCGATGGAACTGCAAGGCGGGCAAGTGCGGCTCGTGCAGCGCCGAGATCAACGGCCGGCCCCGGCTGCTGTGCATGACCCGCATGTCGGTCTTCTCGCGCGACGAGACGATCACGGTGACTCCGCTGCGGGCCTTCCCCGTCGTGCGCGATCTCGTCACGGACGTCTCCTTCAACTATGCCAAGGCCCGTGAGATCCCTTCTTTCGTCCCGCCCCCCGGGGTCGCCGCGGGCGAGTACCGCATGCAGCAGATCGATGTGGACCGCTCGCAGGAGTTCCGGAAGTGCATCGAGTGCTTCCTCTGCCAGGACACCTGCCATGTGGTGCGTGACCACGAGGAGAACAAGGCGGCGTTCGCCGGGCCCCGTTTTCTGATGCGGGTGGCCGAACTGGACATGCATCCCCTGGATGCGGCGGCCGAGTCCGGCCTGGACCGTAAGCGCACAGCTCAGGACGAGCACGGTCTGGGCTACTGCAACATCACCAAATGCTGCACAGAGGTGTGTCCCGAAGGCATCAGGATCACCGACAATGCGCTGATCCCGCTGAAGGAGCGGACGGTCGACCGAAAGTACGACCCCCTGGTGTGGTTGGGCAGCAAGATCCGGCGCCGGACGGAATGACGCCGTTTTCCGGGCGGGCGTGCGGGTGGCCGATGCCGCCCGCCCGGGACCGGCGCCTCGGGGGCCGCCTTCGGACGTTGGCGCCTCGTGGGTCGGCCGCGGGGGCGGTGCCCCTGACGCACCGGGCACGGGGCCGGTACTCCCCACTCCTCACGGGCAGGGCACGGGCCGGTGCTTCCCGGAGCCGGCTGCGTGCCGGTGCCCCCGTCCCGGCCGCCTCGGGGCCGCGGCGCCCCTCGTACTCGCGCTGCGCTCAGTGCCACCCTTCCCGGTACGCCGCCCAGTCCCGCTCCTGCGCCGCGAAGTCGACGTAGAGCGCCACCCCGAACCGCTCCCGGTCACGGTCCGTGCGCCCGAGCCCCAGTCGTGTGCCCCGGATGGCCGCGGACACCGTCTCCGCGTTCTCCCAGTGCCCGAGGTCGTCCTCGTGGAAAAACGGCAGCCCCATCAGCAAATCCGTGCTCTGCGGCGTGACTTCGAGCGCAAGGGAGGTCTGCTGGGCGACATACCCGCCGTACAGGCTCTCCAGGGGCATCCAGGTGTCGTACGACATGACGGCTATCTGGTCGACCCGGCGGGCCACTTCCCCGAAGTACTCCTGCGACCACCACTTGGGGCTGCCGGTCACCGCACCCGCGGCGGAGTGCGCGGCCGGCATCGGGTCCATCTGGTGAGCGGCGACCGAGAGCGGCACCCGGCGCTCACGGGTGAGCGCGCGCAGATCGTCGAGGAGCGACAGATAGTCACGGTCGCCGGAGTGAAGCGGCTCCAGGTCGAAATGGACCCCGTCGAAGCCCGCGTCCAGTATGCGGCCCGTCGAACGCACCACGGCGGCCCTCGAGGCGGCCCGCTCGAGGTGCAGCCCGTCCGGTGACTCCGTGGCCAGTCTGTCGCCGAGCCATGCCTGCACCCGCACACCCGGGATCCTGCGGTGGACGCCGTCGATCAGCCATCGCGCCCGCGGATACCTGTCGGCAGGCAGTGCCCCGTCGTGCTCCAGCGGCCCCGCGTGCACATACAGGTCCCGTATCCCGGTCCCCCGTATGCGCGCGGCGAAGGCGTCGAGGTCGGCATCCTTCCTACGGCCGTCCACCCAGGCATGACCGAGCCAGACGGCGTCCTTCCCTCGTGTCTTCGTGCCCTTCCCGTACTCCCCCGCGTAGTTCAGGCGCAGGGCGGCGGCCCCGGTCAGGGCGGGCACGACGAGCAGCAGAACGAGCGCGAGCGCGATACGCCGCGGCCATCGCAGCCTCGGTCCCCCGAGCCGCGCGAGCGCTCGGCTCAGGGTGTGGCGCGGTTGTACGTTCACCGGATTCCCCCGTCAGCGATGCCGTAAGGTCCCCCACCCTAGAGGCAGCCACTGACAGTGACGGTCACGCGCTGTGCACGGTACGCTCGGCGGCGGCCGGCCAGCGCACGTACGAGTCGGCGAATCCGAGGCCCCTGGGCGGGACCCCCGCGTCGGCGGCGCGTACGTCGTCCCAGATCGTGCCGCGGTGCTCCCCCCGCCATGACCAGCAGCGTGCAGGAGCCGCAACCCTGTTCTCCGATGTGGACGGCTCCGTGCGTCTGGGCGTCGTACAGCTCCTCTTGCCGGTCGTCCCAGGCCCGGTGGGCCCGCCGGAACTCCTCCTCGTCCGCGAACGCGTCCCGCTCCGGCTCCTCGCCGTCGTGCGCGTCGAGCCGGCGCTGAATCCCGTCGGGGGCGAGGTCCCGGCCGGCGTCGGAGACGGCCGTGCCGATCCCCTCGTACGCCAGACCCGCACTGCTCCAGGCCCAGCGGCCGTCCGTGCACCGCGGTGTGGTCAGCCCGTAGTCCCGCCTGGCGCCTTCCCGCCCCCACCATCAGCAGAAAGTCCCTGTACTCGGCCGGCAGCCCCGCGCCGAGCGCCGTCTCGAGGGCGCTGACGTCCTGTTCACTCAAACGGGGGCGTAGCTCGAAGCCGTACCCCGCGGCGCCGAAGACCTGGTGCGCACGGCCGCTCCCGCGCAGCGCCGTCACCCGCTCGCGCACTCCCGCCCATATGTCCCGCGTCCCCTCTCCCATGCCCCCAGGGCAGGGAGGACGTGGCACCGCAGGCCCGGGGACTTCCGGTGGGCCCTCGACTCGTCCGGTCGCGCGGCCCGAGTGGCGGACATAGCCTCCCCAACGTGACGCGAACAGCCACTCGGGCTCTGCTCGCCGTGATGGTGGCGGCATGGTGGCTCGTCGTGCCCGTCGCCCAGGGCGCCCGGGCCGAGGACCCGGTGAAGCTGTCGGGCCAGGGCCAGATCACCGACCGGGTGGACGCGCTCGGTGACCTGGAGAGCAAGGTCGCAGCGGCCCTCGACCGGCTCTACGACGACCAGCGCCTCCAGCTGTTCGTGGTGTACGTGCGCGACTTCTCCGGCCGCCAGGCGCAGAGCTGGGCCGACGAGACCGCGACGAGGAACGGGCTCGGCAGCAACGACGTACTGCTCGCCGTGGCCACGCGCGACCGGCAGTACGCGTACTCCGCCGAGGCCGGCTCACGGCTCACCCAGGCCCAACTCGACGACGTGGCGCAGACCGCGATCGAGCCGGCCCTCCGGCAGAACGACTGGGCGGGGGCCGCCATCGGGGCGGCGAACGGCTACGACGCGGTGCTCTCCGGGCGGCCCGTGCCCACACCGACGATCACGCCCGGAGCGGCCGACCCCGGCGGCGGCGCAGAGGGTGTCTCGGCCACCGACCTCGTCGTCCCGGTCGCCGTCCTGGGCGGGGCGGGCGCCCTCGCCGTCTACGTCTACAGCCGGCGCAGGAGCCGGGCCGCCGGGCATCCGACGGCCACGGGCGGCCGGCAGACCTGGCAGGGGCCCGGGCGGCCGGCGGAGCCCTCGGCCGCACCTCTGCCCGCGCTGGACGAACTGGACGCCCGGGCCAAGCGGACGCTCGTGGCCACGGACGACGCGCTCCGCACGAGCCAGGAGGAACTCGGTTTCGCCACCGCCCAGTTCGGCGAGGCGGCCGCGAAGCCCTTCACGGAGGCCGTGGCGTATGCCCAGGGCGAGCTGACGGCGGCGTTCCGGCTGCGTCAGGCACTGGACGATGCGTACGTCGAGGACGACGCGTCCCGGCGGCAGATGCTGGACGAGATCATTGCCCGGTGCGCGGAGGCCGATCGGCGGCTGGACGCGGAGTCGGACGCCTTCGACCGGCTCCGTGCCCTCGAGGAGAACGCTCCGCAGGCCCTCGCCTCGGCCGAGACGGCCTATCAGGAACTCGGGGGACGGGTGGGGACCGCGGAGGCCACTCTCACCGTGATGCGCGAGCGATACGCCGGTTCGGCCTCCGCGCCGGTCATGAGCGATGTCGAACAGGCCAAGGACCGGCTGTTGTTCGCGTCGACGGCGCTCGACGAGGCGCGCGGATCGGCCGACGCGGGGGACAACGCGACCGCCGCGGTCCACATCCGGGCGGCGGAAGGCGCGGTCGACCAGGCCGCAAGGCTCATCGACGCCGTCGACCGGCGCGCCCAGGACCTGGCGGAGGCCGCGGGGAAGCTGCCGGGTGCGCTCACCGAGACGGAGGAGGATCTCGCCGATGCCCGCGGGCTGCTGAAGGGCACGGCGGCCGGTGTCTCCACGGCAGATCTCCAGGGCCGGATCGCGCGAGCGGAGACCGTGGTCACGGATGTGCGCCGGTCGACGGAGGCCGGACCGTACGACCCGATCGACGCGCTGAGGCGGGTCGAGCAGGCGGACGCCGCGCTGGACGAGGCACTGGCGGGAGCACGGGAGCGCGAGCAGGGGGCACGGCGGGCCCGTGCGCTGCTGGATCAGGCGACGCTCACGGCCCGTTCGACGGTCGGGGCGGCCGGTGACTTCATCACGACGCACCGCGGCGCGGTCGGGGCCCAGGCCCGCACCCGGCTCGCCGAGGCACAGCGGCGGCTCGATCGCGCACGGGAACTCGCGGAGGTGGGGGAGGCGCAGGCCGCCCTGGCCGACGCGCAGCAGGCGGACGCGCTCGCCCGGGAGGCGCAGAGCCTCGCCGAGCAGGACGTCCGGTCGTTCGGGAACCCGTTCGGCTCGGGCGGTGTACAAGGAGGTGGAGGTGGGCTCGGCGGTGCCGTGCTCGGCGGAATCATCCTCGGCGGGCTGTTCGGCGGCGGGGGCGGACACAGAGGGGGCGGGGGCTATGGCGGGGGGCCGGGGGGCGGGGGCTTCGGCGGCGGTCCGGGCAGTTTCGGCGGCGGTGGCACTCGCGGCCGGCTGGGCGGCGGTGGCCGTTTCTGACGGAGTGTGCTTCCTCATCCGAATCCGACTCACATCGACTCGCGTCCCGCACAAGGAGAGGTGTCATGACCAAGCAGACCATCATCGGCCGTGTCGCCCAGCTGGCGAAGGCCAACATCAACGCGCTCCTGGACCAGGCCGAGGACCCACAGAAGATGCTCGACCAACTGATCCGGGACTACACGAACAACATCGCGGAGGCAGAGCAGGCCGTGGCGAGCACCATCGGCAATCTGCGCCTGATGGAGCAGGACCACCGGGAGGACGTGGAAGCGGCCGAGGAGTGGGGCGGCAAGGCCAGGGCGGCGAGCAGGAAGGCCGACGAGCTGAGGGAGTCGGGGCACGGCGCGGAGGCCGACAAGTTCGACAATCTCGCAAAGGTGGCCCTGCAGCGGCAGTTGCAGTCCGAGCGGGAGGCGAAGACCGCGGAACCGACGATCGCCGCGCAGACACAGGTCGTGGACAAGCTCAAGTCGGGTCTCGACCAGATGAAGACGAAGCTCGGCGAGCTCGGGGCGAAGCGGGACGAGCTGGTGGCCCGGAGCAAGTCCGCCCAGGCACAGAACCAGATGATGGACGCCGTCAAGAACGTCAATGTGCTGGACCCGACGAGCGAGCTGAACCGCTTCGAGGACAAGGTACGCCGGGAAGAGGCCAAGGCCATGGGCAAGCAGGAGCTCGCCGCCTCGTCACTGGACGCCCAGTTCGAGCAGCTGGACACCCTTGGCGACAGCGCGGAGATCGAGGCCCGGCTGGCTGCGCTGAAGGCCGCGTAGCGGCCCCGGGCCCGGGCGGCAGGCCCCGGGGCACCGTGCCCCGCCGCACAGGCTCCCGGCTCCGCCCTCCGCCCCCGGCCCCGCCCGGCGGCGCGGCGGGCCGCCTGCCCAAGGGGGCCGACGGCGGACCCGAGCCCGGGTCAGAACATGCTGAGCAACTGTTCCGCGCTGGGCTCGGCCGTCGAGTCCCCGTCCGGCAGGGCGAGTTCGAACCACACGGTCTTTCCTCGCGGGGTGCGGCGCGAGCCCCATGCCGCACTCAGCAGGCCGACGAGCTGGAGTCCGCGGCCGCCCTCGTCGGTGTCCCGGGCGCGCCGCCGCCGCGGTTGTACGAGACCGGCGTCCCACACCTCGCAGACAAGGGTGCGGTCACGCAGCAGCCGCAGGCGGATCTCACCCTCGCCGTAGCGCAGCGCATTGGTGACGAGTTCACTGACGAGCAGCTCGACCGTGTCCACGAGCGGTTCGAGTTCCCAGGCCACCAGCTGGGCCCGCGCGAGCTCACGGGCCCTGCCCACGGAGCGCGGCTCCCGGGGCAGCCTCCAGTCACCCACGGCCTCGGAGGGCATCCCCTGGATCCGTGCCATCAACAAGGCGATGTCGTCCTCGCCGTGCCGGGTGTCGAGGGTGCCCAGGACGTGGTCGCAGATGTCCTCGAGCGAGCCCAGGGTGCCTCCGCCGCCGGTGTCCGGCGAGATGTCGGCGCGCAGCACGGACGTCGGCGGCCGGTGGCCCGGCAGCGGACGGGAGGGGTCGGTGAGTGCCTTGCGCAAGGCACTGAGGCCCTCGTCGAGGGGATGGTCACGGGATTCGACGAGCCCGTCCGTGTAGAGCGCGAGCAGCGCCCCCTCCGGAAGGTCGACCTGGACCTCCTCGAAGGGCTCCCCGCCGACTCCGAGGGGCATCCCCGGGGGTACGTCGAGCAGCAGGGCCTCCTCACCGGGTTCGACGAGGATCGGCGGCAGATGCCCGGCGTTGGCGAAGGTGCAGCGCCTGGTCACCGGGTCGTAGACGGCGTACACACAGGTGGCCAGATACACCTCGGAGAGCTCGGGACCCCGGGACTTGTGGGCGACGCGGGACGCCTGCTGGGCGCCGCTGGGGGTGCCCAGACCGCGGGCGATCTCGTCAAGTGCGGAGAGCACCTCGGCGGGTTCCAGATCCAGCAGCGCCAAGGTCCGCACCGCGGTGCGCAGTTCGCCCATGGCCACAGCCGCGCGCAGCCCGCGGCCCATGACGTCCCCGACGACAAGTGCGGTGCGGTGGCCGGGGAGTTCGATGACGTCGAACCAGTCGCCGCCGACCTCTGTGGCGGTGTTGCCGGGCAGATAGCGGCAGGCGATGTCGAGGCCCGCGGCTTCGGGGTCGCCGGGCGGCAGGAGACTGCGCTGCAGTATCAGGGCCCGTTCGTGCTCCCGCCGGTAGAGGCGCGCGTTGTCGATGCAGACCGCCGCGCGGGCGGCGAGCTCGACGGCGAGCGCCCGGTCCCTTTCCCCGAAGGGCTCGCTGCCCTTCGCCCGGGAGAACTGGACGAGCCCGACGACCGTGTCGTGCGCGACCATCGGAACGGCGAGGGTGGACTGGACGAGACCTCCCTCCTCGCCCGGGACGGCCTGGACGCGAGCGGTGCGCAGGGCGACTGCGGACGGGGAGCTGAAGGGGTAGCGGTGGACCGCGCCGACACGGGGCGAGGCAGGCGACCCTGCACCGGTTCCGCCGGAGCCTTCGGAATCACCGACCGTGAGGGCACCGGCGACCGCGCTTGCGAAGGCGACGCGGCGCAGCTCTGCGCTGCCGCCGCCGTAGCCCTCGGAGGGGGTGGAACTCCAGCGTCCCGGCGGGGCTTCGTCACCCGTGAGGAGACCCTGGTAGAGGTCGACGGATGCAAGGTCGCAGAAGCCCGGCACCGCGACATCGAGAAGTTCGCGGGCGGTGGTCTCCAGGTCCAGGGAGTTGCCGATCCGGGCACTGGCCTCGTTGAGGATGGCCAGGTTGCGGCGGGCACTTGCAGCCTCGCGGGCGGCGATGTGGCGGCGGGTGACATCGGTGCCCACTCCCGCGACGCCGATGGGGCGGCCCGAACCGCTGTGCACGCGGTAGAGGTTGACGGACCAGTGGCGGCGTTCGGTGCTGCCCGGGACGCTGCCGACGATCTGCAGATCCGTGACGGCCTCCCCGGTCTCCAGGACCCTTCGGAGCGCGGCGGTCATCCGCTCGGCCTCGGGCCGGGAGAGGTAGTCGTGGACGCTGCGGCCACGATGGTCCGCAGCCGCACCGCCGAACACGGTCGCGAAGCGTTGATTGGCGCGCACGACGGTGAGGTCGGGGCCGAACAGAAGGAAGCCAAAGGGAGATTGACCGAAAATTGCCTGCGAAGCGGCAAGATCCGTCTCAATTCCCCGCAGTGCGCGGACGTCGACGACGATGCAGAGGGCGGCGCGCTCGCCGCTCTCGGTCTCGCTCGGCATGACATAGACCTCGGCCAGGCCATGGGCTCCGCCCTCACGGGGCATCCGGAAGGGGACGAGACCTGTCCACTCCTTGCCGTCGAGGATCTCTGCGATCTTGCGGTGCCCCCGGGAGCGCAGCTCGGCAGGCATGAAGACCTCGATCGGGTCCTTTCCCCTGACCTCGGCGGGCTCGATACCGAACTGCTCGGCGGCGCGCCGACTCCACTGTTCGACCAGCCCGTCGGGGCCTATCGAGAAAGACGCGACCTTGATGTAGTCGTATATCGAGCCGGGCGGACTGCTCTGCCACACCACGCTGCTCGCCGTCTCAGGTATCTCGCTCACGCGACCGTCCCCTCCAGCTCACCGCACCGGACCGGCCATGCCCGCAGTATTCAGCACTACGGCTCCTGGCGACACGGCGTTCACGATCACAGAGCGGTCTCGTTCATTTTGAGCCGGGACCGCAATGATCGTTGTCCCTTCACACTCCTAACCAGGGAGGGGCAGCTCGAACCACACGGTCTTGCCGGTTCTGCCGCGCCGCGTCCCCCACCGCCTGGCCGTGCAGGCCACGAGCTGGAGTCCGCGCCCGCCCTCGTCATCGGGGCCGGCGGGGCGCTCGAGGGGCGGATCCGGAAGCGGATCGGAGACCTCCACCAGCAGCGCGGACTGGGGCGGGACGGCCGCGCCGTCGGGATGCAGGCGCACCAGGCGAACGCCGATGGGGCCGGAGGCATACCGAAGGGAATTGGTCACGAGCTCGCTGACCAGGAGAACGGTCACATCACCTATGGCGGTGTCCATTCCCCAGGCCCGGAGGGTGTCGCGAACGGCGTGGCGTGCGGTGCGTACGGCACCGGGATCGCCAGGCAAGGTCCACTCGGCGGCGTCGCCATCGGTGTCGATCACGCCGATCACTTCCCAAGGCCAGCCGGGGCCGCTGACCCATATCCTTTTTCGGGCGGTTAAACAGCACATACCCGATATTCCGGGCATGCTATCGCCGCGAGTGGCGCAGGGTGGCACGGATGGCGTACGACCCTCAGCCGGTGGCACCATCCACGGGATCCGGGGAGTCCGCGGATGGCGCCGGGCCCGGAGCCCCACGCGAATCCGGGGGCAGTCGGCGCACCGCGGCTTCGACCGCGGGCCGGTCCTGCGGCAGCCAGTCGACGAGGTCCAGCTCATCGGGCGCGAGCCAGAGCAGTTCGTCGTGGTCCTCAAGAGGCCGCGGCTCCCCCGTGAGCAACCGGGCCGTCCAGACATGGAGCACATAGCCGGGCCCCAGGGGCCACTCGCCGGGCACCCGTTCGATCGGTTCCGTCTCGACACCCAGCTCTTCGCGCAGTTCGCGCACGAGTGCCTGCTCGGGAGTCTCACCGGGCTCCAGCTTCCCGCCGGGAAGCTCCCAGCGACCGGCCAGCTCGGGCGGGGCGCTCCTGCGCGCGGCGAGCAGCTTCCCCTGGTCGCACACGGCCCCGGCCACCACGACCCGGGTGGTCCCACGATCTGTCATGCGCCGGAGCGTAACTTGCGCGACGATCCACTCCGCCCACTGCACAACGGGCGACAGCGCCCCCGCGCGCCGGGCGCGGAAGCCCCGGTGTCCGCACCATGGTCCGCGGGGACCTCGATGGACGGGCGGGACCCCATGCGGGGGGGGCGGGCGGCGGGACCTACGTGGTGGTGGCCTGACCCACGCGCTCCACCCAGTAGAGCTGCTTGTGACCACGGGCGCCGAGACTGTCGGCGATCTGTTGCGCCTCGTCCTCGGTGGCGTACCTGCCGACGCGGTAGCGGTTGCCGTTGTCGTCCTGGCGGATCACCAGCCAGGAAAGCATCGCGCCACCGTCATTCATCGCGCCCCTCCCGCTGCCGGCCTGCACATCCTTGACGATCCCCAGGAAACCGCACTCTGCATATGCCTGAGCTTACGCCTGACATTTACGCAGCGGATACGTGTTTTTACAAAGAGGTACGGATCCGGCCAGGGTCCGGGCAGCAACAGGGGGCGCACCTGGCCGGGTGCGCCCCTCGGAACTCTCGCAACCGCCCGCGCCCACCAAGGAATTCAGGCCCGCCGAGACCATCGGGCGGGTCGCGAGTGATGGGGTACATCGCGGGTGATGGGGTACGTCGCGAGTGATGAAGGAAGGCGGCATCGGAAGCCCGGCTGCTGCTGCGTGCACCGGGTCGGCCGCTGCCTCAGCGGCGAGGCATACGCCGCGAGGATCCCGTCTGCCGGCGAATCGGGTCGCTGCCACGAACGGGCGAGGCGGAGTCAGGTGATGACGGCCCGGCAGAGGAGGCGGCTGTCGGTCCCCTGTGCACCACGACCCCGGCGCAGGCGTCGACGAGCGGTGCGGACGGCGGACGGCATGTCCGCCGGGCGGTCACCGCACCGGCAGGTGGTAGGAGATCCGGTAACGGTCGGCCGGCACGACCACGTCCGCCGTCTCGACGGCCAGCCCCGACGCGTAGTAGGTCCGCTGAATGACCATGACCACATGACCGGGTACGCCGCCGAGCGTCAGCAGCTCCTCCGCCAGCCCTGGTCGCGCGCCGACCTCCTCCGCCACGTTGTCCACGACCACATCGATGGCACCCATCCGCTCGACGACCCCGCAGCCGCCGAGCGGGCCCTCCTCGGGCAGCATGACGGGCGTGCGCCCCGTGATGGCGAGCGGCTCCCACGAGGTCGACAGCATCATCGCCTCGCCGGCGTCCCGGAAGACGTACTGCGTGCGCATCACCCGCTCGCCGGCGGCGATCCCCAGCCGTGCGGCGACCGCCGCGTTGGCCTCCACCTGCTCGCTGCTGGACTCCCAGGTGCCCCGGGCACCGTCCGCCGACTGCTCCTGCCGGAAGGGACTGGCGCCGGCGACCGACCGGTACCCGGAGCGGGCGATCCGGCGCGGCACAGGACGCTCGCGCACATAGGTGCCGGATCCGGAACGGCCCTCGACCAGTCCCTCGGCCATCAGTACTTTGCGCGCCTCGAGCGCGACGGTGTCCGACACCCCGTACTCCTCGCGGATACGGGCCTGCGAGGGAAGGCGGGTGTGCGGGGGCAGCGAGCCGTTGACGATCTTCCGGCGGAGATCGCTCGCAACGCGCAGATAGGCGGGCTGCTCACCGAATGTCACTGGCCACTCCCAACAGGTTGACAGACAGCAACAGCGTGGCAACCGTCGGTTGTCCGCCGCAAGCGTAGGCCAGAGTTTCACCAGGCGCGATGACTGCTTATCGCGCTGGGCTTTACCGGGGGTATGACATCCGTCCCCGCCCAGGAGTGCGCCGAATCCTTGTCCCAATGGCCCGGGCCAACGCTTTCGGTTCGTATCGCGGCGATGGCAGGCATGCGCTGCCCCATGGCTCCGTCCGGTCGTCCGGCCGTCCGGGCGTCCGGGCGTCCGGGCGTCCGGGTGGACGTGCCGGTCACCTCGTCCCGGTCGTCCGGATGGACCCCATGGCCAGCCCGTGTCCGCTCCGCTGCCGCACGCTTCGCCACCTCTCTCCCGAGCGGCTGCTCGCCCTGCTCGAGGACGCGGAGCCGGCTGGTGATGCCGCGGCGAACCCTGCCCTCCCGCTGCCCGTGATGCACCAGATGCTCGGGGAGACACGAGGAAGGGGCGGCCGCTCGGCGCGGCCGCCCCTCGTTGCTCATGGCTCATGGCTCATGGTTCGGCGGGGTCAGAACTGCAGGCCCCAGGAATCGATCTTCCCGGTGTCGTAGCGGGCGTTGTCGCTGACCCGCAGCTTCCAGGTGCCGTTCGCGGCCTCCGAGGAGGCGTTGACGGTGTAGGTGGTGTTGATGTTGTCCGAACTGCCGCCGGTGCCATAGCCCTTCAGGGTGTACACCGTGCCGTCCGGGGCGACGAGCTGGACCCTGAGGTCACCGATGTAGGTGTGGACGATGTTCACGGGCACCTGGAGGGCGGACGGCGCGTTGCCGGTGAGCCCGCTGACGGTGACGGGCGATTCGACAGTGGTGTTGTCGTTGATCGCGAAGTCCGTGGTGTTCTCGAACTTCTTGCCGGGCGGCTGGGGGTCAGTGCCGCCTGCACCGACGAACAGCAGGCGGTTCGGGGAACCGGAGCCGGGGTTGCCGACCACGTTCGGGGTGGCCGCCGACGTCAGGGCGGCGGAGACCTGCGCCGGGGTGGCTGTCCGGTTGCCCGCCAGGTAGAGCGCGGCCGCGCCGGCGACGTGCGGGGTTGCCATCGACGTACCGGAGATGGTGTTGGTGGCGCTGTCGCTGCTGTTCCAGGCCGAGGTGATGGAGGAGCCCGGCGCGAAGATGTCGAGCACGCTTCCGTAGTTGGAGAAGCTGGAGCGCGCGTCGGTGCTGGTGGTCGAGCCGACGGTGATCGCCTCGGTCACCCGGGCCGGAGAGGTGCTGGACGCGTCGGACCCGTCGTTGCCCGCGGCGATGGCATAGGTGATGCCGGAGGCGATGGAGTTGCGTACCGCCGTGTCGAGCACCGTGTCGATGCCGCCGCCGAGACTCATGTTGGCGACGGCAGGCTTGACGGCGTTCTGCGTCACCCAGTCGATACCGGCGACGACCTGTTCGGTGGTTCCGGAGCCCTGGTTGTTGAGCACCCGCACACCGACGACCTTGGCCTTCTTCGCCACCCCGTAGGAGGAGCCGGCGACCGTGCCGGCGACATGCGTGCCGTGCCCGTGCCCGTCCTGCGCCGTGTTGTCGTTGTCGATGGCGTCGTAGCCGTACGAGGCCCGGCCGCCGAAGTCGCTGTGGGTGATCCTGACACCGGTGTCGATGATGTAGGCCGTGACGCCCTCGCCCGCCGAGTCGGGGTAGGCGTAGCTCTGGTTGAGCGGGAGCGCCTTCTGGTCGATCCGGTCCAGGCCCCAGGACGGCGGGTTCGGCTGTGTACCCGAGATCGTGAGGACACGGTTCTGCACGACGGACTCCACGGCGGGGTCCGCGGCGAACTTCCTGGCCTGCGCGTCGGAGAGCTCGACGGAGTATCCGTTGAGGGCGGCGTTGTACGTCTTCCTGATCTTCGCTCCGTACTCCGCGGCGAGGGCCTTGCCCGCCTTGGAGCCGGCGTCGGCGGCCGACTCGTCGAGAGTGACGATGTAGCTGCCGGCGATGGCGCCGGGTGCTCCGGCGTTCTCGATGACGCCTTCCGGCGCAGCCTCGGCGGCGGTGGCCGGCAGGGCGGAGGCAGTGCCGAGCGCGAGGGCGGCGACGGCTATCGCGGTGGCCGCGGACAGTCTTCGCTGCGAATGACGCAACACGGACATGTGAGGGGTCCTCCTCATTGGCGGTGCGCTGATGTGGGGGAGATCGACAGGGTCATGACAAGTCATGGGGTCGGTGTCCGCACGGTTGCCGTGCGTTGCCACGCCCCTGCCGACCGAAAGATTGACCGATCCGCAGGAAACTCACAAGAGCCTTGACGGCCGCGTAACACATGTGCCACACAACTGCCATCCTGGATCATGTGACGGAATATCACTGCCCCATGTGCGAAGTAAGTTCCCCCGTCGAGGCACTCACCTGGCGCTGTCCGCAGTGCCGGGGTCCATGGGACCTCGACTTCACCTCCTCTGCAGTGGCGTACAACTCCCTTGCCGAGCGCGTAAATTCACTCTGGCGTTACGAGGAGGCCCTGCCACTGCCCGCATCGGGGGCGCGCGCCACGGTCTCCCTCGGCGAGGGCCGTACCCCGCTCGTGCCGCTCACGGACACCGTCACCGCCAAGCTTGATTTCCTGATGCCGACGCTGTCCTTCAAGGACCGTGGCGCCGTGATGCTCGCCGAGCTGGCACGGCAGTTGAAGCCGCGTCGGGTGATCGCCGACAGCAGCGGCAATGCGGGCACAGCGATCGCGGCGTACTGCGCCCGCGCCGGACTCGACTGCACCGTATACGTTCCTGCGGCCACCTCCGCGAAGAAGGTGGAGCAGATCGGAGCACACGGGGCACATCTAGAGATCGTGCCCAGTGACCGCGAGGCGACGGCACAGGCGGCACGCGCCGCCGCCGACGAGGACGGGGTCTTCTACGCCTCGCATGTATTCAACCCGTACTTTCTGCACGGCACGAAGACCTACGTGTACGAGATCTGGGAGGACCTCGGCGGCCGACTGCCCGAAGCCCTCGTCGTTCCCGTCGGAAACGGAACCCTGCTGCTCGGCGCGGCGCTGGCGATCGAGGAGCTGTACACGCACGGGCTCATCGACGAGCGCCCGGCCCTGATCGCGGTGCAGGCGGCCGCCGTCGCACCACTTGCCTTCGCGTTCCGGGCCGGAGCGGACGATGTGCTGGCCCCGGCGTTCACGGCCCACACCCTGGCCGAGGGCATCGCGATCCCCCAACCGCCCCGTGCCCGCCAGATCCTCACCGCGGTGCGCGCCACGGGCGGCACCTTCCTGACCGTGACGGAGGACCAGATCCGCGCAGCGCAGCTGGACCTCGCCGGGCGCGGACTGTACGTCGAATCGACGGGAGTCGCGTGCTGGGCCGCGGTCGGGGCGTACGGGCTGAATGACCGCACGGCCGTACTGCCCCTGTGCGGGGCAGGACTCAAGACCGGCCTGGCGGCTGCGCCCTAGGGTCTTTCGTTTGGTTCAGGCCGGGCTCGCGTGCCCCGGCACGCACGCTCGCCGCGTTGTCGTCGGTCGCCCACGCTCCGCGTGGGCTCCTTCCTCCGCCTTGCGGGGCGCCGGACAGAAACCTCGGCACCCGGGGGCGAACTCTTGCCCACCGTCCCGCCGGACCGGAACCGTCGCGGTGCCCGCGACCGGCCTGCCCTGGTGCGCGTGATGCCGTCGCCGGGCGAGGTGTCGCCGCGAAGGGGTCGGCAGCCGGTTCCGGAACCCCGGGTGGGGCCTCCCGGCGGAAGCAGGATGCGCTCGACCCACAGCGCGAGTTGTGCCGGGCGGACCCGCCTGGGGCCGAATGCCCACATCGGGCGCGGACCCCGGGGTCCGGGCAGGACGCTCCCGCAGTGCCGTTCCGGGTGATGCCGTCCCCGGTCCCGCTGGTTCGGCCCCCAGGAGCGATGCGGTGCGGCACCGGGCCTCTCCACCCGTGGCGGGGCACCTCACGGTGATCTCCGTCGGCACGCCCTGTCGTTGCCCCTTGGCAGGGGTACTACGAAATCGTATAGTCCGATATCGTGAAAACCGAAATCGCAGTACCTGAATGGTCCGCCCTGCTCGCGCTCCAGCGGGCCACCCACACGACTCTTCAGCTGCTCGCAGCGGAACTCGTCGACCTCAACCTGACCGCGTCCGAGATCAACGCCCTGGCCAACCTGGCGGACGGCCGCGGCCGGACCGTGTCCGAGCTGGCCGCGGCGGTGGGTTCCCGGCCCACCACCTTGACCAGCGTCCTGGACCGTCTGGAGCGGCGCGGCCACATCACCCGGGGTACCCGCCGGGGAGACCGCCGGGTGGTGCTCATCGAACTCACCGCGTCGGGGCGACCGACCGCCGCCACGATCCGCGAGGCCATCACCCGTCTTGAGCGCCGGGCGCTCGGCAGCCTGCCGGACGACGCGATCTCCGGCCTGCGCACCGCACTGCAGGCCCTGACGGAGGTGCCCTCATGACCGCGCACGACTCGGACATGCACACGGGCCAGGGAACGCGTACGGGTCCGTGCCAGGCCGAGGATCTCTTCGGCTCCCTGGTCGCCGAAGTGATGGCGGGCGCCGATCACTTCGGCCACCGCGAACACGTCCACGTGACCTGGCTGGCCGTGGTCCGCCACGGCGTACCGGAGGCGATCGGGCTCGTCAGCGAGGGAATCCAGCGCACCGCCCGGTACGCGGGTGCCCCGCAGAAGTACAACGCAACGGTCAGCCGGGCCTGGGTGGAACTCGTCGGGCACCATGCGGCGGAGCACGGCGAGGACGACTTCGCCACGTTCGCCGATCGCCACCCCGCCCTGCTCGACAAACGCCTGCTCACCCGCTTCTACCGCCCGGCGACGCTGGCCGGCCCCGCGGCGAGGACCGGCTGGGTGGCTCCCGACCTCGCCCCGTTCCCCTGGCAGGAGCCGTCTCGTCCGCAGTAGTCGGCTCGTCCGCAGTAGTCGGCCACGGTCCCCGCAGAGGTGCCGGCGCAGCCGCCGCACAGTGAATCAGCTCTTCGGGCAGGGGGGCACTTCGCTGCGACGCCGGTCACGGGCGTAGTCCGCTCCCGTCTGTTCGTACCATGTGTCCGGCGTGTGGGAGCCGGGATGCGCACAGGCAAGGGGAGGGAAATAGACGTTCCGGTAGCCGGACGTGTCGCGCAGTTCTCCGGTCAGCTCGAAGGGGTCGCCCTGGGGACCACTGAGTGTCATCTCGGCTGTACTGCCACCGACTTCGTAGTACACGCGGTAGCGCCAACGGCAGTAGCCCTTCTCGGACGTCGCATGGACGAGGAACGCCTCGGTCTCGTTCTGGTTCAACGTGATGTGTTTGGCCTTGGGCCCGGTGAAGAACGGCTCCGCCGGCCCGCCGCCCTTCCCGGACGCCTTGAGGCGTGGCCGTGCCGAGTCCACAGCCACCTCCAGCGGGATGACATCCGTGACGCCCTGCGAGGGAAAGTGCACGAGGCTGCCGCCGAGTGGCGCCTTGCACGAGCCCCCCTCCAGCTCGGGGACAATGTCGGTGATCCGGACCTGCTGGGCGGCGCGGCCCTGCAAGGTGATCATCCATTCCGCGTGCCTGACATCGACGACTCGCCGCCCCTGCCGCCAGGAGGTGTCCGCGGACAGCGCCTCGAGGAGCTGCCCGTCCGCGTCGCCACGAACCACGTACCACCCGGTGTCCTTGACGTCCTTGACCTCGACCACGTCGATGGCGTCCTGCGGCGAGAGTCGGTCCGGCACCCGGTCCAGCGGCAGGATCGTCTTCACCGACATGGCCAGCACGTCCTGGAAGGTCACGGTTGCCACCGTCAGCAGAATGCCCACCAGCCAGGCGGCCGGGCTCCTGAGGTACCGCAGCCGACCCGGTGCCTCCTCGGCCTGCCCCGGGCGCGGCCGACTGCCCCGGCGCACGCTCGCCCGGGTGAGCGCGCCCGTCGTACGGGCAGCACGTCGCTTACTGCGCATCGCTCAGTTGCTCCTCACCCATGTCCGCACCCGGTGCCGCGCGGGCCCCGCGGCGCATCATCAACAGAACGGCTCCCAGGCACACGAGTCCCGTGGCCCACCCCCACGCGGTGCCGAACCGGACGGCGTCACCGAGTGCCGCCCCCAGGGGTTGGTCCGGCGCGGTGGCGGCCCGGCGCGGAGCAAACCAGTGCAGCAGCCAGCCGTCCACGACCGCTGCGGCAACGGCCGCCAGCAACGTTGCGTACCAGCCGTTCATGACCAGACGAACGAGCACCACCGCGCGCCGCTGCGGGGCATCCGGCGCGCGCCTGGCCACGGAGCGAAGCGCCACTGCCGACGCCACGAGGAAGACGACACAGACAGCGAGAGTCGCGAGCCAGCCACCGATCCGTTCGGTGCTGACCGGGCGCAGGCGCAGTGCCGGGTAGAGGAGGCCGCTCCACTCGTCGACCAGGGCCGGCGGGCGGTACGAGACCCACAGGTCCGGATCAAAGGTGATCGACGTCGTCTGGGCCAACGACCGCACCCGCGTGTGCCGAAGGAAGGGGCCGCCGGCCACGGCCAGCAACACCGGCGGGATCAGCCCGGCGCACACCAGATCCCGCCGCTCCCGGGCGGCGACGAGCAGAGGAACGGACGCCTCGTTGCTCTCGACGCCTTCCGAAGTTCCGAAGTACTCCCGCAGGGGCTGCCATTGCCGGTACCGCCACACCAGGAGCCAGACAGCGACCGGCAGCCAGACGGTGCACAGCGCAAACTGTGCGGCCGCAGCCGGCACCGCGCCCAGCTGGGCTTTCATCAGCCACTCGCCGTACGTGGGCACAGCCGAGCCCGCGTCAGGATCCAGAGCCGGGCCCATCAGCGTCGCCACGCCCGCGGCCAGCAGCACGGCTGCGTTCAGAGCCAGAACTGTCCTCAGCTGCGGCTTGAGGCCCGGCGCCCCGCGTAACACGCCGTAGGTCAGCAGGCCGCTCAGCACGGTGAAGACAAGCTGCGGCAGCCACCCCTCGACGTGGTGAAGGTCGCGCACCGCGAAACCGTCCAGCGACAGCCCCAGCACCCGGACATCCTGGATGCTCGCTCCAGGAGCGAACGCGCCTGTGACCCACTGCTTCATCGGATCGAACAAGAACAACAGGATCGCCTGATTCCAGGCCCCGTATGCGGCCAGCGCCATGGACAGGCGGCGATTCACTGTCGGACTCCCCCGAGTCGCCTGGGCACGGCAACGAACTCCGCCCGCAATTCTGCCGTACCGACACCGCCGTACCAACGGCTTTACGGATACCGACCACCAGCGGCGGTCGGGTACAGGTCCCCTCCGAGCGGAGTCAGTACGCCCTTGCCCGGGACTGTCGGGCGACTGCCGGAGGTATCGGCGTACTGGGGGGCGGGTTCCCACACCGGAAGATGTCCGCCGTGGCGATCTGGACCGATGAGTCGCTCATGGCCGGATGCCAGGCGGGTGGCCGGTTGTGGCGCGGCACGTTGCCCAAAACCCCGGGCCGGGATCGTTGGCCCTCCACCCTGAGCTGCGGGCCGCTACCGTGAAGCCATGACCGCACTGCCCGACTGGATGCGCCCGCCACGCGCGGAAGGCTGGTTCGCGGAGGACCTCGACCGCCTCCCCGAGGCGCCCCGCCACACCGAGCTGATCGACGGAGCCCTCGTCTTCATGATGGCGCCCCAGAGGTGGTGGCACGGCCACCTCGTCACCATGCTGACAGTCGCACTCATGGAGCAGGTGCCCGCCGACACCAGAGTCGGCCGCGAGATGACCATCAAGCTCGACCCGCGCAACCGTCCCGAACCAGACCTGCTGGTGACGACGGCCGACTTCGACGGTGACCGTACCTGGTTCGCGCCGGAGGACGTCCAGCTCGTCATCGAGGTCGTCTCCCCCGAGTCCGCCCACCGTGATCGCACAGTAAAGCTTCGCAAGTACGCAGAGGCCGGCATCCGGCACTACTGGTGCATCGAGGACGAGGACGGCGCCCCCGTCGTCCACGTCTACGAACTCGACGAACCCACCGGCGTCTACGCGCCTGCCGGCATCTTCCGGGGCACCCTGAAGCGCCCTGTGCCTTTCGAGATCAGCCTGGATCTCGACAAGCTCACCCCGCCGCGGGGCAACTAGAAGTCAGCACGGGCACACAGAAGGGGCCGGGCTCTGGCGAGCTCGGCCCCTTCTGTGTGCCCGCTTGACGAATTACCTTGCGTACAGCAACCAACCCGTCACACGTTGAAGCGGAATCTATAGTGCAGAGCTCCCACCTGCGAGAACGCGGTTTCCCGGGTACTCATCCAGCACAGATCCAGCACGGTCGGGACCTATCCAGCACATCCAGCACGCACGATCACCGCGCGGGGAGTCGGCGCACCGCCACAGCTGCATTGTGTACACATGAGACACTCGGTACACTTGAGCGTATGACGCAGCCACTACCCATAGAGTCCATCCGCGACGTGCGCGCACACTTGGCGGAAGTCGTGGAGCGCGCAGACCGCGACGATGTACCCACAGTGATCACGCGCCGAGGCAGGGAAGTCGCCGCGGTCGTCTCCATCGAGATGCTGCGCAAGTACCAGGAGTGGGAAGAGCGCGAGATCAATCGGATCATCGACGAGCGCATGGCCAGCCCCGCACCCGGCATCCCGATCGAGGACATCATGAGGGAGACGCTGGCGCGCAGTGAGTGAGTACCGAACCGTCTTCCGCCCCGAGGCGCAGGCCGAACTTCGGAAGATCCCCCGCGATATGGCGCTGCGCATCCTGGCCAAGCTGACCGAGCTGGAAAGCGATCCACTCGGCTTCAACACCACTGCACTCGTGTCCCAGCCAGACCGCCGCCGCCTACGGGTCGGCGACTACCGCGTCGTCTACACGATCGACAACGGGGAACTGGTGATCTGGGTCGTTCACGTGGGACACCGGTCCACCGTTTACGACACCTGATTGCTGCTGACCTCACGTCAGCATATCCAGCACGGTGACGACGAAGGGGTCGGACTCGACAGAGCCCGACCCCTTCTGACCTGCTCGGTTGACGCAATGCCTAACTTATAGTATGCGTACGACTACACATTGAAGCGGAACTCCACCACGTCGCCGTCCTGCATCACGTAGTCCTTGCCCTCCATACGCGCCTTGCCCGCCGCGCGGGCGTCGGCCACCGAGCCCGTGGCGACCAGCGCGGCGAAGGAGATGACCTCGGCCTTGATGAAACCCTTCTGGAAGTCGGTGTGGATCACACCGGCCGCCTCGGGAGCCGTCGCACCCTTCTTGATCGTCCAGGCGCGGGACTCCTTGGGGCCTGCCGTGAGGTAGGTCTGGAGGCCGAGGGTGTCGAATCCGACGCGAGCCAGTGTGGCGAGGCCCGGCTCCTCGGCGCCGACGGACTGGAGGAGTTCCATCGCGTCCTCCTCGTCGAGCTCGGCGAGGTCGGCCTCGAGCTTGGCGTTGAGGAAGATCGCCTCGGCGGGGGCGACCAGGGCACGCTGCTCGTTCTTGAAGTCCTCGTCGACCAGCTCGTCCTCGTCCACGTTGAAGACGTAGAGGAACGGCTTGGTCGTGAGCAGGTGCAGGTCGTGCAGCAGCGCCGCCTTCTCGGAGCCCTGGACGATACCGGCGGAGAAGAGGGTGTTGCCCTCCTCGAGGATGGCCTGCGCGGCCTCGACCGCCGCGACCTTGGGAGCCACGTCCTTCTTGATCCGGGCTTCCTTGGACAGGCGCGGCAGAACCTTCTCGATCGTCTGGAGGTCCGCGAGAATCAGCTCGGTGTTGATCGTCTCGATGTCGTCCTTGGGCGAGACCTTGCCGTCGACATGGACCACGTTCTCGTCCTTGAAGGCCCGGATGACCTGGCAGATCGCGTCGGACTCCCGGATGTTCGCCAGGAACTTGTTGCCGAGCCCCTCGCCCTCGCTCGCGCCGCGGACGATGCCGGCGATGTCGACGAAGTCGACGGTCGCGGGCAGGATCCGCTGGGAGGCGAAGATCTCCGCCAGCTTGGTGAGCCGCGCGTCGGGGACGCCGACGACGCCCACGTTGGGCTCGATGGTGGCGAACGGGTAGTTGGCCGCCAGCACGTCGTTCTTGGTCAGGGCGTTGAACAGGGTCGACTTGCCGACATTCGGCAGTCCGACGATTCCGATCGTGAGCGACACGTTGGCGACTTCCTGGGTGAGGACTGGCTGAGGGCCGGGGGCCCGGACCCGGGTGGGCCGATCCCCCAGTTTACGGGCGTGCCGCAGGGGCCGACGACGGGGAACCCGGGGACCGGCCAGGACCCGGACGCCCGTGTGGGGGTCAGGAATGCGTCGAACTCACGGCCAAGGTCGCTCAAAGGGCGTGTCCTGTGACGGAACACGCACGTCGTGCGACCTACGTTGGTTCCGTGGAGCACAGGACAGGTCCCTCGAAGCAGCGGCCACGGCCGCAGGCCCCTCTTTCCGGTCAGGGCGCTCTCATTGAGGGCGCCACTGTGTACCGGGTCGCGGCCAAGCCCGGCCGTTCGGGCCCGCCCGACCGGTCCGGCCGGACAGGCAAGCCGGGAGGGCCCGGTCGGCCGGGGCGGCCCGGCCTGAGGCCCGGGCGGCAGGTGCCACCGGTGGTCCAGGCCCTGCGCAGGCTGCCGAATCCCCGGCTGACCGGCATCGGCGCCGGGCTCTTCGCCTCCGCCGTGATGCTGCTGATCGGCTCTCTCGACCAACTTCTCTTCGACGGCTCCGCAGTCGTGTACGGCGTGCTTTTCCTGCCTGTCAGCGCCCTGACCGCGCTGTGGGTACGCAGCGCCGACCTGGTCACTGCCCCCATCAGCGTGCCGATCGCGTTCGCCGTCGGGGTCATCCCGATCTCCGGCGGCCCCGGCGGATACGGCGGGCAGATCATGGCGGTCGTCACGGCTCTGGCCGTGAACGCCGGGTGGCTGTACGGAGGCACACTCATCGCCGGGCTCATCACGACCGTACGGAAGGTCCGGCTGATGCTCCGACGCCGGCCGGGCACCCGCCCCGGCACTCGGGCGGGCACCGGACGGCCGGGGCAGTTGCCGCGCAGGCCGGGGGGCCGCGCCTAGGGTCTTTCGTTGGGATCGGGCTGGATCGGTTACTGGGGCACGCGAGCCCGGCAAGATCCCAACGAGAGGGCCCCAGGTCCAGCCCTGGCGATCTTTGAGGATCGGCCCGCGGCGCCGGATGCATGGGGCCTCTCCCCGGCCCGCCAGGGCCGAGGGGCATCGCAAGGCGGTGGGGGCACTCCCCCTGGCTCCGCCGGGGGTGCCTCCACCCGGCCGGAGGCCGGGGGTATGCGCGCCGGGCGCCGCCCCGGCCCCGTCCGTTCCTATCGCTGCGCCGCCGTCATCGCCGCCCCGACGATCCCCGCGTTGTTCTGGAGCTCGGCCGGAACGATCTCCGCGCGGACCTTCTTGATCAGCGGAATGAACCTGTCCGCCTTCCGGCTCACCCCGCCGCCGATGATGAACGCCTCCGGCGAGAACAGCATCTCCAGATGGACCAGGTACTTCTGGACGCGGCGCGCCCAGTGCTCCCAGCTCAGCTCCTCGTCCTCCTTGACCTTGGTCGAAGCGCGCTTCTCCGCCTCATGGCCCTGCAGCTCCAGATGGCCCAGCTCGGTGTTCGGCACGAGCCTGCCGTCGAGGAAGAGGGCGCTGCCGATGCCCGTACCGAACGTCAGCAGCATCACGGTGCCCTTGCGTCCGCGGCCCGCGCCGAAGGTCATTTCGGCAACGCCCGCCGCGTCCGCGTCGTTCATCACGGTCACCGGCATGTTCAGCCGGTCGCCCAGAAGCTTGCCGCCGTCCAGGTCGATCCAGCCTTTGTCGACATTGGCCGCCGTGCGGATGATCGAGCCGGTGACCACACCGGGAAAGGTGATCCCGACCTGTCCCGACCAGCCGAAGTGCTCCACCACCTCGGCAACGCAGTCGGCCACGCCGTCGGGCGTGGCCGGGTGCGGTGTGAGTACTTTGTGGCGGGGCTCTGCGAGGTCGCCGCGGTCCAGGTCCACGGGAGCGCCTTTGATCCCCGACCCGCCGATGTCCACTCCGAAGACGTTCATGGACACAACGTTACGAGGAACCGCGGACGGTTACTCCTCGACGAGCGAGGACGCCTCGGAACGAAGATCGCGACGGAGCTCCTTCGGCAGCGAGAAGGTGATCGACTCCTCGGCGGCCTTGACGATCTCCACGTCCTCGAAGCCCCGCTGTCCCAGCCACTCCAGGACCTCTTCGACCAGCACCTCCGGCACGGAGGCTCCCGAGGTGACGCCGACCGTGGAGACGCCCTCCAGCCAGGCCGGGTCGATCTCGTCCGCGTAGTCCACCAGGTGGGCGTCACGGGCACCCGCGCCCAGGGCGACCTCGACGAGCCGCTTGGAGTTGGACGAGTTCTGCGAGCCGACGACGATGACGAGGTCCGCATCGGCGCCCATCTGCTTGACCGCGATCTGACGGTTCTGCGTGGCGTAGCAGATGTCGTCGCTCGGCGGGGAGACCAGCAGCGGGAACTTGGTCTTCAGCTTGTCGACGGTCTCCATGGTCTCGTCGACGGACAGCGTGGTCTGGGAAAGCCAGACGACCTTGGACGGGTCGCGGACCTCGACCTTCTCGACGTCGTCCGGGCCGTCGACCAGGGTGATGTGCTCGGGGGCCTCACCCGTGGTGCCGATGACCTCTTCGTGGCCCTCGTGGCCGATGAGGAGGATGTCGAAGTCCTCCTTCGCGTACCGGACGGCCTCCTTGTGGACCTTGGTCACGAGGGGGCAGGTGGCGTCGATGGTCGCGAGCTTCCGCTCGGCGGCCTCCTCGTGCACGATCGGCGCGACGCCGTGCGCGGAGAACATGACGATCGACCCTTCGGGGACCTCCGCCGTGGCCTCGACGAAGATCGCGCCCTTCTTCTCCAGGGTCTGTACGACGTACTTGTTGTGGACGATTTCATGGCGGACGTAGATCGGGGCGCCGTACTGCTCGAGGGCCTTCTCCACGGCGATCACGGCACGGTCCACGCCCGCGCAGTAGCCACGGGGAGCGGCGAGCAGGACGCGGCGGGCGTTCGTTGCAGTCATGCCACCCATCGTAAAGGCGCCCCGAACACGCCAACGATCGCCCACAGGGCTGAGACGGATGCGCATATGCGATCAACGTTGTGCGTAGTTGTGCGTACGCGTACGGAGTCCCCCGACGAACGGACCCCCTGCCGTGTCGGAGCGGGCCGATACGCTCGCGTGCATGGGTCTCAATACGTCTGCCGAAGCACCGCTGCCCGTCGGCGAGGTGTCGCGGCTCATCGGGGGATGGATCGACCGGCTGGGGGCCGTGTGGGTGGAGGGGCAGATCACCCAGCTGTCCCGCAGGCCGGGGGCGGGGGTCGTGTTCCTGACCTTGCGCGACCCTTCGTACGACATCTCGGTGAGCGTCACCTGCTACCGCCAGGTGTTCGATGCGGTGGCCGACGTCGTGGCCGAGGGCGCACGGGTGGTCGTCCACGCCAAGCCCGAGTGGTACGCACCGCGGGGCCAGCTCTCCCTCCGGGCCGTCGAGATAAGGCCCGTCGGCATCGGTGAGCTGCTCGCGCGGCTGGAACACCTGAAGAGGACCCTCGGCGCGGAAGGGCTCTTCGCGCTCGACCGGAAGAAGCCACTGCCCTTTCTTCCGCAGCTGGTCGGCCTGGTCTGCGGCCGCGCGTCGGCGGCCGAGCGCGATGTGCTCGAGAACGCACGACGGCGCTGGCCGGCCGTCAGGTTCGAGGTGCGCAATGTCGCGGTCCAGGGTGTGCGCGCCGTACCGCAGGTCGTCCAGGCGGTGAAGGAGCTGGACGGGCTTCCCGATGTGGACGTGATCATCGTCGCTCGTGGGGGCGGCAGCGTGGAGGACCTGCTGCCGTTCTCGGACGAGCAGCTGGTGCGCGCGGTCGCGGACTGCCGTACGCCCGTGGTGTCGGCGATCGGGCACGAACCGGACTCACCCTTGCTCGACCTGGTCGCGGATGTGCGCGCCTCCACGCCGACCGATGCCGCGAAAAAGGTCGTTCCTGACGTCGGCGAGGAGCTGGCCCGGGTGCAGACGCTGCAGGACCGGGCGCTGCGGACCGTACGGGGGATGCTCGAGCGGGAGGAACGGGGGCTCGACCACTGTCTGCACCGACGGGTCATGGAGCATCCGCACCGGATGGTGGAGGAGCGGGAGCTGGAGGCGGACGCGCTCGTCGCCCGGAGCCGGCGCGTGCTAGGGCATCTGCTGGACCGCGCCGACTCCGAGCTGGCCCACACCCGTGCGCGCGTCCTCGCCCTGTCGCCGGCGGCGACGCTGGAGAGGGGCTATGCGGTGCTGCAGCGCGCCGACGGATCCGTCGTGCGGGCGGCCGACGAGGTCGCCACCGGCGAGGAGCTGCGGGCCAGGGTCGCGGAAGGCGGGTTCACGGTCACCGTCGGACCCCGCACATAGGGTGGAGCGCATGACGGCGAAGACGGACGAGAGCTCGGCCAATCCGGCGAATTCGATCGGTTACGAGCAGGCGCGCGACGAGCTGATCGAGGTCGTCCGCCGGCTCGAGGCGGGCGGCACGACGCTCGAGGAGTCCCTCGCGCTGTGGGAGCGGGGCGAGGAACTGGCGAAGGTCTGCCGCCGCTGGCTGGACGGCGCCAGGGCGCGACTGGACGCGGCACTGGCGGAGCGGGGCGCGGACGGGGGTCCTGAGCCCGCGGCGGAGGACGAGGGCGACGCGGGCCCGTGACGGGCCCCTGACGGGAGTCGCACAGGGCCGGCGCGGCGGCGTGGGCGCACAGGACGCATCAACCGGGACGCCATTTAGTTGAAAGTTGTGTGAGTCGCCTCACCAGTGGCTCGATTTAGTTGAATCTTCACTCACTTCGCTCGTACGGTGAGGCCACAGCTTGTTCCCCTTGTTCCTCCGGAAGGTACGTTCCGCCATGTCCCTCGTTCTCGACGCCGCCGCCCAGGACCTCCTCTTCCGCGAGGCCCGCACCGCCAACACCTTCACCGACGAGCCGGTGACCGACGAGCAGGTGCAGGCGATCTACGACCTGGTCAAGTACGGCCCGACGGCCTTCAACCAGTCGCCGCTGCGCGTCGTCCTGGTGCGCTCCGCCGAGGCCCGCGAACGCCTGGCGGGTCACATGGCCGAGGGGAACCGGGCGAAGACCTCCGCGGCACCGCTGGTTGCGATCCTCGCCGCGGACAACGAGTTCCACGAGGAGCTCCCGGCGCTGTTCCCGCACTTCCCCCAGGCCAAGGACATGTTCTTCGGCGAACGCCCCGCCCGTGAACGGTCCGCCGCGCTGAACGCCACGCTTCAGGCGGCGTACTTCATCGTCGGCGTCCGCGCCGCCGGTCTGGCCGCGGGCCCGATGACCGGTCTCGACTTCGCGGGCATCCAGAAGGAGTTCCTGGACGACGACCACACCCCGCTGATGGTCGTCAACATCGGCAAGCCGGGCGAGGACGCATGGTCCCCGCGTTCGCCGCGCCTGTCGTTCGACGAGGTCATCACCACCGTCTGACGCCTGAGCTGCGCCCCGGACCCCACCGGCGGGCTCCGGGGCGCCGCACACCCGGCACGACGAGGCCGCCGCACCCCTGCGGGTGCGGCGGCCTCGTCGTGCGTTCCGGGCTGCTGCCGGCTCAGGCCTTCTTCGACTCCAGTGCGGCCGCCATCTCGGCGAGCCGCCCGAACGACGCCGTGCCCGTGACGACGGTGGTCGAGCCGTCCTGGCCCGTGCGCACGAGGGCGTCGTACTTCGGCCCCTCCCAGCGCTCCCAGGCCACGCCTCCCGCCTGCTCGGTGCGGCCGGTCTTCGCGGCCCGCTGGGTGACCTTCGGGACGTACTTGGCAGCCGGCGCCGTGGACTGCTCGACGGCGACGTACTGCCCGTCCGGGTCGAGGAAGCCCAGATGCCAGGCGTTGTCGTTCTCGCGGACGTACCGGACCGACGTCGCCTTCCAGCTCGCGGGCAGGCCGGCGGGAGCGGCCACCGGATAGGGTGCCGCCCGGCGTGCCGTCACCAGTTCCAAGCGGTAGTCCTCCGCCTTGACCGGGTGCGCCGTGTCGTCGTGGGGGACGAAGAGATAGACCACGAAGGCGGCGGCCAGAACCACCGCCAGCGACTGGACCATCCCACGTACCGTCTGCTTGCCTCGCATACCTGCCACGGCACTATGGTCGCATCAAGGTTGTTTGCTCAAACGTGGGGCCCTCTGCTCAATTTGTCGACGTACCGATAGAGTCGCAGCACCCTCTTCATCCGGCCGTCGTCGTACAGAAAGGTGCGCTCCGATGACCGAGCATCATCTTCCGTCACCGCTTGAGGTCTCGCCCGAGGCCCCCGACCGCAACCTCGCCCTCGAGCTCGTCCGGGTCACAGAGGCCGCCGCCATGGCCGCGGGCCGCTGGGTGGGCCGCGGCGACAAGAACGGCGCGGACGGCGCGGCCGTCAAGGCCATGCGGACCCTCGTGCACACCGTCTCGATGAACGGCATCGTCGTGATCGGCGAGGGCGAGAAGGACGAAGCCCCGATGCTGTTCAACGGGGAGCGCATCGGCGACGGCACCGGCGCCGAGTGCGACATCGCTGTGGACCCGATCGACGGGACGACTCTCACCGCCAAGGGCATGCCCAACGCCATCGCGGTCCTCGCGGCGGCGGACCGGGGCACCATGTTCGACCCGTCCGCCGTGTTCTACATGGACAAACTGGTCACCGGCCCCGAGGCCGCAGACTTCGTCGACATCAATGCTCCCGTGTCGGTGAACATCCGCCGGGTCGCCAAGGCGAAGAACTCCTCGCCCGAGGACGTCACCGTCGTCATCCTCGACCGCCCGCGCCACGAGGGCATCGTCAAGGAGATCCGCGAGACCGGCGCGCGCATCAAGTTCATCTCGGACGGCGATGTCGCGGGCGCGATCATGGCGGTGCGCGAGGGAACCGGTGTCGACCTGCTGATGGGCATCGGCGGCACGCCCGAGGGCATCATCGCCGCGTGCGCGATCAGGTGCCTGGGCGGCACGATCCAGGGCAAGCTCTGGCCGAAGGACGACGAGGAGCGGCAGCGCGCCCTCGACGCGGGCCACGACCTGGACCGCGTGCTCTACACCAACGACCTCGTCAGCGGCGACAACGTGTTCTTCGTCGCAACCGGCATCACGGACGGAGAGCTGCTGCGCGGCGTGCGCTACCGCGCCGCGACCGCGACGACGCAGTCGCTGGTGATGCGGTCCAAGTCGGGCACGATCCGCCAGATCGACTCCACGCACCGGCTCTCGAAGCTGCGTGCCTACAGCGCCATCGACTTCGACCGCGCCCAGTAGCCGGCCGCTCCGGCGACCGATGCGCCCGGATCCCGGTCCAGGGCCCATATGACCCGGATCCCGGGTCCACATACGGAAAGGGGCGTCCCCATGTGCGGTGGGGGCGCCCCTTCCCGTACGTACGCGGGGAGCCGCGTACGTCAACGGGTTCGTCAGGCAGCCGATGCCGGCTTCTTCAGCTCCGTCTCGCGCCTCCTGCGGCGGGCCAGCACGACACGGCGCTCGGCCGCGGTGAGTCCGCCCCACACCCCGTAGGGCTCGGGCTGCAGCAGCGCGTGCTCGCGGCACTCGACCATGACCGGGCATCGTGCGCAGACCCTCTTGGCCGCCTCCTCGCGGGAAAGCCGTGCGGCGGTCGGCTCCTTGGACGGTGCGAAGAACAGTCCTGCTTCATCCCGGCGGCACACCGCCTCCGAGTGCCAGGGCCCGTCCTGGTCTTCCCGAGCAGAGGTGCGCTGGGGTGGAACGGCGGCTACCTGCAAGGGGTGATGCGGCAGTTGCAGCACGGTCTACTCCTGACGACGGCTTCGCGAGCGAGAGACGATGCAGCAAGCCCTACCCGCTGTGCGCGCGCCTATGCACTGAGTGGCACAGAGTTCCGGGGCCGGAACGACCGTCGGTCAGCGGACGGAGGCGCTGCCCGATCAGTGCCCCAGGTGCTTGCGCAGGCGGTCGTGAAGATCGGCGATGCGCTTGCCGCGCTTCGGCTTGGCCTCGACGTTGCCGAAGACGGAGTAGCCGTTGACCACGACCAGCGGGGCCTCCGGATCGGCGGCCTCCAGGGTGTCCACCTCGAAGTTGCCGAAGATCCCCGTGCCGCTGCCGCGCAGCGAGATGTTCTCCGGCACCCGCACCTCCACGTTGCCGAAGATCGATGTCGCGTTGATGACGGTCAGCCGCTGCCCGAACATCGCCTCGGTCAGATCGATCTCGACACTGCCGAACAGCGAGAAGGCGTTGGTCCTCGCACCCACGCGCCAGCGGCCCTTGCGGGTGGAGCTGGAGAAGACCGCAACCAGGTTCTCCGCCGGCCCGGCCGGCATTTCGGGCCCGTATCCGTAGGCAGGCGGGACCGGTTCGGTGCGCGGCGCCGAGGCGGGCAGATCCCTCACGATCGGTTCGAGTTCGCCGACGGTCTTGGCACGGTAGACCGCGTCGATCCGCTCGGCGTGCTCACCGGCGTCCAGGCGCCCCTCCGCCAGGGCCTCGCGCAGGATGTCCGCGACCCGGTCACGGTCGGCGTCGGAGGCACGGAGGGAACCTGCGGGATCCGCGGGCACGGATCGGTCCGCGGGAGCGGCTGGAGCAACCGGCGTCTGAGGGTGCTTTTCGAGGTCCACGGCCCCAGCGTAGCGAAACGCGATAGATCGCGACTAGGTCCCGCCCTGGCGATCTTCGAGGATCGGCCCGCGACGTCGGACGCCCGGGTCCCCCCGGGCCTGCCAGGGCCGAGAGGAAGCACCGCAAGGCGGCGGGGGCATCCCCCTGGCCCCGCCGCGGGCGCCCCCGCCCGAGGCGGAGGCCGCGGGAGATCACCCCCGTACCGGACGCACTCGGGCAACGCAGCGTGGGGGCGCCTCCCAGCGGTTGCCGGTGGAGGCCTCAGCTTCGTCACGGGCCCGGGCAGAACGCCCGGACAGGACCCCAGGGGCTTCCCACCGGAGCGGACCGGTCTGGACGCGGCGCCCGGCCCCTGCAGCCCACGGGTCCCTGCAGTCCACGGGTCCGAAAACACGCGCCCGACGGCGACGACACCGGCCCGGGCATGGGCCCTCCCGGCAACTGAGCCTTACCTCACAACCCCGGACGCCGGGGGGCGTCTTACGCTGGTGCCCGCGCTGCCATGGATGCCAGCCGCCGTCTGCCGAGTGAGGAATGGCCGTAATGTCCCCTGTCTCCCGCCCGACCAGCCCTGCGTTCGAGTACTCCGATCTGCTCCCGCTGGGTGAGGACACCACGCCCTACCGCCTGGTGACCGCCGAAGGTGTCTCCACCTTCGAGGCCGACGGGCGCACCTTCCTCAAAGTCGAGCCGGAGGCCCTGCGCAAGCTCGCCGAAGAGGCGATCCACGACATCCAGCACTACCTCCGCCCCGCGCACCTCGCCCAGCTGCGCAAGATCATCGACGATCCCGAGGCTTCGTCCAACGACAAGTTCGTCGCCCTGGACCTGCTCAAGAACGCCAACATCGCCGCCGCGGGCGTCCTCCCGATGTGCCAGGACACCGGCACGGCGATCGTCATGGGCAAGCGGGGACAGAACGTCCTGACGTCGGGTGGCGACGAGGAAGCCCTCTCGCGCGGCATCTTCGACGCGTACACCAGGCTGAACCTGCGCTACTCGCAGATGGCGCCGCTGACCATGTGGGACGAGAAGAACACCGGCTCGAACCTGCCCGCGCAGATCGAGCTGTACGCGACCGACGGCGGCGCGTACAAGTTCCTCTTCATGGCCAAGGGCGGCGGCTCGGCCAACAAGTCCTTCCTCTACCAGGAGACCAAGGCGGTCCTGAACGAGGCCTCCATGATGAAGTTCCTGGAGGAGAAGATCCGTTCGCTGGGCACGGCCGCCTGCCCGCCGTACCACCTGGCGATCGTCGTCGGCGGCACGTCCGCCGAATACGCCCTGAAGACGGCGAAGTACGCCTCCGCGCACTACCTGGACGAACTGCCGGAGGAGGGGTCCGCCCTCGGCCACGGCTTCCGGGACAAGGAGCTGGAGGAGAAGGTCTTCGAGCTGACGCAGAGGATCGGCATCGGTGCGCAGTTCGGCGGCAAGTACTTCTGCCACGACGTGCGCGTGGTACGGCTGCCGCGCCACGGCGCGTCCTGCCCGGTCGCGATCGCCGTGTCCTGCTCGGCCGACCGTCAGGCCGTCGCCAAGATCACGGCGGAGGGTGTCTTCCTGGAGCAGCTGGAGACCGACCCCGCGCGCTTCCTCCCCGACACGACGGACGAACACCTCAGCGCCGCCGAGGCCGCCGATCAGCAGGGTGTCGTCAAGATCGACCTCAACCAGCCGATGGACGAGATTCTCGCCGCGCTCACCAAGTACCCGGTCAAGACCCGCCTCTCGCTGAGCGGCCCGCTCGTCGTGGCGCGCGACATCGCGCACGCCAAGATCAAGGAGCGCCTCGACGCGGGCGAGGAGATGCCGCAGTACCTGAAGGACCACCCGGTCTACTACGCCGGCCCGGCCAAGACCCCCGAGGGTTACGCCTCCGGCTCCTTCGGCCCGACCACGGCAGGCCGCATGGACTCCTACGTCGAGCAGTTCCAGGCGGCGGGCGGCTCCAAGGTCATGCTGGCCAAGGGCAACCGCAGCAAGCAGGTCACGGACGCCTGCGGGGCGCACGGCGGCTTCTACCTCGGCTCGATCGGTGGCCCTGCGGCCCGCCTCGCGCAGGACTGCATCAAGAAGGTCGAGGTCGTCGAGTACGAGGAGCTCGGCATGGAGGCGGTCTGGAAGATCGAGGTCGAGGACTTCCCGGCGTTCATCGTCGTGGACGACAAGGGCAACGACTTCTTCCAGAACCCGGCCCCGGCTCCGACGTTCACCAGCATCCCGGTGCGGGGCCCCGGGCTGGCCTGACACAGCAGGAAGGGGGTCCCGCCGCTCCCCAGCGGCGGGACCCCCGGACCGGGTGCGCGTCGGACGCGCGTACCACTACGCGAAGCGCTGCCTCGCCGACCCGACGTATCGCTGCACCACTGCAACCGCTGCAACCACTGCAACCACTGCAACCACTGCAACCGGATCCTTCGCCGCAGCCGTCGGGCACAGACCGGTCGGTGCGGCCGGCCGAAGGGTTCCGGCCACCCTGACGAACTGCTGATGGGCCGCGCCCGAGCAGTTCCGCACGACGAGCGCCACACTCGCCCCGTAGTCGGCGCGCGGCACGTCCGGGCAGCGGTCCTGGGTGAGGTCGGTGTGCAGGGAGCGGCGGGCCGGGTCGTACCACCAGTTCCGGTTCCGCCCGCCGTGGCATTCCCGGCCCAGCACCGCGGTCCCGTTGCGGGTCACGGCCCCGTCGACCTCGACACGACTGCCCGTCGCCTCGTTCCGCAGCGGCCTGTGGACGTCGTCCCACGCGAACGGGTCGAGCACCGGCCGGCCCGTGGATGCCGGATCGGCGCAACTCGCCTCGTCGGGATCCGAGTTGTGAAGCCGGGTCAGGCAGGCGGCAAAGGCTGCGTGCCCGCGCCGGTTCGGGTGGAACGACTGCCGCACCGTGCCGCTGTCCGCGCCCGAGCAGGCGGCGTTGCATGTCACGTGGCCGGGATGCCCGTGCGGTGGATGGCGGCGTCGGGAGGCGGTGGCACCAGTTGTCCGGGCCGTCGGTGCCGGGTTCGTACGTGCCCACCCCCTCACCGGAGATCTCACTGTCGCCGAGCGAGATCAGAGCACTCCTGCGCCGGTCGAGCGGGCGCTCGGCCGGATCACCGTGGAGGGCGGTGGCCTCGGCGGCCCGGATGCGCTCAGCTCCGGCGTCAGGGGTACGGAGGATGGAGATGCGGCGGGGCCTGCCGTGTCCTGCGCCGGCCGGGGGCCGGTGGCTGCCATGGTGCCGAGAGCCGCCGCAACGACCGCCGCGACCGCGACCGCACGGCGAAGTCTGTGTCCAGTGCGCCTCATTGCGCCTCCCCGGATCGGTGGTACCGACGGTTTTTACTGGGCGGTAGCGCACTTGGGAATACGCAGAACAAGACAAGTGCTCAACTTTTCAGGGAGGTTCGGAGATGTCCGACACGAGCGACAACGCAGGTGAGTACCGGGTCGAGCGCGACTCCATGGGAGAGGTGAGGGTCCCCGGACACGCCAAATGGCGGGCCCAGACCCAACGGGCCGTGGAGAATTTCCCCATCTCGGGACAACGGCTGGAACGCGCCCATATCGAGGCCCTCGCCCGGATCAAGGCAGCCGCCGCCAAGGTCAACGCGGAGCTGGGCGTACTCGACAAGGACATCGCCGGGGCCATCCAGGAGGCGGCCGAGGAGGTCGCGGTGGGCCGCTGGGACGAGCATTTTCCGGTCGACGTCTTCCAGACCGGCTCTGGCACGTCGTCCAACATGAACACGAACGAGGTCCTGGCGACGCTCGCCGGGGAGCGCCTCGGCCGCCCCGTTCACCCCAATGACCACGTCAATGCGTCGCAGTCGTCCAATGACGTCTTTCCCTCGTCCATCCACATCGCGGCCACCGCCGCCGTGACCAGGGACCTGATCCCGGCCCTGGAGCATCTCGCCGCGTCGCTGGAACGCAAGGCCTCGGAATTCGCGGGCGTGGTCAAGTCGGGCCGTACGCATCTGATGGACGCGACTCCGGTCACCCTCGGCCAGGAGTTCGGGGGCTATGCCGCGCAGATCCGTTACGGCATCGAGCGGCTCCGGGCCTCGCTCCCCCGCCTCGCCGAACTCCCCCTCGGGGGGACCGCAGTGGGCACCGGCATCAACACGCCGCCCGGATTCTCCGCCGCGGTCATCGCCGAGGTGGCCAGGACGACGGGGCTGCCACTCACGGAGGCGCGCGACCACTTCGAGGCGCAGGGTGCGCGGGACGGGCTGGTGGAGACATCGGGACAGCTCCGTACCATCGCCGTCTCGCTCACCAAGATCGCGAATGATCTGCGCTGGATGGCGAGCGGCCCGCGCACCGGCCTTGCCGAGATCGCCCTCCCCGACCTGCAGCCCGGCTCCTCGATCATGCCCGGCAAGGTCAACCCGGTGATCCCCGAGGCCGTGCTGATGGTGGCCGCCCAGGTGACCGGCAACGACACGGCCGTCGCCGTGGCCGGAGCAGCGGGGAATTTCGAGCTGAACGTCATGCTTCCGGTGATCGCCAGGAATGTGCTGGAGTCGGTACGGCTCCTCGCGGCCGCCTCCCGGCTGCTCGCCGACCGCACGGTCGACGGCATCACCGCCAATGCGGAGCGGGCCCGTGAGTACGCCGAGTCCTCCCCCTCCGTGGTCACCCCGCTGAACAAGTACATCGGCTACGAGGAGGCTGCCAAGGTCGCCAAGAAGTCCCTCGCCGAACGGAAGACGATCCGTCAGGTGGTGCTGGAGTCGGGGTACGTGGAGCGCGGCGATCTGACTCAGGAGCAACTGGACGAGGCGCTGGACGTCCTGCGGATGACGCATCCGTGACACCGGAGGGGCATCCGGGAAACCATCGTCCGGATGCCCCTCCGGGCACGGCCACAGCACCGCGGATGCCTCCCGGGGGTGCGGCCGGCGGCGCATGCCCCGCGGCGCTGACGGCACGGGACAGGGCTCGGCACGCGGCACGGCCGCCCGCGAGGAGTGCGTCGCCCCCGCACCCGGCTTCCGTCGCCGCTGCGCGCACCGCCCCCCGGCCCCCGCGCCCTGCCCGGTCCCGGGCAGCCATCGCCATCCCCTGAACGTCCTGTGGCACGCGTCGCGGCCGGGTGGATTCCGGGTGGACGGAGCGTTCTGTCGTGATCTGCGCCGCAGCGGGGCGAGGAGTGCGCGCCTAATATCTGCGCATGACAGGATCGGCGCGGCCTCAGCACTGGGCTCCGGGGGACCACATCCTCTGGCGCTACCGCGGCAACGCCTCCGGGCATGTCCACATCTGCCGGCCCGTGACCGTCGTCCAGGACAACCATGAGCTGCTGGCCGTGTGGATGGCTCCGGGGACCGAGTGCGTGAAGCCGGTGCTCAGTGACGGCTCCCCCGTGCAGCAGGAGCCGCTGGCCACCCGGTACACCGCACCCCGGACGACGGCCCGCTCACGCTGGTTCGGCACGGGCGTGCTCAAGCTGGCACGGCCGGGCGAGCCGTGGTCGGTCTGGCTGTTCTGGGAGCGGGGCTGGCAGTTCAAGAACTGGTACGTCAACCTCGAGGAGCCGCTCACCCGCTGGGCCGGCGGGGTCGACTCGGAGGACCACTTCCTGGACATCGCGGTGCGTCCCGACCGCAGCTGGCGCTGGCTCGACGAGGACGAGTTCGCCCAGGCGCAGCAGGCCGGGCTGATGGACGCCCGGCAGGCCCTGCGGGTACGGGCGGCAGGGCAATCGGCCGTCGATGTGATCCGTGCGTGGGGCCCGCCGTTCTCCGACGGCTGGGAGGCGTGGCGGCCCGATCCGCGATGGCCGGTCCCCGAGCTGCCCACCGACTGGAACCGCACCCCGGCACCCACGTCCGCATGACGTCGTCGTGAGACCCTTGATGCGCCCCCGGGGTTCAAACGTAGGATCGTCCTCCGCAAGGCCGCATCGCATGAACGAGTGAGCATCGCACCGGAACTGAGCGTAAGTCATCACGAGGGGGATAAAACCGTGCTTGATGTGTGCCCGGATCTCCCTCGACCTGTCGACGCCTTGCCCGGACTGGGTATGGGCTATATCGACCGTCCAGGGGTGCTGCCGTCCCGGACCACGGGCGGAGCCCTCGCCCACCGGCCCGGGGCCCCGCGGCGCAGCCACGATCGTCAGCACTCCCGGACGCACACAGCGGCACCCGAGGCGTTCGCCTCGCACCACCGGCCCGGACGGACGGAATCCCACGCGTGACGGAGCATCCCACCTCCCACGAAGGCCGGCAGCCTCTGGCTGCCCGGCCGCAGGAGCGCACCCGCCCGCGGCAGGAGGCGGCTTCGCACGCCCCCAAGCCCGCGGCGGGCGGCGTGCCTGCCCAGCCGCCCGCACCGCCCTCGCCCACGGCAGCGCCCGTGCCCTCCGTCCCGGCCGCGCCGTCGGCGACGGCGGCTCCGGGCGCACCCGCGGGCCAGCCGCAGGACCCCACCGGGGTCGCACGGCGCGAGGGCGACCGGCTGCGCTTCGTGGGGGCCGCGACCAGACGCATCGCTCGCGGGATAGACCTGGACGAGATCGTGCTCGGCCTGTGCCGGGCCACCGTGCCGACGTTCTCGGACGCGATCCTGGTCTATCTGCGTGACCCGCTCCCGGTCGGCGACGAGCGGCCGGTCGCACCGTTCGTGCTGCGCCTGCGACGCACCGACCGGCTGCGTTTAACCGACGAGGACACCGAGAACGCTCTTGTCACCAACGCCGTCCAGGTGCCGGTGCTCAGCCCGCAGTCGGATCTGCCCGCGGCGGAGCTGTGCGAGGTCCAGGCCGGCGGGGCGCTCGCCGAGGTGCTGCGCGGTGTACGGCCGGTCTTCGGTGACTCGGCCGCGGCCCGCGCCGCCCTGCCCGAGCTGCTCGGTGACGGCAAGACCGTGCCGACCGGACACCGGGCGATCCTCGCGCCGCTGCGCGGCCGGCGGCGCGTCATCGGCGCCGCGATCTTCCTGCGCCGGCCCGACCGGCCCGCGTTCGAGCCGAACGATCTGCTGGTCGCCGCCCAGCTGGCGACGCACACCGCGCTGGGCATCGACAAGGCGGTGCTGTACGGCCGCGAGGCGTACATCGCGGACGAGCTGCAGCGCACCATGCTTCCCGAGGGGCTGCCCCAGCCGACCGGTGTGCGGCTCGCCTCCCGCTATCTCCCGGCGGCCGAGACCGCCCGGGTCGGCGGCGACTGGTACGACGCGATCCCGCTGCCCGGCAGCCGGGTGGCACTGGTCGTCGGCGATGTGATGGGTCATTCGATGACCTCGGCCGCGATCATGGGCCAGCTCCGGACGACGGCCCAGACACTGGCCGGACTGGATCTGCCGCCGCAGGAGGTGCTGCACCACCTGGACGAGCAGGCGCAGCGCCTGGGCACCGACCGTATGGCGACCTGTCTGTACGCGGTGTACGACCCGGTCTCGCACCGGATCACCATTGCCAATGCGGGCCATCCGCCGCCGATACTGCTGCATCTCGGCGGCCGCGCCGAGGTGCTGAGGGTGCCGCCCGGAGCGCCCATCGGCGTCGGCGGTGTGGACTTCGAGGCCGTCGAGCTCGACGCGCCCGCCGGTGCCACGCTGCTGCTCTACACCGACGGTCTCGTCGAGTCACGGCTGCGGGACGTCTGGACCGGGATCGAGCAGCTCAGGGAGC
Source organism: Streptomyces sp. NPDC043861 (assembly GCF_056435905.1). NCBI lineage: Bacteria > Bacillati > Actinomycetota > Actinomycetes > Kitasatosporales > Streptomycetaceae > Streptomyces > Streptomyces sp. NPDC043861. The sequence goes on along the minus strand of NZ_JBWKDP010000009.1, from coordinate 44,966 downwards.
GGCTGGCCGCGACCGCGCAGCTCACCGGGCCCGACCACTCCCCACCGCTGGAGGCGCTCTGCGACGACGTCCTCGACATGCTCGGACCGGGCGACCGGGACGACGACATCGCGCTGCTCGCCGCCCGCTTCGACGGGATCGCACCGAGCGACGTCGCCTACTGGTTCCTCGAGCCGGAGGAGCAGGCTCCGGGCCGGGCTCGCAGGCTGGCCCGCAGGGCGCTCGCCCGATGGGGCCTGGAGGACCTCTCCGATGCCGTGGAGCTGCTGGTCAGTGAGGTGGTCACCAATGCCGTGCGGTACGCGGAGCGGCCGGTGACCCTGCGGCTGCTGCGCACCGACGTGCTGCGCTGCGAGGTCGGCGACGACTCCCCGCAGCTGCCGCGCCAGCGGCGGGCGCGGGACACCGACGAGGGCGGGCGGGGGCTGTTCCTGGTCAACCGCCTGGCCAGGCGGTGGGGGGCGACACGGCTGTCCACGGGCAAGGTGGTGTGGTTCGAGCTCCCTACCCATATGTAGCGATACGGATCATCTGTAGCGATACGGAACCCAAATCTGGACGTGATCCAAAAGTTGCCGACTTCGCATCGTCGGCGTTGACTGGGGCAGGCGGCCGAAAGCGATCAATTTCCCCCGATCGATGGGAGGACGCTCGTGACCGAGTCGAACCGGAAGGCTCCGTACACGACGAACAACGCCGGAATCCCCGTCGAGAGCGATGAGCATTCGCTCACCGTGGGCTCCGACGGTCCGATCCTTCTCCAGGACCACTATCTGATGGAGAAGATGGCCCAGTTCAACCGTGAACGGGTCCCGGAGAGGGTGGTGCACGCCAAGGGGTCGGGAGCGTACGGCTTCTTCGAAGTCACCAACGACGTCAGCCAGTTCACCAGGGCAGATCTGTTCCAGCCGGGCAAACGCACCGAGATGCTGGCCCGCTTCTCGACGGTCGCCGGCGAACAGGGCTCCCCGGACACCTGGCGCGACCCCCGCGGCTTCGCGCTCAAGTTCTACACCGAGCACGGCAATTACGACCTGGTCGGCAACAACACGCCGGTCTTCTTCGTACGCGACACGATCAAATTCCAGGACTTCATCCGGTCCCAGAAGCGACACCCGGTCACGGGTCTGCGCAACAACGACATGCAGTGGGACTTCTGGACGCTCTCCCCCGAGTCCGCGCACCAGGTGACGTGGCTGATGGGTGACCGCGGCATCCCGAAGACCTACCGCCACATGAACGGCTACAGCTCCCACACCTACATGTGGATCAACGGCGGTGGCGAGCGGTTCTGGGTGAAGTACCACTTCAAGACGGACCAGGGCATCGACTTCCTGACCCAGGCCGAGGCCGACGAACTGGCCGGGTCGGACGCGGACAAGCACCGCCGCGACCTGTACGAGGCGATCGACTCCGGGAACGCGCCGTCATGGACCCTCAAGGTCCAGATCATGCCCTTCGAGGACGCGGCGGACTACCGCTTCAACCCCTTCGATCTGACCAAGGTGTGGCCGCACGGCGACTACCCGCTGATCGAGGTCGGGCGTATGACGCTGAACAGGAACCCGGAGGACTACTTCATCCACATCGAGCAGGCCGCCTTCGAGCCGTCGAACATGGTGCCGGGTATCGGTCCGTCCCCGGACAAGATGCTGCTCGGCCGGCTGTTCTCCTATCCGGACACCCACCGGTACCGGATCGGCCCGAACTACGCCCAGCTGCCGCCGAACCGGCCGCACTCGGCGGTCAACTCGTACGCCAAGGACGGCCCGATGCGGTACACACCGTCGAACGCGGAGCGTCCCTACGCCCCGAACTCGTACGGCGGGCCGTCCGCCGACTTCCAGCGCTTCGGCGACCCTGCGGGCTGGGAGGCCACGGGCGAAATGGTGCGCGAGGCGTCCAAGCTGCACCGCGAGGACGACGACTGGGGCCAGGCCGGCACGATGGTCCGCCAGGTCCTGGACGACGCCGCACGGGACCGGCTGGTGTCGAACATCAGCGGTCATCTCAAGCAGGACGTCTCCCGGCCGGTGCTGGACCGTGCGGTGCAGTACTGGCGGAATGTCGACAAGGATCTCGGCGACCAGGTCGCCAAGAACGTCAACGGCGGTTGAGGCCGCGCCGACCGCGCCGACCACGACCGGCGCGAGCGGCGGCCACCGGACACCGGGGAGGGGCCCGGCGCACATGCGCCGGGCCCCTCCCCGGTGTCCGGTCGGAACCCCGGCCCGCATCGGTCCCGCCGCGGGCCTGGGGTCTTTCGTTCGGATCGAGCCCGGCAAGATCCGAACGAAGGACCCTAGGGCCTCACCGGTCGGCCGGCCGGACCGTCCGTCGTTCCCTCGGCGGTCCCCTCCGTCGTTCCCTCGGTGGTCCCCTCCGTGGTTCCCTCGGTGGTCCCGTCCGTCGTTCCCTCGGTGGTCCCGTCCGTCGTTCCCTCGGTGGCGCCCTCGGAGTCGTTCCCCGACGAGTCACCAGGATCGGACGGCGAGGGGTCGGACGGCTCGTCCGGATTGTGCGGCGGACGGTCCTTCGGGTCCTTCGGCTTCTGCGGCTTGTCCTCGGGCTCTTCCGGCTCCTCCGACTCCGACGGGTCGTCGCTCGGGGTGTAGGACGGCTCCTCCTGCACCGGCTCCGGGAGCTCAAGGTCGAACTCCTCGTCCGAGCCGCCGCCGAGAGCGCCCGTCGTGTACTGCTTCCAGATCAAGGCCGGGACACCACCGCCGTTGGCGCGGCCCTCGTTGACGGTGTCCGTCAGGGTGACCTGACCGGTGCCGTCGGACTTCTCTCCGAACAGGCCTACTGCGGTGACGAGTTCGGGGGTGTAGCCGACGAACCAGGCCGAGCGGTTGTTCTCCGACGTACCGGTCTTGCCCGCCGCGTGGTACTCACCGAGCGCATTCTGCCCCGAGCCGCTCTCGACGACGCCCGTCATGGCCTCCGTGACGGAGTCGGCCGTCTCACGGCTGACGACCTGCGGCCCTATCGGGTCGGATATCTCGACCGTGCGGTCCCTGCGCTCGGCGGACTTCACGATCGTCGGCGTCGTCTTCTTGCCGTGGTTGTCCAGGGTCGCGTACACCCCCGCCATGTCCCACGGGGAGGCGCCCATCGTGCCGAGCGACATCGCCGGCTGCTCCGGCCAGCCCTCGCCGTCCTTCATGCCCAGGTCGAGCGCGGTCTTCTTCACCTTGTCGGGGCCGACGTCCACGATCATCTGCGCGTAGACCGAGTTGATCGACTTGTTGGTCGCCCGCTGGACGCTCACCGGACCGTAGTCCACGTCGTCCTCGTTCTCCGGGGCGAACGGCACATCACTGCCCTCGACGGGTCGCTTGCTCGTGCCGTCGTAGATCGTGTTGAGCGTGATCCGCTCGTCGTCCTGGGTCGTCGACTCGTTCTGCAGTGCGGAGGCGAGCACGATGGGCTTGAAGGTCGAGGCGGGCTGGTAGTCGCGGCGCGTGGCGTTCGAAAACCAGTGCTCGGTGGCGCCCACGCCGCCGTAGAGGGCCACGACATGACCGGTCTTCGGGTCGACGGAGGTCGCGCCGGCCTGGACGGTCGCGTCGCGCTTGTCGCCCTTCCGGTCGAGCTTGGCCTCCAACTGGTCCTCGACGGACTTGGTCAGCGCCTTCTGCCTCTTCTCATCGATGTTCAGCGTGATGGTCCAGCCGCCGGCCTCGATGTCCTTCTCGCTGACACCCTGGCGTCCGAGCTCCTTGTTGGCCGCCGCGACGAGGTAGCCGGTCTGCCCCTCCATGCCGGGGGCGGCCTTCGGCTCCTTGGGAACGGGGAACTTCAGACCGGCACGCTTGCCGGAGTCGAGCCAGCGCTCGTCGACCATGTTGTTCAGCACATAGTTCCAGCGCTCGGTCACCAGGTCCTTGCTCTTGGCGGATGCGACCGCCCAGTCGTACTGGCTCGGGGCCTGGAGGACGGCGGCGAGATAGGCGCCCTGGGCGACGTTCAGCTTCTGTGCGTCGACTCCGTAGTACGCCTGCGCCGCAGCCTGGATGCCGTAGGCCCCGCGTCCGTAGTAGCTGGTGTTGATGTACCCGGCGAGGATGTCGTTCTTGTCCAACTGCTGGTCCACCTTGAGGGAGATGACCAGCTCCTGGAGCTTGCGGGTGATCGTCTGATCCTGGTTCAGGTAGTAGTTCTTGACGTACTGCTGAGTGATCGTCGAACCACCCTGCTTGCCCTTGCCCGTGACGGTGTTGAGCAGACCACGGGCCGTGCCCTTCAGATCGATGCCGGAGTCCTGGTAGAAGCCCTTGTTCTCGGCGGCGATGAAGGTGTTCCGGACGTCCTCGGGGATCTTCTCGAGGCCGACGATCTCACGGTTGACCTCACCGGTGCGGGTGAGGATCTTGCCGTTGCTGAACTTGTAGACGTTGCTCTGCATCTGGGCCTTGGCGTTGGCCTCGGGGACCGGCACCAGCCAGTAGATGACGAAGAACGCGGCCATCAGGGCAAGGCACAGGCCGAGGAAGGTACCCAGCATCTTCTTCCAGGTGAAGAAGCGGCGTATGCCTCCACCGCTCTTCGTCCGGCGCGCGCCGCGCTGCCGGGCTCGTCGCGATTCCGCTCGGCCCATCGCTTCGTTGCTCCGCTCTTCGTCGTCAGATCAGCTCAGAAAGCTAACACCGCCACTACAGACAAACGGCGCCCGATCCCGTCTTTTCCGGACGTGAGAATGAGCACCTGTCCCGATGGAACCGACTCACGAGAGGTGCGCAGGGTTGCCATGCGCGCTAATGTGTAATCACATTGCTAGCGCGTCCGGCCGTGCACCGCGGCCGGGGATACGGGGGACGGACATGTCCGCAACGAGCACATCCCTGCCGAACGACGTACCGCACATGCCCGAGCCACGGGTGCGGGAGTTCGCAGCACACAGCATCGGCGGCGGCCTCGCCCTGCTGTTCGGCCTCGTCGGCCTGGCTGCCGGCATCGGGCTGATCGTGACGGGCGCCACACTCGGCGACGGTGGCGCGAAGGCGGGCCTGGCCGTGCTCGGCGTGGTCGTCGCACTGGCCTCGGGCCTCGCCATGTGCGGGCTGAACATGGTGGCGCCCGGCGAGGCGCGGGTGGTCCAGCTCTTCGGGCGCTACCGGGGGACTATCCGCACCGACGGACTGCGCTGGGTGAATCCGCTGACCTCGCGAGAGAGGATCTCCACCCGTGTCCGCAACCACGAGACCGCGATCCTCAAGGTCAACGACGCCTACGGCAACCCGATCGAACTCGCCGCGGTGGTGGTCTGGAAGGTCGAGGACACCGCACAGGCGCTGTTCGAGGTGGACGACTTCCTGGAGTTCGTGTCCACCCAGACGGAGGCCGCCGTACGACACATAGCCATCGAGTACCCGTACGACCACCACGAGGAGGACGGCCTGTCGCTGCGCGGCAACGCCGAGGAGATCACCGAGAAGCTCGCGGTCGAGCTCCACGCCCGGGTGGAGGCTGCGGGTGTCCGCATCATCGAGTCCCGCTTCACACACCTCGCGTACGCCCCGGAGATCGCGTCGGCGATGCTCCAGCGGCAGCAGGCGGGCGCCGTGGTCGCGGCGCGCCGGCAGATCGTGGACGGCGCGGTCGGCATGGTGGAGGCCGCGCTGGCGAGGATCGGGGAGCAGGGCTTCGTGGAACTGGACGAGGAGCGGAAGGCGGCGATGGTGTCGAATCTGATGGTGGTGCTGTGCGGAGACCGTTCCGCACAGCCGGTCCTCAACACGGGCACGCTCTACCAGTGACCGAGCGCAGGCAGACCCGCAAGCAGATGCTGTTGCGGCTGGACCCGGCGGTGTACGAGGCGCTCGCCCGCTGGGCCTCCGACGAACTGCGCAGCGCCAACGCGCAGATCGAGTTCCTGCTGCGGAGAGCACTGTCGGATGCCGGACGCCTGCCGGGTGGGGTCAAGCCGATCCCACCCAGGGGCCGGCCACCCAGGGCAACGCCCGGGACCCCACCGGAGAACGGGGGCGACTGAGGGCCGTCCGGGCTTTCTTCTCGGGCCCGCGACGCCAGTTACGGCACTCCACCGGCTACCGCCGGCAGGCACCCCGATGCTGCGTTGCCTGAGTCGCCCGAGGACGTTCGGCACGGGGGCCGCCTCCCCGACCTCCGGCCGGATGGGGGCGCGCCCCCGGCGGATCCAGGGGGCCCCCGCCGCCTTGCGGTGCTCCCCCTCGGCCCCGGCGGGGGCCGGGGATACCCCACGCAACCGACCTCGCGAGCCTCCGGCAAACCCTTCCGGTCACAGCACTTGGGAGCCTCCCCTTCGAACCGGGCTCGCACGCCCCGGCACCGATCCAGCCCGATCCAGCCTGCCGACCCGAACGAAGGGTCCCCGTCACGGACGGGTTGCCGCAGACTTTCGGCCACACCGTCGATGTCCGGTTGTCACTGGTCCGTCCCGTCCGGCCCACCGCGCGGATCCGTCCGTTCCGAACCGTGACAATCGCTGCTGACCTGCATCGGAACCTGGCCGAATGACGACTCTGCACTGTGTCTATACATGCGATGTATACCCACTGTGTAGAGTCTTCTGCATGTCAATCGGTCACACGCTCCTCGGGCTCCTGGAGTCCGGTCCGCGCCACGGTTACGACCTCAAGCGCGCCTTCGACGAGAAGTTCGGCCATGACCGGCCCCTGCACTACGGGCAGGTCTACTCGACGATGTCGCGCCTGCTGAAGAACGGCCTCGTCGAGGTGGACGGCATCGAGGCCGGCGGCGGCCCCGAGCGCAAGCGGTACGCGATCACCGACGCGGGCATCACCGATGTCTCCCAGTGGCTCGCACAGCCCGAGAAGCCGGAGCCCTACCTCCAGTCGACGCTCTACACCAAGGTCGTCCTCGCCCTGCTCACCGGCCGCAGCGCCGCCGATCTGCTCGACACACAGCGCTCCGAGCATCTGCGGCTGATGCGGATCCTCACCGATCGCAAGCGCCGCGGTGACCTCGCCGACCAGCTCATCTGCGACCACGCGCTGTTCCATCTGGAGGCCGACCTGCGCTGGCTCGAACTGGCCGCCGCCCGCCTCGACGCCCTCGCCAAGGAGGTCGCAGAATGACACCCGCCGGCTCTCTGCTCGCCGCCGACAACCTCCGCAAGGCGTACGGCCCCACCCATGCCCTGGACGGGGCCGCGTTCTCCATACATCCGGGCGAGGTCGTGGCCGTCATGGGCCCTTCCGGCTCCGGCAAGTCGACCCTGCTGCACTGCCTCGCCGGGATCGTGACCCCCGACTCGGGCACGATCACCTACAACGGCCGTGAGCTGTCCGCGATGAACGACGCGGAGCGCAGCGCGCTGCGCCGCAGCGAGTTCGGCTTCGTCTTCCAGTTCGGCCAGCTCGTACCCGAGCTGACCTGCGTCGAGAACGTGGCGTTGCCGCTGCGGCTGAACGGCACGAAGCGCAAGGAGGCCGAGCGCACGGCCCTGCAGTGGATGCAGCGCCTGGAGGTCGACGACCTCGGGGGCAAACGTCCCGGCGAGGTCTCCGGCGGACAGGGCCAGCGGGTCGCGGTGGCCCGTGCTCTGGTCACCAGCCCGCGTGTGCTGTTCGCCGACGAGCCGACCGGCGCGCTGGACTCGCTCAACGGCGAGCGCGTGATGCAACTGCTCACCGAGGCCGCCCGGTCCACCAGTGCCGCCGTCGTCCTCGTCACCCACGAGGCCCGTGTCGCCGCGTACTCCGACCGCGAGATCGTCGTCCGCGACGGAAAGTCCCGCGACATGGAGCGCGCCGTATGAGCGCCCGGATCTGGGCGCGCGACCTGCTGATGGGCGCCAAGTTCGCGGTGAGCGGCGGGCGCGAGGGCTGGACCCGCACCCTGCTCACCGGCGTCGGCGTCGGCCTGGGCGTGGCACTGCTGCTGGTCACCACCGCCATTCCGAGCGCGCTGGGCGCTCGCGACCTGCGGGGGGACGCCCGCAGCGAGCACACCGCGCCGACCGCCGAGAAAGCCGGCCACAACACTCTGCTCGTCGCCGAGGTGGACACCCGCTATCGCGCCGAAGAGATCTACGGCCGCCTCCTCAAGCCGGAAGGCCCGGACGCACCCGTACCACCCGGACTGCAATCGTTCCCCGCCCCGGGCGAGATGGCCGTCTCCCCCGCCCTCGACAAGCTGCTCAAGTCCGCGGACGGCAAGCTCCTGCGCGAGCGCCTCGACCAGAGGATCACCGCGGTCATCGGCGACGAGGGGCTGATCGGACCGTCCGAACTCGCCTACTACGCGGGCAGCGACACCCTGAAGGCGTTGGACGGCAAGGTCCCGCGGGTCACCGGCTTCGAGAACTCCGCGGAGTCCGAGCCCCTGGACCCGGTGCTCCTTCTCCTGATCACGCTGGTGTTCGTCGCACTGCTGACACCGGTCGCCGTCTTCATCGCGGCCGCCGTGCGCTTCGGCGGCGAGCGCCGCGACCGCCGCCTCGCCGCTCTGCGGCTGATCGGCGCCGACGGTCGGATGACACGCCGGATCGCGGCGGGCGAGGCGCTCGCCGGATCGCTGATCGGTCTGGGCTTCGGCGCCGGTTTCTTCGCCGCAGTACGGCAGTCGGCGGGTGGGGTCGAGCTGTTCAGGATGAGCATCTTTCCGGCCGATCTCGATCCGTCACCGGGACTCGCGGCGCTGGTCGCGCTGGCCGTGCCGGCCGCCGCGGTCGCGGTGACGCTGTTCGCGCTGCGGAGCGTGGTGATCGAGCCGCTCGGAGTGGTCCGTACGGCCAAGCCCGCCCGCCGCCGGATCTGGTGGCGGCTGCTGATGCCGCTCGCGGGACTCGCCCTGCTCTACCCGATGATCGGCATGGGCAACGACAGCGGCGAGTTCAACCAGTGGCAGGTCATCGGCGGTGTCGTCCTGCTGCTCGTCGGCATCACGGCGCTGCTGCCGTGGCTGGTCGAGACGGTCGTCGCCCGGCTCGGCGGCGGCTCGGTCTCCTGGCAACTGGCCGTGCGCAGGCTCCAGATGAGCAGCGGCACCGCGGCTCGCCTGGTCAACGGCATCGCCGTCGCGGTCGCCGGTGCCATCGCGCTCCAGATGATGTTCTCGGGCATCGAGGGCGACTACACCCGGGACACCGGGGAGGACCCCGCCCGCGCGGCGATCTCCGCCCTGGTCCCGCAGGACAGCGAGGCGGCCGCCCGGACCGACGACATCGCCCGCCGGATCGGGCGGACCGAGGGAGTCACCCGGGCGTTCGCGCTGAGCAGCTCCTCGGTCTCCGCCTCCCCGACGGACTCGGAGAATTCGACCACCCTCACCGTCGGCACCTGCGACGCGCTGCGCGAACTGGCCCGACTGCCCTCCTGCAAGGACGGCGACACCTTCTTCACCCAGGGCGGGGCGGACGACGCGAGCACGGCGAAGGTGGCGAAGCCCGGCCGGAAGCTGTACGTCGGGAACCTCTGGGGCCCCGAGAGCGGTCCACCGCCCGTCGCCTGGACCCTGCCCCCGGCCACCGGGAAGGTCACCAGCCGCACCGACCCGCTCGGCTCCAGGCACAGCGGCATCCTCGCCACACCCGGCGCCGCACCGAAGGACCTCAAGACGGACAGGTACGCGTCCATCTACGTCCAGCTGGATCCGGCGGTGCCGAACGCGATCGAGCACGCCCGTACGGCGATCCTCAAGGCCGACCCGATGCTGACGCCGATGCATCTGCAGGCCGTCGAACGGTCCGACCGCTTCGCGTCGATCCGTACCGGACTGTTCATCGGCGCCGCGTGCGTACTGATCCTGATCGGGGCGAGCCTGCTCGTCTCGCAGCTGGAGCAGCTGCGGGAGCGCAAGAAGCTGTTGTCCGCGCTGGTCGCCTTCGGCACGCGCCGCTCGACGCTGAGCATGTCGGTGCTGTGGCAGGCGGCGGTGCCGGTCGCGCTCGGACTGCTGCTCGCCACGGGGGTGGGCCTGGCTCTCGGAGCGGTGCTGCTCAAGATGGCGGGCGCCCCGGTGGTCGTCGACTGGGCGTCGGTCGCCGCGATGTCGGGGATCGGGGCCGGTGTCGTCCTGCTGGTGACGCTGCTCAGCCTGCCGCCGCTGCTCCGGCTGATGCGCCCGGAGGGCCTGCGGACGGAGTGAGCCGGTCGCCGTTGGTGCGAAGGAGGCGCACCGGGAGGTCCGCCAGGACCTCCCGGAGTGCGACGGCGAACTCCTCGAACTCGCCCTGGCGGGCGGCTCCCGAGCGCATCGCCAGGGCGACACGGCGTACCGGGGCCGGGTCGGCGAAGTAGCCCGTCAGCAGACGGTCGTTGCGGCCGGTCTCCACCTCGACCGCGGTGCGCGGCAGCAGCGTAACGCCGAGACCGCCGGCGACCAGCTGCACCAGGGTGGACAGACCGGCCGCGGTGGTGGTGACCGGGGCCCCCTCGGTACGGCCCGCCTCACGGCAGATGTCGAGGGCCTGGTCGCGCAGGCAGTGCCCCTCGTCGAGCAGCAGCAGCTGGAGCTCCTTCAGCGCCTCGCGCGGGATGTCCTGACGCCCGCCGAGCCAGTGTCCCTGCCCCGTCACCAGGACGAAGTCCTCGTCGAACAGCGGAAGTTCGGTCACTCCCGGCACTCCGAGCGGCACGGCGAGCAGCAGCAGATCGAGCCGCCCCGCCCCGAGCCCCTCCAGCAGGGACGAGGTCTGCTCCTCGTGTACCTGGAGGTCGAGTTCGGGGTAGCGCTCGTGCACCAGCTTCAGCACGCTCGGCAGGAGATAGGGCGCCACCGTCGGGATCACGCCGAGCCGGAGCACTCCGGTGAAGGGCGCCCTGACCGCATCGGCTTCCTCCAGCAGCTCCCCCACCGCGTCGAGCACCGCCTTCGTCCGCACCGCGAGCCGCTCACCGGCCGGCGAGAGCAGTACCCTGCGCGTCGTACGCTCGAGCAACTGGACACCCAGTGCCTCCTCCAGCGCCGACACGGCACCGGACAGAGCGGGCTGGCTCATCCCGATGGCGGCCGCCGCGTCACGGAAGTGCAGATACTCGGCCACGGCGGCGAAGGCACGCAGCTGCGCCAGGCTGGGTTGTTTGACACGGTTCGCTGTACTCATTCCGTATTCGTTCCGGCGGCCATCGCCATCACTGATAAGCACCTCCGATCACGATGACCCAGTCTAGCTATTTCCGTGATCAATGCACGCTGTGCCACGATCAGGGTCCGTCCAACCCCTAGGAAGCCCTCAAAAGGGGCCTTCCCACTGCAAGGAGAGCGCGTGCTCACTGTCGGTGACCAGTTCCCCACGTTCGAGCTGACCGCCTGCGTCTCGCTGGAGAGCGGCAAGGAATTCGAGCAGATCACCCACAAGTCCTACGAGGGCAAGTGGAAGGTCGTCTTCGCGTGGCCCAAGGACTTCACCTTCGTCTGCCCCACCGAGATCGCCGCGTTCGGCAAGCTGAACGAGGAGTTCGCCGACCGCGACGCCCAGATCCTCGGCTTCTCCGGCGACTCCGAGTTCGTCCACCACGCCTGGCGCAAGGACCACGCCGACCTGCGTGACCTGCCCTTCCCGATGATGGCCGACTCGAAGCACGAGCTGATGCGTGACCTCGGCATCGAGGGCGCCGACGGCTTCGCGCAGCGCGCCGTCTTCATCGTCGACCCGAACAACGAGATCCAGTTCACGATGGTGACCGCCGGTTCCGTCGGCCGTAACCCCAAGGAGGTCCTGCGGGTCCTCGACGCCCTGCAGACCGACGAGCTCTGCCCGTGCAACTGGACCCAGGGCGAGAGCACCCTCGACCCGGTCAAGCTGCTGGCCGGTGAGTGAGCATGGCTCTCGATGAGCTGAAGTCCGCTCTCCCGGACTACGCCAAGGACCTGAAGCTGAACCTCGGTTCGGTCATCGGGAACAGCGAGCTTCCGCAGCAGCAGCTGTGGGGCACGGTTCTGGCCTGCGCGATCGCCTCGCGCTCGCCGATCGTGCTGCGCGAGCTGGAGCCGGAGGCCAAGGCCAACCTCTCCGCCGAGGCGTACACGGCCGCCAAGTCGGCCGCCGCGATCATGGCGATGAACAACGTCTTCTACCGGACCCGGCATCTGCTGTCGGACCCCGAGTACGGGACGCTGCGCGCGGGCCTGCGGATGAACGTCATCGGCAACCCGGGCGTCGAGAAGACCGACTTCGAGCTGTGGTCGCTCGCGGTCTCCGCGATCAACGGCTGCGGCCAGTGCCTGGACTCGCACGAGCAGGTCCTCCGCAAGGCGGGCGTCGAGCGCGATGTCATCCAGGAGGCCTTCAAGGTCGCTTCGGTGATCCAGGCCGTCGGTACGACGCTGGAGGCAGAGGCCGTTCTGGCGCAGTAGCGCAGTCGGCCGCACATCTGCGAGGGGCTCACCGCCAACGGCCGGTGGGCCCCTTCCGGCTTCCGGGAGTTCCATGGCAGGCGGCCGTACGCCACCCTCCCGCCGTCCGGCCTCGGGGAACATCGGTACAGCCGTTGGCGCTGAAAGAGCGATCATGGCCCTGTCGGCGCGAGCGCGCTGACGCGCTTCTCGTACTCGCGGCGGGCCTTGCCCTGCGCCGGGACGCCATGGCCGCCGTCGAGTGGCTGGCAGCGGCTGGCGATGCACGGGGGACGGCGGTGACGGCCCTGGGCCACGCCGCACGGTGATGCCCTGGTCGAGCGCGGCTCGTTCGGCGGGCTCCAGCTCGGCAGCACGGAGCAAGTCGGCGACCTTGCCCGCATGTCGAGGGTGACCGGCAGTTCCGGGGCGAGGGTGTCCGGGTCGGCGGCCGTGTGCTCGGGCAGGAGGTCGGCGACGGCCGGTACGGATCGCGCCGCGGCTGACACCGTGGTCGCGGGCGAGGGCGACGATGGACCGGCCCTCCAGGTACGCGGTGCGCACGGCGCCGGTCGTGTCGGCCGCCCCGGCGGGGCGACGCCCGCCCTTGCTGCCCTGGGTCTCGGCGGCGCGCAGGCCGTCGTAGGTCAGCTCGCGCTGGAGGTCACGCTGGAGTTCGCCGTCGGCCGCGAGGGTCTGCACCGTGAACTTCACCGTGGACAGCAGCTCGCCGGTGCGCGGGTGGCGGGCGGTGAGGTCCATCACGGAGAACGCGCCGTCGGGTATGCGCAGGGCGAGGCGGCCGCGGTGCAGGACATCGAGCACGTCGGGGATGTGCTGGTTGCCGCGTACGAGGCGGAACATCTCGGAGATGTGGACGGTGTCGCCACCGCGCGTCAGGCCGTCCAGTCGGGGGCGCGCTTCTCACAGAAGGCTTGGGCACCTTCGGTGGCGGTGGCGGTGTGGAAGACGGGAGTGGTGATCGGGTCCTGGACGGTGAAGGCCGTGTGGTCGTCGAGGCCGCGGGTGGCGTTGACGACCTGCCGGGTGATTCGGATCGCGTGCGGAGAGTTGGCCCGGATCCGGGCGGCGAGGGCGAGCGCTGCGTCGAAGGCTTTGCCTTCGCTGGTGAGCTGGTTGACCAGTCCGTGGCGGGCGGCGTCGGCGGCCGGGAGCGGGGAGGCTGTCAGGAGCATTTCCATGGCCAGATGGTGCGGGATGCGGCCGGGCAGGCGAATGGCACCTCCTTCGGAGGCGACGAGCCCTCGGGCGACTTCGGTCAGGGCGAAGAAGGCGGTGTCGGCGGCGGTGATGAGGTCGCAGGCGAGGGCGAGTTCGAAGCCGCCGGCGACCGCGGCTCCTTCGACAGCTGCGATCAGGGGTTTGGTCCGGTGGGCGCGGGTCAGGCCGGCCAGTCCCCGGTCGGCGACGCGGGGCACTCCTTCGGTGGGAAATGCTTTGAGGTCCATGCCGGAGCAGAAGTGTCCGCCCGTCCCGGTCAGGATGCCGACCTCGAGTTCCGGGTCGGTGTCCAGTGCCGTAAGCGCGGCGTCGACGCCTGCGGCGAGGGCCTGGTCGACGGCGTTGCGGACGTGGGGCCGGTTGAGGGTGATGACGAGGACGCCGTCGCGTCGCGAGGTCAGCACCATTGGATCAGCGGAACGGTTGCCCATGGTGTCCTTCCTGTACGGAGTATCGGATGGTGGTGGGTTATCGGCGGATCAGGGGCAGGGCGGCCAGGCCGCGCATGACGCGGGCCGGTCTCCAGGGCAGCTCGGCGGCGGGCTTGGCCAGTTGCACCGGCCCGAGGCGTCGCAGCAGCAGGGGGAAAGCGACTGCGCCTTCGAGGCGGGCGAGGGCGGCGCCGATGCAGAAGTGCGGTCCGTACCCGAACGCGAGGTGCTCGTTCGGCGTGCGCCCCAGATCGAGGCGGTCGGGGTCCGGGAACCGCTCCCCGTCCCGGTTGGCCGACCCGATCAGCAGGCTCACGATGTCCCCGGCACCGATCGTGTGCCCGTGCAGTTCGATGGGTGCGGCCGCGCACCGGAACGTGGCGTCGCGCACGGGCGAGTCGTAGCGCAGCAGTTCCTCGACCGCAGCGGAGACCAGACCCGGACCGTGATCGGGTGCAGCCAGGCGCTGGGCTTCGTCGGGGTGGCCCAGCAGGGCGAGCATCCCGTTCCCGATCAGGTTCATCGTGGTGTCGTGCCCGACCAGCAGCAGCAGGTAGGCCGTCGAGCGCAGCTCCTCCTCGCTCATCACCCCGCTCGCGTCACCGGCCCGCACCAGAGCGCCCAGCAGATCGACCCCGCCCATTGCGCTTCCAGCCCGTTTCGCGGCGATCAGAGCGTCCAGCAGACGCTGCAGGTCCGCCTCTGCACCGGCTGATTCCAGGGGCCTGCCGGGGGAGATGGTCGCCATCAGCGTCTCCCGGGTGGCCGCCGTATCAAGGTGCTCGGGCACACCGAGGATCGCGCAGATCATCCGGAACGTCAGCGGAGCCGCAAACTCCGCGATCAGGTCGATGTGCACGCTGTGCTCGACACGGTCCAGCAGACGATGCGCGACCCCGGCGATCAGGGGTTCGAGCAGCGCGATCCGGCGCGGCACGAACGCCGAGTTCACCAACGCCCGCAGCCGTGTGTGGTCCGGCGGGTCGGCGTGGACCAGGTGCCGGTTGAGCCCCGCCGGCCCCGGAACATACCCGGGGACCCGGCCCGGTTCCTTGCTCAGCCTCGGGTCGCTCAACAGCGCCCGTACGTCGTCGTAGCGGGAGACCTGCCAGACAGCGGGCCGGCCGGGACGCCGCTCGACATGGGCGGGCGCGTGACCTCGCAGCCACGCGAAATACGGGTAGGGATCACACCACCGGCCCGCTGACAATGCGGTCGGCGGAACTACGGAAGCAGCAGCGGACACGGCTTCTCCGACTCGGGCTGGTCGATGCACACCCCACCAACGAAGGCCCCCACCAGCGGATACGGCAGCACACCAGCCCACCGGCGCACACACCCGCAACCTGACGGACACCAGCACGCCCAGCGCACACAGCCGCGCTCCCGAGCCCTCCCGTACCCCCCGACCTCCGCGTTGTCGGTCGCCACCATCTCCGTCTTCGCCCCGCCGTCCAGGTCCAGCAGGGCGTCCAGGATGTGCAGGGAGTCGCGTGGGGTGCCGGGGACGACCATCTGCCCGATGCCCGCGACCTGGTCGTTGGCGGCATTCAGCCGGGTGATGCCCCGCTTGAACCCGAAGTGCTTCGGCGACGGCGCCGCGTTCACCATCCGGACGGGGACGACGGAACCGCAACCCGTCCACCGAGGCCGGCAGGCCCTCGCCCCAGAACTTCACGATCGGCACCTGAGCCTCGATGAGCCGCGCGTTCGTGTCGGCCCGCAGGTAGTACTGGTCGACGTGCACGAGCCGGGCCCGGGTCAGCGCCTCCTAGCCGGGGTTGACCACCGGGGCCAGGCCGATGTTGCACGCCTCCGACACCAGCAGCGCGACCACAGAGTTGGACAGGCCGACCCAGCCGGTACGCGCCGATCTCGTCCACCCGCTCCAGCGCGCGGGCGAATGCCGTCCCCGTCGTCCGCGTCGGTGGCCGGCACAGCCGCTCGCTCCGAGAACCGCGAGCCCTCCGGCGTCTTCAACGTCGCCACCAGGTCCCCGGGCAGCGCCGGGTCCGCCCGCCGCGCGGCCCCTGCGACCGTCGCGTGCAACGCTTCTCCGCGACCTTCCGAGCTTCCGACACCTGCCGGGCCAACACGCTCACCCCAGGCAGCAGCACCCGGTGACGGCGCAACCAGCCCACCGCCTGGTTGAACAGCGCCACCGGCACCTCGGCGTGCGTCCACGCCCGCCCGTGCAGCCCGGAATGACCTCGTGCTCGGCGCGGCCGGCGAGCGGCCGGCGGTCAGGACTGTCCGAGGGCGCAACCCGCTCGCGCGGCACGGTCCTTGTCCTGCCCACGGGGCAGGACAGGACCGGGTCTCATGCGGGGCGCTTGAGCGCGGCCATCAGGGCCTTCACGTCCTCGAGGAGCGGCTGCCTCAGAGGCGCGAGGTCGGCCGGCTCCGGCTCTTCGTCGGTCTCCTCGCCGTACTCGTAGTCGCCCATGGCGGAGAGATCGGCCGTGATCACGGCCCGGCCGTCGAGCACCATCACGCTGAGGCCGTCGCCCTCGGCCTCGGGCATCATCAGATAGGCGCGCTCGCCGAGACCGGTGATCCACTCGCCCTTGCGCTCCTCGCCGAGGTCCGGCGAAGGGCGCGCCTGCGCCTCGAACTCCGGCTCCGGGTCGGTCTCCTTGTGCAGGGTGTAGGAGAGGTTCAACGAGTACTGGTACGTGGCGCTCCCGGTGAAGTCGACACTGCACATCGAGCGGTCGACGGCCCAGTGCCGATCGGCTCCCGACCACCCCTCCTCCCGCTTGCCGAGTTTCGCCGTCATGGCCTTCAACTCCGCGTCCTTGCACAGCTTGCCGCTCACCCGGTAGCCACCGAGGTCCGGGCCGACCCGGTCGTATGCATACAGACCGCCCGCCCACACGGCGGACGCGGCCACTGCGCCGCCGAGCGCCCACAGCCAGGGGCGCCTGGACCGCGGCGGCTTCGGGTCTTCGTCCCCACCCGCGACGACAGCAGCGGTGCGGGGTGCCGGGAGGTCGATGCCTCCCACCAGTTCCGGCTCCGAGATCACTGCTTCTCGTCCCCCGGTGCGGAGGGCGGCGTCGGCGAAGCCGAGGGCGGGGGTGTGGGCGCGAGGTCCATCACCGTGGCGCCGTGCGGGGCCGGACCGTGGCGCACGCTCTGCTCCTGGCCGTACGCACGCAGATAGCCGACCACCGTATTGGTCACCGCCACCAGCGGCACTGCGACCACCGCACCTCCGATACCGGCCGTCAGGCCGCCCGCGGCGACGGCGAGGACGACGGCGAGCGGATGGACCCGTACCGCGCGGCCGAGGATGAACGGCTGCAGCACATGGCCTTCGATCTGCTGTACGGCGAGGACCACGGCCAGCACCATCAGCGCGGTGAACACGCCCTGGGTGACGAGCGCGACGACGACGGCGAGTGCGCCGGAGACGACGGCGCCGACCAGGGGGATGAAGGAGAAGAGGAAGATGAAGACGGCGAGCGGCACCGCCAGCGGGACGTCGAGGAAGTAGATCCCCAGGCCGATGAAGATCGCGTCGATGAGGGCCACCACCACCGTGCCGCGCACATAGGCGGTCAGCGTGCGCCAGGCACGCGGGCCGGCCCCGGCGACGCCCGGCCGCGCCTGGGCGGGCACCAGCTTCAGCGACCACTGCCAGATCCGCTTCCCGTCGTACAGCAGGAAGAGGGTCGAGAACATCGCCAGCAGCATCCCGGTGAGGATCTCCACCATCACGCTCACGCCCTGGAGTCCGGCGGAGGTGATCTCCTCGGTGTTGGTGCCGATGGTGTCCTGGAGGTTCTTGGCGATGTCGTTGATCTGCTGCTCGGTCACATGGAAGGGACTGTTGAGCAGCCATCGCTTGAGCTCGTCGATGCCGTCCTTGACCCGGTCGGCGACATTGTCGAGGTTGTCCAGCACCTGCCAGACCACGAACCAGCCGACCAGGCCCATGATGACGAACCCGAGGATTGCGGTGACGGCCGTGGCGAGGCCGCGCGGCAGGCCGAGTCGTCTGAGCCGGGCGACGGTGGGCTGGAGGAGCGCGGTGATCAGCATCGCGGCGACGAAGGCGAGCACGACGAGCTGGACGGCGCTGATGACCCGCATCAGCACCCAGAGGGTTCCGGCGAGCACCAGCAGACGCCAGCCCGCCTCGGCCGCGACCCTCATTCCCCACGGGATCGCGGATGCCGCATCGGGTTTCGCCGGGACTGCGGGGGCGTACGAAGGCGGCGGGGGGACGTATTCGGCCGGCTGGGCGACGGACGGCTCGCTCTCTCCGTCGTCACCCGCGGCGGCCTCGGCTCGTCGTTCCTCCAACCGTGCCCCCATCCGGGACAGTCCGGCGCCCAGCCGGTCCAGCCACCCTGGCATCTTCGACATCGCGTTTCCCTCTCCCCCCGGGGTCCGCCATGACCGTACACGCACGGAACCCCTCACCGTAGGACGGCGAGGGGCTCCATGAAGTTGAACAGCGGCCCGTGGGCCCGGCCTGGGTGGCCCGGCTTTCTAGTACCAGTGGTTGGCCTGCCAGAACGACCAGGCGCCGCAGGGGCTGCCGTAGCGGTCGTTCATGTAGTTGAGGCCCCACTTGATCTGAGTGGCCGGGTTGGTCTGCCAGTCGGCGCCGGCAGAGGCCATCTTGGAGCCGGGAAGCGCCTGGACGAGACCGTAGGCACCGGAGGACGGGTTCGTCGCACGGTAGTTCCACGTGGACTCGTGGTCCACGATGTTGCTGAAGCACTGGAACTGATCGCCCGGGATCATCTGCCGGGCCATCGCCTGGACCTCGGCGACGCTGTACGAGGACTGGGTCGCGAAGCTGGAGGCGTCACGGACGGAGGAGCGGCTGGCGCGCTCTTCCTCCTTCGCCTTCTCCTCGGCCTCGCGCTCGGCCTTGTCGTCGGCAGCCTGCTTCTTCGCCTTGGCGTCCTTGGCGGCCTGGACGCGTGCGGCTTCCTCTGCGGACTTCTGGGCAGCCGCGTCGGCAGCGGCGGCCTGCGCATCGGCCTGCTGCGTCAGGGACGCGACCTGAACCTGGGCCTGCTCACCGACGGGGATGTCCGCAAGAAGCGTCGCGTCGGCAGCGGTTGCCTCGAAGTCGGTGCCCGCGGACTGCGGGTTACCCGAAGCAACGCCGACGACGGCGCCGACTGTGGTGACCGCAGTGGCAGATGCCACGGCGAATCCCCGGACCGAGATCCGGCTCACACGGTTTCCTTCCAGCGTCGCCCGCACAGGTGACCTCGCGGGCGCAATCTTGCCCCTGACACTGGCACCCCAACTTGCAAGGTCACGGGGGGCACGGGCCCGGTGGGCAACTCCCCCCGGGGGGAGCGCCGCGTGGTGCTCGGGCGGCATACGGCGGCAGCTGTTGAGTTGTGTGGTGCCACATCCCTGGGGATGCAGGTGTGCCGTATGCGGGGCCTGACGGAAGCAAGACTCTGCCGGAAGGCGAGGGCGCAAGGCAATTCCTCGTTACGTGGGATAGCTCACACCTCGTTTGCCCCAGGGGTTTTGCGGAAACGGGCGCGCAGCACGACGCCGCCCGGCTAAGCTCCTGGGCTTTACCGGGCGGCGCCAACTCTCCTGCCTGGAGGAACGGGTCAGATCGGACCGTCCTCCAGCATTTCGGTCACCAGTGCGGCGATCTGTGAACGCTCGGAGCGGGTGAGCGTGACATGGGCGAACAGCGGATGCCCCTTCAACTTCTCCACGACGGCGACAACTCCGTCATATCGACCGACGCGCAGATTGTCGCGCTGCGCCACATCATGGGTCAGAACAACCCTTGAATTGGCCCCGATCCTGGACAGAACGGTCAGAAGGACATTCCGTTCGAGCGACTGGGCCTCATCGACGATGACGAACGCGTCGTGCAGCGAGCGTCCCCTGATATGGGTGAGCGGCAGCACCTCGAGCATGCCGCGGCCGAGTACCTCCTCGATGGTCTCGCGGCCGGCCACCGCGGAGAGCGTGTCGAACACCGCCTGGGCCCAGGGGCTCATCTTCTCCGCTTCGGTGCCCGGCAGATAGCCGAGTTCCTGGCCGCCGACCGCGTACAGCGGCCGGAAGACCATCACCTTCTGGTGCTGCCTGCGCTCCAGGACCGCCTCCAGGCCGGCGCAGAGCGCGAGCGCGGACTTTCCGGTGCCCGCCCGGCCGCCCATGGAGACGATGCCCACATCCGGGTCGAGCAGCAGATCGAGGGCGATGCGCTGCTCGGCACTGCGGCCGCGAATCCCGAAGGCCTCGCGGTCCCCACGGACAAGACGGACATTCCCCTCGGAGGTGACGCGGCCGAGTGCCTTGCCGCGCTCGGACTGGAGGACGAGTCCGGTGTGGACCGGGAGCTCGGAGGCCTCGGGGACGTACAGCGTCTCCTCTTCATAAAGGATGTCCACCTGTTCGGCGGCCAGAGCCAGTTCCGACATTCCGGTCCAACCGGAATCCGTGACGGCGAGCTCCGCCCTGTACTCCTCGGCGAGGAGACCGACGGAGGACGCCTTGATACGCAGCGGCAGGTCCTTGGAGACGACCGTGACGTCGTACCCCTCGGCCTGGAGATTGCGCGCCACCGCGAGAATCCGTGAGTCGTTGTCGCCCAGCCGGTAGCCGGCGGGGAGCACACCCGGGTCCGAGTGGTTGAGCTCGACGCGCAGCGTGCCGCCGAGGTCGCCCATCGGGATGGGGGCGTCCAGACGGCCGTACCGGACGCGGTAGTCGTCCAGCAGGCGCAGCGCCTGTCGGGCGAAGTATCCGAGCTCCGGATGGTGCCTCTTGGCCTCCAGCTCCGTGACCACGACGATCGGGAGCACCACTTCGTGCTCGTCGAAACGGGCCAGCGCGTTCGGGTCGGCCAGCAGGACGCTGGTGTCGAGAACGTAGGTGCGCCTGTCGGGCATGCGGCGCTTAGTGCTGTTCACCACGGAAGGACGTACCCCCTCGGCTGAGATCGGGGTGCGACGGCGTCGCGGGCAGTAGGACCGGTGACCGGCCGCGATGCACGGGCCGGATACCGGCCCTCCGTTCCTTCCATGCTCACCGCATGGTCGTCCTGGCGCAAAGGGCCTCCCGGGCGAGCGGACTCGGTGCCACTCGCTGTAGCACGGCATCCGGCTCAGGTGTCCGGATGTCGACCTGTCAGGGATATTCCCTCGAACGTGCACAGCCATGCCATGGCATATGACGACGCGTCGATGAACAGGCGATGACCATGACCGTGCGCAGGGGCGGGACCGGGGGCGGGGCGGGCTGCACGGCACGGGACGACGCGTCGGCGAAGGGTCCCGGCGGCGTGAAACCGCCGTCGCACGGGCGAACGGGTGACGGCCCGGCCCTTCCCGGAGCCGACCCCTCGCCGCAGGGTCGGTGAAACGGCGTCCGTCCGGCGCCCGTTCGGACCCACGCTGTCCGGGCGGGCCGGCAGCGGGCCGAGCCGTCAGCGGCGCGGCAGACCCGGGCGATTCACCCGGGCAGCGGACAACGGAGCACCGGGCAGCGGATACCGGGGCACCGGACAGCTGACGCGGGGACACGGAGATACGGAGATACCTGAAGGAAAGGCACATACCGCACAAGGCGGCGGAGTGGGACGAAGGGCTGCGGATCACGGCCGCTAGTGCTGTGACCGGATAGGTTCACCGGCTCGCGACGCCCTGCACGGCACTCCCCCTGGCTTCGCCGGGAGGCGCCCCCACGCTGCGTTGTCGAATCACCCGAGTACATCCAGTACGAGGGCGATACTCCGCCTTGCGATGCGTCCCCGCGGCCCCAAGGGGCCGGGGAGACCCCATGCATCCGACGCCACGCGCCGATCCACCAGAAACTACGGGACAGCCCTCAGGACGCCACCGCGCCGGCGGGCCGACGCCCTCCCCGGGAGGGGAGCCCCCGGACGGGGACCGCGAATCGTGTGCGGGCTTCCGGTCCGGGGAGGCGGACGACGCGGGTCCCGTCAGGTGCCGTAGCGCCGGTGGCGGGCGGCGTAGTCGCGCAGGGCGCGGAGGAAGTCGACCTTGCGGAAGGCGGGCCAGAAGACTTCGCAGAAGTAGTACTCGGAGTGGGCGCTCTGCCAGAGCATGAAGCCCGAGAGGCGCTGCTCACCGCTCGTCCGGATCACCAGGTCGGGATCGGGCTGACCCCGGGTGTAGAGGTGCGAGGCGATGAGGTCCGTGTCGACGATCTCCGCGAGCTCCTCGAAGGTCGTTCCCTTCGACGCGTGCTCCGTCAGCAGGGAGCGGACCGCGTCGGCGATCTCCTGACGGCCGCCGTAGCCGACGGCGACGTTGACGAGTATCCCGCCGATGCCGGCGGTCGCCTCTTCCGCTTCCTTCAGTACGGACTGGGTGCGGTCGGGCAGCAGGTCCAGCGTGCCCACGTGGTTCACCCGCCAGCGGCCGTCCGCCGCGAGACCGCGCACCGTGTCCTCGATGATGCCGAGGAGCGGGATCAGCTCCTCCTCGGGCCGGTCCAGGTTGTCCGTGGACAGCAGCCAGAGCGTGACGACCTCGACGTCGGTCTCGGCACACCACCCGAGCAGTTCGTGGATCTTGCTGGCACCCGCCTTGTGGCCCTGCTCGGCGGTGCCGCCGGACGCCTTCGCCCACCGGCGGTTGCCGTCCAGGATGACCCCGATGTGCTTGGGCGCCTGCTCGTGGTCGAGGCGGCCTTCCACACGGCGCGCGTAGAGCCCGTACACCAGGTCGCGCAAGTTCACGTACTCCACCCTCTCGGTTCGTCCGGACCGGCACAACCCCCCGCGGGATCCGGCCCGCCGCGCAGCGACACACCTTGTGCGCTGTGGCTGCCCCCGAAGCCGTCACATTACTTGGCACCGGCCACGGCGGCCCAACCCGGTCTGTCACAAGTCCGTGATAAGCAGGGAAGCGTGAACGATTCCCCCTATTACCGCGCCGCGGAGAGCCGCTACGACGCCATGGAGTACCGGCGCAGCGGCCATAGCGGGCTCAAGCTCCCCGCGATCTCGCTGGGCCTCTGGCACAACTTCGGCGACGACCGCGCGCTCGACTCGCAGCGTGCGATCCTGCGCCGCGCCTTCGACCTGGGAGTGACCCATTTCGACCTGGCGAACAACTACGGCCCCCCGCCCGGCTCCGCCGAGCTGAACTTCGGCAAGATCTTCGCCCAGGATTTCACCCCGTACCGGGACGAGCTGATCATTTCCACCAAGGCCGGGTATCTGATGCACCCCGGCCCGTACGGCGAGTGGGGTTCCCGCAAGTACCTGCTGTCGTCGCTCGACGCCTCGCTGAAGCGGATGGGACTCGACTACGTCGACATCTTCTACTCGCACCGCTTCGACCCGCACACCCCGCTGGAGGAGACGATGGGCGCGCTGGCGTCCGCCGTCCAGCAGGGCAAGGCGCTCTATGTCGGTGTGTCCTCCTACAACGCCGAGCAGACCGCCGAGGCGGCAAGGCTGCTGAAGGAGATGGGCGTACCCGCGCTCATCCACCAGCCGTCCTACTCGATGATCAACCGCTGGATCGAGGACGACGGCCTGCTGGACACCCTGGAGACGGCCGGCATGGGCTGCATCTCCTTCGTGCCACTGGCCCAGGGTCTGCTCACGGGCAAGTATCTGACCGGCATCCCGGAGGGCTCTCGGGCCGCGCAGGGCAAGTCCCTCGACCCGGGCCTCCTCTCCGACGAGGTGCTCCGCCGACTGCGCGGACTCAACGAGATCGCACGGCGCCGCGGCCAGTCGCTGGCCCAGCTGGCCCTGAAATGGGTGCTGCGCGACGCCCGTATGACCTCCGCGCTGATCGGCGCCAGCAGCGTGGGGCAGCTGGAGGAGAACGTGGCGGCGCTCGCCGCACCGCCGCTCTCCGAGGAGGAGTCGAAGGAGATCGACACCTTCGCCGTGGACACCGCGGGCACGAACATCTGGGCCGGCCGGAGCTGATCAGGGCTCCCGCGAGGCTGATCACGGCATCGGGGAGGTCCGCCGCTCACCGGGCCCGCTCCCCGGATCCGGCAGTCGCTGATCACGACGCCCGGTGGACACCGGCCGCATCCTCGGCCGCGCCCGGAGACAAGAAACGGGCCGGTCCGTGGGGGGGATACGGACCGGCCCGAGGGGGGGCTTCCACCATAACCCTTCGTGAGGGCCGACGCGTGCCACGGCATGCCACAACTACTCTCCGAAAGCACCGGACTGCGGCCCGAAGGCGGAAACCTGCCGGGAAAACCGTGTCCGACATTGGTGAAGCGGTCCGGCGTGGCGCGCGCGACTACTCCTCACGGGGGACCTTCGTCGCTGGTCACAGGGTTGACGTGGTGGTCGGTGCCGACCCTGTGGGCGACTCTGCGCGTCAAGCGGCCCGGTATGAGGGCTGCTCTTTGTTGGCCGGAATTCGCTCCTCCAAGTCGTCGCCCCGCCGGCCAGGCGGCAGCTCGGCCCCCTGGAAGGCCGGTTTTCTCCCCTTTCATCACGTCTGTCGACGGCATGGGCGGTGTCCGCCCCCGACTCCCGCTGTCCGACAGCACGGGTGCGCACAGCGGACAGTTCTTGGCCTATATGCCTCCTAGGGTCGGCCCATGACGAGGACGAAGGTGACCTGGACCGAAGCCAACGCCCGCCGTATCGCCCGGCAGGGCCTCCACGCACCGGCGGATGCCGCCCGGGGCTCGTCCCCCGCGACAGTCACCACCGCGATGCTCGGGGCCCACGCCCAGGTGCTCTCCGCCGCCGAGCTCTCCATCGCACTGCGCCTGAAGGGCGCGACCCGTGCGGATGTGCGCGAGGCCCTTTGGACCGAGGGCACGCTGATCAAGACCTTCGGGCCGCGCGGCACCGTGCATCTGCTGGCCACCGCCGATCTGCCGCTGTGGACGGGCGCGATGTCCGGGGTCCCGGCGGGGCCGAACCCGATGCCTGCGGACCTCCGGATGTCGGAGGAACAGACCGAGGCGGTGCTCGCGGCGATCGACGACGCGCTTGCCGACACGGCGCTCACCGTCGACGAGCTGACCGACGCGATCGTGGAGCGCACCGGACCCTGGGCCGGGGAGCGGGTGATGGAGGCGTTCCAGGACAAGTGGCCGCGTTGGCGGCAGATCACTCACCGGGCCGCCCACCGCGGGGTGCTGTGCTTCGGCCCCAACCGCGGCCGCAAGGTCACCTACACCAATCCGCACCGCGCCCTTCCCGGCTTCTCCCCCCTCGAGGAGACGGCCGCGCACGCCGAGCTCGTCCGCCGCTATCTGCGGGCGTACGGGCCGGCGGTCCCGCAGCACTTCGCCAAGTGGCTCGCGGCGCCGCGCGGCTGGGCGGGCGAACTGTTCGCCTCCCTGGCCGCCGACGGGGAGATCGAGGAGGTGCTGTACGAGGGCGAGCCCGGGTGGGTCGTCACGGGTGACACGGATTTCCCGGACGCCCCGGCCCGTGGCGTGCGACTCCTCCCCTACTTCGACGCGTTCACCATCGCCTCCCAGCCTCGCGAACTGCTGTTCCCCGGCCCGGCGTACGAGCGGGCCCTTTCGGCCGGCCAGGCGGGGAACTTCCCCGTCGTGCTCGTGGACGGGGTCGTCGCCGGTGTCTGGCACCAGCGCCGCTCGGGCCGCCGCATCGCGGTCACTGTGGAGACGATCGGGACCCGGGCGCTGACCGCCGTCCACCGTCGTGCGCTGGAGGAGCAGGTGGAGCGGGTGGGCGAGATCCTCGAGGGCAGGGCGGAGCTCACGGTGGGGAAGGTCACGGTGGGCGGCCATGCATAGACCGCGGCCGCAGGGGCCGGCCCGATGGGCACGCGGTCATGAGCGGTGCAGAAGGGTGACCCCGTCCCGCTCGGCGACGACCTCGTAGCCGTGGGAACGCTTCGCCGCGTCGAGCTCTGCGAGTTGCTGCTCCGGTGGATAGGGCCAGTGCCCGGTCTTGTAGGGCCATGCCTCCGGAGCCCTGCGGTCATGGATGATCCACTCCGCGGTGGGGCGGGGCAGCCGCTTCCTCTCGTACTCGTAGAGCTTCCCCTCGACCGGCCAGGTCGGGAAGATCACCACCTCGCAGCGCGAAGTGAGCTGCGGAGCGAGCCGGTTGGAAGCGGCGACCGTCGCGCCGTCAGGGATGCGCCGGAGCAGCGAGCGCGCGGCCTCGATGTGCTGGGTGGTGCGCCAGGTGGCCCGCTGCGCCAATTGGGCCAGGGGGAAGGACGGGAGCATCACCACCGTCACGGCGACGACCGTCACGAGAGAGGCCCGGACATGACGCGCCGCGAGGGGGTGGCCGGAGGCCCGGTAGGAGGCGAGGGCATCGATGAGCCCGGCGATGACAACGGGCATCAGGACGGCGCTGTAGTGGAAGGCAGTGCCCCAGTGGAAGCCGTTCTCCGACAGCATCCGCCAGGCCAGCGTCGGTACGGCGATCAGTGAGAGCGGCGAACGCAGGGCGACGAGCGCGCTCGGCGCGAAGACGAGGACGAGGGTCATGGCCTTGATGTCGGGCCGCAGCGCATCCAGAGGGGCGAAGGCCACCGTCGCGAGGAGAGACCCGTGTCCGTCGACGAGATTGCCCCCGTGTGCGTAACCGCCGCCCGGGTTGAACGCCGGGAGCAGCAGCTTGATCTCGATCGCGCTGCCGATCAGTCCGGCCGCCGCGGTGACGAGGCCGAGCCTGCGCGGCCCCTTCCACGCGATGTACACCCCGACCGCGGCCAGCGTCAGCCCGAGGTCCTCCTTCACCAGCAGCATGGGAGCCGCCCAGGCCGCGGCCTGCCGCCAGCGCCGCCGACCGAGCGCCTCGAGCGCGAAGGCCAGCAGGGGGACGGCGAGGGCCACCTCGTGGAAGTCGAAGGCCGCAGCCGATGCGATGCCCCAGCTCGCCCCGTATCCGAAGGCGACGACGTGCGCCGCACGTCGGCCGAGCGCACGGGCGGCCCAGCGCGCGAGCGGTACGACCGCGACGGCGAGCAGCGCGGACTGGGCCAGGAGCAGACAGAGCGGGGACGGCCAGATCCGGTAGAGCGGGGCGAGGACCGCGATGAGCGGATGGAAATGGTCGCCGAGGAGATTGAAGTTCTCGCCCCGCAACGGGACGACGGGGGCCTCGAGCCGCGCATAGGCGCGTACGGCCTGCTCGAAGATGCCGAGGTCGTAGCCGGTGGTGCGCAGGAGTTGGTGGCGGCGCACGGCCATGGTCGCGTAGAGGAGGAACAGCGCCGCCGCCCATCCCCGGACGAGAAGGGCGGCGGGACGGCCGGCGGGCGGCCGTGCGGCGGGGGTCCGGATCGTCTCCGTTTCCGCAGACGGCACCGTCGCACTGTCAGAGAATGTCCGCATACGCCCGCATGCTAGAGGGCGTGACCTGCCGTGCTGTCCACATGACCGGGGATCTCCCCCTCGTGGCGGTCACCGGTCGAGAGGGTCCCGGACGGCTCGAACATCAGGATCGAGGCGCCGGGCGAGGAGGGCTTGTGCTCGGTGCCCTTCGGCACCACGAACACGTCGCCCTTGTGGAGTTCGACCGTGCTCTCCGTACCGTCCGCGTCCCGCATCGCGATGTCGAAGCGGCCGTCGATGACGAGGAAGAACTCATCCGTGTCCTCGTGGACGTGCCAGATGTGCTCCCCGACGGTGTGGGCGACACGGACGTCGTAGTCGTTCATACGGGCCACGATGCGCGGACTGTAGACGTCGTCGAAGGAGGCGAGTGCTGCGCTGAGATTGACGGGCTCGGTGTCCATGGGACGAGTCTGCGCGGGAGGCGGGAGCAGTGTCTTGTACGTATGTGCACACGCGCACCCGTTCGGTCCTACGCCGACAGTGCGCCCAGCAGCAGCCCGGCCAGCGCCCCCATGATCATGAAAGGCCCGAACGGGATCGCCGACTTCCGCCCGGCCTTGCGCAGGAGGACGAGCCCGAACCCGTACGCCCCGCCCAGCAGGAACCCCGCGAACGCCCCGACGAACAGCGTGCCCCAGCCGTACCAGCCGAGCACGATGCCGAGGGAGAGCGCGAGCTTCACATCGCCGAAGCCCATGCCGTTGGGGTTGATGAGGAAGAGCACGAAGTACGCGGCGCCGAGGACGAGCCCGCCGAGCAGCGCCCCGGACCATGAGCCTGCCGCCTCGGGAACCAGCGCGGCACCCCCGAGCAGCACGGCCGCAGCGACCGCGAGCGGCAGCGTCAGATGGTCCGGCAGCCGGTGGACGTTGCGGTCGATGAGCGCGAGCAGTACGGCGACGGGCGTGAGCAGCACCCACACGGCGGCCTCGGGCCGTGCCCCGGTGGCAGCCGCGAGCGCCGCGCAGACCAGCGCGGTGATGGCGGGCACGAGGAAGGAGGGCCGGTACGGCACGGGCCCTCTCCCGGCCATGGCACTCCCCGATGCGGTCGGCGCGGGACCGGCGTTGGTGGCGGCGGCAGGTGCAGGTGTCTGCACCTGCGCCGAAGTGGCCGCTGCTCGAGCAGTCGCCGGCGCCTCGGAGGACGCCGGGGAGTCAGCGGACGCCGGGGAGTCAGCGGATGCCGGCACTTGGGTGGATGCCGGCACCTGGGACGGCATCGACGGCATCATGGACACCGCGCAGCTCGGACACCGGGCGGTGCCCAGCCACCCGCCGGCGGGTCCGACGATCGGATGGCCGGCAGGACACGCGTTCCGCCAGCCCTCCTCCGGCTCGACGGACAGCCGGTAGGCGGCGCGCGGCACGAGAGCCCCTGCCCCGGCGCCCCAGGCGGCGGCAACGACGATCAGCGCGACGGCGTACGACTCCACGTGCCCGACCCTAGGACCGATGAGCGTCCCGGTCATGGGCCCTGGGGCCCACTCTCCGTCACCCGGGGGCCCACGGCCACGGGACTGGCGCTACGGTCTACCTCCATGGGCATCTGGAGCGACGGCAAAGGCGTATTGAGGATCCCCGGCCGCGAGAATCCGGTGGACCTCGAGATGGCCGCCTCGTACCGGGCACGGACCCGCGGTCTGCTGGGCCGGGACGGCATCGACGGCGCGATCATGCTGACCCCGTGCAGCAGTGTGCACACCTTCCGGATGCGCTTCACGATCGATGTGGCCTATCTGGACAAGCGGTTGCGTGTCCTCGACGTACGAACCATGAGGCCGGGGCGGCTGGGCATGCTGCGGCTCCGCGCCCGCCATGTCCTGGAGTCGGAGGCAGGAGCGATGGAGGGCTGGGGGGTGCGACCGGGCGTACAGCTGGCGATCGAGAGTGCCGCCCGAACGCCCGGCGACACCGGGACGGGTGCCGCCGCTGGCCCCGGCGGCGGGAAGGCCGGCTGACCGGTCAGTCCTCGGCCGCCGCGATGAGTTCCTCACGCGACGTGGCGCTGTGGACGGGCACGTCGAAGCTGTAGCCCTCGTCGCAGAAGATCAGGTCGATGTCCTTGGGCACGAGCGTGCGGTACCAGAGCGCGAAGTCCGCGGCGAGCCCGATGTGGCCATCCAGATAGATGCACCGGCCGTCGACGTGGGTGTATCCCTCCATCCCCTCGTCACCGCGCCGCAGTTCCCACTCCACGTCCCTGACCTGAGACCCTTCGGGAACCTCGTTGCGACGCACCACGGCGTCCGGCCACTCCTGGCCCAGCGACGAGATGATCGCGTCCTGTCCGACGCTCCACTCGTCGCTGTCGAACACCACGAGATACTTCATCGTTCCGCCCGCTCCCTCATGGATCTCCCCCGGTCGGCCCGCCCCTCAGGGCTTGACCTCGACCTGGCCGTTGATTCCGTACTTGCGCATCTTCTCCTCGAAGTACTCGACCGCCCTGGGGTCGTTGGTGACGACGCGCAACTTCTTCACAGGGGTTCCCTTGTCCTTGAGGACGGCAGCGTACCGCCGGAACTCGTCGTCGATGTCCGCGTCCACCTTCTGTCGGATGAAGTCCGGTGCCTTGGAGTCCTTGATGAAGGGGCTGCGGGCAGGGTTGTCGACGAGCTTGGCGTCGATCAGATCTCCCGTGTTGGAGTCGAGGCCGTCCGCCCAGACCTTCTCTCCGCCGCCTTCGACCTGGTATTCGGTGTCACCGGCGTGCTTCCGCTGGTACGCGCGCTGCTTCGGGTTTCCGTAATTGGCCCCGCGCGTCTTCAGTTTCAGCTTGTACTTGGTCAGGCAGTCGTTGTTGTGGACGAGCGCCCAGCTTGCGCCCACGCCGACGTAGTACGTGTGAATACCGCCGACGGTCAGGTCGTGGGTGGTCTGGCGCTTCACGAAATGCTCGACGGCGCCGACCTGCACTGCGGTCCCGGCCGACGTGCGGAGCAGGGCCCCCTGCCGGATGTCACCGGCGTCGACCCAGCGCCGGAGGTCCACCGCCCAGAACGGATGGGTGTCCGTGGCGGTGACCTGCCCGGCGGTCGTGTGCAGCCGGGTGAACCGCTTGTCGTCGTGTGTGGTGAAGGTGCGGGTCACCGGGCGGGTCGTGGTGAGTCCGGTGACCGGGTCGGTGGCGACGGCCTGGTCCCCGATACGCACCGACTCGATCGGAATGCTCAGCCCGCCGGCAAGCAGGACCTTGGTCCCGGGCGGGAAACTGTGGCTGACCGGACACGTCGTCGGCTTGTCGTCGGGTTTCTTCTCGTCCGGTTTCTTCTGTTTTTCGGGGTCGTACTTCTTCTTGGCGTCCTCGAGGGCCTTCTCCGCATCCTTGACGCGTTTGCGGTTCTTCAGCAGACCCGTGAGGCCGTCGTACAGGTCCCCGCCATGCTTCTTGAGCTTCTTGATCAGCTCATAGGCCTTCTTCCACTTCCACGGCGCCCCGTACTTCGCGGCCAGCTTCCCGACCGCACCACCGATCAGACTCGTCAGAACATTGATGAGGGTCTCGGTACACGCCCCCATGTCCCCCTCGGTGATGCACTTCAGCGCATCGGTGATCCCCAGCTCCTCCGCCAGGATCTTCCCCAGCTCCTTGGCCGCTTCCTTCGCCTTGTCCGAATCCGACTTCTCCGCGGCCCGGGCGTCCTGAAGCTCCTTCAGCGCCTTCTCGTAATCGATCTGCTCCTGCGACTTGGGAGCATCACCCTGCGCACCACCGGTATCCGAGGCGGGCTGTCCGTCACCGGTACCATCGGCCTGGGCACCTCCCCCACCGCTGTCACCGCACTCCCCGCCGGCGATGCACGACACCTGCGCGGTGATCTTCTGCGCCAGCTCCGCACCGATCCCGGTCGCCACCAGCGCACCGACGATCGCCACCACGACCAGGACAAGCCCCAGATACTCCAGCGCACCCTGGCCACGATCCCGCACGCGACGCCGACGCAACCCGAGCAACCGCGCCTCCGTCCGAGGCCCCCTCACTCGGACACACCGCACAACCCCCGCAGGTGACATACACACGAAACTACGGTCAGCAGCGGGCGCCCGTCATGGGCCCTGGGGCCCAACTCCTGCCCCAACAGGCCTATGTTCACTGAAGTTTGACGATCTGCCATGTGATCGGAACGGCGGGAACGTCGAGCGTCTTCGCGTTGATGAAGTTCGCTGTGCAGAACGTGGCCACGCTCGCGCCCTTGCGCACGACATGGAGCATGAGCGGCACCTCGGCACCGTCGAGGGCTCCCGTCACCTGGTGGGCAGTCGTCTCCTCGCCGGCCTTCGACGTCGGCAGTTCTTCGACATCGGAGTGACGACGCGGCCGGCGGTCGAGGTTGGGGCGTTCTCGCCCGGCGGTCCGGCCCGCGGGTGATTCAGCGGGTGATTCAGCGGGCGATCCGCTGAGCGCGTACCAGTTCGGTGCGGTGGACAGGGCAGGTGGACCGGGCGGGCGGCGCGGTCGGAGGCCGGTCCCACTATCGCGCGGTGCGCCTCGGCGCAGTCCTCGCGGCGTCCGGTGCAGCGCTGGAGCGGGCACCACTGGCACATCTCGGCGTCGGCGTGCTCGACGACTATGCGGCGGGAGGACTGGCGGCGGCCCATCTCGCGCCAGGCCCGTCATCGCCTTCGGGCACGTCGTCCTCGGGCTTCTTCGGCGGGGCGGTGACCTGGTCGGGGAACTCGTCGGCCGGGCCCCGGTAGCCCTCGTCGGCCTCGGCTTTCACGGTCGGGTGCAGGCGGAGTGCTCGGCGATGCCTTCGGTGCGCACGGCGGTCCGGTCGTGCGTCCGCCCGGCCGGTCGGCGCCGTTCCACAGGATGCGGCCCGGGCGGTCGCTGATGGTGGTGGTCACTGATGGCGGTGGTCCTGATCGTGTTCTGCCGGCCCGAGGACCTGTTCCGCGTCACGCAGCACGCCTCCCGCGCGGTCGGCACAGCCACGGCCCGACACGTGGGGCGACCGCGTCATGGCGGGCCGGACCCGAGCAGGGTGAACGCCCCGTACACCCCGGAGCCCACCGCGAGCAGCCCGACGACGAGCACCGCCCACCGCTGCCTGTACCGGGCGAGCGCCACGGCCGCGGGCAGCAGCAGCGGGAACGCCGGCATGATCAGACGCGGACGGGACCCGAAGTACGCGGCGCCGATGAGCGAGATCACGACGATGCCGATCCCGTACACGAGCACGGGCAGGGGCTGCCGCTGCCGCAGGCACAGCCGGACGACCCAGCCCAGCAGACCGAGCGCGGCGATCAGCCCGATCCCGGCGAGCGGATTCGCCCCGGTGAGCTGCTTGCCGACGAAGCGGGCGAGCGCGAGCCCGCCGTCGATGTTGTTGCCCCAGGCCGCCTGGACCTCGAAGTACGCGGTCGGGCTTCCCTGGCGTACGGCCACGAAGGCCACGTACCCGAGCCAGCCGAGCGGTGCAAGCAGGACCCCGACGACCATGCGCCAGGTCAGACGGCCACGGACCAGGTGCACGATCGCCGTGATGCCGATGGCCGCCACGAGTGCCGCGGCGGACGGGCGGGTGAGACCGGCGAGCGCGCAGAGGAAACCGGCGGTGATCCAGCGGCCGGTGAGCACGGCATACAGCGACCAGGCGGCGAGCGCGGTGAACAGCGTTTCCGTGTACGCCATCGACTGCACGAAAGCAGTCGGGTACACCCCCCACAGCACCGCGAGCAGCACCCCGGCCCTGCTACCGGCGACATGGGACCCCACGGCGTAGATGCCCCATGCGGCACCGAACGCAGCGACCCAGGCGATCACCAGCCCCGCGGTCGCGGCGTCGAGCACGGGCACGACCTCGCAGAGGCCACGCTCCAGGGCGGGCAGCAGGGGGAAGAATGCCAGGTCGGAATGCACGCTGCCGTCGGGGAGTGTGACCTCGTGTCCGTAACCGTTCTCGGCGATCCGGACATACCAGACCGCGTCCCAGCGGCCCTTGAGCCGGTGCAGGCCGTCCTTGCCGGTGGCCGCCGCGGCGATCGCGAGGATGACCATGCCGGTCAGCCGCACTGCGGCGTAACCGAGGAGCGCGGGGGCGGCGGGGAATCCGGACAGGCGGGCGGTCCGGAGGGAGGGCTGCTGGGACATGCGGTCGATTATCTACGTCCCGGTGGGGCGCTCGGCCGGCCGGCCGCGCAGTGGACCTGGCCGCCGCCCTGGAACGGCCCGTTCCGCGGCCCCGACGCCCGGGCGCAGGCCCACGCCCGGCACTCCGGCCAGGGGCTCATGGCAGCCCTGGAGGTGTCCGGGCGCCGCGACCCCGAACGGCGTCCTTCGCGCCGACTCCTGGATCACGGCAACTTGGCGGACTGCTTCCGCACCAGGGCCATGGGGATCTCGGGCGTCCTCGCGTCGATGAAGTTGGCGGTGTAGAAGGTGGCGACGGTCGCTCCTCGTCGCACGAGGTGGAACACGAGCGGCACCTTCGCGCCGTCCACGGCTCCCGTCACCTGGTAGGCGATGGCGTCGTCGCCCGCCCGCTGGGCGGGCAGCGTCTTCACCTCGGCGTAGGTCGACGCGCCCTCACCGCCGTGTGTGGTGAAACCGTTGGCGCAGGCCTCGACCGCGGTACGGACGGACTTCAGGACGGCGTCCGCCGAGTCGCCGCTGTGCGAGGTGAGGATCTCGGTGACGACTGTCTGCTTCTCGTTGCCCTCTTCCCTCTTGTCCACGACCGTGCGGTACACGGTGGCGCTCGCGGTGGGCTCGGGGGCTCCGTTGATGACGGCCGCGAGCGGTTGGCACTCCGGCTTGTCCGCGATCTCGGTACCGGGTTCGTCTCCGCCCTGCATCGGCGTGACCACGTAGTGCGGTACCTCGTCGGTCACCAGTGCCGCCTGCGTCAGCTCCGCCTTGGTGAGGGTCCTGCCGGTGCTCGGCTTCTCGGGGGCAGGCGGCACAGCGGGGTCGGACGCCTCGGGCGGCACGCCGTTCGTCGGGGTGGCCTCCGGGGCTGCCGCGGACGCGGACTCCTTACCGGGCTTCTTCGCATCCTCCTTGGCCCCGTCGTCGCCCTCACAGGCGGTGGCCAGCCCCATCGTCAGCGCGGCAGCCGCCGCGCCCATCATGATGCGCCGTGCCGTGCCCGCGCTCCGCTTGCTCATCAGGTTCCCCTCTTGCCCGCGACTGAAGGCCGATCAGTACGCTAACAACGCGGTTCCGGGCGCGCACGGGCCCACGGGCCCAATTCGACGGCCGGCTCCGAGCAGAGCGAACACCGCACTCGCCTGCCCTGCCTTCGCGCGGTCCGGCTCGCCCAAGGCCGGACGTCGACGCTGCGCCGTCCGGTCCGTCCCGGTCATCGGGTGGGCCAGTCCACCTGACGGCCGTCCCGCTCGAAGGACTCCTCGACATCCGCCCAGTCCTCCACCCACTCCCCGACGCAGTCGGTTTCCATCGCCGGATCGTCAGCCACGCGGATCATGGACCCCTTGGCCTCGTCCCGCTCCTCCGGCGTCCCGGCCAGGTCAGCGAGTCTGTCCACCCGGATGTAACGTCCGGCGTCGGCACCCGCGACGATCCGCCCCACGACGCCGTAGTGGCGCACGGCCTGCGCGTGCTTGGCGATCACGGCCGACCGGTCGAGGACCGCCGTGACCCTGAACGATGTCTCCGGCGCAACGGCGTTCTCGGTGCCACCCTCTTGCCGAGCCTTTGCAACCGCCGCATACTCCCGCCCCCGCTCCGCAGCCGCCGTGCGCAGTGAGGACAGCAGACGCGTCGCCGTACGGTCGTCCCAGGCGAACAGCGCCACGACGTCACGGTTCTGCGCCTCATCCTCCCGGGCCGGCAGATCGGCGTCACAACGTACGCCCAGTTCGCGCACGAATTCCCTGGCTGCGAGGGCGACCTGGGCTGCTCCCCGTGCATTGCCCCACATCAGGAATCCGAGCCCTGTGTGCAGCAGGTCGGCGGCATCGGAGGCGACTGTCTCGAGAGCGTCTCCGTCACGGCTCGAAGCTTCCTCCCTGAATTCCTCCAGGAACTCCTCCACCTCGTCGTACAGCTCGCCGGCCCTTTCCGAGTCCACAGGCGCCGTTTCCCACAGCAACTCCAGGGCTCGGAAGCAAGCATCACGGGCGGCCTGCCCCCTGGCCTCCGCCACGGACCGGAAAAGGACTCCGCAAGCGCGCTCCACACAGGCGGCTACGAAGGCTCTGGCCTGGGCGAAGGACGCCGAGCAGGCAAAGCCTTCCACGCTCTCCAGCATCTCCACGTTCACGTTCTTCGATGTCGACTCTTCGGGCTCCACCCCCAGGCGCTTGGAGATCTCCTCCGGCTGAAGAGGCGGGCCGACCACCCCGAGGTGGATGCGGAAAGCCGGCGGTGTTGTCCTCGACAGGCCGTCAGGCTGCTCCATCCGCCTCCGGCCAGGGAAGTTGCCGCGGTCGGCGCCTTCGCCACCAGCCGTCACCGGACGGCACCGCACCCGCGTCCTCTTCGGTGAGATCGCGGAAGAGGGAGTCGACCTGGGCGACGGCCGCCAGCAGCGCCTTCCGTTCGTCCTCGGTGCAGGCGCCTATCGCGCGCTCGAAGTGATCGCGCGCCGCGAGGTCTTCCGCGTACAGATGTGACAGATAGCGACCGGACGGCGGCCAGCCTGCCGCCATACGGCGCACCATCCGCTCCCAGATCGCGAGCGACACCGCCGCCTGGTTGTCCAGTGCGAGCGCGGAAGCGAGCGGGGTCGGGATCGGCACCTCCCGCAGGAGCTCTTCGAGCGGTGTCACCGCGGCCGCCGGGAAGGCGAGCGACGGCGCTTCGACGGCATCGACCGTGTACGTCGGCGGCTCGTCCCCTGCCGGGTCGGATGCGACCAGCCGGGTGCGCGTCACCACCCCGCTCGGATCGGCAAGCCAGAACGTCTCGGGGTCGACCCGGTCGTCCGGGTAGATGACTCCGGCCCCCGTCCGGTCAGCCAGACCGGCCGCCAGCTCCGCCTCGCTCGCGGGCGCGTCGTCGCTGCGCGGACAATCGTCCCGAACATAGAGATCGAGGCGCATCACCACGTCGACGCGGACGTACTCGTAGGTGCACACCACGGCCGCGTCCCAGTTCCGGTTGTCCTGGTCGCCATCCGAGTGGCAGACGTCCACCTGCCCGGCCGGCACCTGGACCACCTCTGCCAGCGCCGCGGCGAGCACGGCGGGTTCCAGGCGACGACTGATCAGAAGATTGGCGATCACTTGTACGTTCCTTCGTAGATCGCCCTGGCCTTTTCGACGGCCGCGGGGTTGTTCTTGAACTTCGGAGCCATCTCCAACTGCTTGAGCGACTTGGGGTCACCCCTTGCGATGAGCTGCAGTGCCGAATACTCGACGCGGTCGAGGTTCACCAGCCCGGGGCCGTCCTTCGGGAAGACCGTACCGTTCGACTTCACCTCGTAGGACCGTCCGTTGATGAGATACGTGTTGCCGTCGTCGGCGAGGGTTGCCCGGCCCTCGGCGATGCCCTTGATGTCGTCGTCGACCTTCTTCTGCATCCCGTCCAGGATGACGGTGTTCGACTCCTTCACCTCGCCGTGTGCCGAACCCTTGACCGTGTGCCTGTGGTGGGGACGCTTGAGGACCTTACCGGCGGCCGGTCCCTGCACCCCGTCGGCGGTGGGCCACTCGCAGTCGTTGTTGTGGACGAGGGCGTACGACGCCCCGATCCCCACGTAGTAGGAGTGGATGCCTTCGACCGCCAGGTCATGGGTGGTCTGCCGCTGGGTGAAGCGGTGCACGGCCCGGACGGGCAGGGTGGCTCCGGACGGCAGCCGAAGCCGGTCCCCCGCCTCGATCTCGTCGGCGTCGGCCCAGCGCCGCTCGTTGACCAGCCAGAACGGGTGGGTGTCGGTCGCGGTGACGGTGCCGGCCGCGGTCGTCAGCCGCGTGAACTCCTCGTCGTCGTACGTCGTGAACGTACGGACCACCGCGCGCGGACTGGTGAGTCCGGTGGCCGGATCGGTGGCCATGACCCGGTCTCCGAGACGGACCGCCTCGATCGGGACGGACATACCACCCTGGACGAGGACCCGCGTGCCCGGCGGGAAGCTGTGGCTGACCGGGCAGACCGTCGGCTTGTCGTCGGGCTTCTTCTCGTCCGGCTTCTTCTCGTCGGGCTTCTTCTGCTTCTGCGGGTCCCACTTCTTCTTGGCGTCGTCGAGCTTCTTCTGGGCGTCGGCGACCTTCTTGCGGTTCTTGATCAGCCCTTCGATGCCGTCGTAGAGGTCTCCACCGTGCTTCTTGAGCTTCTTGATCAGCTCGGCGGCCTTCTTCCACTTCCACGGCGCCCCGTACTTCGCCGCCAGTTTGCCGACGGCTCCACCGATCAGACTGGTGAGGATGTTGATCAGCGTCTCGGTGCAGGCGCCCATGTCGCCCTTGGTGATGCAGTCGAAGGCGTCCGTGATGCCGAGCTCGTCGGCGAGGATCTTGGCGAGCTCCTTCGCGGCCTCCTTGGCCTTGTCCGCGTCGGCCTTCTCCGCCTTCTGAGCGTCCTGAAGGTCCTTCAGGGCCTTCTCGTAGTCCAGTTGCTCCTGGGACTTGGGGGTGTCGCCGCTGTCGGAGGCCGGCGTATCAGTGCCCTCACCGTTGGCGCCCTCGGCCTGGTTGTCCGCACCGCCCCCGCAGTCGGCCCCGCCCGAGATCTTGCAGACCGCGGTCTTGACCTCGTTCGCGATCTGGGGACCCATGTTGGTCGCCAACAACGCGCCCACGATCCCCACCACGACCACGATCAGGCCCACATACTCCAAGGCCCCCTGCCCCGACTGCGACTTGCGCAGCCCCAGCAGACGAGCCTCGGTACGCACACCCCGACCGGCCCACCGTCGACGAACCCAACGTCCGACCCCCGTACGACACATGACCCCGACGCTAACCAACCAACACCTGTGCGTCA
Organism: Streptomyces sp. NPDC043861; assembly: GCF_056435905.1. NCBI lineage: Bacteria > Bacillati > Actinomycetota > Actinomycetes > Kitasatosporales > Streptomycetaceae > Streptomyces > Streptomyces sp. NPDC043861. The sequence continues at coordinate 6,822 of NZ_JBWKDP010000009.1, read as the reverse complement.
TGGGCCCCCGGACCCACCCCGAGACCCAACCTGGCCTTACCTGGGTGGTGTTGAGCCCGTGAGCATGCCAAAAGGACCCGCCGACTCGACACGACAATCAAGGCCGCATCCGGAAATCGCCATCGGCCCTGCATGACCGCGCGCCCGAACCGGTCACCCAAGCCGGGCCAGATCCATGTCGAGGCCCATCGTGGAGGCGAGACAGCCGGTGAAGCACTCGTGCCGACTGCGCTCGACGAGGGACAGCCCGGCCCTGGCTTCCTCGCTCAGGATGTTCGCCCTGGCCCGCTGCAGATGCGACCGTGCGGACTCCTTCTGCCCGCGTGCAGCGAGCAGACGGCCGAGCCACGCGTTGTTGGACACGAGCTCCGGCGCTCGTTCCACCGACTCCGAGACCAGTCTGAAGGTCAGCTCCCGGTCGCTGCGCTCCACCCCGTGCCACTCGTTGACCCCGGCGAGCTGGAGCGCAGCGACCGCCCGGTACGCGGAGTCGTGCGGAATCCGCTCCAGCGACTCCCGTGCAGCGGCGACGGCGACGTCGTCGAGCCGCACATGCAGACCGCTGTGCGACAGGAGCAGGGCCGCCCGCGCATTGCCCGGCTCCGTGGCCGCAACGCGCTCGACGACCGCGGCCGCGGCCTGCTCCTCGTCGAACCACTCCTGTCCGAAGACGACCTGCGCATAGTCGAGCAGCCGCTCCGCGGACCCTTCCTCCTCGGCGAGCCGCTTGATCTCCCGTGCTTCCTGGTCCGGCTGGTACATGCGCGTCCTGACTGTTTCCGGGGTGCTTGGCCGGAATGAAGGCGTTGCCTCGGCGGGAGCGCGTCGCTCCCGCGGCTACTCCTCCAGTTCGACGATGGGACGGTCGGTGACGGCAGCCACCATGACGAGCGGGGCGTCGCCGTCGCTGTGGCCGACGGAGACCGCGACCCACCGGTCGGCACCCTCCTCGCCGCCCAACGGCAGCGGCCCCCACACCGTCAGATCTCCGTAGTTGTCGTTGTCACACAGCGCCTGGAACAGCGGAGGCATGGACTCACCCGCCTGCTTCCGGAAGAGGGCCACATGCATGGCCACCTTCCGATGGGTGCCCCACCGGTAGTACAACTCCTGTACGAGGTCGGCCAGATGCTCTTCGCCGGCCTCCACCGCCTCATTCCACTCGGGATCGTAGAGTCCCACGAGGCTCTCACCCTCCCAGAGCGGGATGATGAGGAAGCCCTCGCCCCTGGTCACGGTCCATTCCAGCGTGACCGGCTTCTCCTCGCTGATCGTCGGCCCGGTCGCCGGCACCGGCTCGGCGAGCAGCGCCTCGATGTCGGAGACAGCCAGTTCCCGGTCGAATGCCTTCCCGAACTGGGCGGTCACAGTGCGGACCGGTCCATCGGGCGGGGCAGGGGCTCGAGAACTCCGGCGTCCCGCAGGCGCAGGTATGCATGGACCACCGCCTCGGTGTCGCCGCGCGGTGCGATCTCGAGGAGCACGCCTCCGCCGCGCACCTCCTTGCGTGCGGCTGCCAAGTCATCCGGCAGCAGGGCCGCGCGCCCGGGGGAGAGGTAGCCGATCCAGCCGACGCATGGATCTGCGACCTCCCATCCGGTGTCGTCCTCGAGGGCGTCGAACACGTCATCGTCGATCACATTGCCGACATCGGGTTCCCATACCTCGGCAACGGCGGTGAGGAGTTCGGCGTCCGGGATCTCGGCGTCGTCAGGCGATTTGATGCCGATCACCATCGAGTTGAGCAGGTACTCCGATTCGCCGCCCGCCAGGCCGTTGACCTCGATCTCCCAGCCCTGTTCGTTCGTGGTGACCACGTGCAGTCCGACACCGTCCGAGCTGGATCCGGCTTCCTGCTCTGCGCGCAGGGCAGCGAGAAGGGCTTCCTCATCGGACCGGAGCTCGGTTGCAGGCCCGGACTCGTGGATGTGAAACCACATCCACTCCTTGCCCGCCCCGGAACCGGTCCCCGCAGCCGGGAGAAGCCCGGCGAGCCGGCCCAGGGTCAGCTCCCAGCGTCCTGCCAGCGCCTCGACCGACTCCTCTCTGGGCCCCCAGAAACCCCGCACCACACGTCGCATGTCCTGCCTCCGTCACCCCTCGTCCTCCGGTCCGGCCGCTGTTCACCCTAGTCCAGCTAGTCGAACGCCTCCGGCTTCCTCGTGCTGTCACTCGGCTTCTGCTTGGTGTGGATGACCTTGATGTTCAACCCCTCTTCCCGGAACGCCTTGCGGGCGGCCTTGGCCACGTCCGGGTCGGAGAAGTGCCATTCGACAGCGCGGCCGCCTGACGCCCGAACCTGCTCCCGCGCCTCGGTGACGAACTTGTTCTTGCCGGATTTCGTGAGCGCGCCCTTGTCGGACTTGGACAGGTAACTCTTGTAGCCGTTCTTGGCCTCCAGGAAGGTCTGCCTCGTGGAGTCCCAGCCGTCGTACTCCACGGGCTGCTTGCCCTCCTTGGGGTTGGGGACGATGTACTCCCTGCCGCGCTTCGTCCCCGTGATCTGCTCCTGGTAGCGGAGCCATGACTCGTTCTTCCAGTTGGGCTTGGGGTTGCGGTCACGGCTGCCCCAGTAGCCGTCGCCCTTGTCCGCCGATCCGAGCGCCGGGTCGTTCAGGTCGTCGGCCCAGTCCGGCGGGTTGTAGTTGCGCGGGTCGGAGGTGTCGTTGCGCCTGGGGGTCGGCCACGGCTTCTTCTTCGCCGCGGCCTTCTTCGCGCGCTCGGGCTCCTCGGCACGCTTCTTGGCCACCCAGGCAGCCCGTTCCTGCTCGCGGGCTTCCTTCGCCTTGGCCTTGGCTTCCGCATCGCAACCGTCATCGGCGAGGATCACGCGGTCCGGGGGTCCTGCGGCGAGCACACCGGTCCCGGACCCCGCGACACCGGTGAACCCGGGTTGCGTGCGAGGTCCGGACGCGATGGGGCAGCCGGTCCTACGGGCCTGCTCCTCGGCCTCGTCCGCCGCCTCGTCGGCCTCCTTCGCCGCCTTGCGGGCGCCCTCGACGTCTCCGGCGTCGGCCGCCTTACGGGCCCGGCTCGCGGCTTCGCCCGCATCTGCGGCGGCTTCGGCCACCTCCTCGGCGACCTTGCCCAGCTTGCCGAGTTTGCCGACCTTGCCGACGACCTTCGCGACGTCGTAACCGGGAATGAAGAGGGAACCGACGTTCCAGACGACATCGGTGACGGCCCGGGTCTTCTCCCCGTTGTTCCAGCGCTCGCGCACCTCGTCGCCGACGAACACGTCGTCGCCGACCTTCACCACGGTGTTGATCGAGGCGCCGCCCCAGTCGCCGAGCGCCCCGAGATAGTCGCCGTTGTCCCACTTCTCGCCGGCGTCCTTGGAGTCCTTCACCCACTGGTCGCCGAGCTGCTCCCCGTAGTCGGCCATGCCGGACCAGGTCTCGGGCTTGAAGAGATCGACGATGCCGGAGATGTCACCCACGAGGCCGTCGACGACGAGGCCCTTGACGACCTGAGTCCCGCGGTCCCAGGCACAGCCGAAGAACCCCCAGCCGCCGCAGTCCTCCTCCTCACCCTTGCCGTCGCCGTCGCCGCCCCCGGACCCGTCGCCATCCCCGGACTCGTCGGGGTCCGTGGCCGACGCCGACTCGTCGTACGCAGCCTCGGGTTCGGCGTGGGTTTCGGGGTAGGTGTCCTGGCCACCGCCGTCGGGTCCCCCGGTGGTGCCGCCCCCAGGCCCGGCGTTGGGGCCACCAGGTCCGGTGGTGGAACCCCCGGTCCCACCCGTGGAGCCGCCGGGTCCGGTGGAACCGCCAGGTCCGGTGGTGGAACCCCCGGTCCCACCCGTGGAGCCGCCCGGTCCGGTGGAACCGCCAGGTCCCGTGGTGGAACCCCCGGTCCCACCCGTGGAGCCGCCAGGCCCGGTAGCGGAACCACCGGTCCCACCCGTTCCGTTCGTACCGCCGGTACCGGTGGTCTCGCCGCCCGTCGTCCCGGTGGCGCCTTCGTCCGTACCGCCGGTCCCGGACCCGCCACCCGTGGTGGTGGAGCCCGTATCCGCGCCGCCCGTGCTGTCTTCACTCGGGTCCTGGCCGGCCTGGACCGTGTCGCTGCCCTCGCCGGATGCCGGGCACGCCGTGCCCGTGATCGAGCAGATCGCGGACTTGATACCGTCCGAAACGCTGCCCCCGATGCCACCCAGGAGCAGCGCCAGGATGATCGCCACGACTATCGCGATCAGCCCCGCGTACTCCACGGCCGTCTGTCCCCGGTCGCGCCGCCAGGTGATCATGTGCGAGAGCGAGAAGCCGGGCTTACTCCCCCGTTCCTGCTCCGACAGCAGGAACCACTCACGGCTCTCGGGCAGAGCGAGGAACAGGAGGACAATCACCGGCAGGAACAGTTGGGTGAAGCCATGCGCCGATCCGTCACCGATGTTGGCCAGGCCACCGAGGATCAGCCACACCTGTACGGCGATCAGTCCGCTCCATATGCCCCTGCCACCGGTCCGGACCCGCCGCGCAAGCAGCCAGCCCACGACACCGGGCGCGGCGCCGTACAGGGCGAGGCCCAGGAGCTCGCCGCCCATCGCATCCGCGGCGAGCGCGGAGCCGAACAGGCCGAGTCCGCCCAACACCGTGAAGCCGAACACCAGCCGGACCAGAACCAGCGCCGCCTGCAAGGGGCGTGGCATCGTTCGCCTGCCGTGAGGGCCGGCGGCAGTTGCACCACCGAATCCGCCGGTGTTCGCGGTCCCACCTATGCCAGACATCCCAGAGTCCTCAACTGATCGGTGCGCCAGGGGAGTTCGATCGACCTAGATCCGATCACGTTTGCATAAGGGAATCAATGGGCCCCAGGGCCCAACTCATCACCCTTGAGCACATCGACCAGCCGTCAGGGCGTTCAACGGGGCAGAACGACCCAGGATTTGGTGACCTGGTACGGCGGTTCGGCATCACAGATGCCCCACTCACCTCCCCAGTCGTCGACGACGGCCGCGAGCATCCAGAGCGCCCGGCGCCGGCGCCGCTTGCAGAGGATCACGGCTTCGGGGTCGGCGTGCGGCGGATGCTGATCCCAGACGACGAGGCGGAGCATGTCATCACGATGCCGGACGGACAGGTAGACCTCTTCTCCAGGAGTCAACCGCGCACCGAGAGAGACGAGTTCGGAGGCCACGCAGGTGGTCGGCAGAGCAAAGGTTTCGAGGCGGTAAGCGTGCAGCGCGGACGTGATCGCGGTCCGGGCGATACCGGCACTGCGGGCTTCCCCCGGGAGGGTGAGGCTCAATGCGAGCCCACCGGCGTGGACACTCGCCGGGGACGGGGTGGCAGGGCAGAGCGCAGAGGGCAGAAGAAGTGACATGCGAACTCCATGAATCGCGGTGCGTGTTGATGCTCTCTCTCGCGTCGTCGCGCACGAGTGGCTCACATGGGGTTTGCGCCTGATGAGTAGTGGCTTGTCTCCCTGACGCGGTGCCGCCCCCTCCCAGGGAAGGAGCTTGCGGGCAGGACCGCGTGATGCACTTCCAACTCTCAGAACGTGAGCGGTGCGTTACTCAATGTAGGGCACGCGGGAGTACACGTACTACCCTTTGCGCAACCTCTCACCCCTGGACAAGTGGACCCATCGGCAGCGCCAAAGGCAGACTGGCCCCATTGCATGGCCGGACGGGAGGGGCGCATGGCTCCGAGGAGTACACCCACTGAGCGCCAGCGACGCCTCGGCGCGGAGCTGCGCAAGATGCGCATCGCGGCCGGTATGACAACGGAGTTCGCAGCCGGACTGCTCGGTGTCCCCCGCACCAATGTCCCGAACATGGAGTCCGGCCGTTCCGGCATCAGCGCCGAGCGCGTCCGCACTCTGGCAGGCAACTACGGCTGTACGGACGAGAATCTCGTGGACGCCCTGGTCGCCATGACCACGACCCCGGGAAAGGGCTGGTGGGAGAGCTACCGAGAACTACTCGCCCCGGGCTTCCTGGACATCGCCGAGATGGAATGGCACGCCCGCCGACTGCGGATCGCCCTCACCGTTCACCTGCCCGGCATACTGCACACCGAGGATCACGCTCGCGCTGTGTTCGAGCAGGTCATTCCCCGGCTCACAAGGGCAGAGATCGATGTACGGGTAGCCCAGCGAATCGCGCGCCGACAGGTCCTGAACAAAACAAACCCTCCCGAGCTCGACCTGATCCTCCACGAAGCGGCCCTGCGTATGGAGTTCGGCGGCCCTGACGTAGCCCGGCGTCAGCTTGAGTTTCTCCTGGCAGCGACCGAGCGGGATTACGTGACCGTACGGGTCATTCCGTTCAAGGCCGGAGGCTTCCCCGGTGCCGGACAATCCGTCATCTACGCAGAGAACGCCGTCCCGCAACTGGACGTCGTCGAGCTCGACAGCACCCACGGGCCGGAGTTCATCGACGCGGGTGCACAACTACAGAAGTACCGAGCCCAGCTCGACGAGATGCAAGCCGCAGCACTCGCCCCCGACGCGTCACGCGAATTCATCCGCGCCATCGCCAACGACCTATAGGAGTCCAGAAGTGCCGACCATCGACTGGGAGGACCCTTTCTGCGGAGAGGGTGCCAACTGCTTCCGGCTCGGGACCGACGAGGACGGCAACGGCTACATCGCCGTCCTCGGCGAGGAGGACCGTCACCTCACCGACAGCCGCGAGGCCCTGCGCAACCTCATCCTCAGCATCAAGGCCGGCAAGGCCGACCACCTGCTCTGAACCAGCCCCCTCCCCCAAGTCCATTGTTTGGGCCCGGGTTTGGGCCCGGCTTTGGGTCCTGGGGCCCTCTGGTGGGGTGGGTGTTCGGCCGTATGTTTCTGGTGTCGCCAGCGGGACCGGCCAGG
>NZ_JBWKDP010000008.1:23994-344737 GCF_056435905.1 Streptomyces sp. NPDC043861 | reverse complement strand
ATCTCGTGCTCGGCGAGAGTGATCTCCTTGCGGCCGAACTCCGCGAGGGAAAGGTCCGCGACCTTGAAGTCCTGACCGGCGGCGACAGTCGTCATCCCTGATTGCTCCTCTTCACATGGTCCGCCGGGATGTCCGGCCTCGGGGTGGTTCCGGGAACGCTCACGCGCGACGGGGGCAGTACGCCGTCGACCAGATAGCGGTTGACCAGGGCGTCCACCTGCGGGTTGCCCAGCAGGGCGTAGATCTCGTGATCGCCCGAGTCCGCCACGGTGATGAGGTGGTGGCCCAGGCGCTCCGCCATGGCGACACCGCCGGCGTAGTGGTCCATGGGATCCCCGTCCGCCTGGACGACCAGTCCGACGGGGTAGCCGTCGCGTTCGACGACGGCCGGCTTCTCGGGGGCGGTGAAGGTACGGAAGGCGCCGACCCACGGCTGGGCACGCAGAACGCCGTACCCGTACGGGAACCGTGCGCGGAACTCGCGCATGTCGCGGTAGTAGACCTCGAGGTCGTCGGGCCAGTCGTGCTCGAGGGTGATGGCCTCGAGCACGGCCGTGCGCAGCTCCCCCTCGTTGTCGCCGGGCCTCCAGGTGCCCTGCTCGGACAGGAGCGCACGGGCGGCCGAGGTGTCGCCCTCGGCCGTGACGTCCGCCAGGGCGGACACCAGGGTGCTGAGCTCCGCCCAACGGCCCCGGTCGCAGGCACGGTTGCCGACGGCGCCGTCGAGCAGCGTCCGCAGACGGCAGTCGTCCTCCAGCTTCTCGAGCCGGGTGACGACCTCCTCCACCACGGCGAGGACACGGCCGGGCTCGTTGCCCAGGCCGAAGTGGCCGTCGCGTTCGGCCGTCCACGCGGCCCACTGGTCCACATTGCGCTGGACGGCGTCGCCCTGCCAGAGGAACTGCTCGCGCCAGGTCCAGTCCGGGTTGACGCACGAGTCGAGCACGCTGCGCTCGAGCCGGTCGGGGAACATGCTGCCGTACACCGCGCCGACATAGGCGCCGTAGGCGTAGCCCACGAAGCTGATCCGCTGCTCGCCGAGCACGGCACGGACGACGTCCATGTCCCTGGCGGTGTTGCGGGTGCTGATGTGGGGACGCAGCGTCCCGCCCGCCCGTTCACAGCCCAGCTCGCGCCGGCGCATGTCCTCGGCGAGTGCGGCGAACGCCGAGTCCGGGGGCCGGGAGTCGAACGGGGCCCGGGGGACGGTCACTTCGGCATGCAGCGGGGTGGACGCCCCGGTGCCGCGGGGGTCGAGGCCGATCAGGTCGTACACCTCGTGCACGGGCGTGCCGGCGAAGGCGGCCGCAAGCGCCCGGCCCCTGCCCCAGTCGCCACCGGGTCCGCCGTTGACGGACAGCAGGATGCCGCGCCGCCGGGCGGGGTCGGTCGCCCGGTGGCGGGTGAGGGCGAGCGTGAGTCGCTCGCCGCCGGGCCGGGTGTAGTCGACGGGAACGTCGATCGTCGTGTGCTCGACCGTGGTGCCGTCGTCGGACGTGGTCGTCGTCCACCGCGGCTGCTGGGCTCGGAACTCACGCAGCGCCTCGGGCGGCGTGGTCGCGGACCGCTTGGTTACCACCGCAGAACCTCCTTGTCGCATCAGGCGGTCAGCGTGTCCGTGTCGCCTCGAGAGGCTCTGGACCCACTCCGGACCGGCGGCGGCCGGGTACGGCGAGTGCGGCGAGCAGCCCGGCGAACGAGAACAGGGCCGCTCCTGCCAGGGCCAGCCCGTAGCCGGAGGCAAGGGCCTGCGGCATCGTGAGTCCCCTGTCGAGTTCCGCCTCCGCCCTGGTCGCGGACACCGTCGCCAGGGTCACCAGGCCGATGGCGCTGCCGAGCTGCCGGGTGGTGTTGAGCAGGCCGGAGGCCAGGCCCGCCTGGCGTGGCGGCAGGCCCGATGTGGCGGCGTTGGTGGTGGCGTTCAGCACGGCACCCATGCCGAAGCCGAGGAGCAGGGCGGGGCCGAGCACATCGGCGGTGAAGCCGGAGTGCTCGTCGATGCCGGCCAGCCACAGCAGACCGGTGGCGGAGAGCGCGAGCCCCGCGACCAGCACGGGGCGCGGGCCGGTGCGGGGTACCAGCGACGAGACGCCCCAGCCGCCGAATGCGATCCCGAGCGACAGCGGCAGATAGCTGAGTCCCGTGTGCATCGGGCTGTAGCCGAGGACCTGCTGGAGCACCATCGTGAAGAAGTAGAAGGTGCTGAAGAGTGCGGCGATACTGAAGAAGGCGACGAGATTGGCCGATCTCACGGCGCGGTTGCGGAAGACGGCCGGCGGTACCAGGGGCGACGCGGCGAACTTCGCCTGGATCAGCACGAAGAGCATCAGCAGCAGGGCGCCGCCGGTCAGTGCACCCAGAACCCGGGACGAACCCCAGCCGTGGGTGTGGGACTCGGCGATCCCGTACGCCACCGCCATCAGGCCCCCGGTGACGGTGACCGCGCCCGGCACGTCCAGTCCGCGGCGCCCCTCGGTCCGGCCGGGGGTCTCGGGGACCGCCCAGCGCACCAGTCCCAGCAGCAACAGCCCGATGGGCACGTTCACCAGCAGGATCCAGCGCCAGGAGAACCACTCGGTGATGAGCCCCCCGGCCAGGACGCCGATGGCCCCGGCGGCACCCGAGACCACGCTCCACATCCCGAACGCCCTGGCCCGGGCGCCCGGCGCGGTGAAGGTGGTGCCGAGGACGGTGAGTGTCGCGGGTGCCATGACGGCAGCGCCGAGGCCCTGGAAGGCGCGTGCCAGGACCAGGGTCAGGGGGTCGTCGGCCATGCCGCCGACACTGCTCGCAAGAGTGAACAGCGCGACCCCGGCCAGGAAGACCCGGCGCTGCCCGAACAGGTCGGCGAGTCTGCCGCCGAGCAGCAGGAAGCCGCAGACGGTGATGGTGTAGGCGTTGTTCACCCAGCTCAGGCCGGTCGGGGCGAAGCCCAGGTCGGCGCCGATCACCGGCAGGGCCACGTTCACGACCGAGGCGTCGAGCACGTTCATGAACTGGCCCAGGCAGCACGCGGCGAGGATCGGACGGAGGCGTCCGCCCGCCTCGGCGGGTGTGTCGGACGTTCGCAGGGTCTCAGCGGTCATGCCGGGACGCTGGGGGTCGGGGATCGACGCCCGGTCGGGGCCCGGTCGAGCGCTGCCGGCACGGGACGCGGGCGGCTGCCCGGATTTCGAGGAGGGCTCGAGGCGACCCCCAGCCGGAGTTGTCACAGTCGCGTGCCGCATGGGCGTACCGGGCGTACAGCGGACGGATTCCACGAGGAGGCGCGATGGCCAAGATCAGGTATACGCATCCGGACGGCAGCGAGACCGTGGTCGATGTCCCCGAACCCAACACCGTCATGCGCGGCGCAAAGCTGAACAACATCGACGGCATCGAGGCGCAGTGCGGCGGCTCCGCCCAGTGCGGCACCTGCCATGTGTACATCGACGGGGCCAATACGCTTCCGCTGCCGCCGATGGACGAGATCGAGGACGACGTGCTCTACGGCACGGCGAGCCCACGCCGGGAGACCAGTCGGCTCAGCTGCCAACTGCCCGTCTCGGACGCCATCGACGGGCTTGTGGTGCACCTCCCGGAGGCGCAGAGCTGATGTCCGTGCAGCGAGTGGTCGTCGTGGGCGCGGGACAGGCCGGTTCGGACACGGTCGCGGCGCTGCGGGCACGCGGCTTCACCGGTCACATCACCCTCGTCGGCGATGAGTTGCAGGTTCCGTACCAGCGCCCCCCGCTGTCCAAGGCCTACCTCGCCGGCAAGGCGGCGCCCGGGGACGTGGAGCTGCGTCCTGAGGAGTTCTACGCGGCGCAGGACATCGTCCGTGTGTGCGGCGACCGGGTGACCGCGATCGACCGGGACCGCCGCGATGTCGTCCTCGCCTCCGGTCGGACGCTTCCCTACGACCGTCTCGTGCTGGCCACCGGCGCCCGCCCGCGGCAGCTGCCGGTGCCCGGGGCCGGGCTCGGCGGCGTACTGGCGCTGCGGAGTCTGGACGATGCCGACGCGCTGCGCCGCGAACTGTCCGGGGCTCGCCATCTCGTGGTCGTCGGTGCGGGGTTCATCGGTCTGGAGCTCGCCGCCACCGCGAGCGGACTGGGGGTGCGGACGACCGTCGTCGAGGCCGGCTCCCAGGTCATGGGACGGACGGTGACCCCGGCGGTCTCGGACTTCCTCGCGGCCGAACACCGGGCGCACGGTGTGCGGATCCTCCTCGGCCGGGAGGTGACCACTCTGGAGGGCGACCGGGCGGAACACGTGCGGGTCGTGGAGCTGAACGACGGGCGTCGCATCCCGGCCGATGTGGTCGTCGTCGGCATCGGCGTCCTGCCCGCGGTGGAGCTCGCGGCGGACGCAGGGCTCGCCGTGGGCGGCGGAGTGCTCGTCGACGCACATCTGCGCACCAGTGATCCCGCCGTCTTCGCCATCGGCGACTGTGCCCGCTTCCCGAGCCCCCACTCCATGGACCGGCTGCGGCTCGAGTCCGTGCAGAACGCCTCCGACCAGGCGCGCTGTGCGGCCGCGAACCTCTGCGGCGAGGACGCCCCGTACACCGCCGTGCCCTGGTTCTGGACGGATCAGTACGACCTGCGCGTCCAGATCGCGGGAATCACCCGGGGCCATGACCGCACGGTGACGGTGGGCGATCCGGCCGCGCGGCGGTTCTCGGTCCTCTGCTTCGTCGGTGGGCGGCTGGTGGGCACCGAGTCGGTGAACCGCACGGCCGACCACATGATCACGCGCCGGCTGCTCGCGTCCGGCGACCCGGGTCCGTCCCCGGACGCCGCCGCGCTGCCCGGGTTCGACCTCAAGACCTACCGGGGAAGTCCTTCCCGGATTCCTGCCTGAGCCTCCCGCTCTTCCAGCCGGTACCCGAACGCCCTTGAAAAGGATCACGAGATGACACATCGCATGACCAGGATGAACAGAACCGCGGCTCTCGCGACGGCAGCCGCCGTGATGGCGATCCCGCTCGCCGCGGGACCGGCCGAGGGCTCGGCCGTGGCCCCTGCGGGTGCACCGGTTTCGGCCAAACACCGGTCGCCCCTGGCGATAGGCGTGTGGGAAGGAACGCTGGAGCTGCCCCAGGGCACTTACACGCTCCATCTGTCGTTCGACCGCAAGGGAAAGGCATGCCTCAAGAACAGCGGAGGCCCCAAGGGCACGGGCTACTGGTATCCCACGGGCAGAAACTCGTTCTCGTACCGCATCATTGAGACATTCCCGTCCCCCGACGGCAGTCCGCAGGGACATGCCGAAATCACCGACCACGCCAGGCAGAGCGGCGAGAAATACCACGCGAAGGGCGTGTCGAAGATCTTCGACGCCGAGGGAAATCATGTCGCGACCCACGAGGGCGAGTCGGATTTCGTGCGGATCTCGAAGACCGACCCCGGGCGGGTCTGCCGCGCCTGATCGACACGTGCCTGTTCCGGGCGGCGCAGGCATTCCCAGGTCGGCGTTCCGTATCGCCTGAGTCACGCCACGACGGCCGGGTCCCCGGGTTCCCCCCGGCCGGGGGACCCGGTGCACGCGCCCTGATCACGCTCCTGGGGCGCGCGGCGGGGATTGCACGCTCTTTCGTGCGCCTCGAATTCCCTCGGCCCATGGGTGGACGGGCATTCCAGGCCGATTCAAGGGCCGCTCTAGCGAAGCCGCCATAGCCTGATGGCCGCGTTCACTCCGTAACCGAGGAGACACTCGTGAACACCCCCCGGATTCCTTCCACAGCGCAGGAAGTGCGCCTGGCTGCACGACCCGACGGCGAAATCACCCTCGACCACTTCGAGGTGGTCGAGGCAGAGGTGCGCCGTCCGGCAGCCGGCGAAGTGCTCGTGCGCAACGACTACATGGCGCTCGCGTACGCGATGAGCTTCATGCTCAGCCTCGAGCCCGACCCCGAGCTGCCGTTCCCGACCTTCCAGGTGGGTGAACCCCTGTGGTTCCCCTCCGTCGGTACGGTCGTGGAGTCGGGCAGCGACGCGCTCGCCGTCGGAGACGTGGTGTCGCACAACCTCGGCTGGCGCGAGTACGCCGTCGCGGACGCCGACGAGTTCACCAAGCTGGATGCGAGCCTGCTGCCGGATCCCAAGTACTACCTCGCCCAGCAGGGGCCGACCGCCTTCTGGGGGATGAAGGGTGCGGACATCCGCGAGGGCGACACGGTGTTCGTGTCCGGTGCCGCGGGCGGTGTCGGTTCCCTCGTCGGCCAGATCGCCAAGTGCTTCGGCGCGAAGCGGGTGATCGGCAGCGCCGGCAGCGCGGCCAAGGTCGAGTACCTGGTCAAGGAGCTCGGCTTCGACGCCGCGTTCAACTACAAGGAAGGCTCCCTGACCGAACGGCTGGCCGAGCTGGCACCCGACGGCATCGACGTGTACTTCGACACCGTGGGCGGTGACCAGTTCGAGGCGGCGATGCAGAACGCGGCCCATGGCGCCCGCTTCATGCTCTGCGGCGCGCTGTCCGGCAAGAACCCGACGCTGGACCTGGACCCGGCGGTGAGCAAGGACGTGGTCATCAGGGGGTTCAGCACCCCCTACACCCCCCACTCGCTCACCGACTGGCAGGAGCACTTCGGCCGCTGGCTGCGCGAAGGCCGCATCGTCTTCCCGCACACGGTGGTCGAAGGCGGTCCCGAGGAGGCTCCCAAGGCGTTCCTCGGACTGCTGAAGGGCGACCACACCGGTCAGGTCCTCGTCAAGCTGTCCAAGGACTGACCCGCACCGATCGGTCCGGGTCGGTCCCGATCGCTCCGGCCGGTCCTGGCCGGTCCGGTCGGGCCCGTCCGGACCGGACCATGCGGCCGGCGCCCTTCACGGGCCGCCGGCCGCTCGTCGACGGCGACCCCACGGAGGAGAGACACGTGAACGCGGCAGACGTGGTCGACCTGTACGACCGCGCCGACATATACGAGGCGATCTACCGAGGACGCGGCAAGGACTACGCGGCCGAGTCCGCGATCACCGTACGGAGCATTCTCGACCGCAATCCCGGAGCGACGTCCCTGCTCGACGTGGCCTGTGGCACCGGTTCCCATCTGCAGTACTTCACCGGGTGCTTCGCACATGTGGAGGGCGTGGACCTGTCCGAGGACATGGTCCGCGCCGCCCGGGCCAACATCGACGGGGTGCGCATCCACCAGGGAGACATGCGGGACTTCGCCCTGGACCGTTCCTTCGACGCCATCACCTGCATGTTCAGCTCCGTCGGCTATCTGGCCACCGCCGAGGAACTCGATTCGGCACTGCGCAGCTTCGCCCGGAACCTCAGCCCCGGCGGTGTGGTCGTCGTCGAACCGTGGTGGTCCCCCGACACCTTCCTGCCCGGCTATGTCGCCGGTGATGTGGTGAAGGTCGACGGCCGCACGATCTCCCGGACCTCCCACACGGTGTGGCACACGGAGCGCTGCGCCAGCAGGATGGAGGTGCACTACGTCGTGGCCGAACCGGACACCGGGATCCAGCACTTCACCGACACCCACATCATGACGCTCTTCACCCGCGACGAGTACGAGGGCGCGTTCCGCCGGGCCGGTCTGTCCGTCGAGTTCGTCCCGTACGACCAGGCCGGTCCCGGGCTCTTCGTCGGCGTGCTCGGCGCGGAACGATGAGCGGCGGCTTCGCGTGAAGGCGCAGGAGCTCGCCGTCGAGGGGGCGTGGGCGTTCACCCCCGAGGTGTTCCGTGACGACCGGGGCGTGTTCCTCTCGCCCTATCAGGAGCGGGCGTTCACCGAGGCCCTGGGGAGCCCGTTGTTCCCGGTCGCACAGTGCAGCTACAGCCTGTCGCGGCGCGGTGTCGTCCGGGGGGTCCACTACACCGTCACACCCCCCGGTATGGCCAAGTACGCCTACTGCACCCGGGGCACGGCCCTGGACGTGGTCGTCGACACCCGCGTCGGCTCGCCCACCTTCGGTGCATGGGACTCCGTGGTCCTGGACCAGAGGGACTGCCGCGCCGTGTATCTGCCGGTCGGAGTGGGGCATCTGTTCATCGCGCTGGAGGACGACACCTCCGTGTCGTATCTGCTGTCCACCGGCTATGTCGCCGAACGGGAACGGGCGTTGTCGCCGCTCGACCCGGCGCTCGCCCTGCCGCTTCCCGACGACATCACGCCCGTGCTGTCCCCGCGGGACCGGGCCGCGCCGACGCTGGCGAAGGCCAGGAGCGCCGGTCTGCTGCCCCGGTACGCGGACTGCCTCGAACTCGGCCTGCGGGCTCCGGCCGGCGGTGCCGGCACCTCGTCGGCAGGCCGGCCATGACGGCCGCGGAGCCGGGGGCGAGAGGCACGACGGAAGTGCTGCACGGTGCCGGAGTGGTGGTCACCGGGGCCGGCCGCGGCATCGGTGAGGCACTGTGCCGGCGCTTCGCCGCCGAGGGGGCACGCGTCGTGGTGAACGACCGTCACCCGGACCGCGCACGTGCCGTGGCCGCCTCGATCGGCGGCCTGGCCCTGCCGGGCGACGCCACGGATCGGCTCGTGCCGGCCGCCCGCGAACTGCTCGGCGGCCCCGTCGACGTCTACTGCGCCAACGCCGGAATCGCCACGGCCGGTGGCCCCGAGGTCCCGGACGGGGGGTGGTCCACGGCCATGGACGTCAATGTGATGGCGCATGTGCGGGCCGCCCGCGACCTGTTGCCCGACTGGCTGGAGCGCGGTCACGGCCGCTTCGTGTCCGTCGTCTCCGCCGCTGGGCTGCTGACGATGGTGGGCTCCGCACCGTACGCGGTGTCCAAGCACGCGGCGCTGGCGTTCGCCGAGTGGCTGTCGGTCACGTACCGGCACCGAGGCATCGAGGTGCACGCCGTGTGCCCGCGCGGGGTGCGCACCGGTATGCACACGGCGGCGGGTTCGTCCGGCGGTCTCAGTCTCACCTCGGCGCCGATCGGCCCCGACGAGGTGGCCGATGCGGTGTTCGAGGGCATGGCGGAGGGACGCTTCCTCGTCCTGCCGCACCCCGAGGTCGCCGACCACGCGCTCGCCCGCGTCGTCGACCACGAGGCCTGGCTCCGCGAGATCAACGGCTTCCAGCAGAAGCGCGAGCTCTGAGAGGGCACCCACCGCACAGCGTGCAGGGGCCGGGGCAGCTGCCCCGGCCCCTTTGCGGTTCCCGGGCCCTCACCTCCCGGCGAGGTCCTCGATCACCGGGACCAGTTCGGTGGCGGGGGGCATGGCGGCGATCTCGTCCGCCACCCGCCGTGTGCGCTCCCGGTAACCGCTGTCGTTCAGCAGCAGCCGTACGCTCTCCACCACCGCGTCCAGATCCAGCTGTTCGGTCACCGCCTGCCGGCCCACGCCCAGCTCGGCCAGCCTCCGGCCGCTGTCGAACTGCTCCGCCGTGATGAGGTAGCGGACCTGCAACTGCGGCAGTCCCGCGCGCAGTGCCGCCATCGTCAGTCCCCCGCCGCCGTGGTGCACCACCACGTCACAGACCGGCAGGACGGAGCCGAGCGGGGTCCACCCGGCGCCGATGACATCGGCCGGCAGCGGTTCCAGCTGTTCCACGTACGGGTCGGCAACGGCGGCGACGAGATCCACGTCGAGCCCGGCCAGTGCGATGACCAGACTCCTCAGGACCGGCACCCCGCCGATCGTCGGCCACACGGTTCCCATGCTGACGAGCACACGAGGCCGCCGGCGTTCCTCGAACACCCAGCCGGGGATGGTGCCGGGGGCGTCGTAGGGCGCGTACCGCAGCGGACGTGCGGCAGGCGTCTCCTCGGCCCGGAGGCTCGAAGGGCACACATCGAGCGTCAGATCGGCCTGGGGCAGCCCGCTCAGCCCGGCACGTTCCAGCTCGGGCGCCAGCTCCTCGGCACCCCACTTGTCCATGACGGGGCGGTGCCGGTATCCGAGCCCGATGCTGTGCTCGATCCAGGGGACACCGCACTCACGGGCGACGAGTCCGGCCCCGTAGGCGTGGACGTCGCCCAGGATCAGATCGGGCCGCCAGCGGCGGGCCGTGTCCGACAGGCCGTCGAGGGTGTGGGCGGCGAGCCGGCCGAAGCCGCGGCCCATGTGCTCGAGCACTCCCGCCTCGTCCTCCGGAGGCGCCAGCCGCTCCCCGGACCTGTCCGTGACCATCGCCTCGCTCGTGTGGTTCGGGCCGGGAACCGGCACGAACGGCAGCCCCGAACCGTGCACCAGCGGCCGCAGTCCGTCGGTGGCGGCGACCAGGACGTCGTGCCCGGCGGCGCGCAGGGCCCAGGCCATGGGCACGACGGGGAAGTACAGCCCGTGGGACGGGCCGGTGTTCACCAGGATTCTCATGGCCGGAGGGTAGGGAGCGGCGATCGAAGGCCGCTCGAATCGGCCTGTGCGCGGGCGCACCTGTGCGGCGTGCTGGAGCGGGTCTCCAGGCCACGTCGAGCCGCGCCCCGGACGATGGCGGCGACCGCCATGCGACGGGCAGCGGCGCACGCACAGGAGGAGCGGACGTATGACCGACACGAGGACCGCGGACGCCGTGCCCGGCACCCCGCTCACCCCGCTGCGGCTGCCCGACGGCTTCCAGCCCGAGTCCCTGACGATCGGGGCGGATCCCGTCGCCTACTTCGGTTCGCTGGCGGACGGTTCGATCCACCGGCTGGACCTGACCACGGGTCGTGGCCGGACCCTCGGCCCGGGTCCCGGCACACCGGCCGCGGGTGTACGGGTCGACGACCACGGCCGGATCTTCGTGGCAGGTGCCTTCGCCGGTGACGCCCGAGTCGTGGACGCGACGGACGGCCGGACGCTGGCCCACTACCGGCTCGCGGCCGACGGACCCACCCTGGTCGCCGATGTCGTCCTCACCCCGGAGGCCGCCTGGTTCACCGACGCCTTCGTACCGGTGCTCTACCGCCTTCCGTTCGGCCAGGACGGCGCCCTGCCGGGACCGGACGCGGTCGAGCGCATCCCCCTCACCGGCGACGTCGCCTACGGCGAGGGCTTCAATGTGACGGGCATCGAAAGGACCCCCGACGGCACGGGACTGATCATCGCCCACGCCGGTGAGGGCATCCTCTTCCGGACCGATCCGGCGACGGGCGTGACGACGGAGGTGGGTCTGGGGGGCGAGCGGCTTCGGGCGGACGGCCTGGCGCTGTCCGGCACGACCCTGTACGCGGCCGTGGGGATCGAGCACCACCTTGCTGTGGTCCGGCTCGACCGGGCCGGCACCCGCGGCGACGTGGTCCTGCGCATCCGGGACGCGCGGTTTGACGCCCCCTCGGCGGTGGCGGTGCACGGGAACCGGCTCTATGTGCCCAACTCCCGTATCAACATGACCGTGCCGACTCCGTCCACTCCTTACGAGGTACTGGTGCTGCCCACCCCCTGAACGGGGTGGGTTCCGTCCGTGGACGGGTCCGCCGACCGGCTGGAGCCGCCGGTCACCGCGGCTGCACGGTGCGGGAGTGGTGGTCGCCGGTGGCCGGCCGCGGCATCGGCGAGGCACTGTGCCGGCGCTTCGCCGCCGAGGGCGGCACGCGTCGTGGTGAACGACCGTCACCCGGACCGCGCACGTGCCGTGGCCGCCTCGATCGGCGGCCCGGCCGTGCCGGGCGACGCCACGGATCGGCTCGTGCCGCCGGTCACCGCGGCAAGGACCCCCACCGTCCGGCACTCAGGCGAACACGACCGCCGGGTCCCCGGCCGGTGCGGTCCGGCGCCTGCCCTTGGCCGCCGGGGCCGCGAGGACGAAGGCGAGCAGTCGGTGCGCCTCCTGCTCGACCTCGGCGGCCTCCGCGGCGGCCAGCGGCCGGTAGGGCTCGATCCGCAGCGTCGTGTCCTTGAGCGTCCAGACCCCGTGGACGACCCCGTCGACGAGGAACGTGGGCCGCACCTCGCTTCCGGTGATGACACGCACACGGTCCTCGTCGCCGATCACGCGGGTCCGGTCGGCGTGCCCGAGGACGAGGTTGTCGTAGGCGGGCAGGAACCTTACGGGCACGGGCAGATCGGGATCGGCGAGCGGGGCGTCGGGAAGGTCGAAGAGCTCCTTGCCCTGCCCGTCCCGGTGGACCCGCAGCTTCGGGCGCAGCGCGTCGACGACTTCCCGCAGCCTGGTCAGGCCGGACCATGCCTGGACGTCCGCGACGCCGGCGGGCCCGAAGGCGGCCAGATAGCGCAGGATCATCGTCTCGATCCGGGGCTCCGTCTCCATCGGCAGGCCGAGCCAGCTGTCGGCGAGTGTCAGCGGTGTGGCGCCGCGATGGCCCCAGGTACCGCTCGGCGGCGGGTGGATGTGGGCGACCAGGGACTGCACCACATAGGCCAGGGCGGTGGTGTCGCGGCCCGGGAAGCGTTCGGCGAGCCGGCGCCCCAGCTGGGGCCGCGTCAGCTGCTCCCCGGCAAGGAGGTCCCGCCCTGCGGCGCGGAGTTCGTCGGCAGGGATTCCCGCGACAGCCCTGCCGAAGGCACCCTGCCTGGCACGGCCGAGGACGGGTTCGAGAAGCGGCTGCAGCCATGCGAAGTCCGGTGCCGTGACCAGGTGCTGGGTGTTGCGGAGCAGCTTGGCGCGGGCCAGGGACCGGTCGTGGAGCAGTGAGGTCAGGTCGTCGTGCCGGAAGTCCGTCAGTCTCGTCCACAGGCCGATGTACGGTGCGTCGGGCTCCTGACCCTGCAGGGCCACCAGATGCCCGACCGCCTGGAGCGGGGCCGTGGAGACACGGGCGGTCAGCAACTGGCGTTGGAGGAGCGTCCTGTTCAGGGTGCGCTGCGAGATCACGGGCATGCGGAGCATTGTCGCGTGCGCGTCTCGACCGTCGCTCGAGTCGGGCGGCCCATCGTGCATTCCATGAATGCCCGGACCGAGCAGCCATGGAGGACGCCGGTGGCCGGGGCCTGGACGGCCCGGGTGACCAGGCCGAGCGGTACGTACCCGGGCGTTCTGCACTTCACCGTGGACGGACGCGTTTTCCTGGCGTCGGGTGGCGCCGGGACATGGCGGGCGACGGGCGACGGCTCGTTCACCTTCCAGGTGGCGGAGCCGGTCTTCGACGAGCAGGGCCGGTGCGCCGGCTGGGTGGACATCGAGCAGCGGGCCGTGCTCAGTGGTGACGGCTTCAGCAGCGCGGGTACCTCGGTGGTGCACGACGACCAGGGAGGCCCCGGCCGGAGGGCGCTCGTGAGGATAGCGGCCCGACGCACCGCGTCCTGAAGGGGAGACCGGAGCGGGCGTCGCGGCAGTGGCAGGGCTCGCCCGCCGCAGGGCGCAGCCGTACGCCCGGTGTCCCGTGCTCCGCCCTCCGCGCGTCACGGACGGCCGTGGGCCGGCCGTATCAGCCCGGTGCGGAGCCGTCCCCGGCCCCGGTGCGCCGTCGCCGGTAGTGCCGGGCTGCGCGGGCGCGGTTGCCGCACGACGGTTTGCACCACTCCTGGCGGCCGTGACCCTTGACGAAGTAGCGCACGCAACGGGGCGCCGTGCAGGCGCGCAGCTGCTCGCGCACCGGTCCGCTCAGGAAGTCGACGGCGGCGCGCGCCAGGGCCGCGAGCAGGCGCACGGCAGGATCGCGCTCGGCGGACCGGAAACCGACCTGCGGGGACGTCCCGGGCGCCCAGTGCAGCTGGGGAGCGACACGTTCCCGAGCAGCCACCGCATTGAGACGCTCCAGCGCGACGTCCACGGGCAGGAGACGGTGGGCGTCCGCCGGACTGGGGGGAGCTGGACCGACCACGCGGGCGAACAGCGCCCTGATCGCCTGCCGCAGCTCGACGAGCCCGTCCCTGAGCCCTTCGTCGACGACGATCCCGGTCACCGCGACGTGGCAGCCCAGCAGATCGCCCTGCGCCCGGACCCATCGGGCCGCCCCTTCGAGGGTGGCCAGGTCGTCGGTGACTCCGCCGTCCCCGTCATGGCGGATCGTGCTCGCCAGTTCCAGTGCCGGCCAGCGCTCCACGGTCAACTCCCTCCCCTCCCCTGCCTCGTTCGCCGCGCGCCCCACGCGCCGCGATCCGTCGGCGACCACTTGATCACATCCATGCCGCACCCCTACAGTCTCTAACGCCAAAACGAAAACTACCGTTAGACATCAGGGGCTTGGCCGTAGCCACCCCATGAGACGACGACGGCCCGCGGCGGCCGATGGGGGGACGGATCGATGACGGTGTTGCTTGCACAGATCAGTGACCTGCATCTGGACGGCAGCGAACGAGCGACCCGGCGCGCCACCCGCGTCATGGACCATCTGAGGGCCCTGCCGCGCCCGGTCGACGCCCTGCTGGTCACGGGCGACGTCGCCGACCACGGCGACGAGGCCGAGTACGAGGAGGCGGCCCGTATCCTCACCGCTCCGTTCCCGGTTCTCCTGTGTCCGGGCAACCACGACGCCCGACCGGCCTACCGCAAGGCCCTCCTCAGGGAGCCCCCGAGTGACGCTCCCGTCAACCGGGTCCACCACATCGCCGGCGTCGCCGTCCTGATGTGCGACTCGACGATCCCGGGCCGTGACGAAGGACGCCTCGACGAGCAGACGCTCGCCTGGATGGACAGCACCCTCGCCGGCCTGCCCGCGGACACCCCGGCGCTGATCGCCTTCCACCAGCCGCCGGTCGAGCTCCACCACCCGCTGCCCGACTCCGGAAGGCTCGAGCAGCCCGAACGGCTGGCCGATGTGCTGGCCCGGCACCCGCGCGTCGTCGCCGTGCTCACCGGCCACGCACACACCGCCGCGGCCTCCGTCTTCGCCGCGCGTCCCTTGGTCGTCGGGCCCGCAGTCACCTGGACCCTGCGCCTGCCCTGGGAGGGGGAGCGCCCCGCGGACCGCGACCAGCCGCCCGGCCTGGCCTTCCATGTCCTCGGCGACGATCTGCGCCTGACCACGCACTTTCGCGTCGTTCTCTGATCCGCTCCCACCGGCCGCCCGCGTGGCGCACCGACCCGGTCCCGGCCCGGGAGGCCCGCGTGGTCACCCTCTTCGCCCTGGCCGGATTCCCTGCGGCCGTCCTGCCACTGGTCGCCACACCCGGAACCGGCTCGCGCTGCTGGTCCGGCACGTCACCGACGGCCCCCGGCGCGCCGCGCTCTCCGTCGTCCCTCGGCACGGCCACCGGCCTCCCGCCCACCACCTCGCCACGACCGGACTCCCGGCCCTCGGCATGCACTCCGGCCGTGTCGGAGCGGGGGCCACGGAAACGCCCGCCGCACCGGTAGCCCGTGTTCTTCGCGGACGCTGGCGGCCCGTGCCGCGCCGGATGCCGGGCGGACACCTGCCCCCGGTCCACGGCGGGGGGCGGGTCACGGGTTCCGCATTCACCCTCGCATCGGTGCCCGCACGCGCTTCCGCGTCGGTGCGCAGGGCCGCCGGGTCCGGTCGGCTCCTGCGCGGTCCGGCCCGTCATCGGCGGCGGCAACGCCGGAAGCGCCCGGCCTCCTTCGCGAGGCCGTGAGGCCGTGCCGCTGCGGACGCCGGGCGCTTCCCGAGGGGAGGTTGGTTCAGCGGACGGGTTCCACGCTCGCTTCCGCTCCGGATTCCTCGGCTGCCGTCGCCGGTCGCCGTCCCTCGCCGGTCTGCGCGGAGTCATGACCGGTGTCCGCCGCGTCGCCCTCGCCCTCCGCCGAGGCCTCCTCGGCGTTCCTGGGCGTCACCTGCCGCAGCAGCACGGCGACCAGCACCGCCGCACCGGCCACGAGCACCGCGCTGATGACCGTGTTGACGTGCAGACCTTGGGTGAAGGCCTGCCGCGCGGCCGCCACGAGCTCCGTCCCGGCCGCTCCCGGCAGCCCGGACGCCGCTTCCAGGGCCCCACCGAGCGTGTCACGGGCGGCGCTCGCCGCTTCCGCGGGTACGGAGGCGGGCATGGAGTCCTCCAGCGCGCCGCGGTAGACGGCGGTGCCGACGCTGCCGAGCACCGCGACGCCGATCGCCATCCCGAATTCCTGGTTGGTCTCGGAGATCGCCGAGGCCGCGCCCGCGCGCTCGGGCGGAGCGGCCCCGACGATCATGTCGACACCCATGATGGTCATCGGGCCGACACCGATCGACAGGACGACCGACCCCGTCACCAGGAGCCACAGATCGTCCGAGCCGTCGAGCCGGGTGAACATCAGGAAGCCCACGACCGCGATACCCAGTCCTGCGGCCATCACATAGGCGGGGCGGAGGAACTGCACCAGCGAAGGCGTCGCCCCGGCGACGACGATCATCGCGCCCGCCTGGGGCAGCGTCCACAGCCCTGCCTGGAAGGGGGTGAGCCCCAGCACCATCTGCATGTACTGGGAGAGGAAGAAGAACACTCCGGACATCGCGAACAGGGTGAGCGTCAGGGTGCCCAGCGAGGCGCTGAAGGCCCGGTCCGAGAACAGCTTCAGGTCCAGCATGGGGTCGCTGAGACGGCGCTGCCGCCGGGCGAACACCACGCCGAGGGCCACTCCCGCGACCAGGGCGACGACCGGCACCGCGCCCGCGCCGTCCTTGGCGATCTCCTTCACGCCGTACACGAAGGCGACCGTGGCGACGATCGAGAGAGCGGCGCTGACCAGGTCGAGCCGGCCGGGCGAGGGGTCACGGTGCTCGGGGAGCAGCACCGGTCCCGCGATGAGCAGCAGCACCATCGGCGGAACGGCGAGCAGGAACACCGCGCCCCACCACCAGGCCTCCAGAACCGCGCCGCCGACCAGCGGACCGAGGGTCATGCCGACGGTGAAGCTCGTCATCCACACGGCGATGGCGGTCGTCCGCTGGGCCGGATCGGGGAACATGTTGCGGATCAGGGCCAGCGTCGACGGCATCAGCGTGGCACCGGCGACGCCGAGCAGCGCACGGGTGGCGATGAGCATCTCGGCGCTGTTCGACCAGGCCGCCAGCACGGAGGCGACACCGAACGCGCCCGCACCGATGAGCAGCAGCCGCCGGCGGCCGATCCGGTCGCCGAGGGTGCCCATGGTGATGAGGCAGCCCGCCACGAGGAATCCGTATACGTCCAGGATCCACAGCAGTTGGGAACTGCCGGGGGCGAGATCGGCGCTGAGCTGCGGGACCGCGAGGTAGAGCACGGTCATGTCCATCGCGATGAGCATGGCCGGGAGCGCGAGGACGGCCAGACCGATCCATTCCCTCCGGCCGGCCTTGCGGGGGGCGTCCTTGGATGCGCCCGCTGCTGTCATGGCAATTCCCCTCTGTGCAGAAACTGGACGAGCGGGTGGGCGGGCCCGGCCCCCGGCGACAGGCCCGCGACCGGCTCAGAGTGCGATCGAGACATTGCCCCGGTAGGCGCCCTTCAGGCACGAGATCAGGGCCTGGGGCGCGGCTTCGATGCCGCCCTCGACGACGGTCTGGGGGAAGACGAAGCGGCCCTCTCCCAGCCAGGTGGCGAAGTGCTGGATCCACGCGCCGATCTGCTCCGGGGTGTGGTAGCAGGCGAACGGCCGGAGTTCGACGTGCCGGGTGATCGCCGTCATCAGGTCGAGCCGCGGGAAGGCGTCCCTGCCACCGCCGTTCTGGACGGAAAGCGCACCGCAGAGGGCGAACCTGGCGTGTGGGGCGGCGACCTGGAGCGCCGCCTCGAACTGCTCGCCGCCGACGTTGTCGAAGAAGACGTTGATGCCGTCAGGGGCGAGCTCCCTGAGCCGTTCGACGACCGGTCCTTCGTGGTAGTCGAACGCGGCGTCGTAGCCCAGTTCGTCGACCAGGTAGGCCACCTTCTCCTTGCTGCCCGCGCTGCCGATGACCCGGGCCGCGCCGCGGCACTTGGCGATCTGACCGGCGAGCGACCCGACACCGCCGGCCGCGCCGGAGACGAAGACCACGTCGCCCTCACCGGCGCGCGCGAGGTCGGCCATGCCGTAGTAGGCGGTCGGCCCCTGGCACAGGAAGTAGGAGGTGCTCGGGAAGAGTCCGGGGGGCAGCTTGAAGAAGGACCCGGCCGGGCCGACGGCGTACTCGCACCAGCCGGTCATGCTCTGGACGAGGTCGCCGACGGCCAGGTCCGGGCTGTTGGACCGGACGACGGTGCCGGTCTCACCGCCGCCGATGCGCCCGCCCACCCGGTACGGCGGCAGCGGCAGCTGGCAGTCGGTACGCATCAGATCCTGGTAGGCCGCTGCCACCCCGAGATGGTCCATCCGCACGACGACCTCATCGGGCCCGGGCTCCGGCACCTCCACCTCGACCAGGTCGAAGTGTTCGAGGGTGAGTTCACCCTCGAGGTGCCTGGCCAGTCGTATCTCGCGGGCCTTGCCCGGGATCGCGGCTGTCGATCCGGATGCCATGGTTCTCCTCCGTACCTGGTCAGGGCGGTTGCGAAACAGGGGTCCTGCGTGGCAAGCATGAGAGCCGCCGCTCGCGCCGCGCTCGGTCGGCGCTAGTGCCGTGACCGGAAGGGTCTGCCGGGAAGCTCGCGGCGTCGGGCCCTCGAGGTCTCCCCGGGCCCGCCAGGGCCGGGGGGATCATTCGCCAGGGGATGAGGACACTCCCCGGCTCCGTCGCGGGCGCCTCCCAGCGGCAGCCGGGGCAGTGCCTGCACGGCATCGCGAGCCGGTGAACCCTTCCGGCGCACCGCGCTGCTGCCGCATCAGGCAAGGCCTGGCGTCGCGACGGGGCAGACCTTGGCTGACGCGGCACTAGAGCACGGCCGCGCCGGTGCCGAGCACGGACAGCAGGCTGCGCGCCTGGACGTTCAGGTAGTGGCCGTGCCGGGTAAGGGCCCGCAACTGGCCCGGGGTGGTCCAGCAGTAGCCGGGCGGCGGATCGAGGGGCGCCTCGGTTCCGTCCGCCTCGACGATCGTGTAGCGGCTCTCGGCGTTGAGGAACCGGCCGCCCTCCTCGCAGTGGACGGCCGTGTAGCGGATCCGTGAGGGGCCGGCGCGCATGACCGTCTCGAGGAAGGGCGGACGGTCGGCCGGATCGAGGTGCGCGTGGTTCTCCGGTACGCACTGGACGGTGGGACCGAGCTCGACGGTGTCGAGGAAACCGCCCTCCACCCGGGCATGCACCAGGACGTGCGGTACGCCGTCGATGCGTCGGGTGAGGAACGCGGTGACACCCCGGCCGCAGGGCTCGATCAGGGGCTGGGTCCAGCCGGTGACCTCGCGGCTGCCTGCCGCCACGGAGACCGCCACCACCCGGAAGTAGCGCCCGTGTTCGTGGGCGATTTCCGTGGGGCCGCGCCGCCAGCCGGTCACCCGGTCGAGCGGGATCCGCTCCGCGGTCACCTCGTGGCGGGCCCGCTCGGCGGTGAACCAGGACAGCAGCTCCGTGTCGGAGCGCAGGGCCCTGCCCGCGGAATCGGCGTCCACCGGGGCGGACGCGAGTACCGTGCGGGCGTCCATGTTGACGACGTTGTCCTGCCGCAGCAGTTCACCGAGCTGGCCGAGGGTCAGCCAGCAGAAGTCGTCCTCGACGGCCACATCGCCGGAGACCTCGACGATCATGTTGCGGTTGCTCTTGCGGAAGAACCACGATCCGTGCTCGGACTGGAGCGCGTCGGCCAGCACCCGGTCCCGCTCCGGCCTCAGGAAGTGGTCGAGGTACTTCACGTCCGCGCCCCGGTGGACCTTGGTGTAGTTGCTCCGCGTGGCCTGGACGGTCGGTGACAGCTGGATCAGGTTGGGGTTGCCGGGCTCCATCTTCGCCTGCATCAGAAAGTGCAGGACGCCGTCGAACTCCTTGGCGAGGATGCCGAGTATGCCGACCTCGGGCTGCCGGATGACGGGCTGTTCCCAGGCGGGGAACGGGCCAGAGTCCCTGGTGACCCGCAGTCCCTCGACGGTGAAGAAGCGTCCGCTGCGATGCGTCAGGTTGCCGGTGCCGGAGGCGAAGGACCAGCCGTCGAGCCCGGCGAACGGGATGCGCCGTACGTCGAAGCGGTGGGCGCGGCGGCGCTCGTCCAGCCACCCGGCAACCACGGACGTACGCATCCACGCCCCGGCACCGGTGACCGCGGCGGAGCGTGCGAACCGCCGGGGCAGATCGGGGTCCTCTCGCGCCCGCAGCAGCGGAAGGGCGGCGGTGGCCACGGGCTCAGTCCTCCCAGACGACCGGCAGGCTGGTCAGGGTGTGGTTGATCTCGCCGTTGTGCCAGGGCAGTTCCTCCTGCGGCACGGCGAGCCGGAGGCCGGGGAAGCGGCGCAGCAGTCCGTCCAGGGCGATCTCCATCTCCATCCGGCCGAGGTGCTTGCCCAGGCAGTAGTGCAGTCCGTGGCCGAAGGAGATGTGCGGGTTGTGCCCACGGGCCAGATCGAGGCGGTCGGCGTTGGGGAAGACGCGGTCGTCCCGGTTGGCCGAGGCCAGGGAGAGCAGCACGGCGTCGCCCTTGGCTATGGTCACGCCGCCGACCTCGATGTCCTCGGCAGCGATGCGCGGGAAGCCGGAGGTGTCGGTGGCGAACAGATTGACGTGCCGCAGCAGTTCCTCGACGGCAACCGGGATGCGGCTGCGGTCCTCCGCGAGCCACTGCCACTGGTCGCGGTGGTCCGCGATGAGGGCGAGCACGGAGTTGGCGAGCTGGTTCGCCGTGGTGTCGAAGCCGGCGCCGATCAGGGTGAAACCGAAGGTCACAAGCTCCTGTTCGCTGAGCCGGTCGTCGTTGTCCCGGGCCGCGATCAGCTCGGAGAGCATGTCGTCCGTGGGGTTGGCACGCTTGTCCGCGACCAGTCCGACGATGTACTCGCTGAGCTTGGCGAGGCCGTTGAGGGACTCCTCGCCCCCGGCGCGGTCGTCGACGGTGGCAAAGGCCCGGGCCCACTTCTCGAAGTCCCGCAGGTCCTGCGGCGGTACGCCGAGCAGTTCGCCGATCACCGTCAGCGGCAGCGGGACGGCGAGCTGCTGCACCAGGTCGACCGGGCCCTGCTGGGCCAGCATGTCGTCGAGGAGTTCGTCGGCGACCTTCTGCACCCCGGCACGCATCCGCTCGACGCGTCGCAGGGTGAAGGCGCCGGCCACCAGCTTCCGCAGCCGGGAGTGCTCGGGCGAGTCCAGCGAGATGATCATTTCCGGTGTGGTGTGCATGGTGCCGCCGATCCGGGGCGCGCCGGGTCCGCAGGCGAGCGCACGGCTCAGCCGGGGGTCGGCCGACAGCGCCCGTACGTCCTCGTAGCGGGTGATCAGCCAGGCGTCCACGCCACCCGCCGTGTGCACGCGCACCACCGGCTGTTCGGCGCGCAGTGCGGCGTACTGCGGGGCGGGCCCGCGGTAGGTCGATCCTGAGAAGGGGAAGACGTCGGACACGGGGCAGGCGGACATCGGATACCTCCGCGGGGTGCGGGCTGTGGATGGTCTCGGGGCGGGCGCGGCCGGACTGCCGCCTCGGCAGGGCGGCCGCCCGGATGCGGCGGTCGGGGCGGACCGTCGGCTCAGGACGGGTTGTGGATCTTGTCGGCCCAGCTGGGCGAGTCGTGTGTGACGACCCGGGAACGGGTGTGGAGAACTCCGTCGACGCGGACCAGGACGTCCTCCACCGTGGTGGTCGGCTCGAAGCTGACCTTGCCCGCCCGGTCGGTCATGCTGACCATCGCCTGGTACCTCACGTGAAGCGTGTCGTCGTCGGCGGGCTCGATGCGCATCCGGTCGAACCAGTACCGGTAGACCAGCCCGTCGTAGTACGCGATGTTCTGCTCCCGGGCCTCGCGCGCGGAGATCTCGCCCACGAGCGGCCGTTCGGCGTCGCCCCGGCGTGCCTGCATCTCCTTGAGGAGCTGCTCCCGGCCCTCCAGCCTCCACCCGCCGGGACGGTGCTCGATGGAGCCGTCCTCGGTGAGGGTCTCCAGGAACTCCTCGAGCCTGCGCTCCTCGAGCAGTGGCATCTGCCGTGCGTAGAACTGCTGCACCTCGACGTAGAGGTCGGCACTGACGCTCCGGTCGGTCGACCGCGGCGCTCGGGACACGTCGGGTTCCTTCCGCTATCGGCGCGCCATCGCGACTGGTGGCGCGCATCCGCCGTCCACGGTGGCAACGGCGCCTCGATACGGCCTTGAGAGGCGCTACGGCCCCGGTGCCGTGTCTTCGTGATCTTCGTGGCGTTGTCCCGGGTGCCGGCCGGCGCGCGACCGACCGGCACCCGGGACGGCGGGCCGCTCCGGGGAACACGGGGAAGCACGGCACGAGGAAGAGGAAGAGGGTGATCGGAGATGCCGGTCCTGGCGGACAGGGAAACCGAGGAGCGCGAGGCGCTGCTGGCCTGCTGGGAGGAGCAGCGCACGGCACTGCGCCGGACCGTGGGCGGGCTGACCGACGAACAGGCACGCAGCACGCCGAGCGCGAGCGCGCTGTCCCTGGCCGGACTGCTGACGCACGCCGTGCTCGGCGAGCCGGCCTGGATCCCGGTGCTGCGGGGTGAGGGCGCCGACTGGACCGGCCGGGACGGCGCCTCGGAGTTCCTGCCCCGGGACGGCGAGAGCACGGCCGATCTGGTGCGCGAGCATCGCCGGGTAGGGGACGAGGTCGCGCGGGCCGTGCGCGCACTGCCCGGCCTCGGGCAGCGGGTGCCGATGCCGGTCACTCCGTGGGGACCGACCGACGAGCCACGCACCGTCCGGTGGATTCTGCTCCATCTGATCGGCGAGGCGGCCCGCCACGCGGGCCACGCCGACGTCATCAGGGAGTCCATCGACGGGGCGTGCGCCTACGACCTGATGGAGTCCACCGGCTGACACGGGCCCCTGCTGGGGCCTCTCGTTTGGATCTTGCCGGGCTCGCGGGCCCCGGCACGCACACTGATCCAGCCCGATCCGAACGAAAGACCCTGGGCGTCAGGCCTCCTCGGGCCCGAGCAGCACGGCCGAGTAGTTCTTGCGCGCCGCGGTGTCGTACTGCAGGGCGACATGGCTGGTTGCGGAGGTGATGTCGCGCCAGAACCGCTGGAGGGGGTGCCCTTCGCCGAGGCCGCCGGTGCCCGCGCCCCGGATCAGCAGACCTGCCGCCTCCTGGAGCAGTTCGGCGGCGAACGTCGCGTTGCGCTCGTTCCTGGCCATCAGCTCGGGCGTGAACCGGCGTTCGTCGATGACGTGGGCGTTCTGGGTCACGAGGTGGCGGGCCGCGTCGATCCGGCCCGATGCACGCACCAGGACCGTTTCACCCGCATGGTTCCGCCGCCGGCCGGTCATGGTGGCGGCACAGGCGGCCAGTGCTCCCGTGGCCGCGCCCACCACGGGGGCGATGAAGGTCAGTCCGCCGACCGCCTGGAACGGCACCCGGTGGCAGGGGGCGGACGACGTCTCGTTGCGCCCGGTCAGCATGTCCGTACGGTCGAAGGAGAGATGCGCGGGCACCAGCACCTCGTCCAGGACGACGGTGTTGCTCGCCGTGGCCCGCATGCCGACGCTGTCCCAGGTCTCCTGCACGGTCCAGCTGCCACGGGGAAGCGCGAAGAAACGCAGCTGCGGCGGTCCTTCGGCGCCGGCCACGGCCGCGCACACGAGCGCCCAGTCGGCGAAGTCGACACCGCTCACATAGCTCCAGCGGCCGTTGAGGCACCATCCCCCGTCCACCGCACGGGCCCGCCCGGCGGGCATCAGGGCAGTGGCGATCACCGTGTCGGGGCCCTCGCCCCAGACGGCGCGGTGTCCATCCTCCGGCAGATGCGAGGCGAACCGCGCCGAGTACGCGGCGAGCGAGGCACACCAGGCGGTGGCGGCGCAGCCCTCCCCGACGGCGGTGACGGCCCGTGTCAGTTCGTCGAAGGTGCCCTCCGTGCCGCCCCAACGGGAGGCCACGAAGTGCCGGGCGAAGCCCGACTCCCGGATCGCTTCCGTGACGTCCGGGGCGAGCCGCCGGGTGACGTCCGCCGCTGCGGCGTGTTCGGCCGCGAGGGCCCGCAGCTTGTCGGCGGCCGCGGCCAACCCGGTCTCCTCTTGTATGGCGGCAGGCATCCTCGTGACCTCCTGTGGTGAACGCCTCGCGTGCACGTCGTCGCCCCACGGTGCCGAGCGGCCCTCGAAGCCGGGTGCAACGCCGCTAGTGCTGTGACCGGATGGGTTTGCCGGGAAGCTCGCGGCGTCCGGTGCATGGGGTCTCCCCCGGCCCCTCGGGGCCAAGGACATGGGGTCTCCCCCGGCCCCTTGCGGCCGAGGGCATGGGGTCTCCCGGCCCCTCGGGGCCAAGGACATGGGGTCTCCCCCGGCCCCTTGGGGCTGAGGGGACGTATCGCAAGCCGGTGGGGGAGATCGCCCTCGTACCGGATGTACTCGGGCGGTTCGACAACGCAGCGTGCGGGCGCCTCCCGGCGAAGCCAGGGGGAGCGCCGTGCAGGGCGTCGCGAGCCGGTGAACCCATCCGGTCACAGCACCAGACCGGGACCGTAGCCGGAGGTGCAACGTGGTCGCGGCACCCGTTTTTCGGGGACGGCCGCACCCGGCGTACGGGGGCGGGTGGGCCGGCGCCCTCGCAGGAGTTGTGGATCGCCGTGGACCGGACCGCGGTCCGACGGGTGCTGCGGCGACCGGTCTCTTACGCATACGGCTCCTGCGGCTCATGCGGCGTACGACCCGGCCCCCGCCGCCGCTCATGCCGCTGCGTGCACCGTGGTGCCCCGTCGCGCGTCGAACGACGTGCCGTCCGGCCGCCCGGCCGGGGTAGCCGACAACGGAGGGTCACATGGCTGCAACCGAGTCCGACCGTGCGGAGCTCGCCGCTGAGCTGACCGTGCACATGGTGGGTTTCCTGTATTCCGCTTCGCTCTACACGGCTGCGGAGGCGAAGATCGCCGATCACCTCGCCGACGGTCCCCGCACGCCGGCCGAGCTCGGCGAACTGACCGGTCTGCACGGCCCCTACGTCCGGCGGCTGCTGCGCTACCTGGCGACCAGGGAGGTCTTCCGTGAGGACGCGGAGGGCCGCTTCCACCTCACGCCGTCGGCCGATCTGCTGCGTACCGGCGTCCCGAACTCCGTACGTGACAGCTTCCTGATGCTGGGCCACGAGCTGTTCTGGGGGCCTATCGGCAAGCTCAACGAGACGGTGCGCAAGGGCAGTACGGTCTTCGACGAGATGTACGGCGCGCCGTTCTTCCAGTGGCTGAGCTCCCACCCGGAGGAGGCGACCGTCTTCAACGCGGGCACGGCGGCCTTCTCCGGTCAGTTCACCGATCTGGTCGCCGAGACGTACCCCTTCCCCGAGGGGGCCAAGGTCGTCGACGTCGGCGGCGGTCGCGGAGGACTGCTGCTCTCGGTGCTGACCCAGCACCCGACGATCACGGGTGTGCTCTACGACCAGGAGACCGTGCTCCAGGAGCACCTGCTCGACGAGCCGCAGGTGGCGGGCCGCTGGAAGACGGAGCCGGGCAACTTCTTCGAGTCGGTTCCGGGCGACGGTGACATCTACTTCCTGAAGGCGATCCTCCACGACTGGAGCGACGAGAACGGCCTGCGCATCCTGAAGGCGACCCGCGAGGGCATGCCGAAGGGCGCCAAGCTGCTCGTCATCGACGCCGTCATCCCGGCGGGGAACGACCCGCACGTCAGCAAGACGATCGACATGATGATGATGACGGTGTTCAACGGCAAGGAGCGCACCCTGCCGGAGTTCGAGGAGATCCTGGGTGCTGCCGGCTTCACGGTGACCAAGGTCATCGGGACCGCCGACCCGGTCGTCTCGATCATCGAGGCCGTGGCGGACTGATCTCCGGAACGCGGACACGGGCACGGCTCGGGGCCCCGGTCGACGTCGACCGGGGCCCCGAGCCGTGCCGGATCATGCCGGTCCGCTCCGGCACGGATGCCGGGCCGGAGCGGGATCTCAGAAGAGCTTGGCGAACCGCTCGAGGGTCTCCCCCGGGCTCGGACCGTCGAGCGCCTGGAAGATCCGCTGTGCACCCTCACCGTGCTTGTGCAGCTTGATGTGCGCCAGCTCGACCGCGGTGCCGCCCCCGTCGGCCGGGGCGAAGGTCACCTCGATCTCACTGGCCCGCTCGTCGTCGGGGATGGACTGCCAGTTGCCGTCGAGCCGCCAGGTCATCACGAGGCGGCGTCCCGGCTGCCACTCGAGGATGCGGCCCCAGGTGATCTCGTTGCCCTCCACGTCCCACTCGTAGTAGCGCCCGCCGACCCCGCCCTCGAAGGCGAGGCCGACCCGCTCCTTCTTGAGCAGGACATGGGACGGCGGCCACCAGTCCTTGGGCCGCTCGGTGAACACCTTGAAGCACTCCTCGGGCGCGGCCGCCACCGTCACCGACTTCCGTACGTCCGGAATCGTCTGCTCCGCCACGGATCCTCCTCGCTCGTGTCACACGCTCGGTCCCGCTCACGGTCGCGCCGCCCGCTCAACCCCTCGTCGACAGCGGCTCGAACGGCTGGTGTTCGAGGCGGAGTCGAGAACCGCGCAAGGACCCGGCGCCACGGTCGACCCACTCGGACGACCGACGGGAGAGCACGATGACAGATACGGGACGACGGGTCGCCTTCGTCACCGGCGCGACCAGCGGGATCGGCCTCGCGGTGACCGAACTTCTGGCCCGGCAGGGGATCGCCGTGTTCGGCGTCGCCCGGAACGAGGAGGATGTGCGGGCCGTGGTGAAGCGGCTGCGCGCGGAGGGCCTCGAGGTCTCCGGCACGGTCTGCGATGTGACCTCGGTGGCCCAGATCCAGGCTGCGGTGCGTGAGGCGGTCGCCGCGTACGGACGGATCGGCATCCTCGTCAACAACGCGGGCCGCGGTGGCGGCGGGGTGACGGCCGAGATCGAGGACGCGCTGTGGGACGACGTGATCGAGACGAATCTCAACGGCACGTTCCGCGTCACCCGTGAGGTGCTGAGCACCGGCCGGATGCGGGACGGCGACTGGGGCCGGATCGTCAGCATCGCCTCCACGGGGGGCAAGCAGGGCGTCGAGCTGGCTGCGCCGTACTCCGCGTCCAAGCACGGCGTCATCGGCTTCACCAAGGCCGTCGGCAAGGAGCTCGCGAAGACCGGCATCACGGTCAACGCCGTGTGCCCCGGCTATGTGGAGACACCGATGGCGCAGCGGGTCCGTCAGGGCTACGCGGGCCACTACGGGGTGAGCGAGCAGGAGATCCACGAGAAGTTCAACGCGAAGATCCCGCTCGGCCGATACTCGACCCCGGAGGAGGTCGCGGGGCTGGTCGGCTACCTCGTCTCCGACGTGGCGGCGTCGATCACCGCGCAGGCGCTCAACGTCTGCGGCGGACTGGGCAATTACTGATGCGCACAGAGACGGAAGTCCCCGCCATGACCGATGCCCCCGCCCTGGCCGGAGTCCGCACTCCGGCCGAGCCCGCAACCGCGCTGCTCGCCGGCCCGGACCCGGCCGCGTTCCGCGCGGCCATGGGCCGCTTCCCGACAGGAGTCACCCTTCTCACCCAGGGCAGCGACGACCGTACGCAGGTCATCACCCTGAACAGCCTGACGTCGGTGTCCCTGGACCCCTTGCTGATCCTGGTCTCGGTCAAGGCGGACGGCCGGATGAGGCCGCGGGTCGCCCGGGCCGGCAGCTACGCCGTGAATGTGCTGAGCCACCGGCACCGGGATCTGGCGCAGGAGTTCTGCCGCCCCGACCGCCCTGCCGGACCGGCCGCGATGCGTCGTCTCGGCGCGGTCGAGGGGATCACCGGCAACGCGGTCGTGCCCTCTGCGGAGGCCTACTTCGAGTGCGTGCTCGACGCGGAGCACGCGGCCGGCGACCACACGCTGCTGATCGGCCGGGTCGTGGCGCTCGGCGCCGCGGAGGCCGGTCCCGATCCGCTCGTCTTCCACCAGGGCGTCTTCACACGGCTGCCCGCCGGCCCTACGGAGGCGGGATGACCACGCCCGCGACCGCAGAGGCTAGCGCGCCGCCGTCGATGCGGCCGGTGGCGGAGGGGGTCCATGCCTTCGTCCAGCCGGACGGCGGCTGGTGCCTGAACAACGCCGGTCTGGTCGTCGGCTCGGACCGCGGCGTACTGATCGACACCGCGGCGACCGAAGCACGCACCCGGTTGCTGCGGAAGGAGGTCGAGCGGCTCGTGCCGGGCGGCCCCGACTTCGTGGTCAATACGCACTTCCATGGCGATCACACCTTCGGCAACGGCCAGTTCACGCCACGCTCGGTGATCGTTGCGCACGAAGGCTGCCGGTCCGACAGCGAGGAGGCGGGCCTGGGACTGCGTCTGCTGTGGCCGGACGTGGAGTGGGGGCAGACCCCGCTCACACTGCCCTCGCTCACGTTCCGGGACAGGCTCACCCTGCACGCGGGGGACGTGCATGTGGAGCTGATCCCGGTGGGTCCCGCACACACCGCCGACGATGTGGTCGCATGGGTGCCCGACCGTTCGGTCCTCTTCACGGGCGATGTGGTGTGGTCGGGAGTCACGCCGTATGTGCTGATGGGCTCGATCACAGGTTCGCTGCGCGCCCTGGCCCAGCTGCGGGCGCTCGGGGCGACCACCGTCGTACCGGGTCATGGCCCTGTCGGCGGCGCAGAGTTGATCGACCGGACCGAGGCGTACCTGCGGTGGGTCCAGCGGCTGGCGGAGGACGGCGCCCGGCGCGGCATCGGTCCCCTGCGCGCCGCCGAGGAGGCGGACCTGGGCGAGTTCGCCGGACTCGTCGACCCGGAGCGGCTGGTCGGCAATCTGCACCGTGCCTACGCGGAGCGGGACGGACTGGCCCCGGGTGCGCGCATCGATGTGCTGGCGTCCTTCAAGGAGATGGTCGCCTTTCACGGCGGGCTGCCCGCATGCCACGCCTGACCCCGGTACGACAGACACTCGGAGAGGAGCCGTCAATGGCGACGATCCTGCTGGACCGGATCCTGGAGGAACAGGAACCCGTGGTGCCCGACACGGCGCCGGCATGGGTGCCCCTGCTGCTCGCGGGCGATCCGGACGACGACGGAAGCGAGCCGCACATCTGCCGCGGAATCGACTGACGCCACCGGCCGCAACCGGGAGCACCCCGTGCGCGGACCAGGTCCCCGGGAGAGGGGCCGGTCCGTGCACGGGGTGCTCGTCGCCCGACGGCGCCCGGTCAGGAGGAGGGTGCGTCGGGCTGCGCCGGCGCGGTGGCCGGCGTGTCGCGGTGGATGACCCGCGACCGGGTGAGGAGCCGTCCGTCGACCCGGACCAGTACGTCGTCGACGGTGAATGTGGGCTGGAAGGTCACCTGGCCCTCGCGGTCGGTCTGGGTGACGAGGGTGTAGTACGAGACCCTCAGGACGTTCTCGTCCGCCGGATCGGTCTCGATCAGCAGGTGGTCGAACCAGTGGCGTACGGCGATGTCCCGGTAGCGGGGCAGGTTGGCACGCATCCCGGCGAGCATCTCCGCCCGGCCGCGCTGACGCTGACCACCCGCGTGGACGACCTCCCCGTCCTCGGTGAAGGTGTCCGCGAAGCCTTCGATGTCGAGTGCGTCGACCCGCCGCATCTGCTGGGCGTAGAAGGTCTGGACCTCGGCGTAGACATCTCCGGTAACCTGATGCCGGAGTGTCCCGACCGGCTGAGGCATGGCAACTCCTCTCGAGACGCCGCCCTCGTGGCCGCGCGACTGTGCCCAGGCTGCCGAAGGCGCCTTCAGCACCGGTGGAGAGCGGCTCGGAGCCGGACACTCCCGACGCGCACCCCGAGGCCCGGGCCCGACGCCGCGCGGAATCGGCGAACGAGAGGACCCTGAGGCCGTCACCGTATAGGCTTGCATCAATATGAGTCGGCATGCATGACTATCCAGAGGGGTGACCTCATGGTCGATACGCCCAAGGGATTCGCTGTTCACGTGGCGCCGGTGGGTGCGGGCGACGACGGCCGGGACGACTTCACCGTCCTGCTGTCCACCGAACCCGCGCGGGTCAGCGCGGTGTTCACCCGGTCCCGGTTCGCCGGACCTTCCGTGCTCCTGTCCCGTGAGGCCGCCGCCGACGGCGTGGCCCGGGGGGTCGTGGTCGTGGCACGGAACGCGAACGTCGCCACGGGTGCCCGGGGAGCGGCGAACGCGCTGGAGGTACGGGACGGCGTCGCAGAGGCGCTCGGGCTGCCCGCCGGGGAACTCCTCGTCGCGGCCACCGGAGTGATCGGCCGTCAGCTCCCGATGGACAGCATCAGGGACCATGTCGCCACACTGGCCTGGCCGTTCGCACAGGACCACGGCTTCGAGGCGGCCGCACGGGCCATCATGACCACCGACACCCACCCCAAGATCTCGTCCGCCCGCGTCGGCGGGGCCACCATCACCGGCATCGCCAAGGGGGTGGGAATGATCGAGCCGGACATGGCGACCCTGCTCACTTTCTTCGCCACTGATGCACAGCTCGCACCCGAGGTGCAGGACAGGCTGTTCCGCGAGGTCATGGACATCACGTTCAACGCGGTGAGCATCGACACCGACACCTCCACCTCGGACACGGCCGCGCTGTTCGCGAACGGCCTCGCCGGAGAGGTGGACCCGGACGAGTTCAGGACCGCGCTGCACGGCGTGGCTCTCGATCTGGTGAAGATGATCGCCTCCGACGGCGAGGGCGCGAGCAAGCTCATCCAGGTCGAGGTGACCGGAGCGCGGGACGCCGCACAGGCGAAACGGGTCGGCAAGGCGGTCGTCAACTCGCCGCTGGTGAAGACGGCGGTCCACGGCTGCGACCCCAACTGGGGCAGGGTCGCCATGGCGATCGGGAAGTGCAAGGACGAGACCGACATCGACCAGGACGACGTCACCATCCGTTTCGGCGACATCGCCGTCTATCCGCCTCGGGCGGACGACGACACGGTGCTCGAAGCCCTGACGGAGTATCTGCGCGGCGACGAGGTCGTGATCGGGATCGATCTGGGCATCGCCGACGGTGACTTCACCGTGTACGGCTGCGACCTCACCGAGGGATACGTACGGCTGAACTCCGAGTACACCACCTGAGCAAGGACTTCCGGCGCGCGGGATCCGGCTGTTCCCCGGCGGACGCGGGGAACGGCCGGAGTGTCCCTGGCCGGAAAACGCTGACGCTCCGTACGCCCTGCATATCCTCCTCGTCACCAAAGGTGACAGGTGGAGGTCTTGCTCATGCTGCGGCTGCGGCGATCGGTACTGAAGGGGACCCTGGCTGCCGGGGCCGCCGGACTGCTGTCCGGAGGCGCGGCGCCCGCGACGGCCACCTCCGCGCCGGTCGGACCCGGGCGCGCCCCGCTGAAGGCTCCGTTGACGATGCGCTGGCTCGGAGTCGCGGGCTGGGAGCTGACCTTCGGCGGGGGAACGGCCGGTCGCACCCGCAGTCTGCTCTTCGATCCCTACTTCAGCCGGATGCGCTGCCTCGGGAGTGACGGAAGGCTCGATCCCGGGCTCCCGCTCCGGCTCGACAGGACCGCGGTCGCGGAGGCCGTGCGCGACCGGCTCACCGGTGCGCCGGAGCTGATCCTCGTCAGCCACGGGCACTTCGACCACATCGCCGACGTACCGCAGCTGCTCGCGCTGCCGCAGTGGCAGGACAGCCGTATCCGTACGCTGTGCGACGACTCCTCGCGACATCTGCTCACCGCTCTGGGGGCTCCCGGCGAGCGCGTCGCGGATGTGATCACCGTGAGGGGCGGCGAGTATCTGCAGTTCGACGGGTTCACCGTGCAGGTCTTCCGGAGCCTGCACAGTCAGGGCGCGGACCACGGCTATTTCGCACCCGGCCGGCTCGTCGCCCCGCCCCCGTCCCGCCCGGGGACGCTCGGTGAGCTCGTGGAGGGCGAGACGCTGATGTACGCGGTCACGGTCGAGCACGGCCCGACCGTCCTGCTCTCCGGAGCCAGCAACTACATCGCCCGCGAACTCAGTGGCCTGCGACCGGATGTGGCGGTGGTCGGCATGACCTCGCACTCCGCCGTGCACGGCTATCTGGACCGGCTGCTCGCTGTACTGGGGGACCCGCCGCTGCTGATCCCCAGTCACCACGACGACATGGTGTCCCCGCTCGGCACGACGGGCGCAGCGGCGGTCCGCGGCGGCGATGCGGCCGTCGCGGCGCTCGCCGGGGCAGTGCGGGCCCGGGGCACGGCGGCCGGGACCCGGGTGCTCGCACCGCAGCCGTACGAACCGCTCGACATCACGGCAGAGCTCGCCGGGCCGACGGGGCTGCCCCCTGCCTCGTGAACCGGTCGCGATCCCGCCGGCCGAGCCCGTGAACCTGTCCGGTCACCGCACTGGTGCGTTGACCGGACAGGTTCGGGCTCGTGACGCCTGCACGGCACTCCCCCGGCAACCACACTGGGGCCCCCGCCCTGCGTTGCCGCATCACCCGAGTACATCCGGTACGAGGATGGTCTCCCCCGGCCTCCGGCCGGGTGGGGGCACCCCCGGCGGAGCCAGGGGGAGTGTCCCCACCGCCTTGCGGTGCTTCCCCTCGGCCGTGGCGGACCCGGGGAGACCGTGGGGCGCCGGACGCCGCGGGCTTCCCGTCAGACCCTTCCGGTCACAGCGCTCAGGCAGCCTTGAGGTAGCGCTCGTCCTGCTGCAGCACGGCCTGCATCGTCGCCTGGAGCTTCACCCCCGGATTGATCCCGATCTGATCGCGCAGGGTCCTGCTCGCCCGGTGGAAGATCTGTATGGCGTCCGCCTGCCGCCCCGCGCCGTAATAGGCCTTCATCAGACCGATGTACAGGTCCTCACGGAGCGGATCCTGGCCCAGGAGCTCCAGCAACTGCGCGATCGCGTCCTCGAACTTCCCCCGCCCTATGTCGATCCGGGCCCGCAGTTCGATCGCGGCCGTCCGCTCCTGGTCCAGGCTCTCGGCATGGAGGCGGAGCCTGCCGGAGGTGACGTCCGTGAGTGCGGCACCCTTCCACATCGCCAGTACCGAGTCGATGCGCTGCCCCGCGGCCTCGAACTCCCCACGCGCGTAGAGTTCGCGGACTTCTCTGACCGCCTCGCGGAAGACGAAGAGATCGATGCGCACGGCGGGAACGTGCAGCTGGTATCCGAGCCGGTGGGACACGAGTACGTCCCTCGCCAGAC
Organism: Streptomyces sp. NPDC043861; assembly: GCF_056435905.1. Lineage (NCBI taxonomy): Bacteria > Bacillati > Actinomycetota > Actinomycetes > Kitasatosporales > Streptomycetaceae > Streptomyces > Streptomyces sp. NPDC043861. The sequence continues at coordinate 311,925 of NZ_JBWKDP010000008.1, read as the reverse complement.
CAGCCGCCTCCAAGGCGGTGCGAATGCGCCAGGTGGATGTCTGGAGCTGTCCCGAGACGGTACGTGGCGGTTCACCGTCCCAGGAGTCCGCGATGATCGCTTCCTTGGTGACGACCTGTCCGGGTTTCAGTGCGAGGGCCGCGAGGAATCGCACCTGCCTCTGCCCCTGGATCGGTATCGGTACACCTGCATTGAGCAATGCCACGGGTCCGAGGAGCTGGACCGTCAGACGTCTTGCGCTGTTCAAGGTACTTCCCCCCCTCGTGGGTGCGCATGATGTCGGGGGGCGAGTGCGCTTCGGCGGTATTTCCGCACGTCTGCTGCTTCGCGTCCCCCCTTGGTCGTTCTGCCGCTCAGCTGCGGGATCTGCCCGCCGACGGACCGGCTATCCCGGCGTGGCCGAGATCATCGCGTAGTCATACATACCGTATGCCGGTGACATCGTGATGTTCGATGCCCCTTCGCCCCGGTACACCACGGATCTCACGTACATGTACGGACACATCACGGCGCTGTCCATCGCCAGCCGGTCCACCTCCGCCCAGATGCGGGCTCTCTCATCCGGGTCGGCCGTGGCGATGCCCTCGTCGAGCAGATGGTCGATCTTGGGGTCGGCCAGCTCGCCGAGGTTCTGGTTGCCCGACTCCTTGATGGCACGGGAGTCGGCGATCTGCTGGAGGAACCCGAAACCGTCAGGGAAGTCGGCGGCCCAGCCGAACATCACGATGCCGATTCCGTGTTCCCTCAGATAGGCGGGGACACCGGCGCAGGTGGTGAAGTAGTCGCCCGAGGTGAAGGCGACGACCTCCGCGTCGATTCCCACGCGGGCCAGGCCGGCGGCAAGGGCCATGGCCGCGTTCCATTCCTTGCGCCGGTCCTCGCGGGCCGCGATCCGGACCGGGAAGCCGTCCGGCATTCCGGCCAGGTCGAGTTCACGTCGCGCCGCTTCCGGATCACCGGTGGCGTCGGGCCCGACCGGGTATCTGTCGTGCGGTTCATGGCCCGCCACCGTGGGCGGCAGCAGAGTGGTGGCGATGTCGCCGGCCGGTTCACCGCCGTAGGCGGCGCGCATCGCGGACTTGTCCGTCGCGTACTGGACCGCCCTGCGGGCGTGGACGTTGGTCAGCGGGCCGATGTTCTGGTTGATGCAGTAGAGCCAGACGAATCCGGTGCGTGGATTGTCGACGTGCTCCCTCAGGGAGTCGTCGGCGAGGAGCCGCTCCTGGGTCTCCGGCTGCACCCCGACGCCCGCCAGATCGATGTCCGCCTCACCGGCCAGCAGCATGCGGTCGACCTCCGGCCCGGTGACACCGAGCCGGACGTGGATCTGCTCCGGCCCCCGGGTGCGCAGGGGGTCCGTCTCCCTGTCCCAGTGGGGGTTGTGCACCAGCAGGGCCTCGCTGCCGGGTATGTACGAGCTGATGCGGTACGGCCCCGACGACACGGGCCGTTCGCGGTAGTGGGGGTAGTTGTCCGCCTCCTCGGGGACGGGGATCGTCGTCGGGAGGGCGGCCAGACAGTCGAATCCGGAGAACGGCTCCTTCAGCCGGAAGACGATCGTCCGATCGTCCGGGCACTGGATGCCGTTGGCTGCGCCGGTCAGATACTGGCGGAAGTACTGCGGCCCGCCCCGGGTGGCCGGCGCACCGTCGTCTCGGTACACCGCCTCGGGGAAGTTGGCGCGCAGCACGGCGTGGCGCACGTCGTGCGAGGTGACGGGGCGGCCGGTCTCGAAGGCCACTCCCCTGCGGAGGCGGTAGGTCCACTCCCGGCCGTCGGGGGAGGGGGTGCCCAGGCTCTCGGCGAGGTCGGGAACGAGGCGGGGCCTGCCGTCGTCGTCCGTGCGGTAGCCCACCAGGGACCGCCCGATCAGCCGGATGAAGTTCCAGGTGTAGGCGTAGTACGTGTCCGCCGGGTCGAGGGAGTCGAAGTCGTCCGTACGGACGAACCTCAGCACCCCGCCCTCCGCGGAGGTAGGGCGCACCACTGTGCGTGATGCGTCGTCGAATCCCACGGTCGTTGCCTTTCGTGATCCGGAGCGCTCCGCAGGGGAATCTGCGTGAGACCTGGGGGTTGCGCCTTTCAGCCGATTGACTCGAGGAACTTGGCCGCGATGGGGCCGGCGTCGGATCCACCCGAGCCGCCGTCCTCCACCAGGACCGACCAGGCGAGGTTCTTCCCGCCCTGGTAACCGATCATCCAGGCGTGGGTGCGCGGCGGGACCTCGCTGCCGAACTCCGCCGTGCCCGTCTTCGCGTACGCCTCGCCCGGAACGTCCTTCAGCGCCCGGCCGGCGCCGTAGGTGACGGTCGCGCGCATCATCGCGCGCAGGCCGGCCACGACCTGGGGATCGAGCCGGTGCACCGCCTCGTACTTCTTCTTCACCGCGTCCGGAACGAGGACCGGCTGCCTGAACTTCCCTTCCTTCACCGTCGCCGCGATCGACGCCATCACCAACGGGGACGCCTGGACGCGCGCCTGTCCGATGGTGGCGGCCGCCTTGTCGTTGTCGCCGGTCGCGACCGGCACACTGCCGTCGTAGGTGGTGACGCCGACGTCCCAGGTGCCGCCGATACCGAAGGCCCCGGCCATGTCGTGCAACGACGAATCACCCAGCTTGCCGCGTGCGTTGACGAAGAAGGTGTTGCAGGACTTGGCGAACGAGTCCCTGAAGGTGGAGCCCCGGGGCAGGGTGAACCGGTGCTGGTTCTCGAACCGCTGGCCGTTGACATGGGCGAACTCGGGGCACTCCACGGTGTCACCGGGGGTCATCCCCTGCTTCAGCAGGGCGGCCGCGGTGACCACCTTGAACGTGGAGCCCGGCGGATAGCGTCCTTCCAGGGCCCGGTTCATCCCCCCCGGCCTGTTGGCAGCGGCGAGGATGTGGCCGGTGGCCGGATCGATCGCCACGACGGCGGCGTTCTTCCCCACTCCGTCCAGCGCTTCGGCGGCTGCCTTCTGGACCTTCGGGTCGATGGTGGTCTTCACCGGAACGCCCTTGGCGCCGCCGGTGTTGCTGAGCCGCTTCACGGCACGCCCGGACGCACGGTCCACGACGGCGACGGACTTCGCTCCTCTCGCACCTCCCGTGAGCTGCTTGTCGTAGCGGGCTTCCAGCCCGGAGATGCCTTTTCCGCTCTTCGGGTCGACCGCACCGACGATCGAGGGCGCCTGCAGGACCTCTCCATTCGCATCGAGCACGGCGGCACGTTCATGCGATTGCAGGGCCAAAGTCTGACCGGGTACCAACTGCGGATGGATGAGCGGAGTACTGAACTCCACCTGCCATTCACCCTGCTTCCTCACGACCTTTGCGGTCGAATCCCAGGTGTAGTCACCGGCTCCGGGAATCTCCATCGCAACTGTGAACGGAATACGAACATCCCCTTCACCGCTGCGTTTCCCGCCCTCGGCCGTCGCCTCTGTTTTCGACGGCTTCAGATTGGTCATGACGGACGTGATGAGGGACTCGGCATGCGCGGGAGTGTCCGTGTACGAGCCGGCCTTCCCGGCGTCTCCCGACTCCCACGCCTCGAGGAACGTGTTCAGCCGCGCCCCGGCCTCCCTGACCTCCGGGTCCTCGGACTCGCCGGCGATCAGCGTGCTGTACCCCCAGTAACCGATCGCCGCAATGGCCGCGAGTGACACCAGGGCGCCGATGACAAAGCGACGTCGAGACCGCCGCCTGTCCTGCAAGAAGTAATCCCCGTAAGATCCCTCTCGTGCCATGCGCGCATCCTATGGGCGTGCTCTCTTCGCACTCTCCTCAGCCGCGTGATTCCGGACAGGGGCATTCCCTGCGGCATTGACGATCGCCCGCCCCATTGCGCTGTTCGGGCCGAGTCGATTCGACTCCGGCTCGACCATGCGTCGAGACTCCGAACGTATATTCGCACCGGGCCGACCGATCGATATCCGCCCAGGAATGGCCGAAAGTCGAAGGCCTCCCGGGGGCGGCCCGTGCCGGGGACATGTGCAGGGGTGCATCAGGGTCCTTCCGGCCTCAGATGTCCAGCTCCCACATCCGCCGGCTGCCCGCCGACCGGAAGCCGAACTCCTCGTTGATCCTGCGCATATGGACGTTGCCCACGGCGTTCCAGGTGTCGATGGTGCGCAGCGACGGCTCGCTTGCCCGGGCGTGCCGGAGGTTGAGGGCCTTGACCAGCCGCCCCAGGCCATGACCGCGAAGGTCCGGGTCGACCACGGTGACCGCCTGGAGGGCGTTGTCGGGGTTGGCGGTGGTCATGGACAGCGCGGACCAGGCCACCAGGCGGCCCGACCCGTCATGGCACAGGCCGGTCTGGTGGGCCCGCCGGCCACGGGCGATCCGCATGCGTTCGAAGTCGCGGATACGGGAGATCGCCGCGGGCGGCGGTTCCCAGTCCAGCTCGCCGGTCGGGGCGTCCGCCGAGAGCGTGGCTTCGAGCCTGGCCGCCTCGGCGACGAGGTCGTCGGGGACCGTGCTGCCCCAGGTGCGGACCGTGTAGCCCTCCGGTACGGCGGTGGCGGCGGGCGCATCGACGACATCCAGGCGCAGATGGTCGAGGGTCATGACCGCCCGGGCGCCGAGCGTGTCCGCGAAACGGGCCCCGGGGACGGTTTCCCGGGCCCGCGCCGTCGCGTCGGCGAGGAGGAGCAGTCTGGTGCGTCCGTCGATTTTGCCCCGGGTGCCGGCGAAGTCCGCGACCTTGCGGCCGATCCCCCGACGCCGCAGACGGGGCCGTACGACGAGGACGGTGGCGGTCACGGCCGCGGTGTTCTCCTCGGTGGGGAACTCCAGGCGCAGCGAGGCGACGGCGTCGCCGCCCTCCGTGACCAGCCACTCCTCCACCCGGGTGGCGGGCGGGGGGACCCGGACGGAACCGATGAGGTCGGCCCGGCAGGGCATCGGGAGCTGCGGGGTGTCCTGGCGTGCCGCTTCCGTGCGCAGCGCGAACACCGCGTCGATGTGCCCGTCATGGTGCGGGTCGAGTGCCGTGAAGACCGCGTTCACCTGTTGCCTTCTCCCCCGGCCGGGACATCCTCGCTGTCGCCGACGAGCCCGAGGGCCTGGATGTCGTAGAGGCCGAATGCGGGGTGGACGTACACATTGGTCAGGGCGGGGTGACGGTAGTGCAGGGTGCGGTCGTGGGCCATGGGGAGGATCACGGCGTGGTCCATCACGGTCCGCTCGACGCGCTCCCACAGCTCCCTGCGCCGCTGTGCGTCCGGCTCGGCGTTAGCCTCGTCGACGAGCCGGTTCACATAAGGGTCGTCGAGCTCGGCGAAGTTGAAGTTGCCACCGCCACGCTTGATCTGCCGCCCGTCGATGAGCGGGGCGAGAAATCCGTACTCGGTCGGGTAGTCGGCGCCCCAGTCGGTCACACCGAGGCCGAGCCCCAGCTCGCGGACGGTGGCCGGGCTGCCGAGCCCCGACCGGTAGTAGGAGGCGGTGTCGAGGACCTTCACCTCGGCCTCGATGCCGACACGGGCCAGCGAAACGGCCAGTGCGCGGGCGACGAGTTCGAACTTGCCGGGCTGGGTGCCGATCGCCGTGCGGAAGCCGTCGGGCAGTCCCGCGGCGGCCAGTTCCGCCCTGGCTGCGTCGAGGTCGCCCGTCAGATCGGTCCCGGACGGGTAGCGGTCGCTGCCCGTGTGGCCGGGCAGGGTCGGCGGGATCAGCGAGGTGGCGAGCGTCCCTCCGACGCCGGCGCCTCCGCGGGCCTCGAGAAGGGCGGCCTTGTCGGCGGCGTGGAACACCGCTCGTCGGGCGTGCACGTCACCGAACGGCGGTACGGCGCGCTGCACGGTGATGTACTGCAGGAAGCCGGTCGCCGGGTTGTCCGCACACGCCCGCAGGTCCGGTGCGGCGAGCACACGGTCGCGCCCCGCGTGCTGGATGCCCCGGCCCTCCACGTCGAGGTGGAACTCGCCCGCCAGCAAACGGTCGTCGAGCTCGTTCACCTCGATCCCGAAGGCGACCGTGAGCTCGGTGGGGAGCGCTGAGCGCACGGGGTCCGTGGCCGGGTCCCAGTATGGATTGCGGACCAGATGGAGGGACCGGCCGGGCTCGTAGCTCCGGATCCGGTACGGGCCCGAGCACACCGGCGCGCTCCCGTACGTCTCGCGGGTGTCCCGGAGGCGGGGAACGGGCGCGGTGTTGGGCTGGGCCATCAGATGGTCGAAGTCCCCGAAGGGCCGCCGGAGCCGGAAGACCAGGGTGCGCTCGTCGGGACATTCGACGGCCTCGAGTCCGTCGGCGCCGTCGCGGTAGGGGCCCGGGTAGCCGCCGTGGTCGAGCAGGTCGAGCAGATAGACGGGCCCGCCGGGCAGGGTGTCCTGGGCGAAGACGCGTTCCACCGCGTACTTGATGTCGTACGAGGTGATCTCCTCCCCCGTCTCGAACCGCGCACCGGAGCGGATGCGGTACGTCCAGGTCAGGCCGGAGTCCGAGACCGCGCCCGGTGCCTCCGCCAGATCCGGGACGACGCCCTGCACGGCCGGGTCGGCGGCGAACGCCATGAGGGTGCGGTGCATCGTGCGCTGCAGCAGCCAGGACCACACGTAGTAGGTACGGGCGGGGTCGAGCGAGTCGACGTCGGCCGAGGCCACCGTCCTGATGTGCCCGCCGCGCCGTCCTGACGGGTTCGCGATCCGCCCAACGGCACCGTTCCAGCCGGTCATCGGCCGAGCTCCTTCACATACAGGTACTGCGTGGAGAGAGTGCAGCCGCGCGAGACCTTGGCCGCCGTGCTGCCGATCCCGTAGTGGATGCGCGTGACGTGGTGGGCCGGGGCATGGTCGGCGGGGGTGTAGTAGAGGAGTTCGTAGTAGAGCGGCAGACCGAGCGCGCTCTGGCGCGCGTAGTCGAATCCCGCCCGGTGGGCGAACCAGTGGCCGCCGTGGCCGAGGATCAGCCCGAAGCCGACGATCCGCCCGTCGTGCACCGCCTTGCTGACGAGGGCGCGGGGGCCCAGTTCCTGCTGCGCCGCGGTGAGCACGGCGGCGGAGCGCCGCGGATCCCAGCCGGTCATGCCGTACTTGGCGAACAGCTCGGTCTCCAGCTCCGCGAGCCGGGGTATCTCGTCCGTCACCAGCGGAGCCAGGGTGATCCGGACGCCGGACGCCTCGATACGGCGGCGTTCGGCACGGACCCGGCGCGAGCGACGGGACGGCAGACCGAGCGCGTACTCCGCGAAGCCTCCGGCCGGGATGTCCAGGGAGGCGAACTCGCCCGAGGTGTGCGAGAGATATCCACGGGCCTCGAGGACTCCGGCGACCATCCGGTCCCCTGCGTCGAGATACGGAAAGCACACGGAGGCGGCGCCCATGTCTGCCGCGATGTGCTCGGCACGCTCGACGACGCGGTGGGCGTCCTCGGCCGTGGCGGCCCCGGACACCAGCAGACGGGTGCGGCCGAGGTGCCGGCCGCCGCACATCAGCGAGGGCATCAGGCGGTCCGCGCCGTCGAAGGCGGAGAGGAGTGCGGCAGCGCCGTCCATGTCCTCGGCCGCGCAGTGCCGCATCAGCAGATCGGTGCGACCGAGCGACCAGGGGGCGGTCCGGTCGGCGAACACGAGCGGGAGGCCGGCGACGAGCCCTGGGCCGGAGCCGGGTCGTGCCGCCGTGAGATAGCGCATCGGGGCTCCGGCCGTTTCCTGCAGGACCCTCATCCATTCGGGGGTGAGGAAGAAGTCCTCGCTGCCGGCCAGCTTCGTCCAGCCGGCCCGTTCGGCCTCCGCCGGATCCTGCCATTCGTCTACGGCCGCATCATCGCCGACCGTCGTACCGGACTTTGCAGAACCGGACGACACCGCATGGGGGTTCGCTGTTCCAGACACCGCAGGAGTGTCACCCGCCGCCGTCTCCGGCTTCTCTTCGCGCACTCCCCGATACCGGCGGAAGAGAGCCCGGAGAGCAGGGCCGGTCACGGTTTCCGGGTCCCGTTCACCGCCGAACGACCTGGAGACCCATGTCCCGCGTATCGACCGGACCCAGCACGGAACCGACGGCCGCCCACGCACTCCTCACCCGGCTGCACGAGCACGGTGTCGACAAGGTGTTCGGGGTGGTCGGCCGTGAGGCCGCATCGATCCTCTTCGACGAGGTCGAGGGCATCGACTTCATTCTGACCCGGCACGAGTTCACCGCCGGTGTCGCCGCCGATGTGCTCGCCCGGATCACGGGCCGTCCGCAGGCCTGCTGGGCGACACTCGGCCCCGGCATGACGAATCTGTCCACCGGCATCGCCACCTCGATGCTGGACCGTTCGCCGGTCATCGCGCTCGCCGCCCAGTCCGAGTCGCACGACATCTTCCCCAATGACACCCACCAGTGCCTGGACTCGGTGGCGGTCATCAAGCCGATGGCCAAGTACGCGGTGGAACTGGAGCGTCCGCACGAGATCACCGATCTGGTGGACTCCGCGGTGTCGGCCGCCATGACCGAGCCGGTCGGGCCCTCCTTCATCTCGCTGCCCGTCGACCTCCTCGGCTCCTCCGAAGGCATCGACACCTCCGTCCCCAACCCGCCCGCACGCACCCCCGTCCGGCCCACCGGTGCGATCGCCCCGGGCTGGCAGACCGTGGCCGACGAGGCCGCCGAGCTGCTGCGTTCGGCCGAGCACCCGGTACTGGTCGTCGGCGCCGCCGCGATCCGCTCCGGCGCCGTCCCCGCGATCCGCGCTCTCGCCGAGCGGCTGAACATCCCCGTCATCACGACCTATATCGCCAAGGGCGTGCTGCCCGTCGGACACGAGCTCAACTACGGTGCCGTGACCGGCTACATGGACGGAATCCTCGGCTTCCCCGCCCTGGAGACCCTGTTCGGCCCGGCCGACGTCATCCTTACCCTCGGCTACGACTACGCCGAGGACCTGCGGCCCTCGATGTGGCAGCGCGGCGCCGGGAAGAAGACCGTACGCGTCTCACCGACCCCGAACCCGATCCCCCGGGTCTACCGTCCGACGGTGGATGTCGTCACCGACGTCCTCGCCTTCGTCGAGCACCTCGACGGCGCCACGGCCACGCTCACGGCGAAGGTCCGCCACGACATCACGCCACTGCGCGAGCGCATCGCCGAATTCCTCGCCGACCCGGAGAACTACGCGGACGGCATGCGGGTCCACCAGGTCATCGACTCCATGAACACCGTCATGGCCGAGACCGCAGGGCCCGGCGAGGGCACGATCGTCTCCGACATCGGATTCTTCCGGCACTACGGTGTGCTGTTCGCCCGCGCCGACCAGCCCTTCGGCTTCCTCACCTCGGCGGGCTGCTCCAGCTTCGGCTACGGCATTCCCGCAGCCATCGGCGCGCAGCTGGCCCGCCCCGGCCAGCCCACCTTCCTCATCGCGGGCGACGGCGGCTTCCATTCCAACAGCGCCGACCTCGAGACCATCGCCAGGCTCGGACTCCCCATCGTCACCGTCGTCGTCAACAACGACACCAACGGGCTGATCGAGCTCTACCAGAACCTCGGCCACCACCGCAGCCATGATCCGGCCGTGAAGTTCACCGGAGTCGACTTCGTCGCCCTCGCCCATGCCAACGGTGTCGAGGCCGCCCGAGCGACCTCGCGCGAGGAACTGCTCGCCGCACTGCGCAAGGGGACGGAACTCGGCCGGCCGTTCCTCATCGAGGTACCCGTCACCTACGACTTCCGGCCCGGCGGCTTCGGGGCGCTGAGCATCTGATCATGGAGAAGCAGGATTTCCCTGCCGCCTTCGGTTTTCTGGCCTCCGCCCGACTGGGCGAAGGCCGGATACCGGGCGCGGCCTTCGCGACCCGAGGAACGTGCACCAGGCTCCGGGAACGGCTGCGCACGCAGACGCTCGCCGTGTCGCTGGTGCATGACCCCACCCAGACTCCGGACCCGGCGCTCGCGCGCGATGCGGACACCGCCGTGCTGATCGCCGGCGAGATCTACAACCGGGGCGAACTCCGCTCCGTACTGCCCGGTGCCGACGAGGGCGACGGCGACGCACAGCTGGTCCTGAGGCTGTTCCGCCGCTACGGCCACCATGCCTTCCGCCTGGTCAACGGGCGCTTCGCCGCGGTCGTCTCGGAGGGGCAGCGCATGCTCCTCGCCACCGATCACGCCGGTTCCGTACCGCTGTATCTGCGTCCGGGACGCGGCGAGGTCGTGGCGGCGACCGAGGCGAAGACGCTCGCCCGGGACGCCAGTCCGCAGGGCCTGCCGATCGCCGGGGCGCGCCGCGTCCGACGGCTGCCCGGGCTCTACCAGGTTCCCGCCGGCGCGGTCATGGTCATGGACCTCAGGAGCGGTACCTGTGAGACGCACCCGACCTGGACCCCGCCGGTCTCGCGCCGCATCGTCGAGGAGAACGAAGCGATCGAGGCCGTACGCACGGCACTCGACGCGTCCGTACGGGCCAGGCTCGCTCCCGGTTCGACCCCGCTGGTGGTGCTGTCCGGCGGCATCGACTCCTCCGGGGTCGCCGCGCTCGCCCACCGGGCTGCCGGCAGCCTGGACACGGTGTCCATGGGCACCGACACCAACAGCGAGTTCCCGCAGGCCAGGCTGGTCGCCGACCATCTGGGCTCCCGTCACGGGGAGTTCAGCCTCCGGACCCGGGATCTGCTCACCCAGCTTCCGCACACGGTGTGGGCAGCGGAGTCGCACGACCCTGACATCATCGAGTACCTCCTCCCGCTGACCGCTCTCTACCGGGCGCTGAGCGGGCCGCGGCGCAGAATCCTCACCGGATACGGAGCCGACATCCCGCTCGCCGGGATGCATCGCGAGGACCGGCTGCCCGACCTGGACTCCGCCGTCGCACACGACATGGCCACCTTCGACGGGCTGAACGAGATGTCGCCGGTGCTCTCGGCCGTGTGCGGCCACTGGTCGGCCCATCCCTACTGGGACCGGGAGGTCCTGGACCTGCTGGTCTCACTCGAGGCCGGACTCAAGCGCCGCTACGGACGCGACAAGTGGGTCCTGCGGGCCGCCATGGAGGGACTGCTCCCCGAGGAGACCGTGAACCGGCCGAAGCTCGGCGTCCACGAGGGCTCGGGCACGACCTCCTCCTTCTCCCTGCTGCTCGCCGATCACGGCATACCGGAGGAGAGTATCCACGGCGCCAAGCGGCTCGTGGTCGAGGAGCTGTTCGACCGAACCGTCGTCGCCGGCGACCATCCGGACCAGGTGAGCACCGGCTCGGTGGTGGAGTCGGTGGCAGCCCGGCTGAAACGGGGTGCCGCATGACGGCGTACACCGGTTCACCGGGTGTCACCGGTTTCGCGGGCAAGCGGCTCGCGCTCGTGGAGTCGATGCTGCATTCCGCCTTCTACGACGGCATCCACGCGGCCCGCGAACTCGGCTGCGAGATCTGGCTGCTGGTTCAGGGCGTGGAGTGGTACACGGACGGCAAGCCGTTCGCCGACCATCCACTCTCCCGGGTCGACAAAGTCATACACACCGATACGCACGACCCCCGCGCCATCATCGACGCGATCACCGACAGCGACGGACGGCCGCTGGTCGACGGCATTCTGTCGTTCTCCGACTACCACACCGAGGCCACGGCCACTGCCGCGGAGACCCTCGGGCTGCCCTCACAGGGGCTGGAAGCGGTGACCGCCGCGAACCACAAGCACCTGCTGCGGAACCTGCTCGGCGACGATCCCGCGAACGTCCCGCATCTCCTGGCCATCTCGCCCGACGAGGTGCAGGACGCCATCGACCGGGTGGGGCTGCCACTGATCGCCAAGCCCCCGTCCGAGGCCATCTCGTACGGCGTGCGCAAGTGCCACGACGAGGCGGAGGCACTCGCCGCCTACCGGGAACTGTCCAACGTCAAGCGGTCGTTGCGCGGCCAGCCGCGACCCGGGCATGTGCTGTTCGAGCAATACGTGCCCGGGACCGAGATCTCGGTGGAGTCCATGACCGCCGGGGGCGTGACGCACTTCTACGGCGCCACCTCCAAGGAGCTGCACGGCGCGACGATGCTCGAGGAGGCCCACAGCTTCCCGGTACCGCTCGCCCCGGGAGTGTGGGAACAGGTCACCGCCGCCGTGGACCGGGCGCTCAGGGCCATCGGATACCGGCAGGGCCCGGCCCACACGGAGGTGAAGCTCACCGACGACGGCCCCAGGATCATCGAGGTCAACACCCGCCTCCCCGCGCACATGATCTCCACGATGGTGGCCGACGTCTGCGGCGCCGATCCCCATCTGGCCGCCAAACTCCTCGCGCTCGGCGGCGATCCCCGGCCGGGGATCGCCGGTGACGGCGTGACCCCGGCGGCAGCGGTCGTCGTGCTCTTTCCCGACCGGCCGGGCGTACTGACCGCGGTGCGCGGCATCGACCGGGCGGAGGAGATGGGCGGCGTCACCGTCGCGCTCCACGCCGACCCGGGCACCCGGGTGGCCTCCCGCCTGGACAACTCGGCCTCCGTGGGCTTCGTGTACGCGCATGCGCCGACTGCCGGCGCGGCGCTCGCGAAGGCGCGCGGGGCGGCTTCCCTCATCACCGTCGAGACCGTCGAGCCCGGGACCGCCGGGGACGTCAAGGAAACCGAGAAGGGGGACTGAGCCCGTGGAACGCGTCGACTCGCATGTCTCACCGCGCTATGCACAGATCCCCACGTTCATGCGCCTGCCGCACGACCCCGAACCCCACGGCTACGACGTGGTGGTGATCGGCGCCCCGTACGACGGCGGCACCAGCTACCGGCCGGGCGCCCGGTTCGGCCCCCGCGCCATCCGGAACGAGTCGGGGCTGATCCACGGCGTCGGCATCGACCGCGGCCCCGGCACCTTCGACCTGATCAGGTGCGCGGACGCCGGGGACATGGATCTGACCCCGTTCAACATGCACATCGCGATGGAGACCGCGGGCTCCCATCTCTCCAGGCTTCTCGGCGACAACGCCGCCTTTCTGATGCTGGGCGGCGACCACTCCCTCACACTTGCCGGGCTGCGCGCCGTCGCCGAGCAGCACGGACCCGTCGCCGTGGTCCATCTCGACGCGCACTCCGACACCAACCCGGCCTTCTACGGCGGGGAGTTCCACCACGGCACGCCCTTCCGGCACGGCATCGACGAAAAGCTCATCGACCCGGCCTCGATGGTCCAGATCGGCATCCGCGGTCACAATCCCAAGCCGGACTCGCTCGACTACGCACGGGGGCACGGCGTCCGGATCGTCACCGCCGACGAGTTCGCCGGCCTCGGCCCGGCCGGCACCGCGAACCTCGTCCGTGAACGGGTCGGCCGACGTCCGGTGTACGTCTCCGTGGACGTCGACGTCGTCGACCCCGCCTTCGCACCCGGCACCGGGACTCCCGCCCCGGGCGGGCTTTCGTCGCGTGAACTCCTTGCGCTGCTGCGTTGCATCGGTGACCTCGACCCCGTCGGCTTCGACGTGATGGAGGTCTCTCCGCCCTACGACCACGCCGGGATCACCTCCCTCCTGGCCACCGAGATCGGCGCGGAGCTGCTCCACCAGTACGCCCGCGCCCACCGCCCCGGAAGTGAAGGAGACCACCAGCAATGACCACTCCGGTCATCGACTGCACCCCGAACCAGGACCGGCTGCGGGCGCTCGCCGCGCAGCTCCCGCAGGTTCCGCGCGGCGACCTCCACGGATTCCTGGAAGCCGCGAAGGAGCTCTCCGCACAGCTGCCGGAGGACCTGGCCGGTGCGCTCGACGCGTTCAGGACCCATGGCAACGAGGACGGCTATCTGCTGCTGCGCGGCCTGCCCGTCGATGCGGACGAGGAGCTGCCCGGCACGCCTACGAGCACCCCGGCTCCCGCGGACCGCCCGCTGCTGGCCATGGAGGCGATGCTGGCCCTGGCCGGGCGCAGGCTCGGGCTGCACACGGGCTACCGGGAGCTGCGTGCCGGCACGGTGTACCACGATGTGTATCCGTCGCCCGGCGCACACCACCTGTCGTCGGAAACCTCCGAGACGCTCCTGGAGTTCCACACGGAGATGGCGTACCACGTCCTCCAGCCCAACTACGTGATGCTCGCCTGCTCCCGTGCCGATCACGAGCGCAGGGCGGAGACCCTGGTCGGCTCCGTGCGCAAGGCCGTGCCGCTGCTGACGGAGGACGTCAGGGCGCGGCTCTTCGAACGCAAGCTGCCCTGCTGCGTCGATGTCGCCTTCCGCGGCGGTGTCGAGGACCCCGGCGCCATAGCCAACGTCAGGCCGCTGTACGGCGAGCCGGACGACCCGCTGCTGGGGTACGACCGCGAGCTCCTCGCCCCGACGGACGCCGAGGACAGGCAGGCGGTCGCCGCCCTGTCCAAGGCGCTGGACGAGGTCACCGAATCGGTCCGGCTCACGCCCGGCGATGTGCTGATCATCGACAACTTCCGTACCACCCACGCCCGTACGCCCTTCACCCCGCGCTGGGACGGCAAGGACCGCTGGCTGCACCGCGTCTACATACGCACCGACCGGTACGGCCAGCTGTCGGGCGGCGAACGGGCGGGCGACGTGGTCGTCTTCAGCCCCCGCCGCTGAGGAGGCCCTCCGTGCGCCCTCCGGCCTGCCCGGAGGGCCGTCGGGGCGGCTGCACCGGGGCGAGCGCTCGGACCGCCGGCTGCGGGCAAGGAGCCGTACGGCACGCCGACCACGTCGGCGTCACCTTGGTCGCCCGGAAATTCACGATCACAAAAAGGCAGGGCCTTGGACGGCTGACCGTCCAGGGCCCTGCTCCGTCTTTCTCTGGATTGCTCAGAGTCGGCGACCACCTCGGCAGTTCTGGATCGTTTCAGCCGCCATCATGGCGACCGCGATGATCACGACTGCCCAGGTGCTGTTGCCGTGCGTCGCTCCCGTGGCGATGTAGCCGGCCAGGGAGGCGGCCGCGTACGTACCGGGCCTGCCGGTGATGCTGGCCTTCGCTGACATCAACGCCGGAGGAACGGGTACGCCGATGCGCTGCCAACCCTGACGGGGGGCTGGCTGCTTGTCCTCGCCCTGACCGGCGGGCGGTGTGTCATGGTGGTTCGGGTGCACGTCTCTCCTCAAGGGGGGTGTACTCCCTGCCGCCCCGATGGGTCGCTAGCCCGGGGCGGCAGGCCTCAGACGCGTTGACGGTTTCCCGCCCCGCACGAGGGGGTTTGGAAAACCCAGTAAATCCCTGATGTGATTGTCCGTCACACCTCAGAGGGGTTTGGCCTGGTCGATGCCGGACAAGCCGGGGTGACCGGACGGACAAGAAGGGCGAGCCAGTATGCCTGGCCGACAACGCGGGCCGTTACAGGGGGAAACCCCGGAGGCGGACGCCTTTGCCCAGTGGCTTCGAGACCTCGTGGGCGACACGACCCAGCGTCAGCTGGAGGAGAAGTTCAAGTACAAGCGTCAGAGCTGGAGCGATTTCCTCAACGGGCGCAAGCTGCTGCCCAGCTACCTCCTCGACGACCTCCTCCACACCTACGCGGACAAGAACAAGAACAAGCGCGGGGAAGGCGAGCGGCTCCTTCGCGAGGCCGAGGCAGCCGCACTCGGCAAGGGGGTCGTCCAGACGGAGGAGGACGAAGAGCCTTCTCCCGAGACACCCACCGAACTCGCCATACTGCTTGATCAAGCCCGTCAGGGCCAGATCGAAGCCGAACGCGCCCTGTTCTCCGTGGGTCAGATGGTCTACATGCTTTTGGGCATCGTCGCCTCGCTCAAGGACCGCTGCGCGGCCCTGGAAAGCCAGCAGGCCCAGGCGAAGGCCGAGGGCAAGGCCGAAGCCCACGAACAGTTCGCCCATGAGCTGCAGGAATCCAAAGACCGGCAAGAGGTGGCCGAACGCCAGCTCGATCAGGCCAGAAGGGAGCGCCAGGAAGCAGAAGAGATCCGTGTCGCTGCCATGCAGGCTGCCGAGCAGCATCAACGGGCCCTGCAGCGGACCTCGGAAGACAGCGTTGATGTCCCGCACGCTCGCGTGCCTGAGGATGATCAGCCCACGGTCGCCGCGCCCACGGCAGTACGGCCACTGTACGAGTACGACGCGGTACTGGAACAGTCGGAAGAACGGCTGGGACAGCAGCAAGAGAAGCTGAGCGAGCTGCGCACCCGTGTAGGGCTGGAACCGCCAGGCGAAGCGGAGGGCAGCCCGATTGTCCGTATGGAAGCTGCGGACAGAGCGGACAGCACTCAGCAGAGCCCAACCAGATCCGACGGGTTCTACCCGTACCCGAGCACAGCGTACGGAGATGGGGCCCACGGCTACGACCTCTATGGGAGCTACCGGGATCCCTACACAACCTATCCGGCAGTTTTTTACGGGGCATACCCGGCGGATCCCTACCAGTCTCCTCCTGACACGGCGCCGTATTCGTACGAGGAGCCCTCCCCTCCTGCGCCGCTTCAGGAACCAGGCGCTCCCCCGGAGGAAGTCCCGGATCCTTTTGTCCACGCATTGTCCGCGCTGTCCGCTCGCGGAACCGATGAGCATTCCATCCTGACCACCGACGAGCAGTTGCTCGCGGAAGCCGAGGCGCGCAGAAAGGCTGAGGCCCGCGCCCGCGCCGGAGCGGGGCCCTCCCACAGGTCGCCCGAATCGTCGGAATGGCTGAAGGGCGGCGTTCCACAGGTCGTGGGCCCGACCACTCGGGTAGGTCGGTGGATGCAAGCGGTGGACGAGACGACGGCGCTTCTCCGGCGGTGGCCGACGAGCAGGCAGGCGGGCCGCATCTGGAGAATGGGAGGGCTGCTGCTTTCCTGGGTGCCGGTGATGATCTGCACGAACACCTCAAGGGCGCTGCTCTTCAGCAAGCCTGACAAGCCGGTGTGGCTGCTGATTTGCGCCTGGACCCTGCCACTCTTGGGTCTTCTCCTCGGCATGCTGATGATCCGCAAAGCGGAGCGGACCGCGTACGTCGCTCACATCACGTATCTCGATGGGGGCGACCCGCTGCCTCTGCTGCTGTTGCGCATCGTCCGGCCGACGGCTGTCGTCCTGGGGGCCGTCGCGTTCTTGGTGGACCCAGCTCGCTTGGGGCCTATCGGATACCTCGCAACCAGCCTCGCCGCGCTTGTCTCCCCATCGGGCTGAGCCGAAAAGAGCTGGCTACACACATACAGCGCCTGAAGGGCAGATCGGGGTGGGCCTGGGGCGGCGACGTCGCGACTGCGGAGCCGGCCGCCACAGTTCTCAGCTTCGGCCGAACCAACGCCGCAGGCCTCGTCGACGGGCAGGCCGGTCGGCTGCCGGCGGAGGCCGGAGCGGCAGCGGGGGAAGCGGCGGCGGTGCTGGCATTGACGGCTGCGGCTCTGCGGTCGGCTCCTGCTCAGCTGGGGAAGGTGCAGCCGGGGCGGCGCCGGAGGCAACTACCGATTCGAAAACTGGTTCATCGCGCGGGGGCGTTGCAGCAGCAGGCGATGGGGCAGGCTCGGCGCGGGCTGGCGGCTTGAATGGGGCGGGGGCCTGCCCGGCTGGACGAACAGGTGCCGTAGGGAGGCATCACACGCCTGTTCCTGGAGATCCAGGCTCGCGGCTATCGCGGCAGCCGCCAGGTCGTTCGCAAACACCTCGCCGCCCTCCGCGCGGCACCGCCGAACCGGTCCGGGCCGACATCCCGAGTCCTCGCAAGATCACCTCGTGGATCATGCGGCCCCGGGAGACGCTCACCGAGGAGGTCCTCGTCAGCGAGGCTGACGAGGACCGTCAGCCAGGTTCGAGGGCTAGTTGCCGATCTCGGCATATCCCCAGGAGAGCGAGGAGTTCACTTGGGTGCAGTACGCCCAGGACCAGCTGCCGCTGCCCACCCTCTTCCACTGCTGGCCACGGACTTCCTGGCCGTTCTTGCACACCGCGACAGCCCGGAAGTAGCGGCCTTCCGCGGAGCTGCAGTAGGTGCCGAAGGTGTTGGAGTCCTGCGACTTCCGACAGCTGGCCGCTGCCGAAGCCGAGGACGGGTCTGCCACCGCTGAGCTGCCGCTCATCACGACCGTGCCAGCAGTCAGCGCCAGTCCAGCCGCTGCGACAGAGACTGTCCGAAGAAGTTTCACGATGAGATCTCCCAAGCGTAGTCGGTAGGTTCTCGAGCAGGCCAGGCCCCTTTCCCGCAAGCGAGGACCAGGGGTATCCGGGCCATAGGCTCCGGCTCTCGTGCCAGTTCCACGATGCCGGTACCGCTTTGCACAAACCTTGCGGAAACCTTGAAACAGCAGGTCAACACACCTCTCGACAGAGAGACCGATCGCCACGGCAACCTGGGTTGGGAACAGCTGAAGTTCTCCACGCCGCGTGATCCTGCGGACGTGGCGCAGTTTGTCGCGCTGCGGGTGCTACACCCGGAGACCGACTTCTGCGCAGCGGGCACGGCACGCCGTGGAGTCGACGCTCAGGTCCCACGTGATAGCACCTTCCGCGTCAGCCAGGGACTGAAGACGGGTGAGGATCCGGTGCCAGGCGCCGTCCCGCTGCCATCGGCGGAACAGGTCGTGGATCCGGCCCACGCCCGTACTCGACGGGCACGTCCCGCCACGGAACACCTGTCCGGACCCGGAACCGTATGCCGTCGATCAACTGCCGCCGAGGCCAGACTGGCGGCCGCCCCGTCCTGGCACCGTTCGGCAACAGCGGCTCCAGCACCGCCCACTGCTCGTCCGTGAGATCTCCCCGCCCCATGAACCGTGATCATTCACAGCCCGAGATCCACTTCCGATACAAGGCCTAGCCGCCGGCGGCGGTGTCGTCCGCCGACGCGAGGAGTTCCAGTGCGTGCTCCCAGCGGAAGCTCTCGTCCGTACCGAACAGCACGCCCATCCCGCGCAGCCGCTTCACACTCTCCTGGTACGCGGGATGGGCGGCGAGCGCGGCGTTCACGCTCGGCAGGACCGCGGTGGGTACGCCCGCCCCGTACGCCTCGCACAGAGTGGCCACCGCAAGGGTGTCGGCGATACCCGCGGCCCACTTGTTGATGGTGTTGAACGTCGCCGGGGCCACCGCCATTGCGTCCGCGGGCGGAAAGGGCCGTGCCACGCCCGGTCGGCGCCAGGCCGAACGGACCGGGTGCCCGGTCATGGCCGTCACGGCGTCGGCGTCGATGAAACCGAGACCCTGCGGAGTGGCGATGACGCCCACGTCCCACAGCTGTTCCTGCGCAGCGGTGATCAACTTGCCTACGTCGCCAGCGTTCCCGGCCGCGCATACGATGACGTAGAGGAATGGCCTTCCGGGCTGGTCGGTCACGCGGGTTCTCCAGTTCGAGACTGCTGAGGACTGTTTCGGAGCGCCTCGGAATTCCCAGGACCGCTTCGGACCACTTCTGCCTGGTCGGAACCGATTCTGCGGGAGTGCCGGACACCCCGGGGGTGCGCGGGCAGCGTACGGCCACCGGCCATGGGCGGTCCGTGCGGGATACCATCCGTGGCTCTGGGGTCCGGCGAGGATCGCGTGGGGATCGAGCGCAGGAGGAACCACATGACATCCCCTTCCGGCCCGGGCGTGCTCGCGCGGCTGGCCGAACTGAGCGAAGGAATCGCGGAGGACCGCAGCGGGGCACTCTGGCGCCTCTCGGCGGACGGCCGCCAGCTCGACGCCAACGTCGTCCGGCTGCCGCCGGACACCCATGTCGCCGAACACATCGAACCCGATCTTGACGTGCTGCTCCATGTCACCGGCGGGAGCGGCCTCCTCCATATCGACGGCGAGCAGCAGGACATCGCCGCCGGTTCGCTGGTCTGGCTGCCGCGCGGCACCCGCCGGTCCCTGCACGCCGGCCCCGAGGGCCTCATCCAACTGAGCGTTCACCGGCGGCGCCCCGGCCTCGCGATCAGGACCGCCGACGGGGCGGGCGCGGCGATGGACGGGGGTGAGCCCGTGTGTCTGCTGGACCGCGTCTGCGTGGAGTGCGGACGGCTCGCCACGGAATCGGACGCACGCTACTGCGGCCGCTGCGGGGAGCGCCTTCCCGACGCCGGCTGAACCGGGCCCGGAAGGAGACGGGTTGTCCCGCGTGGGGGATCGGCCCCTGCCGGAGTGGGGACGACCGGGACAACCCGCCCCCGGCCTGCCCGGCGGACCACACCGGAGTTCGCGCCGGAGTTCGTTGTGCCGGAGTTCGTTTCGTGCGGTGTACGCGTGCAATGCGGAGCAGAGGCGCCGTGCGATCCGACAACGTTGTCTCGGCATGCCGCACACGACCGTACAAGAGTTCCCCCTTCTGCGGACGGTCCGGCTGTTGCCGGCGTCGGCTTTGCGTCACACGAGCGAGGCCCAGACGAGGAGGACGAACGAGACGAGGACGAGCACCGTACGCACGGCATGGAACCGGTTCCACTTGGCTTCGAACGCCGCACGCACCTCGGAGTCGGGGGACGCCACGGAGGATGCCAGCGCGTTGTTCAGCGGGATGTTCCCGGCGAGCGTGATCAGATGATTGAGCACCGCGCAGACCAGCCCGGCCAGGACGAGCCACATCCGGGCGTCCGAACGGCCTTCGGCGGGCACGGCGAGCGCCGCCACGGGGAACGCAATGATGGCCAGAAAGACCACCAGGAACACGGCACGTGGCACCTCTTCGTTGATGCGCCGCATGGCCGGGACGAACTGGTCGTCGGGGAGCCTCGCCAGCGCGGGCATGATCCCGGTCAGAAAGATCAGCATGAAACCCGCGTACAGGCCGGTGGAGATGACGGCGAGGGCGAGCAGCAGGGAGGCCACCATGCCGCACATTCTGACGTGCCGGGCGCTCGCGCGCAGCACACCTGCCGCACCGGGCCAGCGGTCTGCCGGCCATGGCCGGGGCGGGCGCCGTCCCACGCCCGTCCCGGCCCCGCGGTTCCGCCGCCGCCCTGGAACCGGGACCGGTCGCGGGCCTCGGTCCGTCCCCGCCCCGGCCCAGCCCCTCAACCGCACCCGCACCCGCACCCGCACCGCGGACGACGGCCCGTCGGGCTCACCCGAGCAATGCGTCGGCCTGGCGGATCGACTCGGCCATCTGACGCACCGACGCGTCCTCCGTACGCCGCGCGAGGGTGCCCGCCCGCTCGGCGAGGTCGGCCATTGCCGGCGCCCCCGGTGTCCCGGCGCCGCGCAGCGCCTGGGCGAAGTACGCGGCCGTGGCGCTGACCTGGAGCCGGGGGGCGGTGTCCGCCGACCAGAGATCGCGGTCGAGCGCGGACGCCTCCACCGTGCCCGACGCCTCGTGCGGCGCCCGGCTGCGCGGATCGAGCCAGCGCACGGTGGCCGTGGCGACGTGGCCGTCCGCCCCTTCACGGAGCCGTACCGCGTAGAGCGCGGTCACGGTGTGGCCGGGGCCGACCTCGCCTCCGTCCACCCTGTCGTTGCGGAAGTCCTCGTCGGCCACTTCCCTGTTCTCGTATCCGATCAGCCGGAACTCCTGAACCGTCTCCGGGTCGAACGCGACCTGCGCCCTGGCGTCACGCGCGCGCAGCTCCACATGGGCGGGAAGCTGGTCGACGAACACCTTCCGGGCCTGCGCGGAGGTGGACACATAGGTCGTGTGGCCGTCACCGCGGTTCGTGAGCCGCTCCATCAGCTTGTCGCCGTACTCACTGCCGACCCCCACGCCGAACAGCGTGATGCCGTACTCCCTGCGGGACTCCCCGATCCGCTCCAGGATCGCGTCGGCCTCGGTCTCACCGGTGTTGGCGAGCGCGTCGGACAGAAGCACCACCCGATTGTTCGCGCCGGGCCTGCGTCCCTCCACGGCGACGTCATAACCGGTTCGGACACCGGCCTCCACATTGGTCGAGTCGGTCGGCTCCAGCCCGTCGACGATGCGGTGGACACGATCCCGGTTGCCGTCGAGCCGGGTCATCGGCAGCCGGGTCTCCGCCTCGTCGCTGAAGGTGACGAGGGCGATCGAGTCGTCGTCGCGCAGCTGGTCGGTGAGGATACCCAGGGACTCGCGGACCAGGTCGAGCCGACCGGGCTCGGCCATCGACCCGGAGATGTCGACCACGAACGTGAGGGCGGCCGGAGGGCGTTCACCGGTCCTCGTGGACGTACGGGTGGCCAGACCCACCCGCACCAGCGACCAGTCCCGCTCCTCTCGGCCACCCGCACGGGCGCCGTCCACGGTCACGGTGAAGCCGTCACCCGCGGGGCGCGGATAGTCCTGGCGGAAGCTGTTGACGAACTCCTCGGGCCGTACCGAGTCCGGCTCCGGCAGTCGCCCTTCCGACAGGGCTCGCCTCGCGTATCCGTACGACGCCGTGTCCACGTCCAGCGCGAAGGTGGACAGGAGGTCGGCCGGTGGCGCGAACTCCCGCTGCGTGTCTCCCTTCTGCTCGCCCTCGCGCGCCCTTCCGTCGGCGCCCTCCGCAGGCCGGCCGCCACCGTCGGGTGGCATCGGTGCCGCCGGACCGTCCTCCGCCCGGTGCGCACCTCCCGACGCACGGTCGGCCTGCCCGCTCGCGGAGCAGCCGGTCACCAGCACGGCGCCGGCCAGCAGCGCGACGAGCGCTCCCCTGAACGCCCTTGTCCGATTCGCCCTTGCGCAGAGATTCATCTTCGCCCCCTGGATCGTCAGCACTGTGAATGTGACGTCCGGGACGGCCCGAAGGAGCAGTCGAAGAAGTTGCGGATGAGTCTCGATGCGGCAACGGCGGCACCCGCCGGAAGGGGTCGCCGAGTCGGGGCGACGGTCCGTCAGGACACGATGTCCTTGCGGGCGAAGCCACGGAAGGCGAGGGCGAAGAGGACCAGGGCATAGGTCACGGACACCGCTGTCCCCTTCAGCATCCCTCCCCACTCCAGTTGCGGCTGCAACGCGTCGGCCCAGGCGAACTGCCAGTGGGCCGGGAGGAAGTCGCGCCAGGAACCGAGCGCCGTCACCGCGTCCAGCACATTCCCGATGATGGTCAGCCCGACCGCACCGCCGACCGCACCCAGCGGGGCGTCGGTCCTCGTCGACAGCCAGAACGCCAGCCCTGCGGTGACCAGTTGGGACACAAAGATGAACGCGACGACGAGTGCGAGCCGCGGCAGGGTGTCGGCGGTGGCCAGGGTGCCTCCGGTGGGCAGCTCCAGCGGACCCCAGCCGTAGGCCGCCGTGCCGGCCGCGAGTGCGACCAGTGGCAGCAGCAGCATCGCCGCCGCGCTGAAACCGAGGGCCACGATCAGCTTCGACCACAGCAGCCGGGACCGGGGCACCGGTGCCGCGAGCAGATAGCGAAGGGAGGACCAGCTCGCCTCGGACGCCACGGTGTCCCCGCAGAACAGCGCGACCGGCACCACCAGCAGAAACCCGGCCGATACGAACAGACAGGTGGCGGCGAAGTTCGCGCCGGACGCGGTCGCCGTGTCCATCAGCGTGATCCGGCCGCCGCCCCCGCCGCGCTCGTCCGGTGCACCGCCGATCGCGAAGGCCACGATCAGCACGAAGGGCAGTACGCCCAGGATCGCGCCCATCACGAGCGTCCGCCTGCGCTTCAGCTGACGTACCGCCTCGACGCGCAGCGGCAGGGTGTGCCGCGCCCGGTAGCCGGGCGCGGTCGCCACGGTCGTCCTGGTGTGCACGGTGCTCATGCGGATGCTCCTCCGATCAGGGTGAGGAAGGCGTCCTCGAGGCGTCGGTGCGGCCCGACGCCGGTCACCGGTACGTCCAGCCGTACGAGTTCGGCGATGAGCACGGTGGCGCTCGCGCCGTCCAGACGGACCAGCAGTCCACCCCCGTCGTCGGTGCGGACGGCGGAGCCGATCCCGGGCAGGGCCGCGATCTTCTCCACGAGCGGCTCGGACGGCGCGGCCGCGGTCGTCACCAGCAGGGTGTCGCCCGCACCGGTGATCTCGGCGACCTGGCCCGCCTGCACGAGCCGTCCGCGGTCCATGACCACCAGATCGGTGCAGGACTGCTCGACCTCCGCGAGCAGGTGGCTGGAGACGATGACGGTCCGGCCCCCGGCCGCGTACCGGATCATCACGTCCCGCATCTCACGGATCTGTGGCGGGTCGAGCCCATTGGTCGGCTCGTCGAGGATCAGCAGATCCGGCAGTCCGAGCATGGCCTGGGCGATGGCGAGGCGCTGGCGCATGCCCTGCGAGTACGTGCGCACGGCGCGGGCCAGCGCGTCGCCGAGACCCGCGATGTCGAGGGCCTCGTCGAGGTGGGAATCCTCGGCCGGCCGGCCCGTGGCCCGCCAGTACAGTTCCAGGTTCTCCCGCCCGGACAGGTGTGGCAGGAAGCCCGCACCCTCGACGAACGCGCCGACCCGGGAAAGGACGGGCGCGCCCGGCCTGATGGCATGCCCGAAGACCCGGATCTCGCCCTCGTCGGGAGTGATCAGGCCCATCAGCATGCGCAGCGTGGTGGTCTTGCCCGCGCCGTTGGGGCCGAGGAGTCCGAGAACCTGGCCCTTCTCGACGCGGAAGGACAGGTGCCGCACGGCGTACCGGTCGGCCGATCGTGCGTAGCGCTTGGTCAGCCCGGTGATCTGGAGCGGTACATCGGCCAGTTCGGGATCGGGCGCGGGTGCGGTGCTGCGGCGGCGGGCGGTGAGCAGCAGCGCCGCGGCGAGGGCGGCGCCCGCGGCCGGCAGGCCCCAGACCCACCAGGGCAGTGCGGCCGCCTGGGTGGTGACGTCCGTCGCTGTGGGCACCGTGAGCTGCCCCGACAGGGAAACGGTGTAGGTGGCCGGGGCGACCGGGGACGCATAGCCCAGGTCGGTGGCGGCGAGGACCAGCCGGAGCCGGTGCCCTGCCTCGACCTTGTGGTCCACGGCGGGCAGGGTCAGCTCGACGGCCTTGCCGTCCTTGGCTCCCTCGACCCGCACGGGGGCGACGAGCTGGGCGGGCAGCACCTGTTGGCGTCCGTCGGGTCCGACGTCGTACAGCTTGCCGAAGAGCACCGCTTCCCCGCTGTCGGACGTCACATGGACGCGGACCGTGGGCGAGCCGGTGATCCGCGTCTGCCGCTCGAGCGGGCGGGAGTCGAAGCGGGCGTGCTGTCCGGGGAAGTCGAGGGAGAGGCCGACACCGAGGGAGGAGAGCCCGGACAGTCCGCCTCCGATGCCGGGCACGGCGGAGATCCCGGGCGGGTTCGCGCCCGCGGGATTGCGGAAGCTCTGGGTCCGGCCGGTGAGTTCGACCGTGCGGGCGTCGGCCCGCAGACCCGGGTAGGCGGCCGCGGTGGCGCCGCGGAGTGTCGCCTGCCCATCGGTGGAGTCGACGCCTCCGGTCCTGCTGACCCGGAAGGCGGGACCGGTGTCCACGCTCGTGTCCCCGTTCAGATGACGGTCGAACCATGCGGAGACCCGCCCCTGGACACGGTCGC
Source organism: Streptomyces sp. NPDC043861 (assembly GCF_056435905.1). Classification (NCBI taxonomy): domain Bacteria; kingdom Bacillati; phylum Actinomycetota; class Actinomycetes; order Kitasatosporales; family Streptomycetaceae; genus Streptomyces; species Streptomyces sp. NPDC043861. The sequence continues at coordinate 286,730 of NZ_JBWKDP010000008.1, read as the reverse complement.
CCTCCAGATCACCACCGTCGTGCCCGCCTGCGATCCAGTCCACGGCGACGGGCGCGCCGTTCCTCTTGATCGCCTCGGCCATCGCGTCGGCGTGCGAGAGCGGGAAGAGCGAGTCGGACTGGCCCTGCACGATGAGCGTGGGCACCTTGATCCGGTTCCCGACGGCGGACGGGCTGCGCGCCTCCAGCAGTGCGCGGGCCTCGGCGTCGGGCTTGCCTGAGGTGGCGACGCGCTCGTACATGGCGCAGAGCACGGGCTCGAAGCGCCCGCAGGCGGGCACGGCACCATCGGCCCGAGGCCCCGACGGCCTGCCTGCGGCGACCGCCGCACCCGGCCCGTCCGGCGCCGGGACCCCTTCGTCCGGGCCTGCGGCGACGGCGGGGCTGTCGCCGCCGGTCCCGGTCGCGGCCTGCCCGCGCCCGGCCGGAGCCTCCTCTTCCGCAGGGGCCTCGGGGATGTCGGGCGTGAGCCCGGACGTACCCGCCGAGCCGGTGGTGAAGAACATGCCGGCCCAGAGCTTCTTGAAGACTCCGTCCGGGAACAGCGCATCCGCGAGGTTCCAGTACGTGACCGCCGGGGCGATCGCGTCCACTCTCCGGTCGTGGCCTGCAGCGAGCAGTGAGATCGCGCCGCCGTAGGACGCGCCGGTCACTCCCACCCGGGGGTCGCCGTCCGCGTCCAGTCGTACCTCGGGCCGCTTGGACAGCCAGTCGATCAGCCGGGAGACATCCTTGACCTCGCGGTCGGGGTCGTTGAGGCCGATCCGGCCGGTGGAAGCGCCGAAGCCGCGGGCGGTCCAGGTCAGGACCGCGTATCCGTCACGTGCCAGCTCCTCGGCCTGGCTCCGTACCGAGTCCTTGCTGCCGCCGAAGCCGTGCCCGAGCAGCACGGCCGGCCTGCGCCCGTCGTCCTTGCCCGAGGTGAAGTACGAGGTGTCGATCCTCGCCCCCGGCACGGTCAGCACCTGGTCCTTGCGGTGCACGGAAGGTGCGTCGTCCGATGCGGCGGCCGTCCAGGTGCCGGCGCCGACGAGGACGGCGAGCGCACCGAGCCCGGCCGCCCATCGCCCGCGGTACCGGGACACGGCGTCCCGCCGGGGAAGTCGGATCTTCATGCTGGAAACCCTAAACGGACGCAGCCGCGACAGCCGCTGCCGCCAGGCGGAAGTCACAGACCTCCTCGGGTAGTACCCGGCGCCCTGTCCGTACACCAGCCGCGGTATGCGCGTCCGATATGCGGCACTCGCAGCCTTGCACACGGTGCACATACCGGCGGACCGGGACCGGGGAATGAGACCGGGAATTCACGAACGACAGCAAATTCACCGCGCTGACCTGGCACTTCATGACTCCTTACGGTTCGGGTGATTCGCGTCGAGGGGCCATCGGAATGCGTGAGCCGAAATACCCAGCGCAAATGTCGGCGATGTCCGCCAAATTCCGTACGCCACCGGGACATTGATTCGAACCCGCCAGTAACAACCTCTTGTTTTCCCCGATCACCGCACGAGACGCTGTGCCGCACATCCGCACGAGCCGCGCGGATGTTTGTCGTGTTCCGATCAAGGAAAGGTCAGGTGCACGAGATGAGATTCACTGCCCGGCGCTCCATACGCCTGGGCGCACTGCTCCCCGCAGTCGTCCTCGCGGCCGGTCTCCAGTTCGCCGTCACCCCCACCGCGCAGAGCGCGTCACTCGGCGATCTCCGTCTCGCCCCCACTGCAACAGCTGTCGGGAACAGCTGGATCGTCGTCCTCAAGGACGGCAGCACCCGCGTCTCCGATTTCGCCGCCGACGAGGGTGTGACCCCCAAACACACCTACCGCTCGGTCCTCAACGGCTTCTCCGCCGCGATGTCCAAGGCGAAGGCCGCGCAGGTCGCCGCCGACCCGCGCGTGGCTTACGTCGAGCAGAACAGCGTCGTCCGGCTCAATGAGACCCAGACGAACGCGACCTGGGGCCTCGACCGCGTCGACCAGCGCAACCTGCCGCTGTCGACGACGTACACGTACAACGCGTCCGCTTCGAACGTGAACGCGTACATCATCGACACCGGAATCCGCACCTCCCACGGCGAGTTCGGCAGCCGCGCGAGCGTCGGCACCGACACCGTCGGCGACGGCCGGAACGGACAGGACTGCCAGGGCCACGGCACCCATGTCGCGGGAACGGTCGGCGGCGGCAAGTACGGCGTCGCCAAGGGCGTGAAGCTTGTCGCCGTGCGCGTCCTGGGCTGCGACGGCTCCGGAACGACGGCGGGCGTCATCGCCGGTGTCGACTGGGTGACGGCCAACGCCGTCAAGCCGGCCGTCGCCAACATGAGCCTGGGCGGCTCGGCCAGTGCCGCTCTCGACAACGCGGTGAAGCGGTCCATCGCCTCGGGCGTCAGCTACTCGGTCGCGGCCGGCAACGGCATCCTGATCGGCATCCCCGTGAACGCGTGCAACTCCTCGCCCTCCCGCGTGCCCGAGGCGATCACGGTCGGCGCGACGGACAGCTCGGACCGGCGGGCATCGTTCTCCAACTACGGAAGCTGCCTGGACCTGTTCGCGCCCGGCGTGGACATCACTTCGGCGTGGAAGGACAGCGACACGGCGACGAACACCATCTCCGGTACGTCGATGGCCACCCCGCACACCGCAGGAGTCGCCGCGCTGTATCTCGCGCAGAACCCCACGGCGACCCCGGCCCAGGTCCGTGACGCCCTGGTGAACAACGCGACGAACGGCAAGGTCGTGGACCCGCGTGCGGGCTCCCCGAACAGGCTGCTGCACTCGCGGTTCTGATCGCGGCCACGGCCACTGCGCCGCGCTGTTGCCCGAGGAGCCCCCTCCCCGGCCGGGCGGACCCGCTCCTCGGGCAACAGCCTCGCGCGGCACCCTTCGGACCCCCGCCCCGCACCGGACCATGGATCTCGTGCCCGAACGGGGTCATGTCGTCGACGGCCACGGTCTCCGGGTCGACAAAAGCCGGCACCGACACGCCACTTGTGTGGTGCCGCAGCGCGGTGACCGAGACCACTGCCTGTGCGAACTGCGCGACCGTCAGCAGGTTCGTCCTGTACTCCGAGGAGGACCGTGTCGTCTCGGGTTCCCCGGGAGTCAAGCAGTGGGCGACAGACATGCCCCGAGCCACGCCACCATGAGCACCCGCCGGCCAGGAGCGCCTTCCGGGAGATCTCCGCCGGGTCCCGCATCAGATCTGCCACCGCACATCACGCCGGACTGCGTGGCATCGTGGTTATGCCGCCGTTGGCATCATGACGTGCTGCCGGACGAGTTCGTAGGACCTCAAGCGGTCGGCCAGCGCATAGATCGGCGTCACCAGCATGAGCTCATCCGCACGGGTCACGTCCACGAGGTCGATCAGGCGCTTCGCAACGGTCTCGGGCGAACCGTGGGCCTGTTGGGCGCGGAAGCTCGCCAGCGCCTGCACGTCCTCCGCGGCGAACGAGTGGGGGGCTGCCTGTTCGGGCGTGGGGAAGGGGATGTCGCCCCGCCCCTTGAGGAGTTCCGCCTTGACGACATTCATCGGGCCGGCAAGCCGGGCAGCCTCCTGCTGCGTCTCGGCGCATATCGTTTCCACGCAGATCAGCACACGGGGACGCGCACACCAGCGGGAGGGAGAAAAGCGCTCGCGGTAGTGGTCGAGCGCGGGGAGGGTGTTGTCAGGACGAATGTGATGGGCGAAGGCGATCGGCAGTCCGAGTTCCGCGGCAAGCGCGGCTCCGGCCGTGCTCGAGGACAGCAGCCACGGCTCCGGGAGCGGGTCCAGCGCGACCTCGTCCACCAGGAGACGCAGAGTCTCTGACACATCGTCCCGGTACTCGTCGTCCGTGGTCGGTCCGGCGCCGCGCCGCAGGGCCCGAGCCGTCGGCTCGTCGAAGGTACCCGGGCCACGGCCGATGCCCAGATCGATACGGCCCGCGTGCAGTGCGGCCAGCGTGCCGAATTGCTCCGCCAGCATGATCGGGGCGTGGTTCGGAGCGAGAACGCCCCCGGATCCGAGACGGATGGACGACGTCAACGCGGCAGCGTGGGCGGTGAGGACGACGGGCGGGAACGCCCCGATGGCCGGGGAATGGTGATGCTCGGCGTACCAGAGTCGCCGGTATCCGAGGTCTTCCATACGGCGGGCGAACTCGGTGGTGTCTCGTAACGTGTCTGCGGCTCGGGCACCCGCTTGGACCATGGCCACTTCGAGCGCGCTGAGCGGTACGGTGATCATTCGGTCAGTATAGGAAGCGCCCGTTGGCGTTCACGCCTGTGCGCGCGAGGCCGCCCGGGACGATCGGCATCGCCGTCCTCGTCTTCCTGACGACCGGCAGGACCGGCAGGACCGGCGGTACCAGCGGGACCGGCACCAGCAACTGGACGCCGATGGCCGGGCCTTGCGCCTGGTGGACGGTGCCGTTGGACTCGGTGTGCAGGGCGCGGACCCGGTGCCTCGGCGGGTCATGACGCACGAACCCGGCACTGCGGGCGCTGCCGAAGCGTGCCGCGCACGAACTCCGGCCGATCGTCGACGAGCCCGACGAGCGCTGTTGAACGGCCGCGCGGCCCGTACGGACGAGGCATCCGTACGGGCCGCGCGGCGTCCTGCGCAACGTGGCGGAGTATCAGTGGTTGCGGGGGAAGCCCAGGTCCACACCCACCGGGGCCTCGGACGGGTCGGGCCAGCGGGTGGTGACGACCTTGCCACGGGTGTAGAAGTGCACGCCGTCGTTGCCGTAGATGTGGTGGTCGCCGAAGAGGGAGTCCTTCCAGCCGCCGAAGCTGTGGTAGCCCACCGGCACCGGGATCGGCACGTTGACGCCGACCATGCCCGCCTCGATCTCCATCTGGAAGCGGCGGGCGGCGCCGCCGTCGCGGGTGAAGATCGCGGTGCCGTTGCCGAACGGAGAGGCGTTCATGAGCGCCACGCCCTCCTCGTACGTCTCGGCGCGCAGCACGCACAGCACGGGGCCGAAGATCTCGTCCCGGTAGGCGTCGGACTCGGTGGAGACCTTGTCGAGGAGCGACAGTCCGATCCAGTGGCCGTCCTCGAAGCCCTCGACCGTGTAGCCGGTGCCGTCGAGGACGACTTCGGCGCCCTGGCCGGCCGCGCCGTGGACGTAGGAGGCGACCTTGTCACGGTGGGCCTTGGTGATCAGCGGACCCATCTCGGAGGTCGGGTCGTTGCCCGGGCCGATCTTGATCTTCTCGGCACGCTCGCGGATCTTGTCGACGAGCTCGTCACCGATCGCACCGACCGCGACGACCGCGGAGATCGCCATGCAGCGCTCACCCGCGGAGCCGTACGCGGCGGAGACCGCTGCGTCCGCAGCCGCGTCCAGGTCCGCGTCCGGGAGGACCAGCATGTGGTTCTTGGCGCCACCGAGCGCCTGGACGCGCTTTCCGTTGGCGGAGGCGGTGGTGTGGATGTACCGGGCGATCGGCGTGGAGCCGACGAAGGAGATCGCCGAGACGTCCGGGTGCTCGAGGAGACGGTCGACGGCGATCTTGTCGCCGTGGACCACATTGAGGACGCCGTCCGGCAGCCCCGCCTCGGCGAACAGCTCGGCGAGCTTCAGCGAAGCCGACGGGTCCTTCTCGCTCGGCTTGAGGACGAAGGTGTTTCCGCAGGCGATGGCCAGCGGGAACATCCACATCGGCACCATCGCCGGGAAGTTGAACGGCGTGATGCCGGCGACGACTCCGACCGGCTGGCGGATGGCCGCGACGTCCACCCGGTTCGACACCTGGGTGGACAGCTCGCCCTTGAGCTGGGTCGTGATTCCGCAGGCCAGATCCACGATCTCCAGACCGCGGGCCACCTCGCCCAGCGCGTCGGAGTGGACCTTGCCGTGCTCGGCGGTGATCAGCTCGGCGATCGCGTCGCGGTTCGCGTCGAGGAGCGCCCGGAAGCGGAAGAGGATCGTCGTGCGCTGGGCCAGCGAGGACGTGCCCCAGGTGGCGAACGCGGCCTTGGCGCTGGCTACGGCGGCGTCGACCTCCTCGACGGAGGCGAGTGCCACCTCCCTGGTCACGGCTCCGGTCGCCGGGTCGGTGACCGGACCCCAGTTGCCGGACGCGCCCTCGACGGCCTTGCCACCGATCCAGTGGTTGACGGTCTTCGTCATGACGAAAAGCTCCTTCAAGTCCTTCAGAGATGGCGGCGTCGGGCTACGACATGCCGGTCGTACTCCTCCCGGGCCTTGATCGCCGACGGGCGGGTCGCGGTCGCGGCCACAGGAACATCCCACCACGCCTGGGCCGGGGGCGCGCCCGACACAGTGTCTGCCGTTTCGGTCTCGGCGTAGACACATGTGGGGCGGTCGGCCGCGCGGGCCTCCGCGAGAGCTTCGCGCAGGTCACGCACGGTCTTCGCACGGATCACACGCATCCCGAGGGACGCGGCGTTGGCCGCGAGATCGACGGGGAGCGGTGCTCCTGTGTACATACCGTCGGCTTCCCTGTGACGGTAGGCGGTGCCGAATCGCTCGGATCCGACGGCCTCGGACAGGCCGCCGATCGATGCGTAACCGTGGTTCTGGAGGATGAGCAGCTTGATCGGGATGTTCTCCTGCACTGCTGTGACGATTTCGGTGGGATTCATCAAGTATGTGCCATCACCGACGAGTGCCCATACGGGCCGGCCGGGCGCGGCCATCGCGACGCCGATCGCTGCGGGGATCTCGTAGCCCATGCAGGAGTAGCCGTACTCGACGTGGTACTGGTCACGGGACCGGGTGCGCCACAGCTTGTGGAGGTCGCCGGGGAGCGAACCCGCCGCGTTGATCACGATGTCGTCCTCGGTGACCATGCTGTCGAGCAGACCGAGAACCTGTGGCTGGGTGGGGCGCGCCTCCTCGTCGTGCACCTCGTACGCGGCGTCGACCCGGTGCTCCCAGCGCTCCTTGTCGTCCGTGTACTCCGTCTCGTAGGTGTGCTCGACGTGGTGGCCGTGAAGGGCCGCGGTGAGGGCTTCGAGGCCGGCCCGGGCATCGGCGACGAGCGGGAGCGCGGCGAGCTTGTGCGCGTCGAAGCCGGTGATGTTGATGTTGAGGAAGCGGACCTCGGGGTGGGTGAAGAGGGTGGCGGACGCGGTGGTGAAGTCGGAGTAGCGGGTGCCGATGCCGATGACCAGATCGGCGGCGCGGGCCAGCTCGTCGGCGACCGCGGTGCCGGTGTGGCCGATGCCGCCGACGTCCGCGGGGTGATCGTGGCGCAGGGAGCCCTTGCCCGCCTGAGTGGATGCGACCGGGATGCCGGTCGCTTCGGCGAAGGCCTTGAGCGCCGGCTCAGCGGCGCTGTGATGGACACCTCCGCCGGCGATGATCAGGGGCCTGCGAGCCGACCGGACCGCCCGTACCGCCGCCGCCAGCTCCTCCGGGTCGGGCTGCGGACGGCGTACGCCCCAGATGCGCTCGGCGAAGAACTCCTCGGGCCAGTCGTACGCCTCCGCCTGCACGTCCTGCGGCAGCGCGAGCGTGACCGCGCCGGTCTCGGCGGGGTCGGTGAGCACCCGCATCGCGGCGAGTGCTGCGGGGATCAGGGCCTCGGGGCGGTTGATCCGGTCGAAGTACTTCGACACGGGGCGCAGACAGTCGTTGACGGAGACGTCCCCCGCGGAGGGGACTTCGAGCTGCTGGAGGACCGGATCGGCAGGGCGGGCGGCGAAGGTGTCCCCGGGGAGCAGGAGAACGGGGAGCCGGTTGACGGTGGCGAGCGCGGCGCCGGTGACAAGGTTGGTGGCGCCGGGGCCGATGGATGTGGTGACGGCGTGGGTGGAGAGGCGGCCGCACTGGCGTGCGTGGCCGACGGCCGCATGGACCATGGCCTGTTCGTTGCGGCCCTGGTAGTAGGGCATGTCCGGGCCGCACTCCAGCAGTGCCTGGCCGATCCCCGCCACGTTCCCGTGGCCGAAGATGCCCCAGGTGGCGCCGATCAGCCGCTGCCGGTGGCCGTCGCGCTCGGTGTACTGGCGGGCGAGGAAGGCGATCAGCGCCTGTGCCGTGGTGAGACGGCGTGTGCCGGTGGTGGGCGTGGTCGGTCCCGTGCTCATCGGTAGCCCTCCGTGTGGTCGGGGTGGAAGCAGATCCGCCATTCCCGCTCGGGACCCGGGCCCGCCATGACGTTCAGGTAGTACATGTCGTGGCCCGGCGCGGCAATGGACGGTCCGTGCCAGCCGTCCGGCACGAGAACGGCGTCCCCGCCGCGGACCTCGGCGAGCAGGTCCGTACCGCCGGGGCGCGACGGCGACACACGCTGGTAGCCGAAGCCGTGCTCACCGTCGATCTCGAAGTAGTAGATCTCTTCCAGTATCGTCTCCTCGCCCGGCCGGTACTCGTCATGCTTGTGCGGCGGATAGGACGACCAGTTGCCGCCCGGTGTGAGCACCTCGACGGCGATGAGGCGGTCGCATGCGAAGGAGTCCGCGGAGGCGAAATTGTTGACGCGGCGGGCGCAGTTGCCCGTGCCGCGGTCCTCGACGGGAACCTCCGGCGCGGGGCCGTAGCGAGCGGGGAGTCGTCGCTCGCACTTCGCTCCTGCCAGGGCGAAGCGGCCTCCCACGCCGGAGGCGATCTGTGCATGGGCGTCACGCGGCACGTAGACGAAGTCGGTGACTCCGGCGAACACGCTCTCCCTGCCCAGCAGTTCAATGGATTCGCCCTCGATCTGCACCGTACAGCCACCGCTGAGCGGAAGCACGATCCACTCGCTGTCCCCCGCGGCGAGCAGGTGCGCATCTCCCGGACCCAGCTCCAGGACCCGCAGCGCGGAGTACCCCCAGCCCGCCGTCTCGGGGTTGATGTCGAGTGCGTACGGTCCGTCGCCGGCCGTCCCTGCCCGTACGTGCCGGTGCTGTTGTGCGGTGTTGGCGTCCCTGTGGTTCATGGGTTCTCCGTACCCTCTAGAGCAGTCCTACGGCCGTGTCGACCGCTCCCGCGACGTCGTCGTCGACCGGATAGAGCAGCGAGCGCCCCACCACGAGTCCTTGCACGGTGGGCAGTTGCAGCGCACCCCGCCATTTTTCGTACGCGCGCGCCTGGCCCTCGAAGGAGCCGCCCACCTCACCGCCGAGCAGGACGGCCGGGAGCGTCGACGTCTCCATTACGCGCGGCATGTCGTCGGGGTTGTCGGTGACGGGGATCTTCAGCCATGTGTACGCCGATGTGCCCGCGAGCCCGGAGGCGATGGCTATGGAGCGGGTGACCGCATCGGCGGACAGGTCGTTGACGAGCCGCCCGTCGACACGGCGGCAGATGAACGGCTCCACGAAGACGGGCAGACGGTGCGCGGCCATCGCGTCGATCGCGCGGGCGGTGGAGTGCAGGGTGTCGAGCGATCCGGGGTCGTCGTAGTCGATGCGGAGGAGCAGTTTGCCGGCGTCGAAGCCGAGCCGTGCCAGATCCTCCGCGCGGTACCCCGTGAAACGGTCGTCCATTTCGAAGGCGGCGCCCGCGAGTCCGCCCCGGTTCATGGAGCCCATGACGACCTTGTCGTCGAGGGCTCCGAGGAGGAGCAGGTCCTCCAGGATGTCGGCGGTGGCAAGTACTCCATCGACACCGGGGCGTTCCAGGGCGGTGCAGAGCCGCTCCAGCAGGCCACGACGGCTGGCCATGGCGAACCGGCTGTCGCCGACGGCCAGGGCACCGCGGGCGGGGTGGTCGGCCGCGATGATCATCAACCGTCCGTGGTCGCGGACCAGCGGCCGCCTTCGCCGCCGGGCAGCGGCTTCGGCGACGGCCTCGGGGCGATGGGCCCTGATCCTCACGAGGTCCGCGACATCGACCCGGGTCACGACGGCATCCCGGGAACACTGCCGGGCCCGTGGTCCGGTGCACCGCCCGGCCCGGGACGGGATCCCCGCCCGGGGGCGCGGCCGTCGAGGACGGCGTCGACCTCGGTGGGGAAGGGCATCGCGGACGAGCAGGCCAGACGGGAGGCGACGATGGCGCCCGCGGCATTCGCGAACCTCATCACCCGCTCCAGCTCCCAGCCGCCCAGCAGTCCGTGCACCATCGCTCCACCGAATGCGTCCCCCGCACCGAGACCGTTGACCACTTCGACCTCCACGGGCGGGACTTCGGCGGATGCGCCGTCGCTGCGCATGGCCAGTACGCCCTTGGGCCCCTGCTTCACCACGGCCAGTTCGGCCCCTGCACGGAGGAGCGCGCGGGCTGCCGCGTACGGCTCGCGCTCGCCGGTCGCGATCTCGCACTCGTCGAGATTGCCGACGGCGACGGTCGCACGGGACAGCGCCCGTTCGTAGTACGGGCGCGCCTCACCCGGATCGGTCCAGAACATCGGGCGCCAGTCCAGGTCGAAGACCGTGGTCCCGGACTTCGCGCGGTGCTCCAGCGCGGCAAGGGTCGCGGTCCTGCTCGGTTCGGCGCACAGCCCGGTGCCGGTCATCCAGAAGACCCGCGACGCGCCGATGGCTGCCAGATCCAGTTCTTCCGTGCGCAGTTCGAGATCCGGCGCCTTGGGCTGCCGGTAGAAGTACAGCGGAAAGTGGTCCGGCGGGAAGATCTCACAGAAGGTCACGGGTGTGGGCAGTCCCGGCACTGCGGTCACCCAGCGGTCATCGACCCCGAACTCCCGCAGTGCGTCATGGAGATAGTCACCGAAGGCATCCTGCCCGGTGCGGGTGATCACCGCGGCACGGCGGCCGAGCCGTGCCGCAGCGACCGCCACGTTCGTGGCGGAGCCGCCGAGGAACTTCCCGAAGGTCTCGACCCGAGTCAACGGAACCCCCGTCTGCAGGGGGTAGAGGTCCACTCCGATGCGGCCCATCGTGATCACGTCGTACGACTGAGGCGGCTGAGGCATACGTGTCCCTTCGGTTCCACGCCCGGCTGTCCCCTGGTCTAGCCCGCCCCGCCGAGGGCTGTCAACATTTTGTCCTGACATTCGGACGAAAGCTTGACACCTTTCTGCGACGGCCGGAAAGCTGGCCGCCATGACCTCCCCCGCACCCTTGCTCAACCGCATCCGGATCGGGTCGGCCCCTGACTCCTGGGGCGTGTGGTTCCCCGACGACCCGCAACAGGTTCCCTGGCAGCGCTTCCTCGACGAGGTCGCACGGGCGGGGTACGAATGGATCGAACTCGGCCCGTACGGCTACCTCCCGAACGACCCCGCCCGGCTCGCCGAGGAGACCACGTCGCGCGGACTGAGAGTGTCGGCCGGCACCGTCTTCACCGGGCTCCACCACGGGCCGGCAGTCTGGGAGAAGACGTGGGCCCATGTCGCGGACATCGCCGCACTCACCCGTGCGATGGGCGCGGACCATCTGGTCGTCATCCCTTCCTTCTGGCGCGACGACAAAACGGGTGCAGTGCTGGAGGACCGCACACTGACCGCCGAGCAGTGGCACAACCTCACCACCCAGACCGAACGCCTCGGCCAGGAGGTCGGCGACCGCTTCGGGCTGCGCATCGTGGTCCACCCCCATGCGGACACCCATATCGACAGCGAGGAGAACGTCAGCCGCTTCCTCGACGCGACTGACCCGGACCTCGTCGCGCTCTGTCTCGACACCGGCCACTACGCCTATTGCGGCGGCGACAGCGTCAAGCTCATCGAGACCTACGGTGAGCGGATCGGCTATCTCCACCTGAAGCAGGTGGATCCGGAGATCCTCACCGAAGTGGTGGCGAACGAGGTGCCGTTCGGGCCCGCCGTCGCACGTGGCGTGATGTGCGAGCCGCCGTCGGGCGTCCCGGCACTGGAGCCGGTACTTGCCGCGGCCCAGCGTCTCGACGTCGAACTGTTCGCCATCGTCGAGCAGGACATGTACCCCTGCCCCCCGGACAAACCCTTCCCCATCGCCGAGCGCACACGCCGCTTCCTCCGCTCCTGCGGCGCGTGACACCGGACCGGCCGGCTGCCGGCTGCGCTGCACCGCAGAACGGCGGCGGCCGGGGCGGCCACAAGACCTCGCTCCGGACCGGGCACTGCCGGTTCACGACCAGACCCGGGCGCGGAATCCGCCCTCGAATCGGCGAGGGAGTCGGCCCCGCCGCCGGGAGCCGGTCGCGTCAACCGCCTGATGACGCTGGTTTCGTCACATCGGTTGCCGATCGGTCACACATGTCTCCATTACGCGGTTCTTCCGTCACAAGCCCTCGACAGCCGCTCCCCCCTCCGTACCCCGTTTCGTTCATGGGGCACAGGCTCAGTGATCGCCAGCGTCCGCGTCGCAGCCCCCCGACGGCTCCACCTGCCGCCGCTGCGGCGCGCGCAGGGAGGTGCCACAGATGACGGACAGACGGCTCTGGTCCTACAAGGACATCGCCGCACACATCCGGGTGCAGCCGGACACGGTGCGCTCGTACCGCAAGCACGGCCTCCTTCCACCGCCCGACCATGTCGAGGCCGGTAAGCCCTACTGGTTCGCGGACACGATCCGCAGCTGGGTCGCAAATCGCCCAGGCAATAGGGGCCGTAGGGAATGAGCTCGCTCAGGTGCGGTGCGGCTCGATGATCGTCACGCCCGCACCCGGGGTCTCCCCCATGGCGGAGAGTGCGGCCGGGGCGTCGTCCAGAGAGATGACCGATGTCACCAGGAGATCCGGCCGCAGCACCCCGGAGCGAACCATCTCCAGCATCGGACCGTAGGCGTGCGCAGCCATCCCATGACTGCCCAGGATCTCCAGTTCCAGACCGATGAGCCGGCCCATGGGCACCACGGGGTCCCCGGCGGCCGACGGCAGCAGGCCGACCTGCACATGCCGTCCGCGACGACGCAGACTCTGCACCGAGGCCGCGCAGGTGGCCGGTGAGCCGAGTGCGTCGAGCGAGAGATGCGCGCCCCCACCCGTCAGCTCGCGCACCGCCTCGGCCGTACCACCCGCTCCGGTGAGCAGGGTGGCGTCCACGCACTCGGCCGCACCGAACCGGCGTGCCAGTTCCAGTGCCCGCGGCGAGACGTCCACCGCAACCACCCGCGCCCCACAGGCCACTGCGATCATCACCGCGGACAATCCGACCCCACCACAGCCGTGTACCGCGACCCATTCGCCCGGCGCCGCCCGCCCCTGGGCCACCACTGCCCGGAACGCGGTCGCGAACCGGCATCCGAGCCCGGCCGCCGTCGAGAACGACAACTCCTGGGGCACGGCCACCAGATTGACGTCCGCGTGCTCCAATGCCACGTACTCGGCAAAGGAACCCCAGTGGGTGAAGCCGGGCTGGGTCTGGTGCTCGCACACCTGCTGGTCCCCGGCCGCACAGGCGCCACAGCGGCCGCAGGCACAGACGAAGGGGACGGTGACCCGGTCCCCGGGGCGCCAGTTGGCCACACCGGGGCCCGTCGACACGACGACTCCGGCGAGCTCGTGCCCGGGGACGTGCGGGAGGGTGATGTCCGGGTCATGGCCCATCCAGCCGTGCCAGTCGCTGCGGCACAGACCGGTGGCCTCGACCCTGACCACCACGCCGTGGTCCGACGGCACCGGGTCCACAACCTCGCGGACCTCGGCGTCCTGCCCGTACTCCTGGAACACCACAGCCCTCATCGGCCTCGCCCTTCCCCGGGTCCGCTGGGATCGGCTCGAACCTATCCGCCCACCGCAGCCTTGTCGCGGTCCCGGCCGTCCTGGTCCTCCTGACCGCTCCGGGCCTCGTGGTCCATGACGGTCCGCGCCGCCTCCTCCCGCTTCTCGGCGTCGTGTTCCGCCGGAGCGGGCCCGGATATACCGCCCTCGCTGATGCCGAACCTGGCATGGAAGGCACGGAGCGGGGCCGGTGCCCACCAGGTCGCGCGGCCGGTCAGCCTCATCACCGACGGGACCAGAAGGCTGCGCACCACCATCGCGTCCATCAGCACGGCGAGCGCGATCCCGAGGCCGAGCATCTTGGTGTTGCTCACACGCGAGGTGCCTATCGCGACCATCACCACCGCGAGGATCACAGCCGCCGCCGTGATCAGCCCACCGGTGCGACGCAGGCCGTAGGCCACGGAGTGCTCATGGTCGCCTGTCCGGTCGTACTCCTCCTTGACGCGGGAGAGCAGGAACACCCCGTAGTCCATGGAGAGGCCGAAGGCGACACAGAACATCAGCACCGGCAGCGTCGTCTCGATGGCACCGGTCGGGGTGAAAGCGAGCGCCCCGGACAGGTGGCCGTCCTGGAACACCCAGACCACGGCTCCGAACATGGCCGTGAGGCTCAGCCCGTTGAGCACGACCGCCTGCAGGGGAATCATGAGGCTGCCCGTGAGCAGGAAGACCAGGAGCAGCGTGGCAACCGCGATGATGACCGCGGCCCAGGGCAGCCGGTCACCGATGGCTTCCTTGGAGTCGACGAGGATCGCGGCGTTTCCGGTCACCGAGGTCTCGAACGGTGCGGGCTGCGCACGCAACTCCTTCACGAGCCGCTGGGACTCCTCGCCCACGGCCTTCTCCTCGGGCAGTACCGAGAAGGTCGCCCGCGACCCGGATACGAGAGGCCCGTCGACCCGCAGCACTCCGGGGAGGTCGGCGATCCGGTCGCGGTACTCGGCATACTGCGCCGCCGTGGCCGATCCCTCGGCGAGGACGTCCAGTCCGCCACCGGGGCTCCCGGGGAATCCGTCCCGGATGTGCTGCTGGACCACGTGCGACTCGGCGTCGGACGGAAGCTGACGGTCGTCGGCGGGCCCGAACTTCACCCCCAGGAACGGCAGTCCGAGCAACACCAGACCGGCAGTGGTGGCCACCGCGAAGACGGGTGCCCGCCGCATCACCAGGGCGACCACCCGCCCCCAGCTTCCGCCTTCACCGCCGTCCACGGGGTCGGCGTCACTGTGCTTCCTGCGGCGTCCTCGCAGCATGCGACGCAGATCCAGTGAGTTCACCCGGTGCCCCAGCAACATCAGCGCGGCGGGCAGAAGGATCAGTGCCGCCGCGGCGGCGAGCAGCACCACGGCGATACCGGCGTAGGCGAAGGACCGCAGGAAGTACTGCGGGAAGACCAGCATCGCGGCCAGCGAAACGGCGACCGTGAGTGCAGAGAACAGCACCGTCCGGCCCGCGGTGCGCAGGGTGATCCCCACCGCCTCGCGGGTCTCTGCACCTGCGGCGAGCTCCTCCCTGAACCGGCGCACGATGAACAGGGCGTAGTCGATGGCGAGTCCGAGCCCGAGGGCCGTCGTCAGGTTCTGCGAGAAGACCGAGACATCGGTGAACTCGGTGAGCCCGCGCAGGACGGCGTTCGTGCCCAGGATGGCGACGATGCCGATGCCCAGGGGCAGCAGGGCCGCGATCGCGCTGCCGAAGACCATCACGAGCAGCACCAGGGTCACCGGCAGAGCGATCATCTCCGCGCGGAGCAGATCCTCCTGGATGATCGTCTGCATGTCGTGCATGACTCCGACCTGGCCCCCGAGGGAGACCTCCACGGGACCGTGCGTGCCCCGGTACTCGGGTGCGATGCGCTCCAGTACCTCATTGCGAGCCTTCTCGTCGCCCTCGATCCGGGCGGCGATCAGTGCCTCCCGGCCGTTCTCGGATCGCAGCGCGGGTGACTTGGTCTGCCAGTAGGACCCGACGCCTGTGACGTCCTCCTCCCCGGCGAGCCGCTTCGCGAGCCGCGCCGCCTCGGCAGCGACCGCCGGGTCGTCCACGCCCTTCCCGCCGCTGTCGAGGAGCAGCAGCAGATTCGGGCGTGCGGCCGGGAACTCACGGTCGAGGGCCTTCGTGGCGTATGTCGACTGGGCGTCCGGGGCCTCCCAGCCCCCGCTGCTCATACGGTCGGCGGCTCCGCTGCCCGCGAATACGGCGAGTGCCGTGATGATCAGGGCGAGAAGCAGCGACAGCCGTGGGCGGGCAGTGACGAAGCGTGTCCAGCGACCGATCGGCGGCGAGCTGTTGACTCCAGACATGGTGCGGTGTCCCCTTCACCGAGACCGTGCAGCGCAGCAGGCAAATGGGCAGGCAGCACCGGTCGACCATTGCCATAGACTGGCAAACACGAGTCATCGCTCGCGTTTTTCAAGAATGCGAGCGACCGCTCGTGTTTGTCAACCGCGACCGGAGAGCTGAGGATCGGTGATTCCCATGCCAGAGAAGTCCAAGGCCCGGGCAGCGACCGGAATCCCGGCCGAAACCCCGCCCGGCGGTCCGGCCGGCACCCCGGCCGCACCCCGTACGCCATCGGGCGGGACATCGGCCGAGGCGTCGGCCACGGCATCGGGAAGAAGGCCGAAGAAATCGCCGACCGGAGCACCCCCCGAGGCGGCGGACACCTCGACCCGGCCTCCGGCGGGGACGCCGCACACGGATTCCGCGTCAGCCACCGGAACCCCGGCCAGGCCCGCGCAGCCACGCCGCCGCCAGGCTCGCGGCGAACGTCGCATCGCCCAGTTGCTGGAGGCCGCGGCGGGTGTTTTCTGCCGCAGCGGCTACACCGCCGCCAGCACCAACGCCATCGCCCGCGAAGCAGGCGTGTCACCCGGCACTCTCTACCAGTTCTTCCCGAACAAGGAGGCCATCGCCGTCGAACTGGGCGGGCAGTTGCTCCAGCACTGGCGCGAGTCCCACGGCGCGGTCTTCGACACGCTCGACCCCACACTCCCTCTCGACAGGCTGCTGGACTCGGTACTCGACCCGCTGATCGCATTCAACTGCGAGAACCCTGCCTTCGCCGTCCTCATGCACGGCTCCGAGATCCCCGGCCGCATCACCGAGGAGCACGATGCCGTGCACTCGGCCCTGGTCGTCCGGGTCGAGGAGATACTCGCCGAACTTCTCCCCGCGGCACGGCCGGCAGAGCTCCACCGGACGGCGTGCATGGTGTTCGCCGTGGTCAAGTCGGGGCTGGAACTGATCCTGGCCCACGAGGGCGAGGAACGGGAGGCGTTCATCGTCGAGCTGAAGTCCCTCGTGTACCGGTACCTGGCACCACTGCACGCCCAGGCGTCGCTCGGTCGGACCGAAGGCCGGTAAGAAGGGCGACACCGGGAACACGTGCCGGAGGAATCTCGCATTCATACCCCCTAGGGGTATAATCTTGGGAGTGTCAGGGGGTCCCGGCATTCCCAGGACCCCCCGCGATGCACCAATGCCTCCATTGCACGAAGTGATCGCCCGAGTGCGATACGCCCTCGAAGAGGAGAACGTCATGACCGCCGAGACCAAGACCGAGTCCCCCGAGGCCACTGGCTCCTGCTGTTCGCCCGCCGGCTCCTGCCACGGCGGCGCATCGGACGTCCAGCTGGGCGGCCTCACCACGGTCTACGAGGTGAAGGGCATGACCTGCGGTCACTGCGAGGGCGCCGTGACGAGCGAGATCTCCGAGATCCCCGGCGTCACATCGGTCGAGGCGGTCGCGTCCACAGGCCGGGTCACCGTGTTCTCCGACGTTCGGCTCGACGACTCCGCGGTACGGGCCGCCGTCGACGAGGCGGGCTACGAGCTCGTCGGCCAGGCCTGACCTAGTCCCGCTTCCGGCCGGGTCATCCGTCTCGACGGTGGGCCCGGCCCCGCGCTTGGAGCACAGTCACATGAGCAACATCGCGAGCGATGCCCCAGACACGGTCACCTCCCGGACCGAGTTGCTGATCGGCGGGATGACCTGCGCCTCGTGCGCGGCACGGGTGGAGAAGAAGCTCAACCGCATGGACGGCGTCACCGCGTCGGTGAACTACGCGACGGAGAAGGCCCGCGTCTCCCATGGCGAGGGCACGAGCGTGCCGGACATCATCGCCGTGGTGGAGAAGACGGGTTACAGCGCAACGCCTCTGAGCGCACCGCCCGCACCTGCGACCTCAGCGGCTCCCGCCACCCCGGCCCCGGAGACCAGCGGCACCGCCCGTGCACCGGAGCCCCGGGCCGCGGAACCGGCCGGCGTGACGGTCACCGCCACGGAGCACCGACCCGCCGCCGTACCGGCCCCGGACGCCGGCGGCAGGGCTCCGGAACCCCGGGCCGGGGAACCCCCCGGCGTGACGGTCACCGCCACTGACCACCCACCCGCCGTCGCACCGGCTGCCGCCCCGCCCGACGCCCCTTCCGGCCTCGCCGTCGCCGCCCTGCGCGAGCGGCTCCAGGTGTCCGCGCTGCTCACCGTGCCCGTCGTACTGATGGGGATGGTGCCCGTCCTCCAGTTCGAGAACTGGCAGTGGCTCTCCCTCACTCTCGCCGCGCCCGTCGTCGTGTGGGGCGGGCTGCCCTTCCATCGCGCCGCGTGGACCAACCTCCGGCACGGCGCCGCCACCATGGACACCCTCGTCTCCCTGGGCACCCTCGCCGCCTTCGGCTGGTCCCTCTGGGCCCTGTTCTTCGGGCACGCGGGGATGCCGGGCATGCGTCACGGCTTCGAGCTCACCATCAGCCCCTCGGCCGGTGGGACCGACGGCATGTCGGCCATCTATCTGGAAGTCGCCGCAGGTGTCGTCACCTTCCTGCTGCTCGGCCGCTACCTGGAGGCCGGCGCCAAGCGCAAGGCCGGATCCGCGCTGCGGGCCATGCTGGAGCTGGGCGCCAAGGACGTCGCCGTACTCAGGAACGGGACGGAGGTGCGCATACCGGCCGACCGGCTGGTCGTCGGCGACCGCTTCGTCGTTCGCCCCGGAGAGAAGATCGCCACCGACGGCACGGTCGTCGAGGGCTCGTCCGCCGTCGACGCGTCGATGCTGACGGGTGAGTCCGTACCCATGGACGTCGCCAGCGGGGACAGCGTCACCGGTGCGACCGTCAACACCGCGGGCAGGCTCGTCGTGGAGGCCACCCGGGTCGGCGCCGACACCCAGCTCGCCCGGATGGCCCGGATGGTCGAGGACGCCCAGAACGGCAAGGCCCGGGTGCAGCGCCTCGCGGACCGCATCTCGGCCGTCTTCGTCCCGGCGGTCCTGCTGATCGCGCTGGGCACCCTGGTCACCTGGCTGCTGGTCACGGACGACGCGACCGCCGCCTTCACCGCGGCCGTCGCCGTACTGATCATCGCCTGCCCCTGCGCCCTGGGCCTGGCCACGCCGACCGCCCTCATGGTGGGTACGGGCCGCGGTGCGCAGCTGGGGATCCTCATCAAGGGGCCCGAGGTCCTGGAGTCGACCCGTACGGTCGACACCGTCGTCCTCGACAAGACCGGAACGGTCACCACCGGCCGGATGCGCCTGCAGGACGTGTACGTCACGGGCCCCACCACCGAGGAGGAGCTGCTGAGGATCGCGGGCGCCCTGGAGCACGCCTCCGAGCACCCGGTGGCCCGTGCCGTCGCGGAGGGTGCCGCGGCCAGGGTGGGTGCGCTCCCCTCGCCCGAGGGCTTCGAGAACGTACCCGGCCTCGGTGTACGCGGCACCGTCGAGGGCCGCGCCGTCCTCGTCGGCCGCGCGCGCCTTCTCATGGACGCGGGCGTGGAGCCGCCCCACGAGCTCGCCGGGATCTCCGGGCGGACCGCGGTCGCCGTCGCCTGGGACGGCAAGGCCCGTGGCGTACTGACCGTAGCGGACGCGATCAAGGAAACCAGCGCGGAAGCCGTCACCCGGCTGCGTGCGCTGGGGATGATGCCGGTGCTGCTCACGGGTGACGACCGCGCCGTGGCCGAGTCGGTCGCGACCGAGGTCGGCATCGACGAGGTGTACGCCGGGGTGCTGCCGCACGACAAGGTCGCCACGGTCCAGCGGCTTCAGGCGGAAGGCCGGACGGTCGCGATGGTCGGCGACGGGGTGAACGACGCAGCCGCCCTGGCCACCGCCGACCTCGGTCTGGCCATGGGCACCGGCACGGACGCCGCCATCGAAGCCGGGGACCTCACGCTGGTACGGGGCGATCTGATGGTCGCCGCCGACGCCATCAGGCTCTCCCGGCGGACCCTGGCGACCATCAAGGGCAACCTCTTCTGGGCCTTCGGCTACAACCTCGCCGCCCTGCCGCTGGCCGCCACTGGCCTGCTGAATCCCATGATCGCCGGATTCGCCATGGCTTTCTCGTCCGTTTTCGTGGTCAGCAACAGCCTTCGTCTGCGATCCTTCACGTGATACACAGGACCTTCACAAAGAGATCCAGATCACAGATATTTGTGGGTAACCATTCGGGCTCTTCGCGAGTCTAAGTGGGCGATGCCAGAACGTCTTGGGGGACGTTCATGGGATGTCTTGGGGGACGTCCCAGGCAAGCGTTGGCCGGGGCACGTAGACCGGGGAGCTTTGAGCGGCCCTCCCGACATACGTACCCCGGCAGACCGCGCGAAGAGCTTCTGCTGAGTACCAGCAGACGCCCGGGCCGGATCCCGTGGGGGGAATCCGCACCGGGGATATGGGAAGCGCCCCGTTTGTCGACCCGTGGGGGGATCGGCAGCGGGGCGCTTCTCGCTTTGCCGCGAGGGACGGGCGAGGGTCGGACCGGGTCGGAACAGCCCCCGTGGCAGCCTTCGGCGACTCACTCGGGTGGGGCGAACGGTCCGGGGACGGACGTCGTAGCGGGCCTCACAGCCCGCCGTGACCGGGCCCGGGGGGATCGGGCCCCCCGGGCGGCACACAGACGTCGGCAGACGTCAGCGAGCCTCGACGGGAACGAAGTCGCGCAGGACCTCGCCGGTGTAGATCTGGCGCGGGCGGCCGATGCGGGAACCCGGCTCCTTGATCATCTCGTGCCACTGGGCGATCCAGCCGGGCAGCCGGCCCAGCGCGAAGAGCACGGTGAACATCTCGGTGGGGAAGCCCATGGCCCGGTAGATCAGGCCGGTGTAGAAGTCCACGTTCGGGTAGAGGTTGCGCGAGACGAAGTAGTCGTCGGAGAGCGCGTGCTCCTCCAGCTTGAGGGCGATGTCGAGCAGCTCGTCGGACTTGCCCAGCGCGGAGAGCACATCGTGCGCCGCCGCCTTGATGATCTTGGCGCGGGGGTCGAAGCTCTTGTAGACGCGGTGGCCGAAGCCCATCAGACGAACGCCGTCCTCCTTGTTCTTCACCTTGCGGATGAAGGAGTCGACGTCCCCGCCGTTGGCCGCGATGCCCTCGAGCATCTCCAGCACCGACTGGTTGGCGCCGCCGTGCAGCGGGCCCCACAGGGCGGAGATACCGGCGGAGATCGAGGCGAACATGTTCGCCTGCGAGGAGCCCACGAGGCGCACGGTGGAGGTCGAGCAGTTCTGCTCGTGGTCCGCGTGCAGGATGAGCAGCTTGTCGAGCGCCGCGACCACGACCGGGTCGAGCTCGTACTCCTGCGCCGGGACCGAGAAGGTCATCCGCAGGAAGTTCTCCACGTACCCGAGGTCGTTGCGCGGGTAGACGAAGGGGTGACCGATCGACTTCTTGTAGGCGTACGCCGCGATGGTCGGCAGCTTGGCCAGCAGCCGGATCGTGGAGATGTTGCGCTGCTTCTCGTCGAACGGGTTGTGGCTGTCCTGGTAGAACGTCGACAGCGCACTGACCACGGAGGACAGCATGGCCATCGGGTGGGCGTCGCGCGGGAACCCGTCGAAGAACCGCTTGACATCCTCGTGCAGCAGGGTGTGCTGGGTGATCTCGCCACGGAAGGCGGACAGCTCGTCGACAGTCGGGAGCTCACCGTTGATCAGCAGGTACGCCACCTCGAGGAAGGTGGAGCGCTCCGCCAGCTGCTCGATCGGGTAGCCGCGGTAGCGCAGGATGCCCCGCTCGCCGTCGAGGTAGGTGATCGCGGATTTGTAGGCGGCCGTGTTCCCGTAACCGCTGTCCAGGGTCACCAGACCGGTCTGCGCCCGGAGCTTCCCGATGTCGAAGCCCTTGTCGCCGACGGTGCTCTCGACCACCGGGTAGGTGTATTCACCGTCCGCGTACCGCAGTACTACAGAGTTGTCGCTCACGTCATCCCTCACCGACGTAGTGCCTCTTCTTCGAGGTGCCCTGACTGTCTCTACCATCCCCCATTTGGCTGAGGAGAGTGCACTCGGGGTCGACCATTGGACCGATTGGCGGCACTCAGTGCCGTCAACCTACTCATCCTGCCCCCTTCGCCCTGGTTCCGGAAGCGTTAGGTGATCTTTCCCACGAACCCCTCACCTGTCAGTCGGTGATCGAGTGAGGTAAAGCGTCTACCTGCGGAGACGGTGCGCACTGCCTGACCTATCGCCTTGCGGGACCCGACGAGCACGACGAGCTTCTTGGCTCGTGTGACGGCTGTGTAGAGCAGGTTCCGCTGAAGCATCATCCAGGCGCCGGTGGTGACCGGAATCACGACCGCCGGATACTCACTGCCCTGCGAGCGATGGATCGTCACGGCGTACGCATGCGCGAGTTCGTCCAGCTCATCGAAGTCGTAGGGCACCTCCTCGTCCTCGTCCGTCAGCACCGTCAGCCGCTGATCGACCGGGTCGAGTGAGGTCACCACGCCGACCGTGCCGTTGAAGACTCCGTTCTTCCCCTTCTCGTAATTGTTGCGGATCTGCGTGACCTTGTCGCCGACACGGAACACCCGCCCACCGAACCGCTTCTCCGGCAGATCGGGCCGGGCGGGGGTGATGGCCTGCTGCAGCAGCCCGTTGAGCGTCCCCGCGCCGGCCGGTCCACGGTGCATGGGAGCGAGCACCTGCACATCGCGCCGCGGGTCCAGGCCGAACCGGGCCGGGATGCGCCGAGCCGCGACGTCCACGGTGAGCCGGCCGGCCTCCTCGGTGTCGTCCTCCACGAAGAGGAAGAAGTCGTCGAGGCCCTGGGTGAGGGGGTGGGACCCGGAGTTGATGCGATGGGCGTTGGTCACCACCCCGGACTGCTGGGCCTGCCGGAAGATCCGGGTCAGCCTGACGTTCGGCACCGGTCCGGAGTCGGCCAGCACGTCCCGCAGGACTTCGCCCGCGCCGACGCTCGGCAGTTGGTCCACGTCCCCGACCAGCAGCAGATGCGCGCCGGGGGCCACGGCCTTGACGAGCTTGTTGGCGAGGAGCAGATCCAGCATGGACGCCTCGTCGACCACCACCAGGTCGGCGTCGAGCGGCCGGTCCCGGTCGTACGCCGCGTCCCCGCCGGGCTTGAGCTCCAGGAGCCGGTGCACGGTGGAGGCGTCGGCGCCGGTGAGCTCGGCAAGCCGTTTCGCCGCCCGCCCCGTGGGCGCGGCGAGCACCACCTTGGCCTTCTTCGCGCGTGCCAGCTCCACGATCGAGCGGACCGTGAAGGACTTGCCACAGCCCGGCCCGCCGGTGAGGACGGCCACCTTCCGGGTGAGCGCGAGGCGCACGGCCTGCTCCTGCTCGGGGGCCAGCTCCGCTCCCGTACGGTCCGCCAGCCAGGCGAGCGCCTTGTCCCAGGCCACGTCGTGGAAGGCCGGCATGCGGTCTTCCGCCGTACGCAGCAGGCGGATCAGCTGGGCGGTGAGGGACAGCTCGGCGCGATGGAAGGGCACCAGATAGACCGCGGTGACGGGATCCCCGCCGTCCGGGCCGGGGACCTGCTCCCTCACGACCCCTTCGTCGTCGGCGGCGAGTTCGGCGAGGCAGTCGATGACCAGGCCCGTGTCGACCTGCAACAACTTCACCGAGTCGGCGATGAGCCGCTCCTCGGGGAGGAAGCAGTGGCCCTGGTCCGTGGACTGCGACAGTGCGTACTGCAGACCGGCCTTGACCCGGTCGGGGCTGTCGTGCGGAATGCCGACGGCCTGGGCGATCCGGTCGGCGGTGAGAAAGCCGATGCCCCAGACGTCCGCCGCGAGGCGGTACGGCTGGTTCTTCACGACGGAGATCGAGGCGTCCCCGTACTTCTTGTAGATCCGGACGGCGATCGACGTGGAGACGCCCACCCCCTGGAGGAAGACCATCACTTCCTTGATGGCCTTCTGCTCCTCCCAGGCGGCGCCGATCATGCTCGTGCGCTTCGGGCCGAGGCCGGGCACCTCGATGAGCCTCTCCGGCTCCTGCTCGATGACGTCGAGCGTGTCCGACCCGAAGTGGTCGACGATCCGCTCGGCGATTCTGGGGCCGACGCCCTTGATGAGGCCGGAACCGAGGTAGCGGCGAATGCCCTGGACAGTGGCGGGGAGGACCGTCGTGTAGTTCTCGACGGTGAACTGTTTGCCGTACTGGGCATGGGAGCCCCAACGGCCCTCCATGCGCAGTGATTCACCCGGTTGCGCACCGAGGAGGGATCCGACCACCGTGAGGAGATCAACGCTGCCACGGCCGGTGTCGACCCGGGCGACGGTGTATCCGTTCTCCTCGTTGGAGTAGGTGATCCGCTCGAGGACCCCTTCCAGCACTGCCAGATTGGACATGACCCGACGCTACCGCCCGGGTCGGACAGTCGGTCCGGCCTGTGGAGAAATCCCCTGCCGCCGGCGGTGACGGCCAGCGGACGCACCCGCGACCGCCTCGCCCGTACCTCACCGAACAGGTCAAGGGGCCCGGCCGCCTGGCCGGGCCCCGCGCACTCCCCCTCCGACAGAGCTCCCCGATCCCCCCAGATCCCTCCCCGGGAACCCTGACGCCAAGTACGACTCGCCTCACGCCAGAAGGGTTGCACGATTGCGGGCAGTTATTTTTCCGGAATTCCGAAATGCTGACATACCGGGGCACCCTTAGCGTTTTCGCCATGAGTGACGATTCACTGCAGCAGGACGTACTGAACGAGCTCGGGGACGACCGCCTTCACGAGATCGCAGGGCTTCTCGGCACGGACGGGGCAGCGGCTTCGAACGTCGTGGGCACGTCGGTGTCCGCACTCTCCGGAGTCCTGCGCGAGGCCGCCGCGGAACCGGAGCACGCGGAAGAAGTGCGACAGGCCCTCTCCGAGGTGTCCGAACCTCCGCTGGAGGGCGTGATGACCCTGGGCGGGCTGGGCGGGGGCCTGATGGCGAGCGTGCTCTCCCGGCTCGCCAGACCCGCTGCCGCGGCCGTGGCCAAGAAGACCGGCATCCCTGTGGCCACGGTCAGCCGCGTGCTCGAACTGCTGGTCCCCGTGATCGTCACGGTCCTCACCAAACGCGCAACGAAGGGCCGGCCGACCGCATCCGGGGCCGGCCACCCTGCGGGAGCCTCCGGCCCCACCGCCCCTCAGGCCGGCGGGGCCGACGCCCTGGGCGGCCTGCTGGGCGGCGCCACCAAGGAGCGGTGAGCAGGACCGGGAAGAGGGGAGAGCTGCAGGAACCCGCAGCACCCGCGCGCCACGCGGCGTCGCACCGGCGAACCTGCACAGCACACACAGCACATACCCCGACCCGAAATCCTGCGCGGGGCAGGTCACACGGCGTCAGCTGGTCGATGTCGAGCACACGTTGCATGAAACGCGCTGCATGAAACGGACCGTCGCCCCCGACTGCGCGCGGCACCGTCCGCGCCCACCGCTCCTCGAAGGCTCCGCCTCGATCGGCGCAGCGGCCGGCTCCGGGACCCGGCACGGCGTCCATCCGCCGATGGCCTCAGCCCGAGTTCGCCAAGCCACCGCACACACCCTCGAGCGGACCCCGGATACGGCTCCCCCAGGGCAATGTGACGAAGGAACAACTCGCACAGCGCTGTGAACCTGTGCGGCGATGCACACGGTCGCGCCCGGCACGAAGCGGCCCGTGCGTCCCGCGCCTCACGAAGCCGCACCCCTGACTCCGCCCTGCCGTCCGGACATCGCCTCGATACGGCCGCGAAACGGTGACAGCAAGCGCTTTCTGTGCGCTATGACGCTAGCCTGCGCACACTGGCCCGGCAAGTGCTCGCGGCCCGAGCCCCGGAGGAAAGCGATGACAGTCACGCTGGCGGATGTGGCGGCCCGCGCCCGGGTGTCTCCGGCGACCGTCTCCCGGGTCCTGAACGGAAACTACCCGGTGGCCGCGACGACCCGGGAGCGAGTGCTCCGCGCCGTCGACGAACTCGACTACGTACTCAACGGCCCGGCCAGTTCGCTGGCTGCCGCCACCTCCGACCTGGTCGGGATCCTGGTCAACGACATCGCCGACCCGTTCTTCGGAATCATCGCCGGGGCGGCACAGACCGCCATCGGCGAGGGCCCTTCCGGACGGGCGGGCGGCGAGAAACTGGCGGTCGTCTGCAACACGGGCGGCTCGGCGGATCGCGAACTGACCTATCTCACCCTGCTGCAGCGGCAGCGGGCTGCGGCGGTCGTCCTCACCGGAGGCGCGCTGGAGGACCCCGACCATGCGGCCGCCGTGTCGGCCAAGCTGGCGAAGCTCGCGCATGCGGGTACGACCGTCGTGCTGTGCGGTCGGCCACCCGTGCCGGGCGGGTCGGTCACGGCGACGCTCACGTTCGACAACCGGGACGGCGGGCGACGGCTCACCGAGCATCTGATCACGCTCGGGCACCGGCGGATCGGGTACGTCGCGGGCCCGGCGGAACGGACGACCACCAGGCACCGCCTCGAGGGCCACCGGGCGGCACTGGCCGCCGCGGGGATCCGTGAAGATCAGGAAAACCTCACCGTGCACGGCATGTACGACCGCCGCTCCGGCTACGACGCCACGCTGGAGCTACTGCGGCGAGACCCGGAGCTCACCGCGATCGCCGCCGCCAACGACACGGTGGCGCTGGGTGCCTGTGCAGCGCTGCGCGACCGGGGCCTGCGCATTCCGGAGGACGTCTCCGTGGCCGGCTTCGACGACCTGCCGTTCTCGGTGGACACGGTCCCCGCACTGACGACGGTCCGGCTGCCGCTGCACGAGGCGGGGGTACGCGCGGGGCGGCTGGCCATGGGGAAGGAGGCACCACCTCCCGGTGGCATCGCGAGGATCGGCGCGGAGTTGATGGCACGGGCGTCGACGGCGCCGCCGAGGAGGGCGTGAGACGCCGGACCGGACGCACTCCGGGCGGGGCGGCGCCGACATGGACGGACCCGACCGGTCCGTGATGCCGGACCGGAACCGGGCCGACGGGGGGCTCCCGCCCGTCCCGGGCCGGCAGGGCGACACCCGTGCGGGGCGGAGCGGTCGGCGCAGGGCTGCCGGCATCGACCGACCGCAACCGGATCGACGGGAGGCCCGGCCGGGTGGAGCCGCGCCCGACAGAACCGCTGATCGCGGCAAACCCGCGGATCGCAGCAGAACAGCGGCAGCCCAGGCGGCACATGCGGCCGACGGCCCGCCGGAGCGCGCCCCGGACCGGGTCCCGGCAGCGGACTGTCGGAACACGGGTTCCTGAAACCGCAGCGGTCCGGATCAGGGCGTGGACCAGGCCTGATCAGGGCGGCACCCGGACCGGGCTCGCTGCAGAGGCGCACGTTCCGACCTGTCGTGGGACGAAACCGTCGCACTCGATCTGCGCCGGCGGCTCCGCCCGGGAGTTTTCCACAGGCCTTGTCGCGGGTCGCGGCCGAAGCCTAGCCTTGACTCAGTCAAAGGAAGGTCGGGGTGGGTCATGGCCGTGCACGAGATCCGCGCTTTCAACCGCTTCTACACGAACCTCATCGGCGCGCTCGACTACAGCAAGCATCTGTACACGCCGTACACACTGACCGAGTCCCGTGTGCTCTACGAACTGGCGCACGCCCCGCGCACGGATGCCGCCGACCTCCGGGTCGAGCTCTCCCTGGACGCCGGCTATCTGAGCCGGCTGCTCGGCAAGTTCGAGCGTGACGGCCTGGTCCAGCGGGCCCCCTCCGAAGTGGACTCACGGCGCCAGCGCATCACGCTCACGCAGCGTGGGCGTGAGGCGACGGCGTTGCTGGACGAGCGGTCGCGCGAGGCGGTCGGCAGGCTGCTCTCCGCGGTGCCGGAAGAGGACCGCCCCCGTCTGACGGATGCGATGCGTACGGTGCGGGACATACTGGGCGAGGCCCGGCCCGACCAGGAACGGCACCGCGGCGGGCCCGTGCTGCGCGATCCGGCACCCGGTGACCTGGGCTGGATCGTCCAGCGCCACGGCGCGCTCTATGCGACGGAGTACGGATGGAACACCGAGTTCGAAGGTCTGGTGGCCCGCATAGTCGCGGACTTCGCCCAGGACCATGACCCGCATCTGGAGCGGGTATGGATAGCGGAGCTCGACGGCCGTCCGGTCGGTTCGGTGATGTGCGTGCGGGACGAGGCACCGGCCACCGCCCGGCTGAGGCTGCTCCTGGTCGAGCCGGAGGCACGAGGCCATGGCCTCGGTGACCGGCTGGTGGAGGCGGTCGTGGAGTTCGCCCGTGGAGTCGGCTATCGGGAGGTGGTGCTGTGGACCAACGACGTACTCACCGCAGCCCGGAAGATCTACCAGCGCGCCGGCTTCACGCTCGTCGCCGAAAAGCCCCACCGCTCGTACGGAGCCGATCTCGTCGGCCAGGACTGGCGGCTCTCGCTCACGGAAGGATCGCTCCTGTGAAGCTCGCTTTCTCCACCCTTGGCGTCCCTGGAATGCCCGTTCCCGAGGTGGCTTTCCTCGCTGCCACGACCGGCTACGACGGTGTCGAGCTGCGCGCCGCACCTGACGAGCCGGTGCACCCGGGCATGGGCGCGCATGAACGGGCCGCAGTGGCGGCGCAGTTCGCCGATGCAGGCATTGAGGTCCTGACGATCGCCGGGCACGCGCGCGTGGCCTCCGCGGGCGACGACGAGGCCGTACGCCAGGAGCTTGACGGGTTGCTCCGGCTGGCCAAGGACCTGGGCGCCTCGTACATACGGGTCTTCCCGGGCGGCGGCGACCAGAAGCCGGACGACGCGGACGCCACGGCAGCCCGCCGCCTCGCCTCCGCGGCGGAGACAGCGGCCGACCTGGGCGTGCGCATCCTGCTGGAGACCCACGACTCGCACAGCACCGGCGCGGCGGTGTCCCGTGTCCTGGGTACGGTCGGCCATCTGCACACAGGCGCGCTGTGGGACGTCCTGTATCCCTGGCTGGAGGACGAGTCCCCGGCCGCCACCCACGCAGCCCTCGCCCCGTTCCTCGGCTATGTGCAGGTGAAGGACGTGGCCTCGCCGGAGAATCTCGCCCCCCTCCCCCTCGGTTCCGGGGTGCTGCCGCTGGCCGAGTGCCTCGCCCTCACCGACGAGGACGGCTGGGTGTGCTGGGAGTACGAGAAGCACCGGCACCCGGAAGCTCCGGACCTGTCCGGACTGTTGGTACCGGGGAGGGAGCACCTGGAGTCGATGTCCGCATCAGCGACGTGAGAGCCACTCCAGCACGAGGAGTGCACGAGAAGCGCCGCAGCTCCCCGGCCGCCGGCGGCTGATCACCTCGTCGGGCGTCAGAGCCGCTGCGGACACCCCCGAAGGTCCGGGACGGGAGGGAGAACGGCGCCGCTGAACAGGGCAGGGCACCGGCGCAGGATCGGGCTCCGGCTCCGCAGCCGAAGACCGCGGAGATCCACGCGGTACGGACGACCGCCCGGCGGCGGACCAGCCGAAATAACGCGATGTGCGGCGAGGTCCCGGTCCGGGGCTCCGCACAGTGGTGACGACGGCCAGAGCTCTACCGGCGGAATACACGCTGCGAGCTCCTCGCGGACACAATGATGTAGCACCAGAGCGGATTCTCCCCCACTGGAGGAAGCAGTGCTAAAGAATCGGGAGCGTCGGGTGATGAGTAGGCTGGTAGCGCCGCTTCTGCTCGGCAAGCCGTGGAGGTCCCCGTGAGCCACGACCAGCAGCACCGGGCCCCGCAGGGCATTCAGGCCACAGAAAGCCCTCGGGCCCCCCACAACCGCGCCCCCGCCGTCATCGACTGGAGCCACGGCGACCAGGTCGTGCGCTGGACGGACGACGGGCAGACCGTGGAGAAGCGATATGCCCGCCCCACCCAGGCGGCCCTGGCGTGGGACGGTCGGGTCCTCGTCGTCGAGGCGATGGACGACGCGCCGTACACCCCCACCGACAACGCAGTCGTGTACGAGGCCGACGGGACGGAACTGATACGCCTCAAGCCCCCGAGAGACCTGGTCGCAGAGCCGTCGTGGGTGTTCGGGTTCTACACGGCGCACCTCGGCACGGATGGGCTGCCGGTGCTCGTCGTCGCCACCCAGGTCGGGGACTACTGGGGACACCCCGATCTGGCGGCCGGCACTCTGAGGGACGTACAGGAGTGGCGCTGACGCACAGCGCACAACGTTCGCCGCCGCAGGGCCTTTTGCGCGCTGGCGCTCGCGGGCCGCAGAGGCTTCGTGGAGCCAGGGGGTCCACACCTTCGTGGAGCCCGGGGAACGCGGAGAGTGCGCGTTCATGGGTGCACCCCCTTCGGAGCCTTGCCCCATGGGCCCTGCTCATCCCATGAGCCCTGTCCGGTTCACGGGCCGGATGCGCTTCACAAGCCGCATGCACTTCACAGGCCGCAACAGCCGCCGGGAAGCACAGCCGCGCGTGCGGTTCACCGATGCAGCACTGGAGACGGGAGACCCATGAATGGGGCCGCATCCTTCCCATCCGCACCATCTGTCCGGAATCCCAGAAATCCGGGCAAGTCGGGGAACCCTCCGGCATCCCGGGGCGTCCAAGCGCCGCCCTGCCGGTGAGTCACCGCAGAGCGGTGTCGGCTCTCGCTGCTGGCCGCGATCGCTGACTCCCCTCTACAACCGCCTGCGGCCGGCAGTGCACGCCGCCACCGGTGCACCCCCTCCCTGACGCCGGTGGCGGCCCCCACTCCCCCGCCACGCGCCGGCAGCCCGCCGGCCCCCGGCCCGTCGAAAGGCCCGCGACCCCTTCCTGCCGCCCGGACCGCCCGGCCGCCGTCCGGCGCGCCCTTCGCGCCAGATCTCTTGACTGGCAGTTACTTTCCCTATATCCGTGGCTCCTTGGAAGTTTCCTTCACGGAAGGAGCACCAGTGCCGGACCGGACCACCCCCTCCAGACGCACACTTCTTGCCGCGGCTGCCGCAACCGCCGCCGGCACCGCGACCGTCGCGCTCACCCCGAACCGGGCTAGTGCCGGCAGCCGCAGCAGCCTCGAGCGGCTCATCTCCCGGATGAGCCTCGAAGAGAAGGTCGGACAGCTCTTCGTCATGCGGGTGTACGGGCATTCGGCGACCACACCCGACCAGGCCGATATCGACGCCAACCTCAAGGAGATCGGCGTCAGGACCGCCGCCGAGCTGATCGCGCGCTACCACGTCGGCGGCATCATCTACTTCGTCTGGGCGCACAACACCCGTGACCCCCACCAGATCGCCGACCTCTCCAACGGCATCCAGCAGGCAGGCCTGGCCCAGCCCACCCCGATCCCCCTGCTGATCTCCACCGACCAGGAGCACGGAGCCGTCGCCCGTGTCGGCAGACCCGCGACCCTCCTGCCGGGGGCGATGGCGCTCGGGGCGGCCGGTTCGCGATCCGGAGCCCGTGAGGCCGCACGGATCGCAGGCACCGAACTCGCGGCGATGGGCATCACGCAGAACTACGCACCGGTCGCCGATGTGAACGTGAATCCGGCCAACCCCGTGATCGGCGTGCGCTCGTTCGGCGCCGATCCGGGGGCCGTGGCCGGGCTCGTCGACGCCCAGGCGCGGGGCTACCGGAGTGCCGGTGTCGCCGCCACGGCCAAGCACTTCCCGGGACATGGCGACACCAAGGACGACAGCCACTACGCCCTGCCCACCATCCATCACACACGCGAGCAGTGGGGCGTGCTCGACGCACCGCCGTTCCGGGCGGCGATCGCCGCGGGGATCGACTCGATCATGACGGCGCACATCGTGGTCCCCGCGCTCGACGCGAGCGAGGACCCCGCGACTCTCTCCCGCCCGATTCTCACCGGCGTCCTGCGTGAGCAGCTCGGGTACGACGGCGTCGTCGTCACGGACGCGCTCGACATGGCAGGCGTACGGAAGAAGTACGGTGACGACCGTGTGCCGGTCCTCGCTCTCAAGGCCGGCTGCGACCTGCTGCTCAACCCACCCGACCTGGGCGTCGCCTGGAACGCGGTCCTCCAGGCAGTCAGGAACGGCGAGCTGACGGAACAGCGGCTCGAGGAATCGATCCTGCGCGTCCTCCTCCTGAAGTGGAAACTGGGCCTGTTCCACGACCCGTTCGTCTCGCACGAGGGCGTCGACCGCACGGTCGGGACCGGCTCCAGTCTGCGGGCAGCGAACCGCATTGCCGAGGGAACCACCACCCTGCTGCTGAACGAGAACGGCCTGCTGCCACTCTCCCCCCGCCGCCACGGCGACATCCTGGTCGTCGGCGCCGACCCGGCTTCCCCTTCCGGAACGACCGGCCCGCCCACCTCCACCCTCGCCGGCGCCTTCGCCGAACTGGGCTTCACCGCCACGGCGCTGTCCACGGGCATCACCCCGACCCCGGCAAGGATCGAGGAGGCGGTGACCGCCGCGACGGGCAAGGACGTGGTCCTCGTGGCCACGTACAACGTCTCGGCAACGAGTCCCCAGCGCACCCTTGTGTCCCGGCTCGCCGCGACCGGCGTTCCGGTGGTCACGGTCGCCATCCGCAATCCGTACGACATCGCACAGCTGACCGGCACCGGCATGGCGGCCTCGCTCGCCGCCTACTGCTGGACCGACGTCGAACTGCGCGCTGCCGTGCGGGTGATCGCCGGCCGCGCCGAACCCGGGGGGAGACTGCCGGTGCCGGTCCAGCGTGCCGATGATCCGACGCAGGTGCTGTACCCGCTCGGACACGGACTGACGTATTAAGGCGTAGCGCGCGGTACGCTGCGCCGGCGGTGCACCACCCCCACACGGCGGAAAGCCCCTGGCTTTCCTGGCGTGTCCCGCCTGTCCCGGTCACGCTGGACGGACCGATCGGGGGTCTTTCATGCGGATGCGGCGGCTGAGCGTGGGGGTGGTCTGTGCACTCGTCATCGGCTGCCAGCAGTCGCCGGGGGGCGACCGCCGGGAGGACGGCGGCACCCCGGGCCCCGGGACCATGACGCCGTCCGGCTACGGGGCGGTCTTCCTGGGGCCGGGCGACTGCAGCGGCCGTGGCGGCGGGAACGATGTCCGCGAGGTGCCCTGCACCAGCGAGAAGGCGTTCGCCCGGGTCGTCGTGCGCCATGACGGGCGGCAGCCGGCCGAGGGACCTGCCTGCCCGGTCCCCACCGACTTCGTCCTGCACATCTCGGAGAGACGGCCGTCGGCCGACGAGGACGGTGACGGGTCGGTGCCGCAGGGCTATGCGTGCATGCGCAACCTGGAGCCACCGCATCCGGGTGATCCGGGCGGCGGTGGTGGACCGAACACCCTCGTCGGCGATTGCGTCTACACCTCCCGCAAGGGGCAGGTGCGGGAGACCGCGTGCGACGGTACGGGAGAGCAGCGGCCCGAATTCGAAGTGGCGTCCGCGGTGGCCGAGCGTGCGCAGTGCCCGCAGTCGACCGATCTCTATGTGGAGCTGGGCGGGCAAAGGCCGGTGGGCTGCGCCCGCCGTGTGTGACGTCATCACACACGGTCGGCGGGCGCAGCCCACACGGACTCGGCCGGCCAGGGCAGCACCCGGCCGGGCGGGCCGGAGTTACGGACGCAGCATGGGCTCACGCTCGATGTCCAGCTTGTCGAGCTTCGCGTCGTACCGCGTCAGTCGCTTCGCCTTCGACGGGTCGTCCTGGACGACGGCCGGGGCCACGCCCGCCCAGTCGAGGATCCGTGCAGTGGCCTTCGCCTTCTGCTCGGGGTTCAGCCCCGCCACGCCGGCTCCGTGGTTGGCGCCCGGCGCGGTAAGGACATAGCTGTCACGCGCACCCTTGCCGAGACGGAACGGCTCCGAGCCCCACGGGTCGTTCTGGCCGTAGACGAACAGCATCCGCTTGGCGTGGTGCCGGACCCAGCTGTCCACGTCGTCCATCACCCACGGCTTGAAGTGCATGGGGATGTCCCGCGGGACGAAGTTCCGCGGCGGCTGGTAGCCGTAGCGGCTCAGCCCCTTCAGATGCGGCTGCTTGATCGTGGGTGCGCCCAGCTCGGTACCCGACTGGTAGTAGTACGGGGTGTACGGTTCCAGGCCTTGATCGGTGTAGAAGGAGAAGCCGGAGATGGCATCGACGCTGTCCCAGATCTCCTGGTCGGACGCGGTGGCAGCGACCGGGACCGAGGCACAGTCGTCGAGCAGGCTGTACTGCCAGAAGGCCCAGGTGTAGTCGAGGACGACGGCCTCGAAAGCCTTGTCGAGAGAACCGACGGTCTTGAAGGTGTAGTCATTGTCGGCCGCGTAGCCGGTGTAGATGGCCTCGAGCGGCTTGCGACGCACGAGGGCTTCGCGCTGCACGGCGTTCAGCTTGTCGCGGCACTCCTTGGTGCCCACCTTCTCGAAGAACCGGTCGTAGGCCGAGTCCTCCTTGTTGTTCACGTCGTTGGGCGCGACGTAGGCCACGACGCCGTCCATGTCACGCGGGTAGAAGCGCTCGTAGTAGGTGGCCGTCATGCCGCCCTTGGAGCCGCCTGTGGCCAGCCACTTCTTGCCGTAGATCTTCTTCAGTGCGGTGAAGACGCGGTGCTGGTCCGCGGCGGCCTGCCGGATGTCCAGCTTGGACCAGTCGGCCGGGGCGGGACGCGACGGGGTGAAGAACCGGTACTCCAGGTCAACCTGGTTGCCGTCGACGATCTGGGTGGGTTCACGCCGGCGGGGGTTGGTGCTCACCGCGTAGCCGCTGGTGTGGAAGACGGTCGGACGGGCGGTGTCCTTGTGCAGCACCGTGATGCGCTGCTGGAACGTGCCCTTGGACGGGTGCCGGTGGTCCACCGGCTGGGTGTAGTTCAGGACGAAGTAGCGGTAGCCGGGGTACGGCTTCTCCTCGATCAGGCTCATCCCCGGGATCGCAAGGATCCGGTCCTTGATGTCCTGGGGCGTCCCCTGGCCGGTGGCCGGATCGGCGGCGGTCGCCGCGCTCGCCGTTGCCCCTGCCATGCCTATGAGCACGACCAGCGACAGCAGCCATCTCAGCGCCTTGCGCATGCACCCTCCCCTTGGTTCACAGCGGTCGCCGTGAAACTAGCGGGGCAACAGCCGTACCGCCAGACCCAGTTGGATCAGCGCATGGAATTCGGCTGAGGCGCGGTCGGTGTCAGCAGAGAATCCAGCCGGTCGAGGCACGCTTCCCTGCGACGGCGCCCGTGGCGCGAACGCAGCGGTGGAGCGCGTGCACGGTGACCGGTCCCGCCTGCCGGGTGAAGCTGCCCCTGTCCACCGCCGGGCGTCCGCCCCGCGGCTGGAGCGACACCGACATGATCCGCCGCGGGCCGGGTCCCCTGGCGACGGTGAGCGCACAGGCGTATGCGCGGCTCTTGTAGACGCGCAGCTCACCCGTGGAGAACTTCAACGTCTTCGCCGGGCGCCCGGAACACACGGAAGCGGCTTCCGCCCGCTGAATGCCCGGGCCCGTCAACGAGAGGGCTCCCACGACCGCGAGCACTGCGAGTACGTGCACCAGAAGTCTTCCGAACACTCTTGCTCCCCTCCCGCACCGGACCGTACAGACGTACGACGCAGCGAGGGCCCGGACGGTTGCCGTCCGGGCCCTCGGCCGAATCATGTCCTGGCGCACCCCCGCACTCAGGCGGGTGCGGGCGCCTCCTCGCCGATGAACGTCCGCCACAGGTCGGCATACCGCCCGCCCCGTGTCAGCAACTCGTCGTGCGTACCGTCCTCGACGACCCGGCCGTGGTCCATCACGATCACCCGGTCCGCCCGCGCCGCCGTGGTGAGCCGGTGGGCGACGACGAGGGTGGTGCGTCGCCCGGTGAGCCGGTCGGTGGCCTGGTTGACCTGTGCCTCGGTGGCCAGGTCCAGTGCGGCGGTCGCCTCGTCGAGCAGCAGCACGTCCGGGTCGACGAGCTCCGCCCGCGCCAGGGCGATGAGCTGGCGCTGGCCGGCCGAGAGATTGCGCCCGCGCTCGGCGACCTCGTGCAGATATCCGCCCTCGAGCGTGGCGATCATGTCGTGGGCACCGACCGCCCGAGCGGCCGCCTCCACCTCGGCGTCCGTCGCCTCCGGGCGGCCGTAGGCAATGGCGTCGCGCACCGTTCCGGGGAAGAGATACGCCTCCTGCGGAACCACACCGAGCCGGTGCCGGTAGGCCGTGATGTCCAGGTCGCGCAGGTCGGTGCCGTCGGCGGTCACCCTTCCGCTCGTCGGGTCGTAGAACCGCGCCACCAGCTTGACCAGCGTCGACTTGCCCGCGCCGGTCTCGCCGACGAACGCCACCGTCTGTCCGGCCGGGATCCGCAGGTCGATGCCGCTCAGGGCCGCCCCGTCCACAGCCACGTCCCCGTCGGCACCGTAGCCGAAGCTGACGTCCTCGAAGGCGATCTCGCCGCGCAGTGACAGCACATCGACCGGCCGGCGTGCCTGCGACGTCGACGTCGGCTCACGCAGCAGCTCCTGGATCCGGCCGAGTGACACGGTTGCCTGCTGGTAGCCGTCGAAGACCTGGGACAGCTGCTGCACGGGTGCGAAGAACAGATCGATGTAGAGGAGGTACGCCACCAGTGCACCGGTCGTGAGCGTGCCCGCCTCGATCCTCCCGGCGCCGACGATGAGCACGGCCGCAGCGGCCACGGAAGACAGCAGCTGGACGAACGGGAAGTACACCGAGATCAGCCACTGCCCGCGCACCCTCGCCTCGCGATAGCTGTCGCTGCGGTCCTGGAACCGGCGGTTTCCGTAGCGCTCCCGCCGGAAGGCCTGCACGATCCTCAGCCCGCTGACCGACTCCTGCAGGTCCGCGTTGACGACGCTGATCCGTTCACGTGCCAGCTCGTACGCCTTCACCGAGCGGCGGCGGAACAGGACCGTGCCGATGAGCAGCACCGGCAGGGTGGCGAAGACCACCAGCGCCAGCTCCACGTCGATCACGAGCAGGACGACCATGATGCCGACGAAGGTGACGACGGACACGAAGGCCGTGACCAGACCGGTCTGCAGGAACGTGGACAAGGCATCCACATCCGTCGTCATCCGGGTCATGATCCGCCCGGTGAGCTCGCGTTCGTAGTAGTCGAGCCCGAGCCGCTGCAGCTGGGCGAAGATCTTCAACCGGAGCGCGTAGAGGATGCGCTCACCGGTGCGTCCGGTCTTCCGGGTCTCACCGATCTGGGCCGCCCACTGCACCACCACCGTGACCAGAGCCAGCAGGGACGCCGCCCACACAGCGCCGAGAGCCGCCCGCTCCACACCGTCATCGATGCCGTGCCGGATCAGCACCGGCAGCAGCAGCCCCATGCCCGCGTCGACCGCAACCAGCAGCAGGCTGAGCAGCAACGGCGGTCCGAAGCCGCGCAGCAGACGGCGCAAACCGTAGGAGTCCTCGGGCGTCACCGCCCTCGCTTCGTCGACCTGGGGGGTGTCGGCAGCCGGGGGCAGTGCCGCGACCTGGGCGAGGAGCTCGGGTGTGGCGCCGGTGGCCTCATCCTCCTCCGCCTCCTCCTTGCGTACCCAGAGCGGTGGTGTGATGCCTCGCTCGGCGTCGAACTCCGCGTCCATCTCGGCCCGTAGCGTGTGGTCCTCGGGAATCTCGACGGGGAGGGTGTGCCCGGGCGACACACCGCCCAGCTCGTCCGGGTCGGTCAGCAGCCGCCGGTACAGAGGTGAACGTTCCTGCAGTTCGTCGTGGGTGCCGATGTCCGCCAGCCGGCCGCCGTCGAGCACGGCGATGCGGTCGGCGAGGCCGAGCGTGGAGCGGCGGTGGGCGATCAGCAGCGTGGTGCGCCCGGCCATGACGCCGCGCAGCGCCTCGTGGATCTCGTGCTCGACCCGCGCGTCGACGGCGGAGGTCGCGTCGTCGAGCAGCAGCAGCCGGGGGTCGGCCAGGATCGCCCGGGCCAGGGCGATCCGCTGGCGCTGACCGCCCGAGAGGGTGAGGCCGTGCTCGCCGACCTTGGTGTCGTATCCGCCCGGCAGCTCCTCGATGAAACGGTCCGCCTGTGCGGTGCGGGCCGCCTCGGTGATCTCCTCGTCCGTCGCGTCGGGATTTCCGTAGGCGATGTTCGCGCGCACGGTGTCGGAGAAGAGGAAACTGTCCTCCGGCACCAGTCCTATGGCGGATCGCAGCGAGTCCAGGGTCAGCTCGCGCACATCGTGCCCGCCGACCAGGACGGCGCCGTGCGTCACGTCGTAGAAACGCGGCAGCAGCAGCGAGACGGTGGACTTGCCACTGCCTGATGTGCCGACCATCGCGACGGTCTCACCGGGTCTGATCTCCAGCGAGAAACCGTCGAGCACGGGCGGCGAACCTTCCGCGTCCCCGTACGAGAAGCTGACGCCGTCGAACTCGACGGTCGCCGGGGCGTCGGCGGGGAGCTCCTTCGTTCCGTCCTTGATCGTCGGCTCGGTGTCGATGAGCTCCAGTACCCGCTCCACACCTGCCCGCGCCTGCTGGCCGACGGTCAGGACCATGGCGAGCATCCGCACCGGGCCGACGAGCTGGGCGAGATACGTCGAGAACGCGACGAACGTACCGAGGGTGATCTGCCCGCGGGTGGCCAGCCAGCCGCCCAGCGCCAGCATCGCCACCTGCCCCAGTGCGGGGACCGCCTGGAGCGCGGGGGTGTACTTGGCGTTCAGCCGGATGGTGCGCAGCCTGCCGGCGAAGAGCCTGCGGCCGACGTCCCTCAGCTTCCCGGTCTCCTGATCCTCCTGCCCGAAGCCCTTGACGACCCGTACGCCGGACACGGCCCCGTCGACCACGCCCGCGACGGCGGCGGCCTGCTGCTGGGCGTACCAGGTGGCGGGGTGCAGCTTCACCCGGCTGCGCTTGGCGATGAACCAGAGGGCGGGGGCGACGGCGAGGGCGACCGCGGTGAGAGGCAGCGACAGCCAGGCCATCACGACGAGCGAGATGAGGAAGAGGAGGACGTTCCCGATGGTCATCGGGAGCATGAAGAGGAGACCCTGGATGAGCTGCAGGTCGCTGGTGGCGCGGCCGACCACCTGTCCGGTGGACAGCTCGTCCTGGCGTCGCCCGTCGAGGCGGCTGATCGTCCCGTACATATCGGTGCGGAGATCGTGCTGGACGTCGAGGGCGAGGCGGCCGCCGTAATAGCGACGGATATAGGTGAAGACGTAGACCGCGACCGCGCCGGCGATGAGCAGTCCGGTCCAGACCGCCAGAGAACGGGTGTGATCCCCGATGACGTCGTCGATGACGACCTTGGTGATCAGCGGAACGACGGCCATCACGGCCATGCCCGCGAGCGACGACCCCAGCGCGAGCACCACGTTGCGCCGGTATCGCCAGGCGTAACCGGCCAGTCGCCGCGCCCACCCCTGTTCTGCCCCCGCCACTGGTGCCTCCCGGTTCGGGTCTCGGAAAATCCGACCTGACCTGCCGGAAGGCACCAACGCGGGCGCGGGCGGATTTCATCCCGCTGCAACAAAGACCGGTCCCTGGTCCTAGGACCGTCCTGGGACCGTCCTGGGACCGGAAGCCGGGGAACCGGGGAAACTAGGAGGCCGGGCCGCGCTCCGGCACCGCGGGCATGGACTCTTGCGGGATCGCGGGCGGGGTGACGACCGAGCGCGTCGACGCGCTCGGGTTGAGGTCCTTGTGCACGACACGGGCGACGGCCTGGATGGTGTTGATGCCGTCGGTCATCGTCGTGTTGTCGTGGGTCAGGACGGTGATCGAGTAGTTCGCGTTCGGGCCGGTGAAGGCGCCGATGCTGTGCACTCGCCAGCCGTGCGTGGCCCGGGAGAGCCAGCCGTTCTTGACGTGGACGGTCACTCCGGTGGGCGCACCGACCGGGGTGCCCCAACGCTGCGAGGAGACCACGCGCCGCATCAGGCTCTGCATGTAGGAGCGGGCGCTGTCGCTGAGCACGCCGTTCTTGTTGGTGACCAGACCGAGCAACTTGCGCTGGTCACGGGCGGTGATCTGGGTGAGCCCCCAGTAACCGCCCGAGCCGGGGACGGTCATCGTCATACCGGCGGTCTGCATGAACGCCTTGACCTTGGTGACGCCGAGCTGGCTCCACAGCGTGCTCGTGGCCGCGTTGTCGGACTTGGTGATCATGGCGGTGGTGAGTTCGACCTCGCGCTCGGTCAGCCGCCGCTGCTGCTTGCCCGCGTCCCACAGCAGCGTCGCGAGCACGGTCGCCTTCACGACACTCGCGGAGTCGAACTTCTGCGTGGCCCGAAGCTCGCAGTGGGTGTTGGTGGTGCGGTCGTAGACGGCGACCGCCGTCATCGACGAGCGTCCGCGCAGCGCGGCGGTGATGTCCGTCGTCAGCTTGGTGGCAAGCCCGGCCTTGGCCGAGGTACAGCTCACGGTGGGGGTCGCGGCGGAGGCGGGCGCCGTCGACAGGGCTGTCGGCAGGAGCACACCCACGGCGAGGGCCACACCGAGAGCGCCCCGGGTGCGCCGGCGGGATATGGAGTGGTGAGTCACGCATCCGAAGACTCACCGGAGGGCGAAAAGTTGTACGGACACCGGGCACCTGTCCGATCACTCCCCCGCGCCGGACGGGGGGCGGGCCCGCCCCCGGGCAGCGGCGGGCCTGCGGTGCGCCGCGCGCCAGGCCCGGTCCGTGCACCGGACGCTCATGAGCTGACCGGTGCACGGCCTCCGGCGCGTCGGCTCAGAGGTGCGTCGGCGCGAACATCTTCAGCAGTGCGGGCAGCACGACCACCGAAGGCCCGGACCGCGCCAGGGACTTGGCCAGGTCCTCGCGCAGCGACTCCGTGGTGGTGCGGACCGCGGGCACCCCGAAGGACTCGGCGAGTGCGACGAAGTCCGGGCGGGCCAGTTCGGTCGCGGTCGTCTCACCGAAGGTGTCCGTCATGTATTCGCGCAGGATGCCGTAGCCACCGTCGTCCACGATCAGCCAGGTCACCGGCAGGTTGTACTGCTTCGCCGTCGCCAGCTCGGCGATCGAGTACATCGCGCCGCCGTCGCCGGAGACGGCGAG
Organism: Streptomyces sp. NPDC043861; assembly: GCF_056435905.1. Lineage (NCBI taxonomy): Bacteria > Bacillati > Actinomycetota > Actinomycetes > Kitasatosporales > Streptomycetaceae > Streptomyces > Streptomyces sp. NPDC043861. Next base: position 246,096 of record NZ_JBWKDP010000008.1, on the reverse strand, counting down.
CACCGGCCGCCCGGGGTCCGCGGCCGCGGCACCGAGGGCGGCAGGGAAGCCGTACCCGAGACCGCCCGCGCCCTGCGCGGAGTGCATGGTGTTCGGCTGCCGCGCGTCGAAGGCGGACCAGGCCCAGTAGGCGAGGATCGTCATGTCCCAGAAGCTCGGGGAGTCGTCCGGCAGGGCCTCACGGACCGCGGCGAGCACCTCCTGCTCCAGGGGCAGCTCCTGGCCGGCGATCCGCTCACGGATCTTCGTCAGCAGGGCCCGGACCCGTTCCGCGGCCGCGGGGTCGTCCCGCTCCCCCACGGTCTCCAGCAACGCGGAGAGGGCGATACGGGCATCGGCGTGGATACCGAGGGCGGGATGGTTGGACTCCAGCTTGCCGAGGTCGGCCTCGATCTGGACGACCCGGCCGCGCGGGGCGAACGTGTGGTAGTTCGAGGAGAGTTCACCGAGCCCCGAACCGACGACCAGCAGGACGTCGGCGTCCTCCAGGAGGTCGGTGGTGTGCCGGTCCTCCAGCCAGGACTGCATCGACAGCGGGTGCTCCCAGGGGAAGGCGCCCTTGCCGCCGAAGGTGGTGACGACGGGAGCGTCCAGCCTCTCGGCGAGTGCCCGCAGCTTGCCGGAGGCGTCCGAGCGCACGACACCACCGCCTGCGATGATCGCCGGACGCTCGGCGTTCTGCAGCAGGTGCGCGGCGACCGCGGTCAGTTCGGGACGGGGCACCAGGTCGTGCGGAGTGGCGTCCATGGCCGTGACGACCGGCAGGGACGTCTCGGCGAGCAGCGCGTCCTGCGGGATCTCCACCCAGACCGGGCCGTGCGGGGCGGTCAGGGCGGACTCCCAGGCGGCGGCGATCGCGGACGGGATCTGCGAGGCGGTACGGACGGTGTGCACGGATTTCACGATGTCGCGGAACGACGCCTTCTGGTCGCGCAGTTCGTGCAGATAGCCGTGGCGCCCGCCGCCGAGGCCGGCGGTGGGGATCTGGCTGGAGACGGCGAGCACCGGAGCGGACGCGGCCGCCGCCTCCTGGAGCGCGGCGAGCGACGTCAACGCGCCGGGCCCGGTGGACAGCAGCAGCGGGGCGGCCTCACCGGTGATCCGGCCGTAGCCGTCGGCGGCGAAGCCCGCGTTGTTCTCGACCCGCAGACCGATGTACCGGAGCGTGGAGCGGCGCAGGGCGTCGAACATGCCGAGTGCGTGCTGGCCGGGCAGACCGAACACGGTCGTGGCCCCGAGGCCCTGGAGCGTCTCGACGACCAGGTCGCCGCCGTTGCGTCCGGCTGGAGGATCGAGCGCAGCCGCGGTCTGCGCCCCGGTGGGACGCAGAACGAGGTCGTGATCGTGGGTCACTGCGCGGTCCGGGAGGCGGCGATCTGACGGGCCATGATCGTCGTCAGCTCGTACGCGGTGTGGGAGGCGGCGACCGAGGTGATCTCCGCGTGGTCGTAGGCCGGTGCGACCTCGACGACATCGGCGGAGACCAGGTTGCAGGAGGCGAGTCCGCGCAGGATCTCCAGCAGCTCGCGGGAGGTCATGCCACCGGCCTCGGGGGTGCCGGTGCCCGGGGCGTGCGCCGGGTCGAGGCAGTCGATGTCGATGGAGATGTACAGCGGGCGGTCACCGATGCGCTGGCGGAGCTGGTCGGCGACCTCGTCGGCACCGCGGCGGTAGACGTCGGACGAGGTGACGATGCCGAAGCCCATCTTCTCGTCGTCGGTCAGGTCCTGCTTGCCGTAAAGGGGGCCGCGGATACCGACGTGCGAGAGCGCCTCGGTGTCGAGGATGCCCTCCTCGACGGCACGGCGGAACGGGGTGCCGTGCGTGTACTCGGCGCCGAAGTACGTGTCCCAGGTGTCCAGGTGCGCATCGAAGTGGAGCAGCGCGACCGGGCCGTGCTTCTTGGCGACCGAGCGCAGCAGGGGCAGCGCGATGGTGTGGTCGCCGCCGAGAGTCATCATGCGGGCGCCGGTGCCGAGGATGTCGTCGGCGGCGGCCTCGATGGTCTCGACGGCCTCGTTGATGTTGAACGGGTTGGCGGCGATGTCACCCGCGTCCGCGACCTGGGCGAGCGCGAAGGGCGAGGCGTCCTGGGCCGGGTTGTACGGACGCAGGAGCCTCGACGCCTCACGGATGGCGTTGCCGCCGAAGCGCGCGCCGGGGCGGTAGGAGACCCCGGCGTCGAAGGGCACGCCGACGACGGCGACATCGGTGCTGCCGACCTCGTCGAGCCGCGGCAGCCGGGCGAACGTCGCGGGTCCGGCGTACCGCGGGATGCGGGACGAGTCGATGGGGCCGCGCGGCGTCTCGTTGCTGCTCATGGTCATGCCTACTTCCTACGCTTTTCCTACAGTTTGCTTATTTCGCTACGGATTGACTTTAGCGGCCTCGGGCCGGGCCTCGGCCCCATCCGCCCGGCGGGCCACTGCCACCGAGTCCGCGGCAGGTTCCCGGGCCGCCCCGGGGCTGCGGCCCGCGAGGCGCTCGCGCCAGTCGGCCAGGATCGCCTCGTCCGTCGGCCGGGTGGCCAGCGAGACGATCACATACGCCGAGAGGGAGGCCGTCAGACCGTAGTAGACGGGCTCGTTGGCAAGGATTCCGTACTTCCCCATCAGGCCGATCACGGCCATGCCGCCGACGGCGACCGAGGACAGCGCGCCGTACACCGTGCCGCGCTTCCACAGCAGTCCGCCGAGGATCGGCACGAGCAGTCCTCCGACGAGCAGGTTGTAGGCGACCGTCAGCGCCTCGATCACATTGTTGAGCGCGATCGCGATGAGGATGACGGCGATGCCCATCAGGAGGATGAACGTCCGGTTGCCCTTGACCTCGTCGTGCGCCTCGCCGTCCCGGTCGCGCGTGACGGCGCCGCGCAGCTTCGACCAGATGTCGTTGTTGGCAACGGTGGCGCAGGCGATCAGGGCGCCGGAGGAGGTGGACATGACCGCGGCGAGTGCGGCGGCGAGGACCAGCCCCCGGACACCCGTCGGCAGCGCGTCCTTGACGATGGTGGCGAAGGCGTCGTCCGCGTCGGCGAGGTTCGGGTAGAGCACCTTGGCCGCGGTGCCGATGACGGCGCCGGCAAGGGCGTAGAGGAGGCAGTACGTGCCGGCGACGGTGCCGCCCCAGCGGGCCACCTTGTCGTTGCGGGCGGTGAAGACGCGCTGCCAGATGTCCTGGCCGATCAGCATGCCGAAGGTGTAGATCAGCACGTAGGTGAAGATCGTCTCGCCGCCGATGCCGAGCGGGGCGAAGTAATCGGTGGGCAGCTGGGCCTTCATCTCGGCGAATCCACCCGCCTTGATCACGGCGATGGGCAGCAGCAGGACCAGCACTCCGACCGTCTTGACGACGAACTGCACCATGTCGGTGAGGGTGATGGACCACATGCCGCCGAGCGTGGAGTAGGCGACGACGATCGCACCGCCGAGGACGATCGCGACCGTCCGGTTCATGTCGAACAGGACGTCGAAGATCGTGGCGTAAGCGATGGTCGAGGTGACCGCGAGCATCAGTGTGTACGCCCACATCACGACACCGGCCAGGAGACCGGCCCGGCCGCCGTAGCGCAGGTCGAGCATCTCGGACACGGTGTAGACCTTCAGCCGGGCGATGCGCGCGGAGAAGAAGATCGAGAGGGCGAGGAGGCCGAGTCCGATGGTGAAGACCATCCAGGCGCCGGAGAGACCGTACTTGTAGCCGAGGCCGACGCCGCCGATCGTGGAGGCGCCGCCCAGGACGATGGCGGCCATCGTGCCGGAGTACATCCAGGGGCCGAGCCTGCGGCCCGCCACCAGGAACTCGCTCTTGGACCTGGCGCGGCTCATGCCCCACCAGCCCATTGCCAGCATGCCGGCCAGATAGACGACGATCACTGCGTAGTCGACGGCCATGGGGCCCTCCTTCGCTCACTTGGTGGCGTGTCGTGCATCGGATCCGAAGGGGACTCAGCAGCTCGTGCGCGGGGACATCCGCCCGTACCCGCGGCTGCTGGACGGCACGACCATAAGTGGCCGGAAAGCAACGTTGAAGTGTACGTTTCATCCATTCCGGAACACGACCTCGGATGGAACGTCCACCATGTCGGACCCCACCGCTCGCCCCATCGGCCCCCCGGCCCCGCCCATCCCGCTGGCCGCACTGCTGGCACGCAAGGACCTCGGCCTGCGCCTCGCCGCGGGCGCCACGGACGCCAGGAACGTCTTCATCCAGTGGGTGCACACATCGGAGATGGCCGACCCGTACCCGTATCTGCTCGGCGGCGAGCTGCTACTGACGGCGGGCGTGCTGCTCGAGGACCCGGACACCTATGCGTCACGGGTGATCGAAGCAGGTGGCGCGGCCATCGGCTTCGGGGTCGCCCCGGTGCACGACACCGTCCCGGAGGCGCTCGTCGCGGCGTGCGAGCGGCTCGGGCTGCCGCTGCTCGAGGTTCCGCCGCAGACTCCGTTCACGGCGATCGCCCGGGCGGTCTGGCGCCTCATGGCCCAGGTCCGGCTGGAGGAGGTGCGCCGCGTGAACGAGGCCCAGCAGGGCCTGGCCGGCGCGGCGGCACGCCCCGACCCGGTCCCTGCAGTGCTGCAGCAACTGGCCTCACGGCTGGGCGGCTGGGCGGTCCTTCTGTCACCGGACGGGTCTGCGGTGCAGTCGGCCGGGCGCGCGCCGGGGCGGGACGCGCGCGAGGCGCTGGGTCAGCTGTCGCGGGTGGTGAGACCGGGCACGGCGGAGGGCGAGACCGGAGCGGACGGGGCCCCACGCCGCGCCCCGGCGTCCGCCACCGACACGCTCGGGGCACATCAGCTCGCCGCGTATGCGCTCGGGGGCGCGGAGGGGCTGGTCCTCGGGGTCGCCACCGAGGCCCGCGAGCCCGGCGGGCACACCGTGGCGGGGATGGCCGTCGTCCTGCTGTCACTGCTCACCGCACCACACCAGGGTGCGGATCCGGCCGGGCGGTCCGCCGCGCTGGTGCGGCTGCTGCTGGGGGCAGCGCCCGCCGATGTCGCGCCGGAACTCGGCCCGGGGCCGTGGGCCGTGGTGCATGCCACTCGGGCGGGGCTGCCGCCCGACCGGATCGCGGCGTCGGCGCTCGGCACGGCACTGGGCAGCGCACTGGTGGACACGGACGGCGCGACCGTACGGATCCTGCTCTCCGGTGACCGGCCGATCGAGCCGCAGCCGGGCTGGACGCTCGGGGTGAGCGCTCCGGCCGTGCCCGCCGAGCTCACCGCCGCGGACACGGCCGCCGCGCGTGCCCTGCGCAGGGCCGAGGCGACCCGTGAGCCACTGGCCCGCCAGCGCGACGCGGGTCTGGCCGAACTGGTCGCCCCCGACGAGGCCGCGGTGCACGCCCGCACCCTGCTGGCGCCGATCGTGGGCTTCCCCGCACTCACCGAGACCCTGCGGGTCTGGCTCTCGCTGCACGGAAGCTGGGACCGCACGGCCGTGGCGATGGGCGTCCACCGGAACACCGTGCGGCAGCGCATCGCGCGCTGCGCGGCCCTGATGGGCGCGGATCTGGACGACGCGGACGTGCGGATGGAGCTGTGGTTCGCCCTGCGCTATGCGTGACAGGCTCCTCCATACCCGCCGGTACTGCACTGGAGGGAATCCACCAAGGTGCCCCTGCAAGGCTGTGCGCGATCGACCAACTCCCTTGAGAGTCAGCCGTGTTGGAATCCCGGTATGACGACCACCACTGTGGGATCCGCACAGCTCCACCCCGACGGACCTTCGCGCCGGCTGCGCGCCGAGGTGGAGCGGTTGCGTGACGAGGCGACGCGGCAGAGGACGCTCGCGCACCGCCGCGCCGAGTTCTGGACCAAGGCCGACATCGCCCTCGGCTTTCCCTCGGCACTGCTGGCCGGAACGGCAGGCGCGGCGGGACTGGCCACGGCGGACGCACGGGTCCCCGCCGCACTGCTCGCCCTGGCCTCGGCCGGGTTCGCCGCCGGGGCGGGCTTCCTTCGGAGCGCCACCCGCTGCCGGGCCAACAAACGCGCCCGGCACGCGTGGGCGGCCGTGGAAGGCAGGGCCGCGGTGACACTGGCACGCGATGCGGTGACCCCCGAGGACCTCGCCGAGCTGCTGACGCACCGCCAGGCTGCGCTGGCGGCCTACGACGGCGACGAGCCGCAGCCGGCACCGCCTCCCGTCACCGCGGCCTGATTCGACGGGCCATCGGGCGAACGAGCCGGACCGGACCGCCACGCCGCACACACCGCCCGACGCGTCGGGCCCGCCGCGGCGCGCCGGGGCAGCGCCTGCCCGGGCAGCCGTCCGGGGCCGGCACCCCGCCCGCTTCTCCGCGGCTGGGTGACCGGGCGCCGGGTCCACGGACGGCGCGAGGGCGCGGAGCGTGCCCAGCATCACTCTGGACACTTTCAACAACCGCCGGGTAACTTATTTCTGAGCAAGCGCTTAGACAGCGTAGCGTGCCCAGCCAGTCACCTGACACAGTCCCGAGGAGGCGTCCGTGCGCCGCACAGTATTCGACGAGGACCACGAGGCGTTCCGGGAGACCGTCCGCGCCTTCATCGAGGCCGAGGTCGTCCCCGTCTACGACGAGTGGTTCGCCGCCGGCCAGGCGCCGCGCGACTTCTACTACAAGCTCGGAGAGCTGGGCGTCTTCGGCATCAACGTCCCCGAGGAGTTCGGCGGCGCGGGTCTGGACACGCACAAGTTCGAGGCCGTGCTCTACGAGGAGACCTCCCGCGCGGGCGTCAACTTCGGCGGCTCCGGCGTGCATGTGCTGCTCGCCCTGCCGTACATCAAGCTGCTGGCGACCGACGAGCAGAAGAAGCGCTACCTGCCGAACTTCGTCACCGGCGAGGAGATGTGGGCGCTGGCGATGACCGAGCCGGGCACCGGCTCCGACGTCGCGGGCATGAAGACGACCGCCAAGCTCTCGGAGGACGGCACGCACTACGTCCTCAACGGCGCCAAGACCTTCATCACCGGCGGTGTGCACGCCGACCGCGTGATCGTGTGCGCCCGCACGTCCGCCCCGCGTGAGGACGACCGCCGCTTCGGCATCTCCCTGTTCGCGGTGGACACCAAGTCCGAGGGCTACTCCATCGGCCGCAAGCTGGACAAGCTCGGTCTGCGCACCTCCGACACCGCCGAGCTGGCCTTCGTCGACGTCAAGGTTCCGGTCGACGACCTGCTCGGCGAGGAGAACAAGGGCTTCTACTACCTCGGCCAGAACCTGCCCTCCGAGCGCTGGGGCATCGCGTTCGGCGCGTACGCACAGGCCAAGGCCGCCATCCGGTTCGCCCAGCAGTACGTGCAGGACCGCACCGTCTTCGGCAAGCCGGTCGCCTCCTTCCAGAACACCAAGTTCGAGCTGGCCGCCTGCCAGGCCGAGGTGGACGCGGCCGAGGCCGTCGCCGACCGCGCCCTGGAGGCCCTGGACGCGGGCGAGCTGACGCCTGCCGAGGCCGCCTCCGCGAAGCTGTTCTGCACCGAGGTCGCGCACCGTGTCATCGACCGCTGCCTCCAGCTGCACGGCGGCTACGGCTACATGAACGAGTACCCGATCGCCCGCCTCTACGCCGACAACCGCGTCAACCGGATCTACGGCGGCACCAGCGAGGTCATGAAGTCGATCATCGCCAAGTCGATGGGCCTGTGACTCTGTGAGCACAGGCGCACAACCGCTTGACGACCTGCTCGATCTGCTCGACCTGGAGCAGATCGAGCAGGACTACTTCCGGGGCCGCTCGCGCTCGGCGATCGTGCCCCGTGTCTTCGGCGGACAGGTCGCGGCCCAGGCGCTCGTCGCCGCGGGCCGCACCGTTCCCGGCGACCGCGCCGCCCACTCGCTGCACGCGTACTTCCTGCGCATGGGTGACCCCGGCGCCCCGATCGTCTACACGGTCGACCGGATCCGCGACGGCCGGTCGTTCACGACCCGGCGGGTGGTCGCGGTCCAGCACGGCCAGCCGATCTTCCATCTCTCGGCGTCCTTCCAGACGTACGAGGAGGGGCTGGACCACCAGTACCCGATGCCCGTCGCACCGGACCCGGAATCGCTGCCGACGGCGGCGGAGACCCTGCCCCTCCACGCCGAGCGCTTCGGTATCGATCCGGACACGGCGCGACGGATGCTCGAGGCCCGGTCCGCGGTCGATCTGCGGTACGTGGACGCACCTCCCTACGCCACCGTCGGTGAGCCGCGCGAACCGCGCTCGCAGGTGTGGTTCCGTACGAACGGCAAGCTCGCGGACGACCCCATGCTGCACGTCTGCCTCGCCACGTACGTCTCCGACATGACGCTGCTCGACTCGGTACTGCTCGCGCACGGGCGCGGCGGCTGGACGGTCGGAGACGTGGTCGGAGCCTCACTGGACCACGCGATGTGGTTCCACCGTCCGTTCCGGGCCGATGAGTGGCTGCTGTACGACCAGGAGTCGCCGTCGGCGCACGGCGGGCGCGGCCTGGGCCAGGCCCGCATCTACACGCAGGACGGCCGGCTGGCGATCTCCGTGATCCAGGAGGGCGTCGTCCGCGTCCCGCACGGCGCGCCCTGACACGCGGCCACGCCGGCGTCCGCGCGTCGTCGACCGGTCCGCAGTGATCACCACGAGGCGGGCGCCGGCAACGGCAGCACCGCCTCGAGGGCGAAACCGCCGTCCGGTGCCGGAGCTGTGGTGAGGGTGCCGCCGAGGGCCGCCGTGCGGACCCTCAGACCCGGCAGGCCGTGGCCGCCCCCGGGCTCGGGCCGCGGGCCGGGCACCGACGGTGGCCCGTTGCGGACGGAGATGTGCAGGGAGCCGGGAGTGCAGCGCACCGTGACATCGGCCCGGGCACCCGGCGCGTGACGGCGCACGTTCGTCAGGGCTTCCTGGACGATGCGGTACGCGGTGTGCTGGATCTCCGGCGGGCAGCCCGTGAGGTCCACATGGCCGAGGTCCGCATGTGCGCCGCCGCCCGCGGCCATGACGAGATCGGGTATCTGCGCCAGTCCCAGGGTCTCGTGGCGGATCGCCTGGCGCAGGTCGGCCGCCGCGTGTCTGCTGAGCTCGCCCAGTGCCTCGGCCTTCCGGCGGTAGCCGGGGGAGTCCGCCGCGGCGGCGAGTGCGGTGCAGTGGAGGCTGATCAGGCTCAGGTGGTGGGCCGCGGTGTCGTGGACGTCCCGGGCCAGCCGCTCCCTTTCCCGCAGCGCCGCCTGCTCGGCGGTGTGGCGGCGCTCGCGTTCCCGGGACAGAGCCAGTTCGGCGAGGCGGCCGGCGAGTTCGCGGCGGACGCGGCCGAGCAGGCCCAGCGCGGCGGGGGCGACAGCGAGCAGCCCGGCCAGCAGGACGCCGAGGGTGGTGTCGGGGAGCGTCCAGACGTACCCGTCGAGGTCCTGCCACGGGACGAACGCGACGACCGCGACGACCGCCGACCCGGCGATCACCTCGCCGCGACGGCGTTCGGAGCCGGCGAGTGCGTGCAGCGCGCCCATCGCGGGCAGCCACAGCACGCCGGTGGCGAGGGTGGGCAGCGTGAGAGCGAGCACCGTACGGGGGAAGCGTCTGCGCAGGACGAGGGCGACCGCGACGACGAGCGCGCCGGCGAACATCCAGTCCTCCAGCCAGTGCCGGGTCGCCAGTGCCTCGGCGACGGCGGCGATGACATAGAGCGCTTCGAGTGCCCACCGCCGGGCTGTCATCCCGCACCCGGCCCGGTCGCGTGCCGGTGCAGCACGGCGGCGAGGCCCACCCGGCTGGTGACGGCAAGTTTCCGCTTGAGCGCCCCGATGTGGGTCTTGACCGTGGTCACGCCCATACCGAGGTGGGTGGCGATGTCGGTGTTGGACAGTCCGGCCGCGATCAGCGCAAGGACCTCGCGCTCACGTTCGGTGAGCCCGGTCAGCCCGTCGGACTCGGCCGCCGACGCCTCGGGAGCGGGCCTCGGGGCCGAGCCGGCGTAACGGGCGAGGACGGCCGCGCTGCCGGACGGTGTGCAGATGACGCCGCCCGAGCCGAGCAGTCGCACGGCGTCCACGAACAGCCGCGGCTCGGTGCTCTTGAGCAGGAACCCGGACGCGCCGCTTCGCAGCGCGCGCTCGACGTGGTCGGCCCTGTCGAGGGCGGTGAGCATGGCCACGACGGGCGGGCGGGGAAGTGCGCGCAGGAGGCGCAGGACGTCCAGGCCGCCCATGGACGGCATGTCGATGTCCAGCAGCACCACGTCGGGGGCATGTCGCCGCACGGCCTCGACGGCTTCGTGGCCGTCACAGGTCCCTTCGACGGTGATCGCGTCGGCGGCGTCGAGGATGCGCTGGAGTGCGGCGCGTACGAGCTCCTCGTCGTCGACGACGAGCACACGCACCGGCGGCCTCAAGTCGTAGAGCAAAGGTCGTCCTGTGGTGTGAGCAAAGTGGTGCCTGGAGCTGCGAGCCTGGATCCAGATCCTAGGACGCAACAGCGCCGAATGGGATCCCCGGGGCTCGACCAAACTCCCGGGACTTCGCTGCACGGGCCTCTGGGCCGCACGCGAAGGGGTTTCGTGTGCGGTGCCACCGGCCGAGGAGGAGCCGTCGCAAGCCGATGAATCGGCATGCGACGCGGCCCGGACCACCGCCCCGGCGAGGCGTCGCCTCCGCTTGGGCGGTGGGGCCCGTCGACAGATCCGATCCGATCGACCTGGCCCGTCGTCCTTCCCGGCGCAGGGGCAGGGGGCGGTCCGGCCGACGCCCGGACCGCCGTCGGGAGCGGGCCTGCCCCTTGGGCGGGGCTGAGCCCTTCCGAGTGACGTCCCCCATGGGTCACTCGGAGGAGCTGAGTCCCGCCGCGTCCAGCAGATACGCCGTCAGCGGGTCGTAGAAGCGCGGGTCCGTGACATGGTCGTCCAGCGGGACCGTCACCCGTACGGTCCCCTCCGCCTCGCCGATGAACAGCGCCGGGTCGTTGCAGTCCGCGTAGGCGAGGGCGTCGATCCCGCGCTGGCCCGCGCAGCCCGCCCAGCCGTGGTCGGCCACCACCAGGTCGGGCTGCGGCCGCTGCTGGCCCGCCAGACCGTCCAGGATCGCGGCCATCGGTTCCGGCGAATGGGTGTGCCACAGGGTCGCTCCGCGCTCCAGCACGGCAACCGACGCGAACTGGAAGACCATGCCCTCGTCCGCCGTGAGCCCGGACGGAATCTGCACGATCTCGCACCCCGCGGCTCTCAGGGCGTCCGCGGTCTGCCGGTGCACGTCGAGCAGACCGCCCGGGTGCCCGGTCGCGAACAGGACGGACTCCCTCGCGGCCGCTGCCTCCTTCAGCCGCGCCGCCATCCGGTCCAGCGCGTCGACGGTCAGTTCCGGGTCGATGGTGTCCTGTCCGAAGCGGTACTGCGGATCGTCGTTGACGCCGCAGCGCTCCGCCATCACGGCCAGCACGTCCTGCTCGTCGGTCCAGCGGTCGCCGAGCTCCAGGCCCAGCCAGTAGTGGCGGTCGCCGTTGGCGAGCTTGCGGTAGTGGGAGAGGTTGTTGTCCCGGGGAGTGGCGACGTCTCCGGCGATACGGGTGCGGACGAGGTGGTCGACAAGGGCGGCACGGTTCGGTATCGGCATGTGCCCATTGTGCCGTCAGGTGTGCGGAGCGTGCCGGGCATCCCGAACCGCGGACGCCTGCCGGGCCCGCTCGGCCGTCCGTGGGCCCGCGATCAGGCGGACAGCGAGGCGAACGCCCCGTGGGCCAGCTTGCGCAGCATTGCCTCCATCGCGGCGCGGCCGGGCAGGCCGTTGCCGTACGAGCCGAGGTGCGGGGTCGAGTTGAGGAGTCCGAAGACCGCGTGGACGGCGGCCCGGGCCTGGCCCTCGGGAACCTGCGGGTGCAGCTTGCGCACGACGTCCACCCACAGCTCGACGTACTGCCGCTGGAGCTGCCGCACCAGCTTGCGGTCGCTGTCGCGGAGCCGGTCGAGCTCGCGGTCGTGGAGGGTGATCAGCGGGCGGTCGTCGAGGGCGAAGTCGATGTGCCCGTCGATCAGCGAGGCGAGCACCTCCTCCGGAACCCCGTCCGCCTCCGCGACCCGGCGCCTGCCGCCGTCCAGCAGCCGGCCCGAGATCCCGACCAGCAGCTCGGCGAGCATGGCGTCCTTGCCCGCGAAGTGGCGGTACAGCCCGGGCCCGCTGATACCGACCGCCGCACCTATCTCGTCGACACCCACGCCGTGGAAGCCGCGTTCGGCGAAGAGGCGTGCGGCTTCCCTGAGGATCTGCTCGCGGCGGGTCAGGGCGTCGGTCCTGGTGGTCATGCCACCAATTCTAGACAACGCGGTTAGCGCTCGTTAACCTGTGGGAAATGGGTTAACGCTCATTAACATCATTCGATCGGGCAAGGGGGCTCGACACGATGCTGCAGGCACCTGTGCTGGCGAGCGCGGCAGACCCCGCCTCCGAGGCCTGGCAGGCCAACGAGGCGGCGCACCGCGAGCTGGCCGACACGCTGCGCGCGAAGCTGGCCGCAGCCCGGCTGGGCGGCGGTGAGAAGGCCCGCGCCCGGCACACCGCGCGCGGGAAGCTGCTTCCGCGTGACCGTGTGGACACACTTCTGGACCCGGGCTCGCCCTTCCTGGAGCTGGCGCCGCTCGCGGCGGACGGGATGTACGAGGGCCAGGCCCCGGCCGCCGGGGTGATCGCCGGGATCGGCCGGGTCAGCGGCCGCGAGGTGGTGATCGTGGCCAACGACGCCACGGTCAAGGGCGGCACGTACTACCCGATGACGGTGAAGAAGCACCTCCGGGCCCAGGAAGTGGCTCTGGAGAACCGTCTGCCGTGCGTCTATCTGGTCGACTCCGGCGGCGCCTTCCTGCCCATGCAGGACGAGGTCTTCCCGGACCGTGAGCACTTCGGCCGGATCTTCTACAACCAGGCGCGGCTGTCGGGTGCCCGCATTCCCCAGGTCGCCGCCGTGCTGGGCTCCTGCACGGCGGGCGGGGCGTACGTCCCGGCGATGAGCGACGAGGCCGTGATCGTCCGGAACCAGGGGACGATCTTCCTCGGCGGTCCGCCCCTGGTGAAGGCCGCGACGGGTGAAGTCGTCACGGCGGAGGAGCTCGGCGGCGGCGAGGTCCACTCCCGGGTCTCCGGTGTCACCGACCATCTGGCCGAGGACGACGCCCACGCCCTGCGGATCGTGCGGAACATCGTCGCGACGCTGCCGGAGCGCGGTCCGCTCCCCTGGTCTGTGGAGCCCGCCGAGGAGCCGAAGGTCGACCCCTTCGGGCTGTACGGAGCGGTGCCGGTGGATTCGCGCACTCCCTACGACGTGCGGGAGGTCATCGCCCGCATCACGGACGGCTCGCGCTTCGCCGAGTTCAAGTCGGAGTTCGGGCAGACGCTCGTCACCGGCTTCGCCCGGATCCACGGACACCCGGTCGGCATCGTCGCCAACAACGGGATCCTCTTCTCCGAATCCGCCCAGAAGGGCGCCCACTTCATCGAGCTGTGCGACCAGCGCGGCATCCCGCTGCTCTTCCTGCAGAACATCTCGGGCTTCATGGTCGGCAAGGACTACGAGGCCGGAGGCATCGCCAAGCACGGCGCGAAGATGGTCACGGCGGTGGCCTGCACACGTGTGCCGAAGCTGACAATCGTCGTCGGCGGTTCGTACGGCGCGGGGAACTACTCGATGTGCGGCCGGGCGTACTCACCGCGCTTCCTGTGGATGTGGCCCAACGCCAAGATCTCGGTGATGGGCGGCGAGCAGGCCGCCTCCGTGCTGGCGACCGTCAAGCGGGACCAGATCGAGGGCCGCGGCGATCAATGGCCCGCCGATGAGGAAGAGGCCTTCAAGGCCCCGATCCGCGCACAGTACGAACAGCAGGGCAACGCGTACTACGCGACGGCACGGCTGTGGGACGACGGCGTGATCGACCCCCTGGAGACCCGGCAGGTGCTGGGTCTGGCCCTGACCGCGTGCGCCAACGCCCCGCTGGGTGACCCCGGCTTCGGCGTCTTCCGGATGTGAGGACTGCAGTGACACTCAAGGAACGGGCGATGTTCGACACTGTTCTGGTCGCCAACCGAGGCGAGATCGCGGTCCGCGTCATCCGCACGCTCCGCGCCATGGGAATCCGCTCGGTCGCCGTGTTCAGCGACGCGGACGCGGACGCCCGGCATGTGCAGGAGGCGGACACGGCGGTGCGGCTGGGCCCGCCGCCGGCGGCCGAGAGCTATCTCTGCGTCGAGCGGCTGCTGGACGCGGCCCGGCTCAGCGGGGCGCAGGCGGTCCATCCGGGCTACGGCTTCCTCGCCGAGAACGCGGGATTCGCACGAGCCTGCGAGGAGGCGGGCCTGGTCTTCATCGGACCGTCCGCCGAGGCGATCTCCCTGATGGGTGACAAGATCCGCGCGAAGGAGACCGTGCGGGTGGCCGGAGTGCCGGTCGTGCCGGGCTCTTCGGGATCCGGCCTGACGGACGATCAACTGGCGGATGCCGCCCGGGAGATCGGCATGCCGGTGCTGCTGAAGCCCTCGGCGGGCGGCGGCGGCAAGGGCATGCGGCTCACCCGCGTGGAGTCGGCGCTGCTGGAGGAGATCGCAGCGGCGCGACGTGAGGCGCGAGCCTCGTTCGGCGACGACACGCTGCTCGTGGAGCGCTGGATCGACCGCCCCCGGCACATCGAGATCCAGGTCCTCGCGGACGGGCACGGCAACGTGGTCCACCTCGGCGAGCGCGAGTGCTCGCTGCAGCGCCGCCACCAGAAGATCATCGAAGAGGCGCCGTCCGTCCTGCTGGACGAGGCGACGCGCGCCGCGATGGGCGAGGCGGCGGTCCAGGCGGCCCGCTCCTGCGGATACCGCGGCGCGGGCACCGTCGAGTTCATCGTCCCGGGCAGCGACCCCTCGGCCTACTACTTCATGGAGATGAACACACGTCTCCAGGTCGAGCACCCGGTGACCGAGCTGATCACCGGCCTGGACCTGGTGGAGTGGCAGCTGCGCGTCGCCGCTGGCGAGCAACTGCCGTTCGGCCAGAAGGACATCGGCCTCACCGGCCATGCGATCGAGGCCCGCATCTGTGCCGAGGACCCGTCGCGCGGCTTCCTGCCCTCCGGTGGCACCGTCCTCTCGCTCCAGGAACCCCAGGGCGACGGTGTGCGCACCGACTCGGGCCTCACCCGGGACACCGAGGTGTCGAGCCTCTACGACCCGATGCTGTCGAAGGTCATCGCCCACGGGCCCGACCGCGCGACCGCGCTGCGCAAGCTGCGCGCCGCCCTGGCCGACACGGTGACCCTCGGCGTCCCGACGAACGCGGGCTTTCTGCGCCGCCTGCTGGCCCACCCCGCGGTGGTCTCGGGCGACATGGACACGGGGCTCGTGGAGCGGGAGGCGGACGGCCTGGTACCGGACGGAGTGCCGGACGAGGTGTACGAGGCGGCCGCACTCCTGCGGCAGCCGGCTCCGTCCTCGGGCCACGGCGGCTGGGTCGACCCCTTCTCGGTCGCGAGCGGCTGGCGCCTGGGCGGCGAACCGGCCTCGACCGTCCACCACTTCAGGATCCCGGGCCACGACCCCGTCGAGGTCCGGGTGCGCGGCACGGCTTCGGGGACCGAATGTGCCGTCGGCGGCGCGCCGTGGAAGCCCGTCCGGCGCGTGCGGACGGACACAGGTGCCGCGCTCCCGGCAGAGGGTTCCGCATCGCGCCCGGCCGGCACCGTCGGCATCGACGTCGACGGTGTCACCCACACCTTCGCCCACGCCACCGCCCCCGGAGGGATCTGGCTCGGACGCGACGGCGACTCCTGGCAGGTCCAGGACCACGACCCCGTCCAGGCAGCACTCAGCGGCGCCGGGCGCCAGGGCGCGGACACACTGGCCGCCCCCATGCCCGGCACCGTCACGGTCGTGAAGGTCGCCGTCGGGGACGCGGTCGACGCGGGCCAGAGCCTGCTGGTCGTCGAGGCGATGAAGATGGAGCACGTCATCTCCGCCCCGCACGCCGGCACGGTCACCGAGCTGGACGTCAGGCCGGGCACGACCGTCGCCATGGACCAGGTGCTGGCGGTTGTCACGGCCCATGAGGACGGCGAGAAGGAGGGCGGGAAATGATCGACGGACTGCCGATGGAGGTGCCCGTCGCGGCCCTTCCGCCCCGCGTGCGCATCCATGAAGTGGGGCCGCGCGACGGACTGCAGAACGAGAAGGGTGTCGTCCCGACCGAGGTGAAGGCGGAGTTCATCCATCGCCTCGCCGACGCCGGCCTGACGACCATCGAGGCCACCAGCTTCGTCCACCCCAAGTGGGTGCCCCAGCTCGCGGACGCCGAGGATCTGTTCCCCCGGCTCGTGGGCCTGGAGGGCGTCTCCCTGCCCGTCCTGGTACCGAACGAGCGCGGGCTCGACCGCGCCGTCGCCCTGGGCGCCCGCCGGATCGCGGTGTTCGGTTCCGCGACCGAGACCTTCGCGGCCCGGAATCTCAACCGCACGATCGACGAGTCGCTCTCGATGTTCGAGCCGGTCGTCGCCCGCGCCAAGGCCGACAAGGTCCATGTCCGCGGCTATCTCTCGATGTGCTTCGGTGACCCCTGGGAGGGCAAGGTCCCGGTCCACCAGGTGGTCCGGGTCGCCAAGCGGCTCATGGACCTGGGCTGCGACGAGCTGAGCCTCGGCGACACCATCGGTGTCGCCACGCCCGGTCATGTCCTCACCCTTCTCGCCGGCCTGAACGAGGAGGGCGTGCCCACCAGCGCCATCGGGGTGCACTTCCACGACACCTACGGCCAGGCGCTCGCCAACACGTTCGCCGCCCTGGAGCACGGCGTCACCACGGTGGATGCCTCCGCCGGCGGCCTCGGCGGCTGTCCTTACGCGAAGAGCGCCACCGGAAATCTCGCCACCGAAGACCTCGTGTGGATGCTCCACGGCCTCGGCATCGAGACCGGGGTCGATCTCGGCCGCCTCACCGCCACCAGCGCGTGGATGGCCGGGCAACTGGGCCGTCCCAGCCCTTCCCGCACCGTGCGTGCCCTGTCCCACAAGGAGTCCTAGTCATGTCGCTCGACCACCGTCTCGCACCCGAGCACGAGGAGCTCCGCCGCACCGTCGAGGAGTTCGCCCACGACGTCGTCGCCCCGAAGATCGGTGACTTCTACGAGCGGCACGAGTTCCCTTACGAGATCGTCCGTGAGATGGGCCGTATGGGCCTGTTCGGTCTGCCCTTCCCCGAGGAGTACGGCGGGATGGGCGGCGACTACCTCGCCCTCGGCATCGCCCTGGAGGAGCTCGCCCGCGTCGACTCGTCGGTCGCGATCACGCTGGAGGCAGGTGTCTCGCTGGGCGCCATGCCGGTCTACCGCTTCGGCACCGAGGAGCAGAAGCGCGAGTGGCTGCCCCGGCTGTGCTCCGGTGAGATGCTCGGCGCCTTCGGCCTGACGGAGCCGGACGCCGGTTCCGACGCGGGCGGCACGAAGACCACCGCAGTGCGCGACGAGGCCACCGGCGAGTGGGTGATCAACGGCTCCAAGTGCTTCATCACCAACTCGGGAACGGACATCACGGGCCTGGTCACCGTAACCGCGGTGACCGGCCGCACTCCCGAGGGCAAGCCGCTCATCTCCTCGATCATCGTTCCCTCCGGCACTCCCGGCTTCACCGTCGCCGCCCCCTACTCCAAGGTGGGGTGGAACGCGTCGGACACGCGCGAGCTGTCGTTCTCGGACGTCCGCGTGCCGTTCGCCAATCTGCTGGGCGAAGAGGGCCGCGGGTACGCCCAGTTCCTGCGCATCCTCGACGAGGGCCGGATCGCGATCGCGGCGCTGGCCACCGGCCTCGCCCAGGGCTGTGTGGACGAGTCCGTGAAGTACGCCGGGGAGCGGCACGCCTTCGGCCGTCCGATCGGCGGCAACCAGGCCATTCAGTTCAAGATCGCGGACATGGAGATGCGGGCGCACATGGCCCGTATCGGCTGGCGCGACGCGGCCTCCCGCCTCGTCCTCGGCGAGCCGTTCAAGAAGGAGGCGGCGGTCGCCAAGCTGTACTCCTCCACGGTCGCCGTCGACAACGCCCGTGAGGCCACCCAGATCCACGGCGGCTACGGCTTCATGAACGAGTACCCGGTCGCCCGGATGTGGCGCGACTCCAAGATCCTGGAGATCGGTGAGGGCACCAGTGAGGTCCAGCGCATGCTGATCGCACGGGAACTGGGACTCGGGGGCTGATCGTCCGGCCCGCCCCGGCAGCGGCCGGTCCGGTGTCCCCGGAGCACCATTCGGGGACACCGGACATGGCGACGCAGCCGACATGCCTCGGCACGACCACAGCCACAACCACGCACATCACCCACGGCCACAACCACGGCCTCACCGCCGTGCAACCCCGCCGTGCCACCCTGCCGGGACGCTCCCCCGGTGCGGAGCCGCCCGGGCCGTTCCAGGGACTCGGCCATGCGTCGGGGGATCCTTCGTTCCGACACCGTGTGCCGCCCTGTGCGGGCGCCCGAACGGCGCACCGGGGCAGGCAGGATCATGCCCCGACGCACGGCGGCGCCGATGCCGCGGCCAGGAAGCGCCGGCGGCCCGGCCGGGCGGGCGCGTCTGCCGAATCGCCGGGGCCGGGCTCCCTCTTTCGTCCGAGCCGCCGCGCTGACGGCCGGGGCCGAGCAGACGACCACGGCCGCCGTACCGGCGCAGAGCACCGATCCGCGTGCCATCGGACCGAGCCGGGCAGGGCAGACGAACACCGGCGGGCGTCAGCGGCCTTGGGGGCCTTCATGCAGGCGCTGCCGAGCCGTACGGGCCGTTCGGGCACCGGTACCCGCCTCCTGGGCGATGCTCAGGTTAGGCTAACCTAATGCGAGCTTCCGGCCAGAACCGCACGCACGAAACACGCACGTACGAAAGCAGAACTCAGCCATGCCGAACGCCCGCCTCGTGCCCCCATCACGCCGCGGCATACTGACCGCCGGTGGTGCCCTGGGCCTCGGCGCCCTGCTCACCGCCTGCAGCAACGGCAGTGACAGCGCCGGCTCGTCCGGCGGCGCCGCCTCCGGCCCGTGGGACTTCAAGGACGACCGCGGCCGGACCGTCAAGGCCGGGTCCACCCCGAAGAACATCGTCGCCTTCACCGGCACGGCGGCCGCACTCCACGACTTCGGCATCGAGGTGAAGGGCGTCTTCGGCCCGACGTACGTCACGGACAAGGCGAAGGGCACCAAGGTCCCCGACGTCCAGGCCGGCGACCTCGACATCGAGAAGGTCGAGATCCTCGGCAATGTCTGGGGCGAGTTCAACGTCGAGGCTTACGCCGCGCTCAACCCCGAGGTCCTCATCACCGACATGTGGGTCAAGGACGAGCTCTGGTACGTGCCGGACCAGTCCAAGGACAAGATCCTCAAACTGGCCCCGAGCGTCGCACTGTGGGCCTCGGACCTCACAATGCCGAAGGTGCTCCAGCGCCACGTCGACCTGGCCGAGTCCCTGGGCGCCGACGTGCGGGCCAAGAAAGTCACCGACGCCAAGGCCGCGTTCGAGAAGGCCGCCGCCCGGCTGCGTGCCGCCGCCAAGGCCAAGCCGGAGATCAAGGTGCTCATCGGCTCCGCGAGTGAGCAGCTCTTCTACGCCTCGACTCCGGTCCGCCCGACCGACACGTTGTACTTCAAGGAGCTCGGCGTCAACTTCGTGACTCCCGAAAAGCTCGACGCCGACGGCTTCTTCGAGGGCCTCAGCTGGGAGAACGTCGACAAGTACCAGGCCGACGTCATCATGATGGACAACCGCGCCTCGGCCCTCCAGCCCGACGCCCTGAAGTCCAAGCCCACCTGGGCCCGGCTTCCTGCGGTCAAGGCCGGACAGGTCATCCCGCGCGTGGCCGAGCCGGTCTACTCGTACGAGAAGTGCACACCGATCCTCGAGAACCTGGCGAAGGCCATCGAGAACGCGAAGAAGGTCGTCTGACCATGCCGGCAGCCGCAGCCGCCCCGTTCCGTTTCTTCCCCCTGCAGGTCGTACGGACGCGGCGGCTCGGGCCGTCGCTCATCCGCGTCACCTTCGGCGGGGAGGCCCTCAGGGATTTCGATTCCGGAGGACACGACCAGTCCCTGTCCCTCTTTCTGCCGCACCCCGGGCAACAGGACCCGGTCGTGCCGGTACCGGAGGACGGAGACATGTACGCCGCGCTCGGCGCGTGGCGGGCCCTTCCCGACGACGTGCGGGCCGTGATGCGCTCGTACACCGTGCGGGAGCAGCGCCGCGACGACGGTGAGCACGGCGAGGTCGACATCGACTTCGCCGTGCACGAGGACGGCGGGCCCGCCTGTCGCTGGGCGCAGAAGGCTTCCGCCGGGGACCGGGTGGTCATCCTCGGCCCGGCGGTGTCCGACAACACGGGTGTACGTTTCCGGCTGCCCGACGATGCCGACGAGGTGCTGATCTGGGCCGACGAGACGGCCCTTCCCGCCGCCTCGGCGATTCTGGAGCGGCTGCCCGCCGGTGTCCGGGCACAGGTCTGGCTGGAAGTCCCGCACCCGGAGGACCGGCTGGAGCCGAGGACGGCGGCCGACGCCGTCATCACCTGGCTCGTACGGGCAGAGGGCGCACCCTCGTCCGTCGAGGCCGTGCGCGCCGCGACGCTCGCCGGGTCGGCTCCTTACGCCTGGATTGCGGGCGAGTCGGGTGCGGTGAAGGCACTCCGCCGCCATCTGGTGAACGAGCGTCGGCTCGACCGGCGCCGTGTCACGTTCGTCGGGTACTGGCGTCAGGGCCTCAGCGAGGACGCACTGCGCGAGGCCCCCGAGGAGCCCTCCGACGAGACCTCCGCAGACATGCCGGCCGAAGCCTGAACGACCGTACGCGGCCGCGGTGTCCACGAGGGACACCGCGGCCCTCCGCAGGTGAACGACCTGAGGAACCCCCTCGCGTACATCAGGTGACGGACCGGCGGGCGCCCTGCGGAGGACGGTCCTCCGGGGGGCGCCCGCTTGTCACTCCGCCGGCCAGGGCACCTGCGGAGAGCGGTAGTAGTCGATGCCGAGCGCCGACATCCGCGGCCCCTGCGCGGCGAGCCTCACCCTGTAGGAGTCCCAGTCGTGCGTGGCCGCCGGGGACCAGCCCAGTTCCGCGACTCCCGGGAGCCTGGGGAACGCCATGTACTCGATGTGGTCACTGGTCGACACGGTCTCCGACCAGAGCGGTGCCTCCACGCCGGCGATCGCCGATGCGGGCGCACCGGGCAGATAGGCGCCGGGATCCCAGTCGTACGAGCGCTGCACCTCGACGTAGCCGGCCCAGGCAAGACCCAGCGGGGTGTCCTTGTTGTACTTCATGTCCAGGTAGATCCGGTCGGCGGGCGACAGGATCAGCCTGGTGCCGTTCCGCGCGGCCTTGGCGACCTGCTCCTTCTCGGCGGCGCTGGTTCCGTCGAGTCCCCAGTACTGGGCGACGGCACCCGCGGCCGGGTTCGCCCCGGTCAGCTGGTGCCAACCGACGACCGTCTTGCCGTACTTGGCGACGGCGGCCTGCGCCTTGTCCATGAACGCCACATAGTCGGCGTGGCTGGTGGAATGAGCCTCGTCACCGCCGATGTGGAGGTACCTGCCCGGGGTGAGCGCCGCCAGTTCGCGAACGACGTCGTCCACGAAGTCGTACGTCACGGCCTTCGGCACGCACAGGGAGCTGAAGCCGACGTCCGTGCCCGTGTAGAGCGGCGGGGCGACACCCGTGCAGTTCAGCTCGGCGTAGGAGGCGAGGGCGGCGTTCGTGTGGCCCGGCATGTCGATCTCCGGGACCACCTCCATGTAGCGGGAGGCGGCGTAGGCGATCAGCTCCTTGTACTGGGCCTTGGTGTAGTGGCCGCCAGGACCGCCACCGACCTGGGTGGAGCCTCCGTAGGTGGCGAGCCTCGGCCAGGAGTCGACGGCGATGCGCCAGCCCTGGTCGTCGGAGAGATGCAGATGCAGTTTGTTGATCTTGTAGAGCGCAAGCTGGTCGATGTAGCGCTTGACCTGGCCGACGGTGAAGAAGTGCCGGGAGACGTCGAGCATCGCACCCCGGTGGCCGAAGCGCGGGGAGTCGGTGATGGTTCCGCCGGGGACCTGCCAGGGGCCGCTCTGGCGGCTGCCCTTCTCGACAGCGGCGGGCAGCAGCTGACGGAGCGTCTGGACGCCGTGGAAGAGTCCGGCGGGCCTCCGGGCGGTGATGGTCACGCCGCCCGGGCCGGACTCCAGCCGATAGCCTTCGTCGCCGAGGCCCGGATCGCGCGAACCGAGCGTCAGGCGGATTCCGCCGTGGCCGCCCGCGGAGGTGACCGGCAGCGCATGCCCGGTGGAGGGCCGCAGAAGCCCTGCCAGGTACCCGCCGATACGCCGCGCCTCCCGAGAGTCGCCGTCGACCCTGATGCGGGTCGCGGACGTGAGGGCATAGGGGGCGCCGGAGGGCTTCACGGAGGCGGGCGCGGGGACGACTTCCCCGAGGGGTCTGGGGGCCCCGGCGACGGATGCCGCACCGGTGCCGCCCGGAGCGGCAGCGGTACCGGCGATGCCGGCGGTGGCCACGAGCAGCAGCGAGCCGAGGAGCCGGGGGAGCGTTCTGTGCTGTCTCACAGGCTGGGTCCCTTCCGAGGGGGCGTCACATCTGTGGTGCCGAGCAACCGAACGGTCACCATGCGTACCGTGTGCCTCAGGCGGGGGTCAAGGTGTAGACCACTTCCGCCCGGGCCCGGGGAACCCCGATGGCTCCGGCACCGCGCCGAGTCGCGGAGTCGGGGCCTCCGCACCGCCGGTGCCACAATCACCCCCATGGCGGAAATCATCCAGAAGGACGGCACCTGGACCTTCGACGGGGACACCGTGCGCATCGTGCCCAGCCATGACAAGGGCGTGAGCCCGTTGCGCCGGACCCTCGGCGAACTGGCCGTACCGCTCGGCGCATTGGCGGGGATCTCCTTCTCCTCCGGCAAGAAGTCCGGGCTGCTGAAGCTGCGTCTGCGCGAGGGCGCCGACCCGCTGCTCCAGATCACCCGCGGCCGGCTGGACGACGGTTCGGACCCGTACCGGTTGACCGTGTCGGGCGACCGCGCCGGCGTCGCCGAGTACTTCGTCGACGAGGTGCGCAACGCCCTGCTTCTCGAGGAGGTGGACGAGGGGCCCGTCACCTCGTATCTCCTTCCGGGTCCCGCCCTCCCCATCAGCGTGGGCGCGGGCGACGGCACCGTCACCTTCGACGGGGAGCGGATCCGGCTGGAGTGGAACTGGAAGACGGAGGAGTCCAAGTCCTCCGGCGGTGCCCGCGTCCTGCACGTCGACGACGTCGACGCGGTGGAGTGGCTGCCCGCGGCCGGTCTGGAGAACGGCTATCTGAGGTTCCGGGCGGTCAGGGCCGGCTCCCCGCCCGCCCCGAAGTACGACCCGCACGCCGTGGAGCTGTGGGGCTTCCGCAAGGACCCGCTGATGGCACTGGTCGGGGCCGCGGTCCTCGCACGGATGCCGCACGCGTACGCTCCTCAGGACGTCGCCGCCCTGCCCGCCCCCGCACCGGCTCCCGACGATCACGATGTGCTGCTGCGTAGACTGCGCGAGCTGGGCGAGCTGCACGGGGCCGGGATACTGACGGACGACGAGTTCGCCACGGCCAAGCAGGCCGTACTGAAGCGCATGTAGATGCCACGCAAACTGCCACTGTAAGCATGATCACGCAGGTTCCTGCCCGAAATCGGGCAGGTTTCTTGCGCAAGAGCCCGGATACCCCTCAATATCTACGGGTGCTCGAACGCCGTTCGCCGTCGCATGACGATCTCATCGACCACCTGGTGCGCAGCACCGCGCTCCACCGCGGTGAGGCCTCCCGGGTGGTGCTCGACGTGCTGGCGTTCTTCGACGAGACAACCGAGGAATTCGTCCGCCGCCGCCATCGTGAGCTGCAGTCCGGTGGCGCCGTGAACACGGAGATCTTCGAGCGCATCGCGGCAGAGCTGCCGCACCGCGCCGTGGCGCCACCGGAGCTCTCGCTCCGACAGTTGCGCCGCATCGTCTACGGCTGACAGCAGGGTCGGCAGTCGGCCTGGCACACACCCACGAACCTGGAGGGGCAAAGAGTCTATGTGCGGAATCGTCGGTTACATCGGCAAGCGTGACGTCGCACCGCTGCTGCTGGAGGGTCTGGCACGGCTGGAGTACCGCGGCTACGACTCCGCGGGCATGGTGATCACCAGCCCCAAGAGCGCGGGGCTGAAGATGGTCAAGGCCAAGGGCCGCGTCCGCGACCTGGAGGCCCGGGTCCCCAAGCGCTTCGCCGGAACCACCGGTATCGCACACACCCGCTGGGCCACCCACGGCGCGCCGAGCGACCACAACGCGCACCCGCACCTCGACGCCGAGAACAAGGTCGCCGTGGTCCACAACGGCATCGTCGACAACGCGTCCGAGCTGCGGGTCAGGCTCGAGGCCGACGGCGTCGTCTTCGCCTCCGAGACCGACACCGAGGTGCTCACCCACCTCATCGCCCGCTCCCAGGCCGAGACCCTCGAGGAGAAGGTCCGCGAGGCCCTGCGCCACGTGGAGGGCACGTACGGCATCGCCGTCATGCACGCCGACTTCAACGACCGCATCGTCGTCGCCCGCAACGGCTCCCCTGTCGTCCTCGGCATCGGCGAGAAGGAGATGTTCGTCGCCTCCGACGTCGCCGCGCTGGTGGCCCACACCCGTCAGGTCGTCACCCTGAACGACGGCGAGATGGCCACCCTGAAGGCCGACGACTTCCGCACGTACACGACCGAGGGCTCGCGCACCACCGCCACCCCCGAGACCGTCGAGTGGGAGGCCGCCTCGTACGACATGGGCGGCCACGACACGTACATGCACAAGGAGATCTCCGAGCAGGCCGACGCCGTGGACCGCGTGCTGCGCGGCCGCATCGACGACCGGTTCTCCACCGTGCACCTGGGCGGCCTGAACCTGGACGCCCGCGAGGCGCGCGGCATCCGCCGGGTCAAGATCCTCGGCTGCGGCACCTCGTACCACGCGGGCATGATCGGCGCCGGGCTGATCGAGTCCCTGGCCCGGATCCCCGCGGACTCCGAGCCCGCCTCCGAGTTCCGCTACCGCAACCCGGTCGTGGACCCGGACACCCTCTACATCGCCGTCTCCCAGTCCGGTGAGACCTACGACGTGCTCGCCGCCGTCCAGGAGCTCAAGCGCAAGGGCGCGCGCGTCCTGGGCGTGGTGAACGTGGTCGGCTCCGCGATCGCCCGCGAGACGGACGGCGGCGTCTATGTGCACGCCGGCCCCGAGGTCTGCGTGGTCTCGACGAAGTGCTTCACCAACACCGTGGTCGCCTTCGCACTGCTCGCGCTGCACCTGGGCCGTATCCGCGACCTGTCGGTGGCCGACGGCAAGCGGATCATCGAGGGCCTGCGCAGGCTGCCCGCCCAGATCTCCGAGATCCTCGAGACGGAGGACGAGATCAAGAAGCTGGCGGAGGAGTACGCCGAGGCCAAGTCGATGATGTTCATCGGACGGGTCCGCGGCTACCCGGTGGCGCTCGAGGCCTCCCTGAAGCTCAAGGAGATCTCGTACATCCACGCCGAGGCCTACCCCGCCTCCGAGCTCAAGCACGGCCCCCTGGCGCTCATCGAGCCCGCGCTTCCGACGGTCGCGATCGTCCCGGACGACGAGCTGCTGGAGAAGAACCGCGCCGCGCTCGAGGAGATCAAGGCCCGTAGCGGCAAGATCCTCGCGGTCGCGCACCAGGAGCAGGAGAAGGCCGACCACACGGTGATCGTGCCGAAGAACGAGGACGAGCTCGACCCGATCCTCATGGGCATCCCGCTCCAGCTCCTCGCCTACCACACGGCCCTGGCCCTCGGCCGGGACATCGACAAGCCGCGCAACCTCGCGAAGTCGGTGACGGTGGAGTAGCCCCCGGCACACCACGGCGATCCCCCCTGCGTACGCCACCGGTACGCAGGGGGGATCGCTCTTTTCGTCGGCCGACGCCGCCCTCGCGCCGGCCCCTGGCCGCTCAGCCGGTGGCCGTCACCCCCCGGCCGGCAGCGCGCCCGGTGAAGGTGGGCCAGTGGGCGAGCGCCGCCGTGGCGCCGTACCAGGCCGCGAGGCCCGCGACCGCGCCGACCCAGCCGCCGGCCTTCGCAAGGCCGTCGTTGTCCGCGAACGCGGCGATGCCGAGCAGCAGCATCGAGATGAACAGCAGCCCGTAGACGCCCTGTCCGAAGACTCCACTGCCCGCGGAAGCCGCGGTGAGAGTGAGCGCCAGCAGCGCGAACAGCAGCAAAAAGAGGCCCGCGGCCTCCGCCGAGACCTGGGAACCGGCACCGGTGCCCCAGGTGAACCAGAAGGCGCCGAGGCCCGCGAAGGCCGTGCCCGTGCCGCCGTTGCCCGCCCGGAACTCGAGCAACCCGACGATGAACAGTGCGACCCCGCCCACCCAGGTCGCGAGTGATGCGGCGTCGGACGCCGCGACATTGTCGATCACACCGGTGTTGCCGACACCGAAGGCCAGCAGGGTCAGTCCCAGTGCGAGATGGCCGAGAGTGGATGATGTGGCGCTTCCCGCGGAGACTTCGTTGTCCACGGCGGGCTCCCTTCATGCGCGCTTAGGTGCTGCTTCCCAGCCACCCTTATCTACCCTTCACAAGCGCACAATCCACCTGTACGGGCGAGTAGATTTGACGGTCGTCAAGGAATCATGATGTGCGCCCGACCTGGGCGGACAGGGGATGCCGTCCGCGGACCGCGGGTCAGGGGATGACGATGACGGGCCGCTGAGCGCGCTTGGCCAGCCGCCCGGCGACCGAGCCGAAAATACGCCCCACGAGGCCGTGCGTGGAGCCGACGACGATCGCGTCCGCCGAGTACTCCCGGCCGACTTCCTCAAGCTCATGACAAATGTCGCCGCCACGCTCCACCAGGATCCAGGGGACCTCGGAGAGGTAGTCGGCGCAGGCGAGCTCCAGCCCGAGCACCTCGGTGCGGTGGTCCGGGACGTCCACGAAGACCGGCGGCTCACAGCCCGCCCACACGGTCGTGGGGAGGCGGTTGGCGACATGCACGATGATCAGGCCGGAACCGGAGCGCCTCGCCATGCCGATCGCGTACGCGAGCGCCCGCTCGCTGGAGGTCGATCCGTCGAAGCCCACGACAACTCCGTGCCGGAACGCGGGGTCGCAGGAATGGCGTGACTCTTCCGCCGCTTGCAGATCCGACAGGGGGTCGGCGACCTGCTTGCGGTCTGCGGGTTCGGAGAATTCGTGACCGGCCATCGGTGTCTCGGCGTTTAGATCCTCATGAGAGGGCGACGGTTGGCGGCGGAGCTGTGTCCGGGAATCATCTTCCCAACCCCATACCCCCAAGGGTACGGCGACACTCCTCCCCTGCCCAGAGCCGACAGCCCTACGCACGGCGTCCCAGGGAGCATGCACGAGCACGCTCCGTATGGCAATGGCGCCTGTCTCATACAGCCTTCGGCCCGGGCGGCCGCGGGCCTGGCCCGTCGGGTGTCCCGGCAACGGCGCCCGGGGGGCTCCGATCCCTGTCGGCGACCCGGGCCGCGCCACGCCCACGGGAAGGCACCTGGACCAGTGCCGCCGACCGTCCCGACTCCGCGTCATGACGACACCCGGGACGATGCCGGGACCGATCGGAGCCCGGCCCCGGGGGCGCCCCCGGGGCCGAATCGGGAGATCGCCGGGAGACGACGACCCATCACCGTCCGGACAACGGCCCCGGCCGGTCACGGCGCACGCCGTCCGGCCGCTCACCGTTCCGCGGGGACGGACCCGGCCGCGGGACCCGCCCCGCACCGGCCTCATGGGGGACGCGACCGCTCGTGCCCGGCCGTGACCGACACGCACCGGGCACCGGTCCTGGGCCCTGGAGGGGCTGCCACACCGCCCGTTCGAACTTCCCTTCGGGCCGCGTTCGAGCCGGGGGCGCACGGGGGCGGACGCCGGCGCGTATGAAATACGCCGTGAGACCGACGAATTGGCCCCTTCGCAACCGAATGTTTTCAGCCAACTTCACGCCTACGGCCGACTCTTGCCCCAATGGCCTGTCAACCCCCCTGTCACCAGGGAAGAAAGGACCAGTACCGTCTTTCGCACCCTACGGGGACGGGCCATGCA
The DNA here is from genome assembly GCF_056435905.1 of Streptomyces sp. NPDC043861. Classification (NCBI taxonomy): domain Bacteria; kingdom Bacillati; phylum Actinomycetota; class Actinomycetes; order Kitasatosporales; family Streptomycetaceae; genus Streptomyces; species Streptomyces sp. NPDC043861. The sequence goes on along the minus strand of NZ_JBWKDP010000008.1, from coordinate 218,052 downwards.
TGCCAGGCGCACTTCCCTGCGCGGCCCGCGAGTGGAACGCTTCGTGATCGAATGCTTCGCGCCAAGTGCCCTTGTCGACAATGTGCCGGATTCAGAACTTGTCACGCCGGCGCCACGGGACGCAGTAGATTCGATCATGGGTATCGCAGGCTGGGGACTCGTGCAAAACCGAGGGGAAACGTGCAGGAGCGACATGCCCGACACGAACGGGGAGACGCGAACACTGAGGGGGGCTTAGCGTCATGAGTCAGGACTCGGCCACGCCGGAGGCCGCACGGAAACTGTCCGGGCGCCGCCGCCGGGAGGTCGTAGCGGTGCTGCTGTTCAGCGGTGGCCCCATTTTCGAGAGCTCCATCCCGCTCTCGGTGTTCGGAATCGACCGCCAGGACGCCGGAGTTCCCCGCTACCGGTTGCTGGTGTGCGCCGGTGAGGAAGGACCCCTGCGGACCACAGGGGGACTCGAACTCACCGCACCGTACGGGCTGGAGGCGATCGGCAGAGCGGGCACCGTCGTGGTACCGGCCTGGCGGTCCATCACATCACCGCCGCCGCCGGAGGCGCTCGACGCGCTGCGCCGCGCCCACGAGGAGGGGGCGCGGATCGTCGGGCTGTGCACCGGAGCGTTCGTCCTTGCTGCTGCGGGGCTGCTGGACGGCCGTCCGGCGACCACGCACTGGATGTACGCACCGACGCTCGCCAAGCGCTATCCGTCGGTCCACGTCGACCCGCGCGAGCTCTTCGTCGACGACGGTGACGTGCTCACATCGGCGGGGACCGCGGCTGGAATCGATCTCTGTCTGCACATCGTGCGGACGGATCACGGCACGGAGGCCGCGGGGGCACTGGCCCGCCGGCTGGTCGTGCCGCCACGGCGCAGCGGCGGTCAGGAGCGCTATCTGGACAGGTCTTTACCGGAGGAAATCGGCTCCGACCCGCTCGCCGAGGTCGTGGCCTGGGCGCTGGAGCATCTCCACGAGCAGTTCGACGTGGAGACCCTGGCGGCACGCGCGTACATGAGCAGGCGGACCTTCGACCGCAGGTTCCGCTCGCTCACCGGGAGCGCTCCCCTGCAGTGGCTGATCACTCAGCGGGTACTGCAGGCGCAGCGGCTGCTGGAGACCTCCGACTACTCGGTCGACGAGGTCGCGGGCCGCTGCGGCTTCCGTTCGCCAGTGGCGCTGCGCGGGCACTTCCGGCGCCAGCTGGGCTCCTCGCCCGCGGCGTACCGGGCCGCCTATCGAGCCAGGCGCCCGCAGGGCGACTCCGGGGGCGGCGCGGCGGCGATGGACCCGATGGTGCCGGCGCAGGCGTCGGTGCCACAGGCGAGGCGGCCGGCCGCGGCGACGGCCCCGTCCGGTCACGGGCCGGCGGCTGCCTCCGCGCTGCCGCACGAGTCCGGCAAGCCGCACTCCGATGCGTACGCCCCCGGGCGTACGACGGTCCCGGGCCAGCGGAGTGCGCCTTAGGCGGACCGGTGGTCGGACAGGGTACGGGTGGGGCCCCACGGCTGAGCCGTGGGGCCCCACCCATATTTTCGAGGGGTCGCGGCCGAGCGGCGGGAGCCATCGGCACGCGACGCCGCACTGCGATCGCCGGTCGGCCTAAGGTAGGACGCATGAACGATCGCATGGTGTGGATCGACTGCGAGATGACCGGGCTCTCGCTGGCCGACGACGCACTCATCGAGGTGGCCGCGCTGGTCACCGACTCGGAACTGAACGTGCTCGGTGAAGGGGTGGACATCGTGATCCGCCCGCCGGACGCGGCGCTCAGGACGATGCCCGACGTGGTGCGCCAGATGCACACCGCGTCGGGTCTCCTCGACGAGCTCGCGGCCGGTACGACCCTCACCGACGCCGAGGACCAGGTCCTGGCATACGTACGGGAGCACGTCAAGGAACCGGGCAAGGCCCCGCTGTGCGGAAACTCGGTCGGCACCGACCGCGGTTTCCTCCTCCGTGACATGCCGAAGGTGGAGGAGTACCTCCACTACCGGATCGTCGATGTCTCCTCGGTCAAGGAACTGGCCCGCCGCTGGTACCCGAGGACGTACTTCAACAGTCCGGAGAAGAACGGCAACCACCGGGCCCTTGCCGACATCCGTGAATCCATCGCCGAGCTGCGCTACTACCGCGAGGCGATCTTCGTCCCGCAGCCCGGCCCCGACTCCGACACCGCGAAGTCCATCGCGGCGCGTCACGTCCTGCCTGCGCAGTAGCCAGGACGGCCCGTGCACGGGTCCCGCGACAGGGGGACGTAAACATGGGCGCGAGCACCCTCCAGGACCCTGTACACTTTTTCTCGGCCGGTCGGAAAAGCGACCGGTCGTGGTGGGTGTAGCTCAGCTGGTAGAGCACCTGGTTGTGGTCCAGGATGCCGCGGGTTCGAGTCCCGTCACTCACCCTGATAAGGGCCCGGCCTGTGAAAGCAGGCCGGGCCTTCTTCATGCCCGAAACCACGAGGTCCCGTGGGGGTCAGCTGCCGCCGGAACCCGCCTGTGGTCTCCGCCACGGCATACGCCCCCGGAAGAACGCCCGCGCACGGTCGGCTGGTGCCCGGAGACTCCCAGTGACACCCTCCGGGTCCACCACGGTGGCCATCGAGCGCGAGCGGCTACGCGGCTCGGTCGAGACCGGTTTCGCCAAGCTCGAAGGCCGCCGCCTGGACACCGCTTGCAGCGGACCACGCAGACCCGAGAAGGACATCGAAGAGCTGGAGCAGCGCGTGACCGCGCTGGAGAAGAACCGGTGGCCGCTGCCTGCGACGGCCGCACTGACCGGCTTGGCAGGGCTCGGCGCGAGCCTGTACACGATCGCCGTCCGCTGAACGACGCCCCCTGTCTCGCCATCGGGCCGGGCAGGGGGCGCATTCGTGCTGTCCAGGGGTTAGGCCTTCTCTCCGAGAACAGCGCGCAGCCAGTCCAACGGCCCCTGGCCCAAAAGCGCTTCCGCCAGGCGCTGACCCGTTCCTGTGACGATGCGGCCCCGGCTGTTGTCAATCCAGCGCTGGGCGCTCTCGTAGCCCTGCGCCTTGTACTCGATGCCCTGGAGCATGCACTCAAGCTTGTCGGCATCCCGGGCGCAGATCGCCTCGGGCGATTCCTTCGCCTCGTACTCTGCCACCAGCTCCCGCACAGTCGTAGCCAAGGCCTCGGGCATGCCCGCCACCTGGTCCGCGGTCACTGCCTGCGGGTCTGCCTCAGTCGAGTACTTCTTTCCGAGATAGTTCACGTCGCCGGTGCGCGTCTCCTGCGAGTCGTGCCACACGGCGAGGAATGCTGCACGGGCGGGGTCGGCGCCTTCCAGCTTGGCGATGATCGAGGCGATCAGCGAGGTTCGCCAGGCGTGCTCGGCGACGCTCTCGGGGTCACGCACCCCCGCCATCCACCATCCCGTGCGGCGCGTGTTCTTCAGCGTGCCCGCCTCGTACAGGAACTGCGCTACCGCAGACAGGTCGTCGGCCACCGCTCGTCTCCTCTCACGCCTCGGACAGGCGGATCGCGTATCGGATGCTCTCAAGCTCACGGCGAGCCCGCGCCGGAAGCCCATGGTTATCCAACATCACGGGCAGCCGTTCGCGTAAAGCTCGGCCGGTATCGCTGGGGCGTACGAGGCTGGGTCGAGACGCGATCAGCGCCCACAGGGTGTGGACGTTGAGGTCGAAGAACCCGTGCTCGGGTGTGAGGCCGTGCACCAGGTGTCCCATCAGTTTGTGACCGGGCCAGTTGCTCGGGTCCTCTGTCGCGATGAACTCGTCCGAGAGTTGTACATGAGGCGCCTCGCCAATCCAGTACGCCCAGTAGTTGAGGTTCGCCGCCTCGCTGGCGTCGTCGTCCTCGAGCGTCTTGGCGATGAAGTGGTTCATCCGATCCCGGTCGCCCTGGCGGGCCGCGACAGCAGCCACGGAGCGGGCGTTGAGCCACCTGGTAAGCCAGTCGTCCGGCCGCTCGGTGCGCTGCTGGTGGGCCAGCCATTCGGCTGTGTCCGTCGCGGAGTCGTACCCAGCCAGGTAGAGGGCCTGGCGCCGGAGTAGGAAGCGGTCGGCACCGCGGGCGGTTTCGGCGGTTCTTCGCATGCGTGCGAAGAACCGACGGCGGTCGTCGGCGGGGAGCTCGGGGCCCTTGGGCACAGGGCCACGTCGGGGGCGCGGCGATGCTGGCAGGTTCCGCAGGGGGGCGGGCGGCACTCCGTTGAGTGGCCAGGAGAGGACCTCGACGAGGTTGCGCTGCATCACCCATGCGCCGATCGGATCACGGTCCGTCGGCAGGTTGTCGTCGAGCGCGCTTGAGAGCAACACGTCTGCCTCCATAGCTCGTTCGAGGGCCAGGAGAAGCGCCGGCGCGGCGCCAAGCTGGAGAAGACGATGGCGATGCACGAGCATCTGGCCCACAGGCACCGAGGTGAGGGGCCGGCGGCCGGACTCCCACCCAGCGAGGGTGTCGGACGCGACGCGCAAGTGCTCGGCGAGCGTCTCTTGCGTGTGCCCAAGCTGCTCTCGAATCAGCCTGAGAACGTACCCCGACACTATGCCGCCGCGGCTGCGCGGGGCGGTTCCCTGGTCGTCAGTCAGGGTGGATCGCCTGTTGCTGTCCATGGAGTTCCTCTTGGCCCGTCAGTCCCGGCCGGTACCCGTACCCGCAGTCACTACTTCGGGAAGGTCATCTTTCCTACCGTCGTAGTCAGTGACGAGGAGCAACTCAGCGTAGTAGAAGGGGCCCACTCCGTGAACGCCAATCTGCAGAGACCGGCAGCCCCTGCCCCTTCGGATCTCCCCCCGATCGGGACGCTGTCGCAGCGGCAGCAACGCGGCCAGGACTGCGTGCACTGCGGCATCGTCCTCACCGCCCAGACGGCGGTGGCCATTCCCGGCGAGCACACGTTCCGACTCCTCGACATGCGCGTCCGCTGGTACCCCCGCGCCTGCCGTACCTGCCCGAAGGGCGGTCGGCCGTGATCTGCGCAAAGTGCCATGAAGGCATCCGCCGCGACGAGCAGTACGAGCGGCGAGACATCCACTCCGCCTCAGGCCCTGGCTGCGTCGTGTACTTCCACGTCGCGTGCCCGCCGCAACTGCGCCGCTGAGACTCCCCGCCCGCTGTCGTTGCGGCGGCTCTGGCAGCGGGCGAGGCACCACCCATCCACCGAAACGGGAGGACTCCCATGACCCAGACCCCACGCGCGTTACTTTCCGACGCGCAGTTCAACGACGTCCGCGCCACGGTGCTCGACAACAATCCCGGCATGGAGCCCGAGCTCGCCGTCCGCATCGTGGTCGACGCCCTCGGGTTCGTCGCCGCAGCAGCAGTCAACCCCGGGCGGGGCCTGGCGCCGTCGCGGGTGGTGGATGAGGGCTGGCACGCCCTGATCCTCCACACCCGCCTCTACGACGACCTGTGCACGCGCCTCGGCGGTTTCATCCACCACGCACCCGAGCGGCCCGACCCGTCCCGCCATACCGACGAGGGCACCGCGCGCACGATCGCTGCGATCGAGGCCCTCGGCTACGAGGTGGACCGGGACCTGTGGCGCGGCCCGGATGACGAGCTCGTCTCAGTGGCCGCGTCGTGCCAGCACTCGGATGACTCTGGTCCGATCGTGACGATCCCGAAGCCCAAGCCCAAGGGCTGACCGTAGGCTGCGGCACGGAAGGGAGACGTTCATGTCCGAATGGATCGACCCCCGGTACGCGGAGCTGGTGGCCGCATGGAAGCGGGCGCAGCAGCCCGACTCTCGGGATCCCGAACCGCGGCTGAAACGCGCGTTCATCGTGCCGCAGCGCTAGCCCCAGACCGCCCCGGCCCGGCCGTCCCCCGTCGGCCGGCCGGGGCTTCTGTGTGTGCCATCCCAGCCTCCGCCGATGCACACGTATGGGTACTGCCCCTCAGGTGATCGCGACAGCGACATCCACTCGCGTCGAACAGTTCCGATTTGGCCTGCTTTTCGGCATCGCCGCAGGTCAAATATAGGTAACAAAACTGGTTCGAGTCCCGTCACTCACCCTGATAAGGGCCCGGCCTGCGAAAGCAGGCCGGGCCTTCTTCATGCCCGAAACCACGAGGTCCCGTGGGGGTCAGCTGCCGCCGGAACCCGCCTGTGGTCTCCGCCACGGCATACGCCCCCGGAAGAACGCCCGCGCACGGTCGGCTGGTGCCCGGAGACTCCCAGTGACACCCTCCGGGTCCACCACGGTGGCCATCGAGCGCGAGCGGCTACGCGGCTCGGTCGAGACCGGTTTCGCCAAGCTCGAAGGCCGCCGCCTGGACACCGCTTGCAGCGGACCACGCAGACCCGAGAAGGACATCGAAGAGCTGGAGCAGCGCGTGACCGCGCTGGAGAAGAACCGGTGGCCGCTGCCTGCGACGGCCGCACTGACCGGCTTGGCAGGGCTCGGCGCGAGCCTGTACACGATCGCCGTCCGCTGAACGACGCCTCCTGTCTCGCCATCGGGCCGGGCAGGGGGCTTCTGTGCTGTCGCCATCTGCTCCCGGCGCGGCTGGAATGCAGTGCGCTAGCTGCGCCCCCAGGGGTTTCCGTCATTAGGCTCCCGCCCATGACTGACTTCGTGCAGGTGTCGACAGCGACACCGACCCGGGAGCAGGCCATCGCGCTGGCGCAATCGGTGGTGAAGGAGCGACTCGCGGCAGGAGCCCAGATCATCGGGCCCGTCACGTCAGTGTTCTGGCACCTCGGCGAGTTCGGCACCGGCGAGGAATGGCAGCTACTACTGAAGACCCGCGCCGAGAGGTACCCAGACCTTGAGGCCCATCTCCTCAAGAATCACCCGTGGGACAACCCGGAGGTAGCGGCAGTGCCGATCGTCGCGGGCGCGGAAGCATGCCTGCGCTGGGTATCCGAGAACACTCAGCGCGAGAGCGCATAGATCACAAAACCGCCTTGTCCAGGGCGTCGTCGACTTCGGCGACGCCTCGATATTCCGTCAAGCGCGCGAGCACGGGATCCAACCTGCGGCGGGGCCGGACGGACGCGACCCCGTTGGTGAGGTCCAGCGCACGGCTCCTCGTTCAACTGGACGCAGTACCCCGACCACGGCCCGGGCGCCGAGATCCTCGACGTCAGCCGCGGCTCGGTGGTTCTCGACCTGGGCTGCGGCAGCGGCGGCAACCTCGCCGACCTCGCCACGCTCGGCGCCCGCCGAAGCGCTCGTACGGAGCGGAACGAACACGAAGAAGCCCGGCCCTCCCCGCGCGATGACGCAGAGACGGCCGGGCCGCAGCGCTGCTTACCCGGCGAGGTCGCTCTTGTAGAAGACGGTCGACTGGAACTCGTCAGGACTGACGGCGATCTTGCTGGAGAAGCCGAATGCGAGCCGCGGGCCGCTGGGCGACCGCCAGATCGCCATTCCCTGAGGTTCGCGACCAGGCAGCGAGTTGCCCGCGGTCGTCGCGAACTTCTCGTTGTACTGCCCCCCGGTCTGGTTCATATCGAGACGAACCAGATAGGACGGCCTGGCCGGATCCGAGGGCTTCACGGGCGGTCCACCGTAGGACAGGTATGCGTACTGGCCGTACGAGGTCACGCCCTGGAATTTGTCGGAGTCGCTGAGACCGAGTTGGGCGTTGGTCGGCAGGGCGCGCTTGGCGAGCGGGCGAGTGTCGTCGTTGATGCCTCGGGCGATGACATCGGAGAGGTCGAACAGGGCGAGGCGCCACGGACTCGTCGTCCCCATGTACCGGACGAGCAACCGGTTCGTGTAGGGATCGATCGACGGTCTCGGACAGTCCCGGAAATCGGAGAGACCGATCTCGAATTTCGCGACGCCGGAGCTGGTGGGGTAGTCGATCAGAGCCCCGTCCTTGTACCTGATGCGGCAGATCGTGTGGCTGTTGGGGGCCTCATCGGGCTCCAGGCTCCGCCAGTCGCCCGCGAGCCAGATGAACGGAGATCCGGACGTAACCGGCTGGATCCCCATCGAAGAGCCGTGGTCGAACCCGTGGAGCGCCATGGCGCCCAGTACGTTGCCGCTCAGGTCGGTCCTGGTCACCCAGAGGTCGCCGTTATTGCTCCCGACCTTGCTCTGCACGAAGTAGATGTGCCCGTGCACGTGGTCGAAGGCGAAGGACTGCATCGCCCAGTAGGGCTGGTGGAGCGTTTTCCGTACGACAGGATCACCGCCACCCCCCTTGAGTACGAAGTACTGCGACGGGGCGACGTCCGCGTGCGCCGTTTCAGCCGTCAATAAGGAGAAACCGCCGCTCGCGGCGGCGGCGGCTATCCCCGTGCCGGTCCGGAGGAGCGTGCGGCGGCTTACGGCATTCCCTCTACCGCTTTGGGAAGTTCCACTCAAGTGCATCACCCTGTCTGCCAGTTCAGCCGTTTTCGTTGATCACGATCAACCTAGCAACCGGGCTTCTGGGTGTCGATATGCCGAACTGAAGGCGAACTGAAGGCGAGATGTGCTCACTTCACCTGCCAGAAGCCATATTTGGTACCGGGCACCGGGGGGTTTTCGGACCGGGCCCCGGTCATGCCCCCGCGCCGGTGCGGCTGGAATGCGGCGCGCTACCTGCGCCCGGGAGTTTCGTCACCAGGGCCCGTCCGGCGGATCCGCCGGACGGGCCCTGTGACGGGGAGGGTTCAGCGCTTGAGCATGAAGGTGAAGTCGCCGGAGAGCTTGCCGCTCAGCCGGACCGCCGAAACGAGATTCCCCTCCATGATCAGTCTCTCGACCTCGGCCCGCGAAAGACCGCAACCTTCAGCGATCAGTCGCACCGGCCGCACTGGGATCCGCGCCGCAAAGCGGACCGAGACGTCGAGCACTTCGCGGTCCGGCTGATCCGATCCGCCGGTGTCGAGGCGCCAGGCGTTGCCCCAGTCGAGGGCGATGCGATTACGGCGCCGCACGACAGGATCCTGGAGCAGCTCAGCTGCCAGGTCAGGATCGTTGTCATGCAGCCGGTCGAGCAGCTCAGGTCGTACGGAGCGCACGTTCTTCCGCTCCAGGAACGTGAGCTTTGCAGTTTCCCCGCAAGCGGTGCAGAGCGCGAGGAGCCAGGCGTCGATGAGTTTGTGGTTGGCGTTGACGCGAAATTTACCGCTCGTCCGGAAGCGCTCGGACGCGCACGTGTGGCAACGGCGGAGAACGAGAGGCAGGCAGGTGGGCACGACCACCCAGTTTTCGAGCACAGAAGTACACCGGTTCCAGTGAGAAATCCGCAGCAAAAAGGAGCGCGGCGCACATGCGCGACGCGCGACGATTCAGCACTCGGGAGGTCTCACAGGGTGTACAACGGCACGTCCTTGCCCAGACGACTTGGTTCGGCAGCACGGTAATGGCGCACAGCGGCGCTGCTCCAGTGGTTTTTGGAGCGCCTCACCGCCAGGTTCTGTTCCGGCGGTCATCGACGAAGCCGGAGCCGGATCACGGCGGCGGTACGCCTTGTCGCCGCCGAGGTGATCGGGACGTGTGTTTTCCGGCACCCGCGGCGCTTCCTGCGCGCTACGGCGGCGTGTCGGTGGGCGCGACAGGAGGTGGAATCCACGCTCGCCATGGACCGGTCGATGCGGCCTGCCCGTCGGCGTCCGCATGGACGGCCCGCAGGGTCTCCCGGAACTGGATCCCGTCGACCGTCCTGCGGTGGTTCTTCCAACGCCCGCACCGCCGGCCCGCCTTGGGCAAATGCGGCTACGGCCGGGCCCACGCGTCGTTCGTCGGATCTCCTCGTCCCACGACGGGCGCGACGACCCCGGCCCCGGACCAGTCCCACGATCCGCCGGACAGGCCCTAAACCTTCGAGTCCGGCTTCCAGTCCTGGACGAGGAGCCCGAGCAGCACCTCGTCGAGGAACTCGCCCATCACCCAGGCCGAGGAGCGCAGCACGCCCTCGCGGACGAAGCCGTTGCGCTCGGCGGAGCGCAGCATCGCGGCGTTGTCCGACAGCGTCTCGATCTGCAGCCGCTGCAGGCCGCGCACGACGAAACCGTAGTGACACAGCACCGCGACCACGTCGGTGCCGTAGCCCTTGCCGCGGGAGGACGCCAGCAGCCCCAGCCCGATGTGCGCGGACCGGTGGTGGTTGTCGATGCCCCACAGCGACGCGGTGCCGACCAGCGTGCCGCCGTCCAGCTCCACCACGGAAAACGGGACGTGCCCCTGCTCCTTGTCGTCCACCACGAGCGGCGAGTCCTTCGAGCCGGGCGTGATCGGCCGCCACGGCCGGCCTTCGGCCCGCGAGGCGTTGACCACATCGTCGTAGAGCTCAGCCTGCAGGATCGGGATGTCGTCGTCGTGCCGGGCCCTGAGCCCGACCTTGCTGCCCCTTAGCATGCAAGCTTCCTATCCGACCGGGCTCGCCCACAGCAAACCAATAGGGCAACTGCACGGGCCGGCCCGGGGCGCGCCGCGGGCCCGGGAATGTGTAGTGCACCGGGGCCTCGCCATGACGCCCGTCCCGGGCTCGCGGCCCCGAGGCTCCGCGCCCGATCATGACGAGTCGCGGACCACGAGCTCGGTGGGCAGCACCAGTTGGGGCCGCTCCACCGCCGTGGGCGCGGCGATCTGCTGCAGGAGGAGGGCCGCCATCGTCCGGCCCATCTCCTCGATCGGCTGACGGACGCTGGTGAGAGCCGGGTCCATGTGACGGGCCACGGCCGAGTCGTCGAAGCCGACCAGGGCCACGTCGTCGGGGATGCGACGGCCCGCCTCGCGCAGGGCCTGCCGGGCACCCGCTGCCATGACGTCGGAGGCGGCGAAGACGGCGTCCAGGCCCGGGCGGCGTTCCAGGAGGGCCCGCATGGCACGGCTGCCGCCCTCCTCGGTGAAGTCCGCGGGTGCGATCAGCTGTTCGTCGGGCGCCAGACCGGCCTCGGCGAGCGCTTCCCGATAGCCGTCGAGACGGCATCTGGCTCCGTACACATCGAGCCGGCCGGTGATCGTCGCGATGGTGCGGCGGCCGCGGGACGCAAGGTGGCCGACAGCCGCACGTGCGCCTTCGGTGTTGTCGGAGTCGACTGCGGCCAGCGGCTCGTCCGCCGAGCGGCGGCCGCTGATGACGGCCGGGATCGTGAGCTGCTCCAGCAGATCGGGCAAGGGATCGTCGGCGTGCACGGAGACCAGCAGCACGCCGTCCACACGGTCCGCGGCCAGATACTGGGCGAGCCTGCGGCGCTCACGGTCCGAGCCGGCGAAGGTCAGCAGCAACTGCATGTCGGTGTCTGCGAGAGCGGCGCCGACGCCCCTGACGATGTCGGAGAAGTAGGGTTCGGCGAAGAACCTCGCCTCGGGCTCGGGCACGACGAGAGCGATGGCATCGGTGCGGTTGGCCGCGAGCGCACGGGCTGCGCGATTGGGCACGTAGCCGAGCTCGGCGACCGCGGCCTCGACCACGGCACGGGTCTCGTCGCTCACCCGGGGCGAGCCGTTGATCACCCGGGAGACCGTGCCGCGGCCCACTCCGGCGCGGGCAGCGACCTCCTCGAGGGTCGGTCTGCGTCCGCTCCTGCCTCCGGCAGGGGCACCGGCAGTGCCCCTGCGGACGCCGGCCTTCCGGCGATCGACCATGTCCGCCTCCCGTAATCCGCTGGCCGAGAACATAACGCGTCGAGTGCCTTGACACCCCCACAGGGAGCCGCGACCCTTCAACACATCACACATGGGAGCGCTCCCATCGTACCTCACCCATTCAGGACCCGCACGTTCCCCACCCGAGCCGCTTGCTCCAACGAACGCGCGCAGTACGACAGTTGGCCCGGGGGTCGGCACGTCAGGGCACAAGGAGGACGCAATGCGCAGGACCGTAATCCTCGCGGCCGTCGCCGCGCTCGGCGCCGGGCTGCTGGCCGGCTGTGCCGAGGACAGCGACGCACCCGCCGCCGACAGCTCGAAGGGCGGGGGCGACGGCAGAGGCAGGACCACGATCACGGTGGGCGTCTTCGGCGCCTTCGGCCTGAAGGAGGCCGGGCTCTACGACGAATACATGAAGCTGCACAAGGACGTCGTCATCGAGCAGACCTCGATCGAGCGCAACGAGAACTACTACCCCCAGCTGCTCACCCATCTCGGCAGCGGCAGCGGCCTCGCCGACATCCAGGCCGTCGAGGTCAACAACATCGCGGAGATCACCTCGACACAGGCGGACAAGCTCGTCGACCTGGGCAGGGCGGAGGGCGTCGGCAAGGAGAGCTTCCTGCCCTGGAAGTGGGCGCAGGCCACGACCAAGGACGGAAAGACGATCGGTCTCGGCACCGACATCGGCCCGCAGGGCATCTGCTACCGCAAGGACCTGTTCGCCAAGGCCGGGCTGCCGACCGACCGGGAGGCCGTCGGCAAGCTCTGGGCGGGCGACTGGGGCAAGTACCTGGCGGCAGGAAAGCAGTACAAGGCGAAGGCACCGGGCGGCACCGCCTTCGTGGACTCCGCGTCCGGCGTGATGGCCGCGATCACCGGCAGCAACGCCAAGCGGTTCTACGACGAGGACGGCAAGATCATCTACAAGACCAACCCCGCGGTGAAGGAGGCCTGGGACACAGCCGCCTCGTTCGCCACCGAGGGACTGACCGGCAGGCTCCAGCAGTTCACCCCCGCCTGGGACCAGGGGTACGCCAACGGCACCTTCGCCACGGTCTCCTGTCCCGCCTGGATGCTCGGCTACATCCAGGACAAGGCGGGTGCGGCCGGCAAGGACAAGTGGGACGTGGCCCCTGCTCCGAGACCGAGCAACTGGGGCGGCTCGTTCCTGATCGTGCCCGAGGCCGGGAAGAACAAGACCGAGGCGGCGAAGCTCGCGGCCTGGCTCACCGCACCCGAGCAGCAGGCGAAGCTCTTCGAGAAGCGCGGGAGCTTCCCCAGCGCCTCCGCCGCGTATGCGCTGCCGGCAGTGTCGGGAGCCAAGCTCGAGTACTTCGGAGGCGCCCCGATCGGCCAGATCTTCTCGACTGCCGCCCAGGGCGTCCCGGTGACCATCGTCGGCCCGAAGGACCTGGTCATCGCCCAGAACATGGCGGACATCGGGATGCTCCAGGTCGACCAGAAGGGCAAGTCCCCGAAGGAAGGCTGGGAAGCCGCGGTGAAGGCCATCGACAACGCGCTGGACCAGTGACGGGCACGGGACGGATGACCGGCCACGGACCGCCGGCCGGTACGGCCAGTGACGGCACCGCCCCCGCGCTCTCCCAGGGGAAGGAGGGCGCGGCCCCGGCGGCCCCGGCCAAGGACACCGCGGCGGCCGAACGGCGTCGCGCGCGGCGCAGCCGCCGGCACAGACGTGATGTGCGCTGGAGCCCGTACGCGTTCATCGCACCGTTCTTCGTGTTCTTCGCGGCCTTCGGCCTCTTCCCGCTGCTCTACACCGGCTGGGCCTCGCTGCACCGGGTGGAACTGACGGCGCCGAACGACATGGAGTGGGTGGGACTGCGCAACTACTCCCGCCTGCTGGAGGACGAGTTCTTCTGGAACGCACTGCAGAACACCGTCACCATCGGGCTGCTCTCGACCGTGCCCCAACTGCTGATCGCCCTCGGCATCGCGCATCTGCTCAACTACCGGCTGCGCGGCTCGATGTTCTTCCGGGTCGCGGCGCTCACCCCGTACGCCACATCGGTGGCCGCGGCGACGCTCGTCTTCGTGCTGCTCTTCGGGCGTGACTACGGGATGATCAACTGGGCGCTCGGCCTGGTCGGGATCGACCCGGTCGACTGGCAGAACGGTACGTGGACCTCGCAGATCGCGGTCTCGACGATCGTGATCTGGCGCTGGACCGGCTACAACGCACTGATCTATCTGGCGGCGATGCAGGCCATCCCCCACGACCTCTACGAATCGGCGGCCCTGGACGGGGCTTCGCGGTGGCAGCAGTTCGTGCATGTCACCGTCCCCTCGCTGCGGCCGACGATCCTCTTCACCTGTGTCGTGTCGACGATCGGCGCGACCCAACTGTTCGGCGAGCCACTGCTGTTCAACGGAAGCGCGGGCGCGACGGGCGGCGCGGACCACCAGTTCCAGACACTCGGGCTCTATCTGTACGAGCAGGGCTGGGTGAACCTCCATCTCGGCCGGGCCTCGGCGATCGCCTGGACGATGTTCCTGATCCTGCTGGTGATCGGCGCGGCGAACTGGCTGCTCGCCCGCCGGCTCCGCACGAGCGCCTAGGGGGCTGATGTGCTGACGACGAAACAGGGGGCGGGCCGCGGGGCCGGCCGGCAGCTGCACGGCGGGCGTCTCACCCATGCCGTGCTGATCGTGTTCACCGCGGGGTCGCTCTTCCCCCTGGTGTGGACGGCCGTCGCCGCCTCCCGCACCAGCGGCCGGCTCGCCCAGACTCCCCCGCCCTTCTGGTTCGGCGGCAATCTGCTCAGGAATCTGGAGATCGCCTGGACCGATGCCAACATGGGCACGGCGCTGCTCAACACGACGGTCGTCGCGGGGACGGTGGCGGCGGGGACGGTCCTCTTCTCCACACTCGCGGGGTTCGCCTTCGCCAAACTCCGCTTCCGCTTCAAGAACCTGCTCCTGCTGCTGGTGATCGGCACGATGATGGTGCCGCCCCAGCTCGGCGTCGTTCCGCTGTACATGCTGATCGCCGAGCTGTCCTGGACCGACCGGCTGCAGTCCGTCGTTCTCCCCGCCCTCGTCTGTGCCTTCGGCGTCTTCTTCATGCGGCAGTACCTGACCCAGGCGCTGCCGTCCGAACTGATCGAGGCGGCCCGGGTGGACGGCGCGAGCAGCCTGCGCATGGTGTGGCATGTGGTCTTCCCGGCCGCGCGGCCCGCGATGGCCGTCCTCGGCATGCTCACCTTCGTGATGGCCTGGAACGACTTCTTCTGGCCGATCATCGCGCTGACCCAGAACGGCAGCCCCACCGTGCAGGTGGCGCTGACCGGTCTGGGCCGCGGCTACATCCCCGACCAGTCGGTGATCATGGCAGGCGCGCTGCTGGGCACGCTCCCGCTGCTGATCGCCTTCGTGATCTTCGGTAGGCAGATCGTCGGCGGCATCATGCACGGCGCGGTCAAGGGCTGACGGCCGGCGTCCGATCGATTCCTCCTTCTGCACACACGTTGGGAGCTCCTCCATGTCCGTCAGCTTTCCGCCCGGGTTCCTGTGGGGCACCGCCACCGCCGCGTACCAGATCGAGGGTGCCGTGAGGGAAGGCGGCCGTACGCCGTCGATCTGGGACACCTTCAGTCATACGCCCGGCAGGGTGGAGAACGGGGACACCGGCGACGTCGCCGTCGACCACTTCCACCGCCGCGCCGACGACGTCGCGCTCATGGCGGACCTCGGTGTCAACGCGTACCGGTTCTCGGTCTCCTGGCCCCGGGTCCAGCCGACCGGCCGCGGCCCCGCCGTCCAGCGCGGCCTCGACTTCTACCGGGCGCTCGTCGACGATCTGCTGGAGCACGGCATCACTCCCGTACTGACGCTCTACCACTGGGACCTGCCGCAGGAGCTGGAGACCGCCGGAGGCTGGCCGGAGCGGGACACCGCAGGCCGCTTCGCCGACTACGCGCATGTCGTCGCCGATGCACTGGGCGACCGGGTGGAGCGGTGGACCACCCTCAACGAACCCTGGTGCAGCGCCTTTCTCGGATACGGCTCCGGTGTCCACGCCCCCGGCCGAACCGATCCGGTGGCCGCGCTGCGCGCTGCGCACCATCTCAACCTGGCCCATGGCCTGGCCGTCCAGGCGCTGCGCACCGCGCTTCCCGCCCGCGCTCAGCTGTCCGTGAGCCTCAACCCCAGTGCGGTCAGGGCGCGTACGCCGTCGGAGGTGGACCTCGATGCGCAGCGCAGGATCGACGCCCTGGCCAACAGGATCTTCACCGGTCCGATGCTCCACGGCTCGTACCCCGGCGATCTCCTCGCGGACACGGCACACCTCACCGACTGGTCCTTCGTCCACGGTGACGACACGGCCGCCATCCGGCACCCCCTGGACTCGCTCGGGATCAACTACTACGCACCCACGGTCGTATCGGCCGCGAACGGCGGTGACGGCCGGGCCGAGCGGAACGACGGCCACGGCGCGAGCCGGCACTCCCCCTGGCCCGGTGCGGACTCGGTCGACTTCCACCGGTCGCCGGGCGAAGTCACCGAAATGGGCTGGCCGGTGGATCCGTCCGGACTGCACGATCTGCTGATGCGCTACACGCATGAGGCGCCGGGCCTGCCGCTGGTGATCACCGAGAACGGCGCGGCGTACGCCGACAAGCCCGCGGCGGACGGCAGCGTCCACGACCCCGAGCGGATCGGCTATCTGCACGGCCACCTGTCCGCCGTGCACCGGGCGATCAGCGACGGGGCGGACGTCCGCGGCTACTTCCTCTGGTCACTGATGGACAACTTCGAGTGGGCGTACGGCTACGGCAAGCGCTTCGGCGCGGTGTACGTGGACTACGACACCCAGGCACGTGTCCCGAAGTCCAGTGCCCGCTGGTACGGACAGCTGGCCAGGACAGGGGTGCTTCCCGACTGCTGACGGCCACCGGCGGGGCCCGTCCGTGATCCGGCGGCATCCGTGATCCCGCGGGTCCGTCCCCGATCCTGGGTCCGCACGCGGCTCGTCACGCCGGACGAGTTGTGCGTGCCCCGGCCGGGGGTGGGGGATGGGGCCGGCCGGGGCACGCGGCGGGGGGCGGACGCTACTTGTAGGCGCCGAACGCCTTCGTGAAGGCCAGCGGCTCCTGGAGGATCGAACTGCAGGTCGCGTCAGCCGAGTTCTGGGCACCGCCGGGGCACTGCTTGTCCCGGGTCGACGACCACATCGCGAGCCGGCCGAGCCCCTTCGACCTGGCGAAGTCGACCAGCTGGGCCGCGTCGTCGACCTTGAAGATCTCCGTGGTGACGTCGTTGACGCCGATCATCGGGGTGACGGCGACGGCCTTCCACGCGGCCGCGTCCGAGAGCCCGAGCACCCCCTTGATCTGCGCCTGCGTCGCCGTGGCGGCCTGGATCGCATAGGTACCCATGTCCCCGCTGTAGGCCGGCCCGTAGTCCATCGCCATGATGTTGACGGCATCGGTCCTCACGCCGTTCTTCCTCGCGTCGGCGAGCAGATCGACGCCCGGCTGGGTGAGGCCCTCGGGCATGACGGGCAGGGTGAACGAGACGTCCAGGCCGGGGTGCTGCTTCTGGAGCTGGGCGATGGCCCCGGAGCGGCGGGTGTTGGCCGCCGTGTCCGGAAGGGCCGCGCCCTCGATGTCGAAGTCGACCTTGGTGAGCTCGTACTGGTCGATGACCTTGCCGTACGCCTTCGCCAATTCGGCTGCCGAGGAGCAGTTGAGGGCGAGTTCGTGTCCGGCCGCGCCGCCGAAGGAGACCCGGACGTCGCCGCCCTTGGCGCGCAGCGCGGATATCTGCGCCGCGACCTTGTCGTCCTCGAGGCCGGTGACGCCGCCCCAGAGCGGGGCACAGCCGCCGCCGGAGGTGACGAAGGCGAGGGTGAAGTCCTTCACGCCGGTCCTGGCGGCCGTGTCGAGCATGTCGTAGGCCGGGTGGAGGGATGTGTCGATGTACGGCTCGAACCTCGCCCCGCCACCGGTGGGTGCGGTGGCGGTCGCGGTCGGCACCGGGGTCGGTGTGACCGTCCGTGTGGGCGTCCCGGTGGGGCGGGGCGGTGTCGTGGGGGTGCTCGCCGTGGGGGTGGGCCGGGGCTGTTCCGTGGGGCGGCCGCTCGGCTGCGGCGTCGCGCCCTCGTCGACCGAGCAGTCCGCCTCGTCGATGAGGCAGCCGGAGGGATCGCCCGCCCTGCCGCTCGCCGAGGTCACGAAGCCGACCGTGACGGACGCTCCGGGCGCCAGCCGCTTGTTCCAGCTCGCGGGCTTCACGGTGATGTGCTGCCCCTGGACCGTGTGCTCCCCGTTCCAGAGGGAGGCGATCCTCGTTCCGGCGGGCAGGTCGAATTCGAGGACCCAGCCGGACTTGTCCTTGCCGGTCTCGTTCGTGATGAGGTACTGGCCGGTGTAGCCGCCGTCCCAGGAACTGGTCCTGGTGTAGGCGGCGCCGACCGCGGCCGCCTGCGCCGTACCGGTGAGTGCGAATGCCGCGCCGCCGATGACCGCGGCGGCCACGACGGCACCGGTCGTCTTCGCCCTGCCGCTCGCCCTGCGCCGATGCGTGCTGCTGCTGACCATCGTGTGCCTGCCTCTGTCTTGCGGAATCCGGGGGTGGTGCGGCAGCACGCTAGCGAGACAGGAACGGGCAATTCCGGCGATCCGGGCCCCGGTTGGGGTTCTTAGGGTGCGCTTAAGGACGGCATCGGCGGCGATTAATGCTGCTTCGGACCTCTGCGCCTGCGCCTGGCCGACCGGCTGCCCAGCCGCCGCTGCGAGGGACCGCCCACGGAGCCGCCGAGGCCGATCCAGATCCGGACCTCGGTCCCGCCGAGCACCGAGTGCCCGATGCGCACATCACCGCCGGTCGACTCCGCGACCCGGCGCACGATGTCGAGCCCGAGGCCCGTCGATCCTTCCCTGCCCCCGCTGTTGCCCCGCGCCAGTGCAGCCTCCGGGTCGGCGATGCCCGGTCCCGCGTCCGAGACGAGCACGATCACCGCGTCGTCGCCGTTGTGCACGTCGACCGAGAAGGCGGTGCCCTCCGGTGTGTGGCGGAAGACGTTGCCGAGCAGTGCATCGAGCGCCGCGGTCAGTTCCGGCCGGGCGACGGGGATGCGCACCGGCCGGTCGACGCCCGCCAGCCGCACCTTGCGCCCCTCGTCCTCCGCGAGTGCCGACCAGAACTCCATCCTCTCGCGCACGATTCGGGAGACGTCGCACCCCGCGCCCGGCCCGGTGGCCTGCGTCTGGGGCTTGGCCTCCCGGGCGGTACGGATGATCGTGTCGACCTCACGCTCCAGCTGCTCGACGGCCGCCCGGGTCTGGTCCGCAGCCGGACCGTCACCGAGCGATGCGGCGTTGAGACGCAGCACGGTCAGCGGTGTACGCAGCCGGTGCGAAAGATCCGCGGCCAGCTCGCGCTCGTTGGCGAGCAGCTGGACCACCTGGTCGGCCATGGAGTTGAACGCGGCCGCTGCGGAACGCAGCTCGGTGGGCCCTTCCTCCGGCACCCGGGCACCGAGCTTCCCCTCGCCCAGATCCTGCGCCGCGCCCGCGAGCCGCTGCGCGGGCTGCACCATCCGCACACCGAGCCGGTCGGCGACCGCGACCGAGCCGACGACGAGTGCCGCACCGACCGCCGCGAGAACCAGCCAGGCGGTCGTCACACCGTTGCTGACCTCGTTCTCGGGCACGAACACCTCGACGACCGCGATCTTGCCGGAGCTGAGCGCGGTCGGCTGGAGAAGTGCGGAGCCTCCGGTGACTTCGGTGGTGGAGGCACGGCCCATCTCCTGGGTGGTGGCGAGGTCCCGCACGGCCGCCCGCCGGGTGCCGATCTCCAGCGCCTGGCCGTCGGTCTCGTCCGACGCGGGGATGTGCAGGGCCATCCGCCCGGCCGCGCCGGCCTGCGTGCTGGCGACGGCACGCTCCAATTGGTCGCGGTCGGTGGTGATGGAGAGCGTGGGCCCGATGGCGGCGGCCTGCCGCTCGGCATTGGAGAACGCGCGGTCCCTGGCCATCTCCTGGATGACGACCCCGAGAGGCACCGCGAAGGCGATCACGACCATCGCCGTGACCGCCAGGGACACCTTGACCAGCGCCCATCTCATCCCAGTCGGCTCCCCTCCTGAGCCACCCGGGAGGAGGCGCCCCCGGGACCGCCCCCGTCGCCGCTCGCGCGGCACAAGGGTGCGGGAATCGAAGTTCTCCGCGGCCCGGTGGCCGCGCGGGAAGCGCTCACTGCGGCGGCTCCAGCTTCACGCCCACCCCGCGGAGGGTGTGCAGATAGCGGGGCCGGGCGGCCGTCTCCCCCAACTTCCTCCTCAGCCAGGACAGATGGACATCAATGGTCTGGTCGTCGCCGTACGACTGCTGCCACACCTCGGCGAGCAGCTCCCTGCGGGGTACGACGACACCCGGCCGTCCGGCGAGAAAGGCGAGCAGATCGAACTCACGGCGGGTCAGGTCCAGCCGTTCCCCGTCGAGTTCGGCCTGGCGGCGCAGCGGGTCGATCGACAGACCGCCGACCTGGATGACCCTGCTGGGCGGAGCCTCACCCGCTGCGGCCCGTGAGCGCCTCAGCACGGCGGACATCCGCGCCGACAGGTGCTCGACCGAGAAAGGCTTGGTGAGGTAGTCGTCGGCACCGTCGTTGAGCAGCCGCACGATCTCCGTCTCGTCGTCCCGCGCGGTCGCGATGATCACCGGTACGTCGGTGATGCCGCGGAGCATCTTCAGCGCCTCGGCCCCGTCCAGATCGGGCAGTCCGAGGTCGAGAATGACCACGTCGAACCGGAAATGAGCCACCTCGCGCAGCGCCTCGAGGGCCGTCCCGACGCTCCGTACCGTGTGGGAGGCCTCGGTCAAGTGCCTGATGAGGGCGGAGCGCACGAACTGGTCGTCCTCGACCACGAGCACACTTGCCATGGGCGGCACCGTACGCCATCCGGGGTACCCGAGGAGCCGGGGGCGGGCACCGTCGCATCCGGAGCCCACTGGGACAAGCGTGGCGGGTGTGGTGCACTATGGCCCCGATGCGGAGAGGACTCGTACACGCCATGGCGTGGTCGCTCGCCACGGGCGCGGCGGTCACGCTCTCGTGGTGGGGTGTGCACACGGTGATGGCGGGAACGGCGTACGACCGCCCCCGCGCGCTCCCGATCACCACGGACGGCCGCACCACTCAGGGCGCCCCGCCCCGTTCGTCCTCCACACAGCAGCCAGGTACGCCGTCGCCGTCGGCGTCCTCCGGCGGGAAACCGGACGGCGCCCGCAAGCCCCCGGCCTCCGCGCCGGCCTCGAGTGCCGGCACCGGCAGGCCGAGCAGCAGCCCGCCCCGACCCAAGCCTCCTTATTCGCCCGCTCCTGCGGGGAATGTGAAGAGCTACACGGTCGAGGGCGGCCGGGTCGCCTTCGACGTCGGGCCGGCGTCGGCGGAACTGGTCTCGGCGACTCCCTCCGGCAGCTGGACGATGCAGATCTGGAAGCAGCCCACGTACATCAGGGTGACGTTCTCTCAGAACGGCCGGGAGATCGACGTCTTCTGCACCTGGCACGACACGGCGCCGCGTGTGGACATCGAAGAGCGCTGAGCGCGGCGGCGACGACGACGAACGGTGGGCGGCCCGTCTGCGAGCGGTCCCCGGCCGCAGCGGCTAGTGCTGTGACCGGATGGGTTCACCGGCTCGCGACGCCCTGCACGGCACTCCCCCTGGCTTCGCCAAAAGGCGCCCCCACGCTGCGTTGTCGAATCACCCGAGTACATCCAGTACGAGGGCGATCTCCCCCAGCCTCCGGCCGGTGGGGGTACCCCCGGGCGGAGCCAGGAGGAGCACCCCCACCTTGCGATACGTCCCCTCGGCCCCAAGAGGCCGGGGAAAACCCCACGCCCGCGGCCCCAAGAGGCCGGGGAAAACCCCACGCCCGCGGCCCCAAGAGGCCGGGGAAAACCCCACGCCCGCGGCCCCAAGAGGCCGGGGGAAACCCCACGCCCGCGGCCCCAAGAGGCCGAGGGAGACCCCATGCACCGGACGCCGCGAGCTTCCCGGCAAACCCATCCGGTCACAGCACTAGCGGAAGACCGAGGGCGGTGGCGCGGGCGATGGCCTGGCGCTGGCGTCGGTCACCACGGCCGCGCCGCCGGTGAAGTCGGCCAGGGCCTTCCCGTGCTCCACCCGTCCGGCATGCGGGTCGCCCGCGACCCGGCGGGTCAGCTCGGCGACGGGCAGCGGCAGATCGGAGGCGAGCAGCACCGCGTTTCCGAAGCGCCGTCCGCGCAGGACCGTGGGGTCGGCGGCGAGCGCGAGTTCGGGGAAGACCGTCGCGGCGGTGGCTATCTGACCGCGCAGATGGGCGAGCGGCGGACCGTCGGCGAGGTTGGCGGCGTAGTGCCCGCCCGGTCTCAGCACCCTGCGTACCTCGGTGAGGAACTCGGCGCTGGTGAGGTGGGCGGGGGTGCGGGCCCCGCTGAAGACATCCGCAATGACGAGGTCCGCCCAGTCGTCGGGGAGCTTGCCGAGGCCGGCGCGGGCATCGGCCGACCTGACCCGTATCCGGGCGTTCGGATCGAGCGGAAGGCGGGCGCGCACGAGCTGGACCAGCGGTCCGTCAACTTCGACGACCTGCTGGGTGGAACGCGGACGGGTGGCAGCGATGTACCGCGCGAGGGTGAAAGCACCGCCGCCGAGGTGGACGGCGTTCACCGGCCGGCCGGCGGGCGCGGCGAGGTCGGCGACATGACCGAGGCGGCGCTGGTACTCGAAGGTGAGCAGGGAGGGATCGTCGAGGTCGACGTGGGACTGGGGGGCGCCGTCGAGCACCAGGGTCCAGCCGTGGGGCCGTTCGCGGTCGGGTACGAGCTCGGCGAGCCCGCCGGCCACGCTCTCGACGACGGTCTCCGGAGCCGCCGTGCGACCACGCTGCTGCTTCTTCCTTGCCACCTGCCCATTATCGGCCGGTCACCAGGAGGTGGGGCACCGCCCCGGGGGACAGCCTCCGACAGCCGGGGGCGTCCCGGGCGTGGCTCCGGGGGATGCGGTCAGCCGACGGTGCGGCGACGCGCCGTGCAGGGCGCCGGCGTGCCGGTGCACCCTTCCGGTCACGCTCCTCAGATGCTGTCCGCGGCCTCGATCATGCGCGCGGCCTCACCGAGGGCCTCGCGGAGTACGACGGGATCGGTGACGTGCCCGGCGTCGCCGGGGGGCAGCAGCCAGCCACTGCCCGAGAGCGGGGGCTCCGCGGGAATGGCCGGGGCACCGGGCTCGACGGGAATGCGCAGACCGCGGCCCGACGTCTGCGTACAGGCGCTGCCGGGCATGTCCCAGCCGGCCGCGGTGCCGGGGGGCACCAGGAAGCCGAGGGTGTCGCAGCTGCCGTCGTGGAGTACGGGGCCGACGGCCGGGCAGCCGCCGCGGCGCAGGATGTCGACCGCTTCGAGGCCCTGGCGGGCCGGTACGGTCACCAGGTCACAGGGCGCGGGGTGCCCGGGGAGTGCCCGGTCCGGCGGAACGCCTTCGGGACCCGGGCCGACCGGGCCCGGTGCGGTGCTGTACTCGTCGGTGGGCAGGTGCTGGGCACTCGTCACGCTTGTCCGCGAGCCACTGCTGGTCTCCATGCCGACCTCCAACAAGGGAACCCCTCCTCGCCGAGTGAGGACACGTACCGCATCCCCTCACGGTTCAACGCCCGTGGGCGTCAAGGGCTACGGTGGCACGCCGCCACAAAGGATGGCAGTTCATGGCGGATCGCGGGTGAGATATCCCGTTTGTAGCTAAACCCTGCGTGCTCGCCTCGTCACAGCAGGTACGTTCTTGCCCCGCCGGACCGACAGAATCTGCGTCACCGAAGAACCGGAGTGGGCGCCGGCAGTACCAGGAGAGGGCTCGGCCATGGCGTCGTCACGGGCAGTTCCCAACCTCGAGTTCCGGCGGCTTCGCGGACAACGCTCGCCGGGTGAGTTCGCTGCGCTCGTACGCAGAGCGGCCAGGGAGATCGGCGAGCAGGTCGCCTGCGACGCCCGCTACATCGGACGCGTGGAGGCCGGAGAGATCCGGTGCCCCAACTACGCCTACGAGCGGGTCTTTCTGCACATGTTCCCCGGCTCGACCCTGGCGGATCTGGGATTCGCCGCCCGTGAGGCGGTGAGGGGGCGCGGAGCACGGGACCGTACCCCACCCTCGTCGGACACATGCAACAGCAACAACGGCACCAACTGCACCTACAGCAACGAGGAGAGCGACGTGCTGCGTCGCGCATTCATGACCAGCGGCACCGCCACCGTGGCAGCCGCATCCCTGGGTCTCGGCTCCCTGCCGGGGTTCGACGGGCCCCGCGCCGATGTGCCCCGGCAGCGGATCGGCGCCTCCGAGGTGAGTGCCGTCGAGGAGGCGGTGCGCCAGATCCGGCTGCTCGACGACCGGCACGGCGCGGACGGGCTCTACCAGCGGGCGGCCCAGCCGCTGCGCACCGCGTACGCGCTGCTCGACGCGGGCGCCACCACGCGCGGCTCGACCGCGGGGCGGCTGGCCTCGGGCGCCGGCGAACTCGCCATCTCGGTCGGCTGGCTCGCCCATGACTCCGGTCGCCTGGAAGAGGCGCGTTCGCACTACGCGGAGGCCCTGGCGACGGCGCGGGTGGCTGCGGACCCCGCCCTGGAGGCGCACGCCTTCTGCAACACCTCGTTCCTGGCCAGGGATGCGGGACGGTACCGCGAGGCGGTTCGGGCCGCGGAGGCCGGGCAGCGCGCGGCGGGGCAGCTGGGGTCGGCCCGGCTGCTGGCGCTGCTGAGCCTGCGGGAGGCGGGCGGCTGGGCGGGGCTCGGCGACCGGTCCGCGTGCCGGCAGGCGCTGGCCCGGGCCCACACGCTCTTCGGCCGGGGGCCGTCGGAGGCGGACCCGGAGTGGATGTCCTTCTTCGGCGAGCCGGAGGTGAAGGCGCTGGAGGCCCAGTGCTGGGCCACGCTGGGCGAGTGGTCGCGGGCCGCCAGGCTCGCCCACCGCGCAACGACCCTGCAGGACCCCCACTTCGCCCGCAATCTCGCGCTCTACGGGGCACAGCTGGCCGCGGACCTCGCACATGCGGGCGCCCCCGCGGAGTCCGCCGCCGCGGGTGAACGGGTGCTCGATCTGCTCGACGAGGTCCAGTCGTCCCGTATCCGTACGCTGCTCGCCGAGACGGCGCGGGCTCTGGTACCGCAGCGTCACACGGCGGGCGTGGCCGACTTCCTGGACCGCCATGCGGAGACGGCGAGAGCAGCGGCCACTCGCTGAGCCGGGTGCGGGGGGCGACGGCCTCGCGGCAGCCGCCCCTGCACCGCACCGCGTTCAGCTGCCCAGGTGGCCCGTGTCGTTCCAGCGCTCGATCGCCGGGGCGCCGTATGCCCAGCCCAGGGCGGACAGGCTGGTCGGGTCCAGCTTGATGCGTGCGGCGAAGGAGACGTGCTCCCCGATCCAGCGGGCGCCCAGCACACGCAGGATGTGCCCGTGCGCGAAGACCAGGACGTCGCGGTCCGCCGAGCGTACGTACTCGATGATCCCGTCGGCCCGGTCGGAGAGCTCCTGCATGGTCTCGCCACGGGTCTTCGCCACGGGTGACCCCACGGGCACACCGTCGCGCCAGATGAACCAGTCGGGGTCGACCGCGCGGATCTCGGCCTGTGTCATGCCCTCGTAGGCACCGTAATCCCACTCCATCAGCGCGTCCCAGGGCTGGGCGCGGTCACCGAATCCGGCGAGTTCGCACGTCTCGGCGGCGCGCATGAGCGGGCTGGTGCGGATCTCGGCGTCCGGAAGCCCGGACCACGGCTCCTTGTGCAGCCTCTCGCCCAGCAGCTTCGCGCCGCGGCGCCCCTCGTCGATGAGCGGGATGTCGGTCCGCCCCGTGTGCCTGCCGAGCAGAGACCATTCCGTCTGCCCGTGACGGGCGATGAGTATGCGCGGTGCCATGTCTCCATCATCACCCGACCGAACGATCAACGCCCAGTCGAACTCATGGTGGCGGCGGAGCAACCCCCACCTCTCTCCTCGCGTCCCGTACACCGTACGGTTGACCGTCGGCCCATGGCCGCGCGAACAGAATGAGGGGGAGCGTTCGGATGCCGATGCCGCAGACGGCGCAGACGAGCCGGCAGCGACTCCGCTGGTGGACCGAACTGCCGCTCATCGTCGTGGTCTACGTCGCATACTCCGCGGGCCGGCTCCTGGCCCGCGGCGACAAGGCGGACGCGGTCGACCACGGTCTGGCGATCCTCCGCCTGGAGGAAGGTTTCCGCATCGACTTCGAGCGTCCCCTCAACCGGCTCTTCAGCAGTACCCCGGAGTTCGGCATACCCGCCGACTTCGCCTATGCCTCACTGCACTATGTGGTCACCCCCGCGATCCTGGTCTGGCTGTTCCGCCGACGGCCCGCCCGCTACCGGACGGCGCGGACCTGGCTGATGGTCTCCACACTGCTCGGCCTCATCGGGTTCACGCTCCTGCCGACCTGCCCGCCGCGACTGCTCGACGCCGGGTACGGCTTCACCGACACGATGGCGCAGTTCAGCTCGTACGGCTGGTGGGGCGGGGAGGCCAGCGCCCCGCGCGGTCTGGGCGGAATGACCAACCAGTTGGCCGCGATGCCGAGTCTCCACGTCGGCTGGGCACTGTGGTGCGGGGTGATGCTGTGGCTGCACGCCCGCGGCCCGCTGGCGAAGGCAGCCGCGATCGCCCATCCGACGGTCACCGTGCTGGTGGTCATGGGTACGGCGAACCACTACTTCCTCGACGCGGTGGGCGGCGTCGTGGTGATGGGGGCCGGACTGCTGCTCACACGGCCCGCGATGCGTCTCGCCGACCGGGTCAAGGCCGGGTTCCGACCGGGCCCCGAAGCGGTCTCCGCGGGCGCGAGGTCCACGATTGTCGGTGGCGGATGCGAGACTTCCGCGGGTGAGCACATCCCTGGACAGCGGACCCCCTCCGCAGGCGCCGGTGACAGCACTCCGGCAGCGACTCGCTGAGCTGCGCGGCGCCTCTGCAGCGCCCCATCCGCTCGACGCCCGTGCGCTGGCGGCCCTCGCCGCGAACCCCGGGTGCAAGCGGCGCGCTCTGCTGGACGGCGCCGGTGTGGACAAGGCGGCACTGGCCGAGGCGCTGGGTTCCCCCGCGGCCTTCGGCCAGTCCCAGTTCGCGTTCATGCGGGGCAATGCCTTCGAGGCCCGCGTCAAGGCCGACGGGGGTACGGAGCTGCTCAGGCTGCTCGGTGTGGCCGAGCCGCAGGAGGCACGGGTCCCGGAACTCGCGGCGGCCGGCCCCGAGGGGCGCGCGGCCCGTACGGCGCTGGCTCTGCGGGAGGCGACCCGGGCCGGGGTGTGGACCCTTCTCGACCATCCGATGCTGGCGCTGGAGGTGGCGGGGTCACCCGCGTATCTGGAGCCGGACGCGGTGGTGGTGCATCCCGACGGACGGTGGACGGTCGTCGAGATCAAGTCCTTCCCGGTGATCGACGGTTCGGCGGACGCGGCGAAGGTGGGAGCCGCGGCCCGCCAGGCCGCGGTGTACGTACTGGCCCTGGAGCGGGTCGCGGCGGTGACCGAAGGCGCGACGACCGGGCACTCCGTGCTGCTGGTCTGCCCCAAGGACTTCTCCAACCTCCCCACGGCGTCCGTGGTCGACGTACGCAAACAGCTCTCGGTGACCCGCCGGCAGCTGGCCCGGCTGACCCGGATCGACGACATCGCGGCGGCTCTTCCGGAGGGCGTCAGCTTCGATGTGGAAAGCTGCACGGCCGACGAACTGACGACATCGGTCGAGGCCGTGCCCTCGGCGTACGCCCCCGAGTGCCTGGCGGCCTGCGAGCTGGCCTTCCACTGCCGGGAGCAGGCGCGCGCCGCGGGCGCAGTGGAGTCCCTGGGGCGTGCGGTGCGCGGTGAGCTGGGCGGGCTGACGGCCGTCGGCGACGTCCTGGCCGCGGCCCGCGGGGAGTCAGGCGACCCGGCGGACCCCACGGTCGCGGCTCTGCGCAGGGCCGCGGCACTGCGGGCGCAGGCTCTGGGGCGAGCCGGATGTCACTGATCTCCACCCTGGCGCGGCTGGAGGCCGTGGAGAGCGGACACGCGCAGCCGCTGGCCACGGTGCGCCACCGGCATCTGTCGGACCGGCCGCTCGTGTTCGTGCCGCTGACCACCGCCGGCGAGGCGGGGGCACCGCTCGGGGCCCTCGTGGGCACGGACCGGGGAGCGCCGGGGCTGCTGAGTGTCGCGCAGCCGCGGGACCGGGATCTGCGGTCGGCGTTCCTTGCGCAGCTCGCCGAGTGCGTGCTGCCGTACCTGGACGGGTACGCGGACGACGTCGAGGCCACCGAGCGCAGCGAGACCGATCCGGAGACCGGCAAGCGGGTCAAGGTCGAGGCCGAACTGTGCTCGGATGCACCGCAGTTGATCGTTCCGAGCCGGTCGGGCATCGACTTCGTACGACTGCTGGGCCGGTCCATGCGGTTCCGGCGGACGGCCGAGCAGGACCCGGACGCACCGTACCCGGCGCCACCGCGCGTCCCGCTCCTCGGGCGCTGGCTGACGCACTACGGGGAGCGGGCGCGCGTGCCCGGTTCCTCGCTGCTGCTGGCCATGACGGACCTGCTGGGGCGGCACTGGGCGACCGGGCAGTCGCATCTGGAGGACCAGCATCTGGGCGCACTGCTCGCATGGATCGCGCCACCGGAGGGAGAATCAGGTGCGCAGGCCGCGATGCGGGCGGAGCTGGCGCGGGACGCCGACGGCCTGCTGGTGTGCCCGCCGGCCGGTCCTGCGACCGACCCCGCGTTCGACAACAGGCTGCTGGCGCCTGCGATGGAGCGGTACGACCGTGCGCGGCAGGCGCTCGCCGCGGCCGAGGACGGCGGGGCGGCGGATGAGCAGCTGGCCAGGCTGACCGCCGCCGAGCGGGAGATCCGCGATCTGCTGGCGGGCGTGCTGAGGCCCACCTGGGACGCGGTGTGGGACGGCCTGGAGCTGCTGCGGCAGCTGCCGGAAGGCGAAAGGGCCGCCGACCGCTGGACCCGGGACCGGTGGTCGTTCACGGGTCATCGCGATCGGGTGCGAGCGGGTGAGCCGCCGCAGCCGCGCCGCGACGAAGCGGTGACCGCGGCGCAGAAGCTCGCGGCGCGCGAGACGGCGCAGGCCCAGCTGGAGGCGCAGGAGGCGCTGGACGACCCGCTGGTGCTGGCGGGGCGGCGGCTCGCCGGCGAGGCGTTCCTCGCCGAGATCACCGAGGTGACGATGGCCTGGTCGGAGTCGAAGAGGCCGTCGCCACGGCCGTTGCTGACGGTCCTGACCGACGACCTGCCCCACCTGGGCGCGGGTGTGAAGGTGTACCGCTCGCTGGAGGGCAGGCCCCAGAGCGCCGAGTTCGTCCGGTACGAGGAGGACGGTTCGCCGGTGCTGAGACTGCTGGACCGGATGGGCCGGTCCAGGGACCCGGTCGAGGGTTCCGTACCGGAGAAGGGCGACCTGATCGCCTGGACGTTGTTCGAACACGACCAGCGGAGCGGCCCGAAGCTGCCGGAGCCGGATGAGACCCCGTGGACGCACGGCGGTCCCCCACGGTCCGAAGCTGCGGAGAGCCCCGATGCCGTGACCACGGAGGACCTGCTGTGACGGGCACGGTGACGCATCTGTTCGACCCAGGCGCCGAAGCCTCGCGGGCCACCGAGGCGATCCTGGCCGACACGCTGCACGGGGACGCGCGGGGTGTGGTAGTGGACTCTCCGCCCGGCGCGGGCAAGTCGACGCTGGTCGTACGGGCGGCACGGGAACTCGCCGCGGCGGGACGGCCGTTGATGGTGGTCGCACAGACGAACGCCCAGGTCGACGATCTGGTGCTGCGGCTGGCCGAGAAGGAGCCGGGACTGCCGGTCGGGCGGCTGCACAGCAACGACCCGGACCCGTACGACAAGGCGCTCGACGAGCTGGGGAACGTACGCAAGTCGGCGAAGGCGGGCGACCTCGCGGGCCTGGACGTGGTCATCTCGACGGCCGCCAAGTGGGCGCACGTGAAGGGTGTCGAGCCCTGGGGGCACGCGATCGTGGACGAGGCGTACCAGATGCGCTCGGACGCGCTGCTCGCCGTGGCCGGGCTCTTCGAGCGCGCCCTGTTCGTGGGCGACCCGGGGCAGCTCGACCCGTTCTCGGTGGTAGGGGCGGAGCAGTGGGCGGGTCTGTCCTACGACCCTTCGGCGAGCGCGGTCTCCACCCTGCTGGCGCACAATCCGGAGCTCCCGCAGCACCGACTGCCCGTGTCATGGCGACTGCCCGCGTCGGCGGCGCCGCTGGTGTCCGGCGCGTTCTATCCGTACACACGGTTCCGCAGCGGTACGGGACCGGGCGACCGGCGGCTCTCCTTCGGAGTGGTCTCGGACGGATCGGGGCCCGACCGGGTGCTGGACGAGGCGGCGGAGTCGGGCTGGGGCCTGCTGGAACTGCCCGCCCGGCACACTCCGCGCACCGATCCGGAGGCGGTCCGAGCGGTCGCCCTGGTGGTGCGGCGGCTCCTGGACCGGGGCGGCGCATCGGTGTCGGAGCGGTCGGCGGACCCGGTGCCGCTCACCCCGGACCGGATCGCGGTGGGCACCGCTCATCGCGACCAGGCGGCGGCCGTTCGGGCGGCGCTCGGGGAGCTGGGGGTGGGCGGGGTGACCGTGGACACCGCGAACCGGCTGCAGGGCCGGGAATTCGACGTCACCGTCGTGCTCCACCCGCTGTCGGGCCGCCCCGACGCCACGGCGTTCCATCTGGAGACCGGCCGGCTGTGCGTGCTGGCCTCCCGGCACCGGCACGCCTGCATCGTGGTGTGCCGCGCGGGCGTGGCGGAGCTGCTGGACGAGCACCCGTCGACCGAGCCGGTGCAGCTGGGCGTGACCGTGAAGTTCCCGGACGGATGGGAGGCGAACCACACGGTCCTCTCCCATCTGGCGGAGCACCGGGTGACCTGGTCGCCCTGACCGGGTGAAGGCGACAGCCGTCGGCGGGTGCGGGGCGATGCGGCTGCCGCAGGACGGGATCCCCGGCCCTGCCACGGGACGGTCCGAGGGCCTCTTGCGCGAAGCGGGACAATGGTGGGTGGTCCGGAAAGCGAACAGGAGACAGGTATGGCGGAGTCGTCGGAGCGGAGCGAGCGGCGGATGCGGCCTGCGCCGCTGCTTTTCGAGCCCTCGGAAGCCGCATCCGACCCGGAGCACTTCTTCGATCTGGAGTCGATCGAGGACCCCGGGGAGCTGCTGACGCGTGCGACGGAGCTCACGCTCGCGTTCCAGGCCGCGGCCGACCGCGCCCTGGAGTACCAGGCGCTCGCCGCGGCCCAGCTCGCGGACCCGCGCCGTTTCGACCGGCTGACCACAGCGGACATCGCGCAGCGGGCGGAGTGGAGCGAGGACTACGCGAAGAAGATGGTCGAATTCGGCCGCGGCCTCCTCCGCACGGCGGAACCTGGCGAGTAGGTCCTGTCCGCGGCACCCCATGTCGTCGTGGGACGCCGCGCCGCCCGCCGACCGGACGGGAACCGGCGTCCTCCCACCGTGGAGAGCGTCGCGGGACCCCGTCATCGTTCCGTGCGGCCCGGCCCGGCCCGCACAGTCCAGCCGCACAGGGCATCCGAAGCATCCCCGGCGCATATGCCGCGCGGCAAGATACTCCTCCGCGCCCCGCCCTGTCCCGGTTTCCGGCAACACACAGAAACTGCAATCTCACTCCCGGTAGATGTAGACGCCATGAGCGCTTGGCTGCGAGACGAGACGCCCTTGAGCCCTGCCGGTGACGACGACACACGGCGGCGGGAGATCTTCGCGCTGTTGCAGGCCGACGAGGACCGGCACCAGACGGGTCGGGTGACCGTGTCCGGTGCGAGGTGGCTCGCCTCGGCCAGCGCGTATCCACGCTCCACCCTGGCCATGTGGGAGGCCGAGCCCGCGGCACCGGCCGTCGTGCCGTGCGGGGTTGTGTTCGACGTGGTCAATGTCCCGGTGATCTTCGGCCGCCGGATGCTCGACCGGCTCTGGTCGCAAGGCCCCGGCTCGGGGCCCGTCGCCTTCCACCGCGGCCGGATGCTGCTGTTCGCCGCGCCGGGCACGGCACAGCGCTTACCCTCCCTGCTCGACTGGGAGGAGTGCGGCGCGTCCGTGCCCCCGCTGTTCTGCCACGGCACCGGTGATGCCGTCACCGTCCCGCCGCTCGGCCCGTCCGCCGCCCCCGCCACCCCGGGGCCACGCTGGCTCGTCGCCCCCGACACCCGTCACCCATGGCTCCCCGGCCCCGAAGTACTGCTCTGGGCGTGTGTACGAGCCGCCCGTGCGGCCTCCGCGGCGACGGTCCGTATATCGATTTTTCCTCCCGCCGATCAGGGTGCTAAGGTCTACGACGTCAGCAGGCGCCGCTAGCTCAGTTGGTTAGAGCAGCTGACTCTTAATCAGCGGGTCCGGGGTTCGAGTCCCTGGCGGCGCACCAGCTATTCATTTCGCTGACCTGGGCGTTCTCGGTTTCCGAGGGCGCCCTTCGGCGTTCCGGTCACCACCGTCCGGCCGTGCATTCCACCGGAGCGGCGCCCCGGATCCGCAGCGGCCGGGCCGGAGACCGGCCCGCGCGTCTGTCACACGGCAGGCGTGATCTTGACCGTCCACGCTCCCGTGCGCGTACGGTCCGCCACCTCCACCCGCACCCGCTCACCCGGAACGGTGAACGCCTCCCCCACCCCCAGCGGTGCGTCCGCCAGCGCCGGGTACACGGACTGGCCCCAGCACGCCTCCGCGTCCGGATGGGTGTCGATGACCTCGACCGGGCCGCCGCCGGACGCCGCCTCGTTCCGCACCCGGTAGATCAGCACGCCCTCGGTGCAGGTGTCCTGGTCGTTCCCGGCCGCACCCCGTGCCTCGATCGCGAGCGCCGAGTTCTCACCCGTCCGTACGACCGCGAGCCGGGTGCCGACCGACCCGCCCCGAATCGGTTCGGCGGCGAGCGACTCCAGAGTGAACATCCGGTCCGTCGACCGCCGACCCGTGACACACCGCACCTCGTCCTTTCTCAGCCAGCCCAGCTTCCACTTGTGCCAGCCGAAGAAATCGGGTGCCAGCCCGAACTGGCTGCCCATCACATCCCAGTCGCCGACATGGGTGTCCCAGTCGCCCTTGGCGTCCGACGGGCGGTGATAGAGATCGGGGAGATCGAAGACGTGGCCCGTCTCGTGAGCGAGCACATTGCGGTCGGGGGGATGCCGCTCGAAGACCGTGACGACACGCCTGATGTCCGTGCCGTCGGCGGACAGCGGCCGGTCGAAGTTGACCACCTTCGTCGCATCGGAGTCCACGCCCGGCGCGTCCGGGTCGGCGACCAGATAGACGACGTCGAAGCGCGAGAAGTCGACCACCGGATCGGCCACGGCGATCGCGTCCCGCAAATACGCGGCGCGTCGCTGGGCATCCCAGTCACGCTTTATCCGGTACGCGGTCGAAGCCTGCGGCATCTGGATCCAGTGCGCCAGCGGGTGCGGGCGCAGCGTGAACCTCCCGTACGACGCCCGCCGGAAGAAGTCGCCGGTCGCCGGGAAGTGATCGGCCGCCAGCTCCGCCGGACTCGTCAGCGGGGCGGCGTCCGGGAAGGAGAGGAAGACCATGACCGCGTTCAGAGCGCGGGCGGGTCGGGGGTACGAGGCGTTCCAGGTGTCCAGGCCGAGGGAGTGATGCGCGGCGGTACGGGGCAGGGCGCAGGCCGTCGCGGAGGTGTCGGCCACGGCGGGTCCGGCCACGAGGGAGGTGGCGGCCAGTGCCATCAGGGAGGTGAGGGCGGCGGCCGTCGCACGCAGTCTGGGACGTTCCACTCCCCCGGGTGTCCCCTCGTGCGTGTGCTGACCCTCCACGTCGACCTCCGGGTGCGGAATACGGAACGCCTCACCCACCTTGTGATGATTTTCAGTGATTCGCACCTTTCCGCTGGCCCGGCCGGGTGAGGGGGAGCCGACACCCCGGCGTCTCACAGA
This sequence comes from Streptomyces sp. NPDC043861, assembly GCF_056435905.1. Classification (NCBI taxonomy): domain Bacteria; kingdom Bacillati; phylum Actinomycetota; class Actinomycetes; order Kitasatosporales; family Streptomycetaceae; genus Streptomyces; species Streptomyces sp. NPDC043861. The sequence goes on along the minus strand of NZ_JBWKDP010000008.1, from coordinate 184,550 downwards.
AAGTCACAACCGATCACGACGGTGCTGACAGAGGCCAGAGCCGCGCAGAAACGATCGGTCCGGACCTTTGAGTGCGCTTGCTCACGAGCGAGAAGCTGGAACGGCCACCCGGCCAGCCTCTATGATCGGCACACTTTCCCGGCTTTCCGGCCCCGACCGGACCTGAACGACACGACGCACAGCGGGAGCGAACGGTGAGCGCAAACACCGAAGGACCGAGTGCCGCGGTGGCCGCGGCGCCCGGGGACACTCTCCCGCCGGTCACGGAATGTAATGATCCGGCGGCCACGCGCACCGTCCCGGCGTCCGCCGGGCCCAGCGATTACCGCGCCGCCTTCAACACAGCCCAGCTCGCCATGGCCCTCGTCGACCACGAGGGCCTCGTCGTCTCCGCGAACGACGCGCTCGCCGAGTTGCTCGGCACCGAACGCGCCGCGCTGCACGAGCAGTCCGCCGCCGATCTGGTCGACCTGGCGTCCGACGGCCGCACCTGGCACGCGTACCGCGAGGTGCTGCGCGGCCGCAGCTCCCGCTTCCGCTGCACCCGCCGGCTCAAGCACACCGACGGGCGCTCGCTCTGGGCGGAGGTCACGGTCGCTCCGGTGCCCGACAGCCGCCGTGTCCTGCTTTCCCTCGCGGACATCAGCGACCGGCGCGAGCTGCAGGCGCGGCTGCGGCATCTCCAGATGCACGACCCGGTGACCCGGCTGCCCAACCGCACCCTGTTCTTCGAGCGGCTCTCGGCAGCGCTGGAGACATCGTCGTACGAGCACGGCGGCACCGGCCGGATCGGGCTGTGCTATCTCGACCTCGACGGCTTCAAGGCCGTCAACGACACGCTCGGACATCGCGTGGGCGACCGGCTGCTGGCTGCCGTGGCCTCCCGGCTCGCTGGCTGTGCCGACGACGACGGCTGCACGCGCAGCGGGCATCTGGTGGCCCGACTCGGCGGCGACGAGTTCGCGATCCTGGTCGAGGACTCCACCGGCACGGAACAACTCGCCGATCTGGCGCGGTCCGTCCTCGCCGCGCTGCAGACACCGTTCGATCTGGCCGGGCAGCGACTGTCGGTCTCGGCGTCGATCGGCGTCGTGGAGCGGGCCGCCGACGGTACGACGGCGACCGGTCTCATGCAGGACGCGGACACCACGCTGTACTGGGCGAAGGCGGACGGCAAGGCGCGCTGGACGTTCTTCGACCCCGAGCGCAACGCACACCGGATGACGCGTCAGGCGCTCTCGTCGACGCTCCGGCCGGCCGTCGAGCGCGGCGAGTTCGCCCTCGAGTACCAGCCACTGGTGGGGATGGCGGACGGGACGGTGCGAGGTGTCGAGGCGCTGGTCCGATGGCAACACCCCCAGTTCGGCACACTGGCGCCGAATCGGTTCATCGGAATTGCGGAAGAAGACGGCTCGATCGTCCAGCTCGGCCGCTGGGTGCTGCAGACCGCCTGCAGGCAGGCCAAGCAGTGGCAGACGGACCACCCGGGTGCCGCTCCGATCTTCGTCAGCGTGAATGTCGCCGTGCGGCAGGTGTGGGACTCCGACCTGGTCACCGATGTGGCGGGGATCCTCGCCGAGACCGGCCTCGAGCCGCATCTCCTGCAGCTGGAACTCACCGAGTCCGCTGTGATGGGCTCGGCAGGCCGCCCGCTCCAGGCACTGCAGGCGCTGAGCGACATGGGGGTGCGGATCGCGATCGACGACTTCGGGACGGGATACTCGAACCTCGCGTATCTGAGCCGGCTCCCGGTGTCCGTCCTGAAACTGGACGGTTCGTTCGTTCGTGGTTTCCGCTACGACGACGGCGCGCACCCGAACCCGGCCGACGAGACGATCGTCGAGGCCATGGTCCAACTCGCCCACCGTCTGGGCCTGACGGTCACCGCCGAATGCGTGGAGACGGCGGGCCAGGCCGAACGCCTCCGCCGCATCGGCTGCGACACGGGCCAGGGCTGGCTGTACTCGCGCGCCGTCGCCCCGGAGCGCATCGACGGGATGATCGGGGTCAGCCCGCTGGCGGTGTGACGTACGCCCGGACTGTCGTCGAAGGAGGGGCACCGGTGTGCCGGAGGGCCTGGATCCAGGTGTCCCGGCCCGTCGGGGTCGGCTCGTCGATCTGCGCCCGCCCGCCCGCCACCGGGGCCGTTACTCCGTCAGCCCGTATGCGTCCGCCACCAGTTCGTAGGAACGCAGCCGTGCTTCACCGCCGTGCGCATTGGTCGTGATCATCAACTCGTCCGCGCCCGTGCGCTTCTGGAGGTCGTCGAGTCCGGTACGGACCTCGTCGGCCGTACCGTGCACGACATTGCCGAGCCAGCTGTCGACGAACTCCCGCTCCAGCGGACTGAATTCGTACGCCGCCGCCTCCTCGGGCGTGGGGACCAGACCCGGGCGGCCGGTGCGCAGCCGCAGCATGGACAGCGCACCCGTCATGACCTGGCGGCGGGCCTCACGGGCGTCGTCGGAGGCGAGCGCGGAGACGCCGATCAGGGCGTAGGGGGCGTCCAGGACCTCCGAGGGGCGGAAGGACTCGCGGTAGAGGTCGAGCGCCGGAACGGTGTTCCGGGCCGAGAAGTGATGGGCGAAGGCGAACGGCAGACCGAGCATGCCGGCGAGACGGGCGCTGAAGCCGGACGAACCGAGGAGCCAGACGGGGGGTCGCGCCGAGGACTGGACCCCACCGGGCGAGGTGGCCTGGACCGGGCCGGGGACCGCGTGGATACGGGCGTACGGGTGACCGTCCGGGAAGTCGTCGTCCAGGAACCGGGTCAGCTCGGCGAGCTGCTGCGGGAAGTCGTCGGCGCCCTCTCCCCCGGCCTCCTGTGCGGACCCCGGCCTGTCCCTCCGGCGCAGCGCCGCCGCCGTGGCGCCGTCCGTGCCGGGCGCGCGGCCGAGCCCGAGGTCGATGCGGCCCGGCGCGAGCGCCTCCAGTGTGCCGAACTGCTCGGCGATCACCAATGGAGCATGGTTGGGCAGCATCACACCGCCCGAGCCGAGCCGGATGCGCTCGGTGTGGGCCGCGAGGTGGGCGAGGATCACCGCGGGGGACGACGAGGCGACACCCGGCATGGAGTGGTGCTCGGCGACCCAGTGACGGTGGAAGCCGCGGCGCTCCGCGAGCCGGGCGATGTCCACACTGGTGCGCAGGGCCCGGGTGGCGGTGGACCCGCTGCCGACGGTCACCAGGTCCAGTACCGACAGGGGCACCGGAGCACTGCCGCGCGCCACACCCCGGATCCCGTCGCCTGCGTCCGCTGTCTCCACGGGTGGGCCCTCCTGCGTCGTCCCGCGCCTTCTGCGCTCTCGTACCTGTCCGGGGCGACAACAGGAGGCACTCTCCGCTTTATTCCCCGTCGGGCCCGTCGGGCTTCCACTCGGATCGCTCCCAGTCGGGGCGTACGAACAGCGCTCCCAGCCCGTCCGCCCACGCCCTGCGGTCGGCCAGCCGCAGCCCCTCCCACACCGTCACCTGGTTGGCCGTGAGCACGGGCTTGCCCAGCTCCGCCTCGAGCTCGTCCAGATGCGCGACCGTGTGCAGGGCGGTGTCCGGGAGCAGCAGCGCCTGGGCCCTCGGGTCGTCCGCCGCCCTGGCCAGCTCCAGCACCTGCTCGCGCCCCCAGGTGGCCACCTCGGCCGCGGTCACGATCCCGCCGGCCCGCGACGCGGTCACCTCCAGCCCGGCGGCCTCCAGGAACTCCTCGAAGCACACCGTGACGTCGTCCGGATAGGTGGCCGCGACCGCGACCCGTTCCGCTCCCAGCGCCCGCGCCGCGTGCACAAAGGCGAACGACGTGCTCGACGCCGGCAGACCGGCGGCCTGCGCCAGCTCCCGAATCTGCGCCTGCGCGCCGTCCCAGCCGCGAATGAAGCTCCCGCTCGTGCAGGCCCACACCACCGACTCGGCGCCGGCCAGCCGCAGCTCCTCGACCCCGGCCGCCAGCCGTTCGGCCGACCCCATCTCGATCAGCGCGTCCTCCCGGTGCGCGTCCTCGCCGATGTCGGTGTGGAACACGGGCAGCCGGATGTCGCTGTCCAGCAGGACCGCGATGCGTGGGTAGTCGTCCTCGGCGGAGTGCCCCGGGTAGAGGAGTCCGACGGTCGTCATGTCCATCCTTCCTGTTCCTCGGGCTGGGCCGACGGCGGCTCGGGCGGAGGTGCGGGTGCCGGCGGAGGCGGGGGCTCCTCGTGCGGCCCGGCGGTGTCCATCAGCAGGGCCTGGTAGGGGCCGACCGCATACACCCCCATCCGGCGCAGTGCCGCCCACATCGTGACCTGGTTCGCGGAGATCACCGGCATGCGCAGTTCCGCCTCCAGCTGGGGTATCGCATCGTAGGTCGGCAGATTGGTGCAGCTGATGAAGAGCGCGTCCGCCGCGCCCACCACGGCCTGCCGCGCCATGTCCACCACGGACCGGTACGGCACCTTCCAGATGTGCCGCGTCAGTCCCAGAAAGGCGCGGCCCGTGACCGCTACCCCGGCTTCGCCCAGATACTCCTCCAGCGCCCCGGTCACGGACTCCGTATAGGGAGTGACCAGCGCGATCCGCCGCACGCCCAGCTCGTCGAGCGCTTCGAGCAGCGCACCGGACGTGGTCAGCGAGGTGACATCGCCGGCCCGTGTCATCGCCTCGCACATGGCCCGCTCCCCCGCGAGACCACCGACGAAACTGCCCGACGTACAGGCGTACGCGACGACCTCGGGCTCGGAGACGGACAGCGCCCGGACCGCATCACCGAGCGTCTCGTGCTCACTGACCAGCCGGGCCAGGTCGAGGGAGACCTCGACCGGCACGAACGGCGTCCGCGTCAGACGCAGCGAAACGTCGTCCGGCACCCACCGCCACAGCTCACGGTCCAGCGCGAAGTCGAAAGGAGCGACCACGCCGATACCACGCTGGGGAGCGGGTCCGCCGAGCAAGGACACTTCGAGGGACACATCCATCACAGGCCCCCTTTGACGCTTTGACGCCTTGTTGACGACGGTAGGTTCGGGTGCGAGCGTGGGTCAATCCGTACATGTCAGACGTTCAGAAACGGTTTCCCCGCGATGTCCGTCCCGATTCTTCTCGTCCTGGAAGCGGACCCTCCGCCGCGGCTCGGCCCCCTCACCGGCATGGCCGACGTCCGGTACGCCGATGAACGCTCCCTCGCCGCCGAACTGCCGCACGCCGACGCGCTGCTGGTGTGGGACTTCGCCTCGGAAGCGGTGCGCAGCGCCTGGCCCGGCCCGGGGCCCAGGCCGCGTTGGGTGCACACCCCGAGCGCGGGTGTCGACCGGCTGCTCTCCCCCGAGATCGTCGCGTCGGACACCGTGCTGACCAACGCCCGGGGGATTTTCGAGGAGCCCATCGCCGAATATGTGGCGGGACTGGTGCTCGCCATGGCGAAGGACCTCCCCGGCACGCTGGAGCTGCAGCGACGGCGGCACTGGCGACATCGCGAGGGCCTGTCGGTGACGGGCAGCCGCGCGGTCGTCGTCGGTGCGGGCCCCATCGGTCTGGCGGTCGCGCACCTGCTGCGCGCGCTCGGGGTGACCGTCGCCGTCACAGGCCGCACCCCACGTCCCGGGGTGCACGCGGCCGGGGATCTGGACCGGTTGCTCGGCGAAGCCGACTGGGTCGTCTGCGCGGCACCGCTGACGGAGGCCACACGGGGCATGTTCGACGCGCACCGGTTTGCGCTCATGCGGCCGTCGGCCCGGTTCATCAATGTGGGGCGGGGTGCGCTGATCGTCGAGGACGAACTGGTGGCGGCGCTCGGACAGCGGCGGATCGCGGGCGCGGCCCTCGATGTGTTCGAGCACGAGCCGCTGGGGCCCGGCAGCCCGCTCTGGGACGTCCCCGGCCTGATCGTCTCACCGCACATGAGCGGTGACACGGTCGGCTGGCGGGACCGGCTCGGCGCACAGTTCGTCGAGCTGTTCGCGCTGTGGACGGCCGGAAAGCCACTGCCGAACGTGGTCGACAAGAAACGTGGGTACGTCCCCTCTCATGACTCCTGAGCCGAACGCACCGACCGACCTGACTGCGCTGACCGCACGTCAACTCGTCAGCGGTTACGAGCGGGGCGACTTCTCCCCCACGGAAGCGACCCGCGCCGTCCTCGCGCGGATCGAGGCGGCGGAGCCGGTGGTGAACGCGTTCGTCCGGGTCGATACCGAGGAAGCCCTGGCCCAGGCCGAGGCCGCCACCGACCGCCGCTGCAGGAAGGAGCCGATGGGTCTCCTCGACGGTGTGCCGGTGACGATCAAGGACCTCCTGCTGCAGGCGGGAGGACCGACTCTGCGCGGTTCACGGACCGTACGCCCCGGAGCCTCCCGCTGGGACGAGGACGCCCCGGCCGTGGCCCGGCTGCGGGAGCACGGTGCGGTGCTCGTCGGCAAGACCACGACGCCCGAGTTCGGCTGGAAGGGCGTCACGGATTCCCCGCTCACGGGGGTGACGCGCAATCCGTACGACGTGTCACGGACCGCGGGCGGCTCGAGCGGCGGCAGTGCCGCGGCCGTCGCGGTGGGGGCGGCCCCGCTGTCCGTCGGAACGGACGGCGGCGGCTCGGTCCGTATCCCCGCCTCGTTCTGCGGGATCTTCGGGCTGAAGCCGACGTACGGCCGTATTCCGCTCTACCCCGCGAGCCCCTTCGGCACGCTGTCCCATGCGGGCCCGATGACCAGGGACGCCGCCGATGCGGCCCTGCTGCTCGATGTGCTCGCCGGACCCGACTGGCGGGACTGGTCCCAGCTGCCGCCCTCGGCCGCCACGAGCCAGGCGCTCACCGAGGGCGCCGACGGTGTGAAGGGGCTGCGGATCGCGTACTCGCCGTCCCTCGGCGGCCAGGTCGCGGTCCGGGCCGCCGTCGCCTCGGCCGTCCGTGGTGCGGTGGAGCGGCTTGCCGGGCTGGGCGCCTACATCGAGGAGACGGACCCGGACATCGCGGACCCGGTGGAGGCCTTCCACACCCTGTGGTTCAGCGGTGCGGCACGGCTGGTGCAGCACCTCGGCGCCGAGCAGCGCGCACTGCTCGACCCGGGACTGCGGGAGATCTGCGCGGAGGGCGAGCAGGCATCCGCACTGGACTACCTCACGGCCGTGGACGTCCGGATGGCGCTGGGCCGGCGAATGGGCCGGTTCCACACCTCCTACGACCTCCTCGTCACACCGACGCTGCCGATCACGGCGTTCGAAGCGGGCACCGAGGTGCCGGGCGGCTCGGGTCACCGCCGCTGGACGGGATGGACGCCGTTCACCTATCCGTTCAACCTCACCCAGCAGCCCGCCGCGACCGTGCCGTGCGGCATGGACGAGGACGGGCTGCCGGTCGGGGTCCAGCTGATCGGTGCCCGTCACCAGGACGCGCTGGTGCTACGGGCCGCACATGCGCTGTACGAGGCGGGTGCGGCGGCGATTCCGTCGGCCCCCGTCCCGTGACGTCCCGGAGCGGGCCGGACGGGCTCCGCACCGTCGCCGGCGGCGGCGCCCATGGTGAGTCTCGGTCATGCGGCGCCGCGCACACGGTCAGAGACGCCGGAAGGCCAACGTCTCGCCCAGCGCACCCGCCCGCCAGAGGTCCTGACACGCCTCGGCCATCCGGTCGAGTCCGTCGACCACCTGGCCCCACACGATGCCCGGGACCCATCCCGTATCACCGTTGAGCAGCAGGTTGTTGCGTTCGTAGAAGAGGGCGAGGTCCACGGTCACCGGGCGCGAGAGATCACGGTCATAGCCGTATGCAGCCGTCCCCAGCTCCGTACCGCTGAAGGTGAAGTAGCAGAGGTCGCCCGGGATGGGTGTCACCGTCGGGTTCTCCAGCGGTGGCTCCCGCTCCGCGAAGGCGGGAAAGAGGGCATAGATCTCGTTGCGCGCGTATTTCGCGTGATACACGTCACTGCCGAGCGGCAGTGCGTCCCACACCGTCCGGCAGGTCACGGGCGCCCGGTCGTCGAGGAGGCGCGCGGTGCAGTGCACCCCGCGTTTTGCGAGCGAAACGTCGATGAAGCGATCGGCCATTGGCTACGCATACCCCGGCTGAGGCCGGGTAGCCGCGCGCCCATGGCTCCCCACACCGCTCCACCCAACAGACATGCGATACGACGGCGCACCCTGCTGCTCGGCACCGCGGGTGCGCTCGGCGCCGCCGGGGCGGCGGGCTGCTCCCGCGTGCCCTCCGGCGACTCGCTCGCCCGGCTGAGATCCCAGGGCACCGTGCGTCTCGGCATCGCGGGCGAGAAGCCGTACGGCTACATCGACGACCAGGGCGAGTTCACGGGCGAGGCGCCCGAGCTCGCCAAGACCGTCTTCAAGCGGCTCGGCGTCGACCATGTCCAGCCGGTCGCGACCGACTTCGCCTCTCTCATACCCGGCCTGAATTCCCAGCAGTTCGACGTCGTTTCGGCCGGGATGTACATCAACAAGGAACGCTGCGCACAGGTCGTCTTCTCGGACCCCGAGTACCAGATGCTGGACTCCTTCATCGTGCGCAAGGGCAACCCGAAGAATCTGCGCAATTACGACGACGTCGTGCGGACCAAGGCGAAGTTCGCCACCGGAACCGGCTATGCGGAGATCGAGTACGCCGTCGCCGCCGGATACCCCGAGAAGGACATCGTCATCCTGCAGGATCAGGTGGCCGGACTGAACGCCGTCGAGTCCGGGCGCGTCGACGTTTTCGCGGGTACCGCGCTCACCGCCCGCGAGGTGGTGCGCAAGAGCAGCAAGGCCGAGGCGACCGAGCCGTTCGCGGCGGTCGTGGACGGCAAGAAGAAGATCGACGGCGGGGGCTTCGCGTTCCGCCCGACCGACACCGAGCTGCGGGACGCCTTCAACACCGAGATCCACAGGATGAAGAAGAGCGGTGAACTCTTCCGCATCCTGCGCCGGTTCGGCTTCTCCGAGAGCGAGATGACGGAGCTCACGGCGAAGGAGCTGTGCCGATGACAGCCGGACTCTGGCAGAACTGGGTGCTCCCGGGGATCTGGATCACCGTCCAGCTCACCCTCTGCAGCGCGGCACTGGCCGCGGTCGTCGCGTTCGGTGTGGGCATGGCCAGAACTCACCGCTCGCCCTTCGTCCGTTTTCTCGCGGGCTTCTACACCGAGGTGTTCCGCGGAACTTCGGCCCTGATTCTGATGTTCTGGCTTTTCTTCGTGCTTCCGCCCCTGCTGGGCTGGCAGTTGGTGCCGATGTGGGCCGCGGTGCTCGCGCTCGGTCTGTCGTACGGCGCGTACGGCGCCGAGATCGTGCGGGGTGCGCTGAACGCGGTGGCCCCGGCGCAGCGCGAGGCGGGCGTCGCGCTCAGCTTCACGCCCTGGCAGCGGATGCGGCTGATCGTGCTGCCGCAGGCCGTGCCCGAGATGATCCCGTCCTTCTGCAATCTGCTGGTGGAGCTGCTCAAGGGGACGGCGCTGGTGTCGCTCCTCGGGGTGGGCGATGTGTCGTTCGCCGCGTATCTGGTGCGGCTGGCGACGCAGGAGACCGCGCAGATCTACACCGTGACCCTGGTGATCTACTTTGTGCTCGCCTTCGTCATCACCCGCTCGATGAAAGCGCTGGAGCGCCGTACGAAGGCGAACGTGGGAGTGCTGCAGCCCCCTGGCGAGAGCCGAAGGCCCACCCGGAAAAGCACGCGCGTCGGCGCGCCGAGCACGGCTCTGCGAGGTGATCTCCAGTGACCTGGGACTGGTCCGCGGTGGCGGACTTCATGCCGCGCTTCTGGGACGGCGCGCTGATCACGCTGCAGGTCCTGGTGCTGGGCTCGCTGCTGTCGTTCACACTCGGCCTGGTGTGGGCGTTCGGACTGCGCTCCGGTGTGCGCGCCGTGCGCTGGCCGGTCGGGCTGCTCACCGAGTTCATCCGGAACACCCCCCTGCTGGTGCAGCTCTTCTTCCTGTTCTTCGTGCTGCCGGAGTGGGGTGTGCAGTTCTCCGCGCTGACGACCGGCACACTCGCCATCGGGCTGCACTACTCGACGTACACCGCTCAGGTCTACCGGGCCGGCATCGACGCGGTGCCGGCGGGCCAGTGGGAGGCCGCCACCGCGCTGAGCCTGCCCGCCCACCGGACCTGGTTCGCGGTGATCCTGCCGCAGGCGATCCGCCGGATCACGCCCGCGTTGGGCAACTACGTCATCGCGATGCTCAAGGACACGCCGCTGCTCGCCGGGATCAGTGTGCTGGAGATGCTCCAGCAGTCGCGCCTGGAGAGCGCCGCGACCTTCCAGTACACGGAGCCGCTGACGGTCGTCGGCATCGCGTTCATCCTCATCGCCTACCCGGCTTCCCTGCTCGTACGGACCCTGGAGCGCCGCCTTGCCCGCTGACACCCTGCCCAAGGAACTCATCCGCTTCACGAACGTCACCAAGCGCTTCGGGGAGAACACCGTCCTGGACGACCTCTGCTTCTCGGTACGCCCCGGCAAGCACGTCACGCTGATCGGACCGTCCGGCTCCGGCAAGACGACGATCCTGCGGCTGCTGATGACACTGGAACGGCCCGACGAAGGGACGATCGAGGTCAACGGCGGCCGGCTCCACCCGGCCGACGAGAAGCAGCGGCGCGAGGTGCGCAAGAAGATCGGCATGGTCTTCCAGCAGTTCAACCTCTTCCCCAACATGAGCGTGCTGCGGAACATCACGGAGGCACCCGTGCGGGTACTGGGCCTGTCCCAGGACGAGGCCGAGGAACGCGCCCGTGAGCTGCTCGATCTCGTGGGTCTGGCCGACCGCGTCGACGCCCGGCCGACCCAGCTGTCCGGTGGTCAGCAGCAGCGGGTGGCCATAGCCCGGGCACTGGCGATGCGGCCGCAGGTGCTGTTGCTGGACGAGGTGACGTCTGCGCTCGATCCGGAGCTGGTGGCCGGAGTGCTGGACGTGCTCAGGGACATCGCCCGCTCCACCGACATCACCATGCTCTGTGTGACCCACGAGATGAACTTCGCCCGGGACATCTCCGACGAGGTACTGATGTTCGACTCGGGCAAGGTCATCGAGTCCGGCCCGCCGGAGAAAATCTTCTCGGACCCGGAGCACGACCGTACCCGCGAGTTTCTCGGTGCGGTGCTCTGACCAGTTACTCTCCGGTTCAGGTTTGACAAGGGCATATGCCACTGTCGTGCGCCCCAGGACATGCCCACGGGACACCCGATATTTCTCGCCAACAGCCGTCCCGTGGGCGGTTCTTGGCGGCTATCGTGGTACGGAAGCTTGCGGTCACAACCTGGTAGGGGGAAACCGTGGCGCTGAAGCCGGAGCCGACCGCGCCGTTCCACTCCGTGCAGTACGCCCTCCGTGTGCTGGAGACGATCTCCAGGCACAACGGTGGTGTCACCGACGTCCAGATCGCCCGCGAGACCGGACTGCCCACCGGGCACCTGGCCTCCATGCTGCTGATGCTGCGACGCGAGGGCTACGTGGAGCAGGTCGGGGACGGTGCGTATGTGATCGGCGACTCGCTCGTGCTCCTGGGCTCCGGCGCCACACGTCGCGAAGCCCTGGAGCGCAAGCTGCAGGACACCCTCACCGAGCTGCGCGACTCCGTGGGCGCTGCCGTCTACATCAGCCGTTACATCGACGGAGAGGTCAGGATCACCCAGTACGCGGACGGCCCGCGCACGCCCAAGGTCAACGAATACGTCGACTTCCGCTCGGCGGCGCACGCCAGCGCGGTCGGCAAGTGCCTGCTCACCCAGCTCGACCAGAACGGCCGCCGGGACCATCTGTCGCGCCACAAGATCGCCCGGTTCACCTCGCGGACGATCACCAACGAGAAGATCCTCTTCTCGAAACTGGACGCGCAGCCGCCGACGGTGCCGGTGCTCGATCTCCAGGAGTACGCGGTGGGCACGGTCTGCGCGGCGGTGCCACTGACGGCCGGATCCTCCGTGGGCTGCCTCGCCCTCTCGCTCCCGATCGAGCACGCCCACCGGCTGCGCGCGGCGGCGGACACGCTGAACCGCAGGGCGGCCCCGGTGGTGCTGTCACTGGCCCTCTGAACCGCTCGCGGGGCGTGCCCACGGTGATCCCGTGCGGGCGGTCGGGAGCACACCTCCGGACCAGGTAGTATTACTTCTGTCGTCAGCCGCCGAAGGCGGCTGGAACGGCAGCCCGCGCCGCTAGCTCAGTTGGTTAGAGCAGCTGACTCTTAATCAGCGGGTCCGGGGTTCGAGTCCCTGGCGGCGCACTCCATGAGAGGCCCTCCGCAGCAATGCGGGGGGCCTTTCCGGTTCGTCACGACAGTGGAGCGACCCAGACCCCGGGCCGCCCGTCCGCGTTCGAGCGGGCACCCGGCCGTGGTCCGCGTACTCGTGCAGCAGAGCTGCACGTCCTCCCGTCCCGTCCGGCGACCGTGCAGCTCGCCGGTCAGCCGCCGCATGAATCGGCGCTCCACCCTCGGGTCGGCCCACCCCGACCCGACGCGGCATCCGGGACTGCATCCCGGCACAGTGGGCGGCATGCCCGTTTCCCGACCGCCGGGACCTCCTGCATCGGGAGCCCGGCGCCACGGGGGGTGGGGTCGAGGCCCGCGACGGCGGCCCCGGCCGGGGCCGCCGCGCCGATCCGGAGCGGGCGCTCAGGGGGTCGTGTCGAGCAGTGTCCCGAGGCGCGGCTCACAGCCCCGGGCAGCAGCTCTCCGGGCAGCGCCCGTGCGGCAGCGCCGGAGGCGATCATGAGGTGGCCGAGGACCAGGTCCTCGAACCTCGGCCCCGCCCCGTGATCACCACACCGGCGCGCCACGCGTTCCGCGTCGGCCTCACCGCTCCGGCGCCCCGAGCCTCGGCCACGGACACCGCGCGGCAGCCTGCCGATCGTCAGAACTGAACGTCCGAGCAGGCGTAGAACGCGTTCGGCGTGTCATTGATGGTCCACACCGCCAGGATCAGATGCCGGCCGGACTTCGCCGGGAGACCGCCCAAGTGACTGAGCGTCATCGGCGGCCGCTGACCGTTGTAGGGGATCGTCAGGAACGGCTGGGGATCGAGTGCCGCGCGGGTGAGCGGCCGGCTCGGGTCCCAGCCGTTCCTGGTGATGTAGTACCGGAAGTCGGTCGTCGCGTGATTGGCCGTGAACTGCCACCGGAAGGTGTGGTTCTGTCCCGACGAGACCCTGGTGGTGGGCCATGCACCACCACGAGGGTCGTCGAGCTGCGCGAAGCGGCTGTTGCCACCGGCGCAGATCCTTCCGTCGGCCGGGCCGGCCGCGGGGAACCCCTTGGGGCCCTCGACGCTCTGAGGCTCCCACTGGATCTCACCGCAGTTGGTCACAGTGCCGTTGGCACAGAGCTTCTGACGGCTGATCGGGGAATCGGTGTAGCCGTGGCTGCTTGCGCTGCCGGTTGCGAGGAAGGAGGTGCCCGCCACGGCGAGGCCGACCACGGCCACGCCTATTCGGTTTCGCATGCTGTCGCTCCTGGAGAACGTGGGGGAGTCCGATGAGCCGCTGCGCGGTGCACTGTTGCCGTGCAGCGCTTGTGCGATCGTGCACGTTCAGGTCTAGACCAAGTTCCAGATTATTGACGGCTGTTGAACATGTCCAGACCAATCACGGGCCTTCGGCTCCACCCGGGCGCCCGGTGCAGAAAGCCACCGTCAGATCCCGCACCAGGGCCTTGCGCTCGTAGTCGTCGAGCTCCACGAGACCGCGCATGGTGAGGCGCTGCACCGTGTCGTCGACCGCGTCCACCACCGAACCCAGCATCGCGTCCCGGTGCTCCGCCTCGATCGCGGCGACACTGCGACGGCTCATCGCGGCCGCGACCTCGGGGGCGTACGCGATACGCATCGGCTGGGCGGAGAAGATCTCGATGCCGACCGGCGCGCACTCCGCCGCCAGGGTCTTCGTGAGCACATCGCCGACGGCGTCGACATTGCGCAGGGTGGGCACGTCCCCGTGGCCGGAGCTTCCCGCCCCGAAGTCGGGGAGCGCGTCGGCGGGCAGCTGCGAGAGCACCCGGGCCATCGCCACCTCCACCTGCTCCCGCAGATACGTCTCGTGCTCCGCCACCGTCAGCACCGCGCGTGCGGTGTCCTGCACCCTCCATACGACGAGCACGACGGCCTGCAGTGCGGTGCCCTTCGCGTCGACGGCGGACATCGGCTCGCTGCGCCAATGACGCAGACGCACATCGACACGGCGGCGCAGGAGCAGCGGGCTCACCCACATGAGGCCGCAGCGGCGGACGGTCCCGCGGTACTCGCCGAACAGCGTCAGGACCCAGGCGTGGCCGGCGCGGCCACGGCCGAGACCACCGAGCGCGAACATCGCGACGCTCAGCCCGAGCACGAGCAGGACCCACTGACCGAAGCTGATGCCGTTGTACGGACGCATGCTCAGCCCGAACAACTCGGTCACCCTCGTCGGGTAGGCCCCCGTCCGGTACAGCACCCCCGCACAGCCGGCGAGCATGCCGGCTCCGATGAGCAGCCCGGTCCAGCCCGGCAGCACCGGCCCCGGCCGTTCACGCAGCTTCGGGTCGACGGGCAGCACGGAACGCGGGCTCAGCGTGAGGGCGGACGGGCCCGCGGCCACCGGCTTGCGCCCGGGAGGAACGACGACCGGAGCCATGGCCACGGTGTCGGGCCCTCCGTCGTCCTCACCCGGGCGGTCGCTCCCGGGCCCGGCGCCGAGGACGTTTCCGAGGCCGTCTCCCGAGCCGTCGCGGAACAGCTGGTGCACGGGGATCGGCCCGGTCGTCTCGGTCCCGATCCGGCCCCCGCGCCGCGCACCCGCACCGGCTCCCACCAGCCCCGGCCCGGGTGCACCATCGGCGTCGGCCGCGGATTCCGCGTCGGCCTCCGGCATCGTCGGCGCATGCAGTGCGGACGGTGCCTGCAGTGCGGTGGAGCCGGAACCGTCCGGCCCGCCATCGGCCCCGTGGCGCAACACCTCGGGCGCACCGGCGATGGTGCACACACCGGCGGGTACCCGCTCGGCGCCGGGATGGGCTCCGGCATCACCGGCGAGGGCATCGGCACCTGCGCCCGAAGTCCCCGGACCGGCCGGGGCCTCGTCCGGGGCCGGCGCATCGTCGGACTGCCGCTTGGACAGACCCGCCGCGGGAAGTGAACGCGCGGCCATGGCACCGGGCGCCTGCCCGGCCTCCGCGGCCCGATCGCCGGACGCGCCGTCGGGTTCCGGGGCGAACTGCGGAGGCCGGCCATCGGCGGCCCCCGTGCCCATGGAGCCGTCACCGGCGAAGGCGGCGACGGCCTCGCCGTGGCCCGCCGCCTCCGGCGCGCCGGGCGCGTGCTCACCGGGCGGGAAGCCGAACATGCCGTTCTCCGGGGCTGTTGCCGGCGGTTCCGGCAGGCGATGGAGTCCTTCCGGCTGGGGAGCCGAAGGGTCCTCGGGGTGGGGAGTCATAGTGGTCACCGGGCCGCCTCCTCGGGGCTGGCGTTGTCTGTGGGGCGATGGATCACGAGAAGAGCCGTCGCCAGGTCTCGGGGCCGGGGTTGCCGTCGGCCGCGCCGCCGCGCCATCCCTGGGCGCGCTGGAACGCCTCGACGTTGCGGCGGTCCAACTCGGTCCACTGCGGACCGGGCTCTGAGGTGTGGTGCTTGGCGAAGCCCCGCTCCACCAGCCGGCGGCGGAGCTTCTCCACGTGTGCGTTCGACTGACCGGGGCGGAAGCTGGCCCGGCCCGGGTAGCCCGGCACGGCGACCTGGGCATGGGGGACCGCCCTGCCCGTGCCGTTGACCAGGTGCCTCCAGGTGAGCGGGCCCGGCAGGCCGTCCGCCTGCTTGCCCGTCCAGCCCTGGGCCCGTTGGAACGCCTGGGTCGCCCGTCGGTCCGCCTCCGTCCACTGCGGCCCCGGGGTCCCGCCGGGGTAGCCGTTCGCACTCCATTGCATGAGCAGCCTCCCGAGCTCGGTCACGTACTGACTGGTCACTCCCGGTCCGAAGTGCTCCGCGCCGGGAAATGGCACAGTGGCGTCGCTCGGTCCGGCCGTCGCGCCGGGGCCGATGAGCCCTTTGTAGCGATATGCCACATAACGGCTGGAATTGCTCCAGTAGGCCATGGGTGTGACCTGCCTGCGGGCGTGCGGCTTCGCCAGTTCGTAGGCGTAGTAGTGGGTGTGCGTGAAGTCGGTCCAGCCGCCGAAGATCGTGACGTGCGAGCCCTTGGTGGGATTGGCGGTGTTGTGGAACAGCAGGATGTCGCCGGGCTGAAGGTCCTTGCGGGCCAGCCTGACCCCGAACTTCGCCAGGCTTCCGGTCCACTCGTTGCCCGGGAGGTTCCACGCCATCGAGACGAAGCCGGAGCAGTCCTGCCGGTAGCCGTCCCCCCAGAACTTGGTCATGGAGTACGGAACCCTGGCATCCACCCAGCGCTTGGCCCGGTCGATGATGCCCGCGCGGGTCATCTGCCTCAGCGCCGTCGCCGGCGCCCCGGCGGGGAGGGGCGGCCGGCTGCCGTGCAGCGGCCCCTGCCCGCCCTGCGGTGTGTCAGGTTCCGGATCCGGGACGGCCGGCGCGGCAGGCCCCGGTCCCGCGACCGGCTCCGGGTCCTGGGCAAGGACCGGGGCGGGGACGTCACCCGGCGCGGGCTCCACGGCCACGGCGGACGCCCCCGCAACGCCCATCACCACGCCGGCCGCGGTGGCCACGACCAGCGCGCGCCTGGCGGCATGCGCGGCCGAGTGCACCCCGGCGCCCATCGGCAGGGCGTACGCGCGGGTCCGCGCGCGCCGTTCCTGGACACACCCTGCACACGGGCAGTCGGCAGCGGGCTCGTACTCATCGAAGGCAGGAACCGTCATACGGCGCCCCTCCACACAGTCTTAACTGTCCTAACAAGTCACATTTTGACGGATCAAAGATAAAAAACGACCATCCGACAGGCCGGAACCGCGAAGGAAATGGTCGGGAGCACTCCCCGGCGTCGGGTAGAGTTCTCCAGGTCAGCAGGCGCCGCTAGCTCAGTTGGTTAGAGCAGCTGACTCTTAATCAGCGGGTCCGGGGTTCGAGTCCCTGGCGGCGCACACGGTACCGAAGCCCTCTCACCGAGTGTGAGGGGGCTTCGGTCGTTGCAACCTCGGATCACACCCGGCGCGCCTCGCCCAAAACGCCCCTATGGCCGGATATGGGACCGGCCTTGCGATCAAGGCTTGGGTCGTAGAACCTATCCTGGAGCCCGTGGCTCCAATGGGGCGACGGGCTCAAGCAGTTGGGAGCGGTTTGAGGGGGATGCTCCGGTTGTGCCGGCGACGGGGAGGGGACCCCGGTCGCGAGCAGATGTCCGTGACGGGCATCATGCAACCGGAAGGCTGTCATCTCATGTCTACGGGGACGACGGCCCGCCATTGACGCGTCCGGGACGGCTGGTCGAGGGGGACCGAGGTCCGGGCAGAGAGATACGAACGATCACGCAGCCAGCAGGCGTGCGGGGGGATGACTCATGACGTCGACGCCGAACGGCGCCCGGCAGCAGGACAACGACCCTTCCCGGACCGCTCAGCTTCGGGTTCCCCCGCAGCTCCGCGCAGGGGGGTCCCGGTCGCGCCAGAAAAAGGCGCTCCCGCGGTACGACTACGAGCACTACAGCCGGCTCGCCGGGCCCCTCACCCAGCCCGACCGGTCGAAGCCGTACAAGGTGCAGTACCGCTCACTGATCTCGCAGGAGCCGCATCGCATACGGGCCGCGCTGCTCCTGGGAGCCGCGCCACTCGTCTCGCTCGGCCTCTTCGCGTGGCTGATGCAGCCTCAGCACTGGACCGAGCGCGATCCGAACCTCAAGGACGATCTGCTCCTGTGGCTCGACATCGTCATGCTGGTCTCGATCGGCCTCATCGAGCTCTTCCGCACGATGAACGTCCTGTCGAACGCACATGCGACGCTCGTCGCCCGTGACCCCATCCCCGTCGTGCCGGAGTCCGGCACCCGGGTCGCCTTCCTCACCTCCTTCGTGCCGGGCAAGGAGCCCCTGGAGATGGTGACGAAGACCCTGGAAGCGGCGGTCAGGATCCGGCACCGCGGACTGATGCACGTCTGGCTGCTCGACGAGGGCGACGACCCGGACGTCAAGGCGGTCTGCGCGCGCCTCGGGGTGCACCACTTCTCCCGCAAGGGCATCGCGAAGTGGAACCAGGCCAAGGGCGCCCACCGGGCCAAGACCAAGCACGGCAACTACAACGCGTGGCTCGAGGCACACGGCGGGAACTACGACTTCTTCGCGTCCGTCGACACCGACCACGTGCCGCTGCCGAACTATCTGGAGCGGATGCTCGGTTACTTCCGCGACCCGGACGTCGGGTTCGTCATCGGCCCGCAGGTCTACGGCAACTACGACACGTTCGTCACCAAGGCCGCCGAGTCCCAGCAGTTCCTCTTCCACGCCCTGATCCAGCGCGCGGGCAACCGCTACGGCGCCCCGATGTTCGTCGGCACCTCGAACGCGGTCCGGATCAAGGCGATCAAGCAGATCGGCGGTCTGTACGACTCGATCACCGAGGACATGGCGACAGGCTTCGAGATGCACCGCGCCCGCAATCCCGAGACCGGTAACAAGTGGCGTTCGGTCTACACCCCGGACGTGCTCGCCGTCGGGGAGGGCCCGTCGGCCTGGACGGACTTCTTCACCCAGCAGCTCCGCTGGTCGCGGGGCACGTACGAGACGATCCTCAAGCAGTACTGGAAGGGCTTCGGGACACTGCCGGCAGGCAAGCTCTTCAATTACACGATGATGATCATCTTCTATCCGATGTCCGCCCTCAACTGGATCCTGGCTGCGCTCAGCTGCGCGCTGTTCCTGGGCATGGGCGCCTCGGGTGTGCAGATCGACCCGGTGATCTGGATGATGCTGTACGGCAACGCATCGGCACTCCAGATCGGCCTCTACATCTGGAACCGCCGCCACAACGTCTCGCCGCACGAGCCCGAGGGCTCAGGCGGTCTCGCAGGCATGGTGATGTCCGCGCTCTCCGCGCCGATCTACGCCCGTTCCCTGATGGACGCCGTACTGCGCCGCAAGAGCAAGTTCGTGGTGACCCCCAAGGGCGACTCGTCCAGCCCGGACACCCTCTTCGGCACCTTCCGGATCCACCTCTTCTTCATTCTGGTCTTCGGCGGTTCGCTCGCCTCCTCCTTCTACTTCGGGCACGACCACCCCGCGATGATCACCTGGGCCTCACTGGCCCTGCTGATCACGGCGGCGCCCATCTTCGCCTGGCGGCACGGCATCCGCGAGGAAAAGAAGAAGAACAGCAGGAAGAGGCGGAAGAACACGCCGTCCGGCGGGGCGTCCGAGTCCACGCCATCAGCTGCCCACGAGCAGCAGAAGCCCAATTGGGCCCCCGACCAGACCATGCAGATCGCCCTTGGGGGACGTAAGAAATGAGCACCCTTCCCGTCCGGCCGAACTACCGCAAGAACAGGGCCCGGCGGATCCTGATAGGCGTGGCGGTAGTGGCAGTGGTCGCCGGATTCAACGGCCCCGCCCTCTACCGCTACGGCTCGGCGGAGTACCACGAGTACAAGATCAACAAGCCTGAGTACAAGGCGGCGAACGGCCACTGGGACTTCCTCGACGTCCCGTCCGAGTACCGGATCAACTCGATCCACGCCGCCCTGCTCCACACCGGCAAGGTCCTGCTGATCGCCGGGTCCGGCAACAACCAGAAGAACTTCGACGCGAAGAAGTTCGAGTCGGTGCTGTGGGACCCCAGGACCAACGACTTCAAGTTGATCCCGACGCCCAAGGACATGTTCTGCGCCGGGCACACCCAGCTGCCCGACGGAAAGCTGCTGGTCGCGGGCGGCACCAAGCAGTACGAGAAGCTCAAGGGCGACGTCACCAAGGCCGGCGGCCTGATGATCGTCCACAACGAGGACCCGGACAAGCCGATCACACTGCCCGCGGGCACCAAGTTCACCGGCAAGAAGAACGGCAAGACGTTCGTCACCAAGGACCCGGTGCTGGTCAAACGCGCGAAGAAGATCTTCGATCCGGCGACCGGCAGGTTCCTGCGCACCGAGGCCGGCCTCGGCCGTATCTACGTCGAGGCCGAGAAGTCCGGCAAGAAGTACGAGACAGGCACCGAGGACAACTACCGGGTGCACGGCCTCAAGGGCTCGGACGCGCGCAATGTCTACGGCATCGCGCAGAAGCTCGCCCTCGACAAGAAGGACTTCCAGGGCATCAGGGAAGCCTATGAGTTCGACCCGGTCGCCGAAAAGTACATCACGGTCGACCCGATGAACGAGGCTCGCTGGTACCCCACGCTGACCACGCTCAAGGACGGCAAGGTCCTCTCCCTCTCCGGTCTCGACGAGATCGGGCAGATCGTGCCCGGCAAGGACGAGATCTACGACCCGGAGACCAAGAAGTGGAAGTACACCGGGTTCGAGCGGCGCTTCCCGACCTACCCCGCGATCTTCCTGATGGACAACGGGAAGCTCTTCTACTCCGGTTCCAACGCCGGGTACGGGCCCGCGGACGTCGGCCGTGACCCGGGGGTCTGGGACCTGAAGAACAACGACTTCGAGAAGATCCCGGGGATGGGCGACCCGGACAAGCTGGAGACCTCCGCGACGGTGATGCTGCCGCCCGCCCAGGACCAGAAGTTCATGGTCATCGGCGGTGGTGGCGTGGGCGAGTCCGAGAAGTCCAGCAAGAAGTCGCGCCTCGTCGACCTCAAGGACCCCAGCCCTCGCTTCAAGGACGGCGCTTCGCTCGAGAAGGGCACCCGCTATCCGAGCGCCTCTCTGCTGCCGGACGACAGTGTGCTCGTCACCGGAGGCTCGGAGGACTATCGCGGGCGCGGCGGCTCCAACATCCTCCAGGCGCGGACGTACGACCCGAAGTCGGGCTCGTACAAGCGGGTGGCGGACCCGCGGGTGGGGCGCAACTACCACTCCGGCACGGTGCTGCTGCCCGACGGACGGGTGATGATCTTCGGCTCCGACTCGCTCTTCGCCGACGACGCCAACACCAAGCCGGGCGTCTTCGAGCAGCGGATCGAGATCTACACTCCGCCGTACCTCTACCGGGACAAGCGGCCCGGGATCAGCGGCGGCCCGAAGAGCATCGAGCGCGGCGAGTCGGGCACGTATCTGAGCCCGCAGGCGGCGAAGCTCAAGTCGGCGAAGCTGATGAGGCCGAGCGCGGTCACGCATGTCACCGATGTCGACCAGCGCTCGATCGCCCTGGAGATGACGAAGACAGCGGACGGTTTCGAGGTCACGGTGCCCAAGAACCGTGCCCTGGTCCCGTCCGGGTGGTACATGCTCTTCGTCACGGACGACAAGGGCACACCGTCCGAGGCCGTCTGGGTAGAGGTGCCGTAGCAGGCGGCGGCCCGGGACGCGGGCCGCTCCGGCGCGCAGTCGGCGTCCATGCACACGGAGGAGGGGTGCTCCCGCAGTCGCGGGAGCACCCCTTCGCCTTTGTCTACTTGGTGTTGCGGGCCAGTTCCAGCGCGTACTTCGGGTACCAGTCGCCGGCCTTCGGGCCGCCCTTGCAGTCGCCGTCCGACTCCCCCGGTCGCTTGACCCACAGATACGCGTCGACGAGCGGATCGCCCGTGTTCGTCGTGGGCCGTTCACCGAGCGCGCGGCCCGGCGGGTTGCACCAGTTCTCCTTGGGGTCGCCCCCGGAGTAGGGGCCATTGCCGTTGCGGCTGGTGTCGATCACGAAGTGCTTGTTCCCGACCTTCGCGGACAGCTTCTTGCCGAATTCCTTGCTGGCCGCGGTGGTCTGGAAGTTGGAGACATTGACCGCGAAGCCGTCGGCCTGAGCGATGCCCGCCCACTGGAGCGGTTCGAAGAGCGAGTCGGGCTGGGACCAGCCCGCGTTGCCCGCGTCCAGGTAGACCTTGGTGCCCGGCTGCTTCTTGAGCCGCGCGATCGCGCCCTTGAGCAGGTCGTACCGCTCCTCGTGGAATTCGTCGGGCGTGCACCCGTCCACGAGGTGCAGCACGGCGTCCGGTTCCAGGACGACCGTGGCGCGCCGGTCGCCGATGCCCTTGGCGACCTTGTCGACCCACTCCCGGTAGGCGTTTCCGTCGGCGGCACCGCCCTTGGAGAACTGGCCGCAGTCGCGGTGCGGGATGTTGTAGAGGACCAGGAGAGCGTCCCGGTCGGCCTTCCGGGCGGCCTCCGTGAAGCCCTTGGCCTCGGCCTCCGGATTGTCCGGGCCGATCCATTCGCCGACCGGCTGTTCGGCGATCTTCTTGATCAGCGTGGCGTTCTTGTCGTCACCGTCGTCGAGATACGAGGCGACCTGCTTGGCGGCCTTGCCGTCGGGGTTGACCCAGAACGGGTCCTTTCCCTTCGGCTGCTGCGCGATCGGCGGACGCTTGTCGTCGCCGTCGGAGGACGAACACCCTGCCAGCAGCAGCGCGGCCCCCACAGCGGCCGCTCCCCAGCGGACACGCCCGACGTAACTGCCGTACATCCACTCCCCCTTGGTGCAATGTTCTGCATCGTGTCAGGGCCACCCCCCAGGCGTACCCCGCTCCCGGAAAAACCGGCTGGAATCCATCGTCTCAGATCCCGTGCGCGGCTGTGAGATACGCCGACACGACTACGTTCGCCGTGTACGACCGGGATTCGCGGTCGAAGGTTCCACCGCAGGTGATCAGCCTCAGTTCCGCCCTGCCCGGCTGCCGGGCTCCGTACACCTTCTGGGCGTCGAACCGGTCCCGGCTGAAGACCTGCACATCGTCGATGGTGAATTCGGCCACCGAGCCGTCGGTCCTGGTCACCCTGACCTTCTCACCGGGACGGGACGCACTGAGCCCGTAGAAC
Organism: Streptomyces sp. NPDC043861; assembly: GCF_056435905.1. NCBI lineage: Bacteria > Bacillati > Actinomycetota > Actinomycetes > Kitasatosporales > Streptomycetaceae > Streptomyces > Streptomyces sp. NPDC043861. The sequence continues at coordinate 161,818 of NZ_JBWKDP010000008.1, read as the reverse complement.
ACCGCGGGTTCGGTCTCGGTGTCGACGTGACCGACGAAGAGCGCAGCGCCGGCGGTGCCGGGCATGGGCCCGGAACCGAACCAGCCGACGGTTCCCGGTGTGGTGTACGGCGGCGGGGCAACCGCGCCCGTGCCGTCCAGGCCACGGATCACAACGGGGGCCCTCACACCGATCGAGGGGATCTCCACCTTGGTGGGCCCTGCGGGCTTCAGCGGGGCACGGGCGGGCGGCAGCGGGAGGCCGAGAGGCCGGCCGACCGCGGCGACATCGCCGGTCGTGGGTGCCGAACTGCCGGCGGCGCCCCCGGTGGCGTCACGTCCCCAGAGCCAGAGACCGAGCAGCAGGACCGCCCAGCCCACCCCGGTGAGCAATCGGCCGGTGCCCGAGGGGCGGCGGCCGGCGGCGTTGTCATCACTGGCCACGGCGCTCAGTCCCGCTCCGCCGAACCGACACGGCGGCGCCGTGCGCTGCGGAACGCGACGGCCACCGCCGCCACTGCGGCCAGGACGAGGCCGATCACGGTGTGCGAGGTGCCGGGGCCCTGCTGGGGGGCCCGCTTGGCGTCCTCGGCTGCGAGGCCCGCGGAGGCTCCCCCGCCCCCGGCCTGTACCGGGGCGTAGGGGGTCCCGTCAGGATCGGGCCGGCTCTTCTGCCCCTCGCGCTCGTCCTCGATCCCGTCGAGGTCGAGTTCGATGTCCTGGCCCTGTTCCTTGTCCCGGCCCTGTTCCTTGTCCTGGCCCTGTTCCTTGTCCCGCTGCTTGTTCCAGTCCTTGTCGCGGGCCTGTTCCTTGTCCTGTTCCTTGTCCTGGCCCTGTTCCTTGTCCCGCTGCTTGTTCCAGTCCTTGTCGCGGGTCTGTTCCTTGTCCTGGCCCTGTTCCTTGTCCCGGTCCTGGTCCTGGTCATCCTGGTTCTGGTGGGTGCGGGCGACCGGGACCCTGGTCAGCCCTCCCTCTTCGGCATGCGCGGGTCCGGCCGCCGGCGCCAGCATCAGGACACCGGCGACCGCGCCGACCACACGGAGAGCAATGGCAACAGAACGCATCGTGAACCTCCTGGTGACAGAAGATTCACGCGGTTTGCCCGTTTTCGCATCTCCGGCGGACCCGAATGGGTCATGGCAGACGGGTTAGGGCGCGTACACGTCAGATGTAATCGACCAGGTCGGCGATCGAGTCGACGACCTTCGACGGGCGGAACGGATAGCGGTCGACATCCTGCGGCGTCGTCAGCCCGGTGAGCACCAGAAACGTCTTCATGCCCGCCTCCAGACCGGCGAGGACATCGGTGTCCATCCGGTCCCCGATCATCGCGCTGGTCTCCGAGTGCGCCCCGATCGCGTTGAGCCCGGTCCGCATCATCAGCGGGTTCGGCTTGCCCGCGAAGTACGGGTCCTTGCCGGTGGCCTTGGTGATCAGTGCGGCGACGGAACCGGTCGCGGGCAGAGGGCCCTCGGGACTCGGACCGGTCTCGTCCGGGTTGGTGCCGATGAAACGCGCCCCGAGGTTGATCAGCCGGATCGCCTTGGTCAGGGCCTCGAAGCTGTACGTACGGGTCTCGCCGAGGACCACGTAGTCCGGGTCCTGGTCGGTGAGGACGTACCCGATGTCGTGCAGAGCCGTGGTCAGCCCGGCCTCGCCGATGACGTAGGCGGTACCGCCGGGGCGCTGGTCGTCCAGGAACTGTGCGGTGGCGAGCGCCGAGGTCCAGATGTTCTCCACGGGCACGTGCAGGCCCATCCGGGCCAGCCGGGCGTGCAGGTCACGAGGGGTGTAGATGGAGTTGTTGGTGAGCACCAGGAAGGGCTTGCCGGTCTCCCGGAGCTTCTTGATGAAGTCGTCGGCCCCGGGGATGGGCACGCCTTCATGAATGAGGACACCGTCCATGTCGGTGAGCCAGGATTCGATCGGCTTGCGCTCTGCCATGAGGCGGACTCCTGCCGTACGCGATGTGCGAGGTGCGGTGTGCTGATGGGGCGCCGCCACGACGGTGTACCGGCGCCCCCAGCCTAATCAGGAAGCCGTCACCCTGACCCCGTCGATCACCCAGTACCAGTTGTTGGCACCGGTGTACCGGAAGCGGAAGCTCACGCTGGAGGCTCCGGCCGGGACCGCGACGGAGACCGACTGGGGCTGTGCGACCACGTCCGCGGTGTAGTTCTTGACGACGGTGGGAGTACCGCCGTTGAAGGAGGCCAGGATCCGGGCGGTCTGGCTGCCCTCCTGGCGGTAGTGGGTGGTGAAGTCGAGCCGGACCGAGCTCCTGCCGCTCACGTCGTAGGCGGGGCTGACCAGTGTGGAGTCGTAGCCGCCGGAATTCGACCGGTCGTCCCACTCGTCGGAGTCGGCCACGGCGAAGACACCTCGCGCGCGGACATTGAGCTCACGCCACTGGTCGCGATGGGTACGGGACCAGAATTCGTCGGTGGTGAAGGACCAGCCGTGCCACTCGGTGACACCGCCCGTGCCCATCGCGTTGTTGATGACGGACCAGCCACTCGGCGCGGTGTGGGTGAAACCGAGGACGGTGGCCGGGATGCCGGTCTCGTCGACCCGGGTGGTCAGCGAGGACTGCAGGGTGTCGAAGGGGTCGGCCACACGCTCCTGGACGGGCTTGCCGTCCAGTCCCCAGGCCGGGTCCGGGGTGATGCCGAGCTGCCTGAAGACGGTGGCGGCGACATCGACGAGACGGGTGTCGATCGGACGGGCGCCCGCGGCGATGCCGGGCCCCTGGGCAAGGACGAAGGTGCTGCGCTCCTCGATCGAACTGCCGCCGTGACCACCCGTGTTCACATGGCCGTGGTCGGTGGCGACGATCACGGTCCAGCGCTCGGTGGGATACGAGGGCCTGGCCCTGATGGCAGCGAGCAGGCGGCCTACGTAACCGTCCTGCACGGCGATGGCTTCGAGGTACTTCTGTCCCGTGCCGAGGCTGTGTGCGACCTCGTCGGTGTTGCCGAAGTAGACGAACAGCACGTCCGGGTTCTGGTTCCGCAGGACCGACTCGGTCTCGGCGGCGATGGTGGCGTCGTGGCCGGCGTAGCCGCCCGCGTCGCCGTCGAGGACCAGCTTGGCGTCAGCGCCCGGGGTGACCGTGCCCTGGGTGTCCAGCGGCTTCCAGTCGACGGCGGCGTAGGTGGAGAGCTCGGGCCGCACCTGCGCGAGACGGGCGAGAAGACCGGGGTACCTGCCGTAGTTCTTGCCGATGAAGGTGTTGTCCCTGACGCCGTGCTTGTCGGGCCAGACACCGGTGGAGATGGTCGACCAGCCGGGTCCCGAGGAGGTCGCGGCCATCGGATACGCGTAGAGCAGGGATGTGCCGTACGTGCCGTTCGCCATCATCGACTTGAGGTGCGGGGCCTCGGCTGCGTCGATGCGGTCGTGGCGGAGCCCGTCCATACCGATGACGAGCACCTTGTCCTTGCTGGTGCCGTTCGGGAGGGTCGGGGCTGCGGCGTGGGCCGCGCGGGCGGCCGCGAGGTCGGTGGCGGTGGCGGCGACCGCTGCGGTCGCGGCGCCCGCGGCGGCGAGCACGGTACGGCGGGGAATGCCGGGGGTCGGCATCTGGAGTCCTCCGTCGGAGAGTGGTGGCCTTACGGGGAAGTCGCTCCCAGCCCAACGCCCCTGCCGGAGCAGAGGCGTTGGTCCGTACCCGTTATCCTTCCGCGACACTCCTGTGGGTCGCCAGGGGCGTGCGGTGAACTCTTGGCTTCAGGTCGGCTTCGGGTCGGCTTCGGGTCAGCTTCCGGTGGCGGACTTCCATGAGTCGACGTACTTGTCGAGGTTCTCGTCGATCTCCTTCCAGTCCGGCTCGAAGACCTGGACGCCCTCCAGGATCCTGGCCAGCTCGATGGCGTTGGCGTCGGTGGCCTTGACGTCGTTGCGAGCAGCAAAGCCGCCACCGATCTCGCTGACCTGCCGCTGGGCCTTCTCGCTCAGCAGGTGGTCCAGGAGCTTCTTGCCGTTCTCGGTGTGCGGGGCATCGCTGACCAGCCCGGCGGCGTACGGCAGCGCAAAAGTGGTCGGCCTGCCGCCCTCCTTCGCCGGGAACCAGATGCCGATGTTGGGCATGGACCGGGACTGGGCGAAGTTCATCTGCACATCGCCGTTGGCGACGAGGATCTCGCCCTTGTCGACCTTGGGGGCGAGCTTGGAAGTCGACGAGGACGGTCCGACGTTGTTGGCCTGGAGTTTCGTCAGGTAGGCCATCGCCTGCTCCTCGCCGCCGAAGTCGTGCAGCGCCTTGATGACCACGGCGGTTCCGTCGCCCGCGACTCCCGGGGTCGAGTACTGGAGCTTCTCCTTGAACCTGTCGTCGAGGAGTTCCTCCCAGGTCCTGGGGGCCTCCTTCAGCTCCTTCTTGTTGTAGATGAAGCCGAAGTAGTTGTTGACGACGGAGGTCCACCTGCCGCCGCCGGACTTGTCGGCGCCGTTGACCTTGTCGGAGCCCGAGGGCTCGTACGTCTGGAGGAGGCCCTTGGAGTCGGCCTGCTGGATGAACGGAGGCAGGGTGACCAGTACGTCGGCCTGTGTGTTGCTCTTCTCGCGGACGGCACGCTGCACCATCTCGCCGGAGCCGCCCTCGACGTACTTGACCTTGATGCCGGTCTCCTTCTCGAAGTCCTTGAAGACCTGGTCGTACCAGCCGTCGCCGCTCTCGCCCTTGAGACCGTCGGCGCTGTAGACCGTGACGACCTTCTCGTCGGAGACGGCGGAGGAGCCTGCGCAGGCGGTCAGGGTTGCGGCGAGGGCGAGGCAGCCGGTGACGGCGGCGATCGGCCTGAGGTGGTTGCGACGCATGACGATGGACAACTCCTTGCGGGATGAGCGGCTTTCGCCCGGTGGCGGCAAGCGTTCCGGTGGGACTCGGTGGGCGGTCGGGACCCGGCTGTCGATGCCGGTGATCGGTGCGGGGTGGTGAGTGCCGGTGATGAGCGCCGGGTGTTCGGACGCCGGCGGTGGAAGCGCGGCGGTAGGGGGCTCAGCGGTAGGAGGCTCTGGTGCGGAGACGGGACACGGCGAGCAGAACGAGCAGCGTCGTGGCCATGAGGACCACGGCGACGGCGGAACCCGTGAAGAGGGAGCCACGGTCGGTCGCGGTGAAGATCAGCACCGGCAGTGGCATCCAGTCCGGCGGGTAGAGCATCATCGTCGCGCTCAGCTCCCCCATGGACAGGGCGAAGCAGAGACCGGCCGCGGCATTCAGGGACGGCAGCAGCAACGGCATCCTCACCCGCCACAGTACGTACGAGGGACGGGCACCCAGACTGGCCGCCGCCTGCTCGTACACCGGGTCGAGACGCAGGATCGCCGCCGAAACCGACTGGTGGGCAAACGCCGTGACAAGAACGGTGTGCGCAACGATCACGATCCAGGGCGTGCCGTTGAGGAGCATCGGCGGCTGGGAGAAGGCGACGAGTACGGCGAGGCCGACGACGACGGACGGCACCGCGACCGGCAGCATGAACAGTGCGTCGAGGAGACGGCGTCCGCGTCTGCCGAGCGATGCAGCGGCAAGCGCGGCCCATGTCCCGACACCCAGCGCGAGCACACTTGCGGTGACCGCGGTCACCAGGCTGGTGGTGAGCGCCTGGAGGGACTCGCCGCGGACGGCGGAGGCATAGTGCCCGGTGGTCGGCCCTGAAGGGAACGCCCCCGACCAGTTCGTCGAGAGCGACGCCGCGGCGACGACCACGAGCGGCAGCGCGAAGAGGGGCAGGAAGAGGGCGAGGAACAGGGCCCAGGCGGCCCATTTGCCCCATCGGCTATGCACCAGCACGCTTGCTCACCACCCGGTAGAGGCCGTAGAGACCCACGGAGATCGCGACGTTGACGACGGCGACGACACAGGCGGCCGCGTAGTCGGATTCGAGGATCGCCTTGCTGAAGACGAGCATCGGGAGCGTCGTGACGCCCTTGGCGCCGGTGAAGAGCACGATGCCGAACTCATTGAGGCACATGACGAGTACGAGGCTGCCGCCCGCCGCGAGCGCCGGGAGCGCCTCCGGCAGGATCACCTGCCGGATGATGCGGCCGGACCGTGCGCCCAGCGACGAGGCGGCCTCCAGCTGCGCGGTGTCGAGCTGCGAGAACGCGGCGAGCAGGGGGCGCATCACAAACGGCGTGAAGTACGTGATCTCCGCCAGGAGGACGCCCCAAGGGGTCGTCAGGAAGTGGAAGGGACCACTCGATGCGCCCGTGAGATCCGTCCACAGCCCGTTGGCCATGCCTACGGTGCCGTAGATGAACAACAGCGCGAGCGTGATCAGGAAGGAGGGGAAGGAGAGGAAGACATCGATGAACCTCGCGACCGCCCTGCCCCCGGGGAAGGGCACGAAGGCGATGATCAGCGCGAGTGCGAAGCCGAGGACAAGGCATCCTGCGGTCGACGCGACGGCCAGCCACACCGTGGTGCCCAGCGCCTCCCGGAATGCCTCGGACGCGAACACGTCGGCATATGCGCCGGGGGCGAGCGACTCCTGGACGACAAGTGCGAGGGGGTAGAGGAACACGACGCCGAGCACGGCGACCGGAGGAAGAGCCCATACCCATCGGGGAAGGCCGGTGCTTCGTGGGGAGAGGCCGGTTCTGCGTGAGGGAGTGCCGGTCTCCCGCGGGGCTCTGCCCTCGGAGCCGTCCGCCACCCCGGGGTCCACCGTGCCGAGGCGCCCGCCGGGGCTACCCATCGCTCATCCCTGCGGCCAGCAGCACAGCGTCCTCCGGCGCGAAGTGCACCGTCACCTCGTCGCCCAGCGCCGGTGTCTCCCGCAGCTCGGGCACGTCCGCCGTGAGCCGGTGCCCGTCGACGTCCACGTACAGCCGGTGTGTCGAGCCCCGCCACTGCACCTCGGCGATGCGTCCGCGCAGCGCGTTGGGCCCTTCGCCGAGTCCGACGAGGTGCGGGCGTACGCACAGCGTCGCCGTCGTGCCGGGCGCCGCGTCCGCCGTGGGCACCTTCAGCTCCGCGCCCGCGAACGACACCGTGTCCGAACCGACCTCCACCGGCAGCAGATTGGCGTTGCCCACGAAGGACGCGGTGAACTCGGTGCGCGGCCGCCGGTAGAGCTCCTGCGGCGTTCCGCAGTCCTGGAGTGCGGCCCGGTCCATGACAGCGATCCGGTCGGCGAGTGTGAGGGCCTCGACCTGGTCGTGGGTGACGTAGAGGATCGAGACATCGGGCAACTCGCGGTGCAGCCGGGCCAGTTCGGCAAGCATTCCGGACCGCAACCGGGCATCGAGCGCGGACAGCGGTTCGTCGAGAAGAAGCACCTTGGGCCGGATCGCCAGCGCGCGGGCGATCGCGACGCGCTGCTGCTGCCCACCGGACAGCTCCCGTGGATACCGCTTGGCGTAGGCCGCCATGCCGGTCATCTCCAGCGCCTCGGCGACCCGCCCCGGGATCTCACCCCTGGGCGTTTTCCTGGCCCTCAGACCGAACTCGACATTGCCCTCGACACGCATGTGCGGGAAGAGGGCGTACTGCTGGACGACCATGCCGATGCCGCGCCGGTGCGGGGGCAGACCGGTGACGTCCCGGTCACCGATGAACACCCGTCCGGAGACGGGCTTCACGAATCCTGCGACCGCACGCAGGGCGGTGGTCTTGCCCGAGCCGGAGGGGCCGAGAAGCGCCATGACCTCGCCGGGTCGGACGGTCAGGTCGAACGCGTCGAGGACGGTGCTGCCGCCGTAGGCGACGGACACGCGGTCGAACCGGATGCCGCTGCGGACGCCGCTGCCGCTCATATGTCCTCCTCCTCGAGGAGGCCGGGCAGTTCGGCAACGGAGCGGAGCACATGGGTGGCTCCTGCCTCGGTCAGCCGCGCCCCGTCGTGCGCACCGGTGAGGACGCCCGCCACCACACCCGCCCCGGAGCGCACACCGCTCAGCATGTCGTACGACGTGTCACCGGCTACCGCGATCTGCCGAACGCCGTCCACCACCCCCGTGCGCAGGAACGCCGCGAGCACCATGTCCGGCCAGGGTCGGCCACGGCCGCCGACGTCGGCCGGGCACAGGGTGAGCCGGACCAGGTCCCGCCAGCCGAGCGCGTCGAGGATCGCGTCCTGTGTGACCCGGGCGAAACCGGTCGTGAGGACTACGGTCCTGCCCTGCTCCTGGAGCCTCTCGATGGCGGCACGGGCGCCGGGGACCTCGGCGACGCGGCCGCCGTCCACGAGTTCGCCGTACGCCTCTTCGAAGGCTTCGTTGGCCTTCCGGGCGCCGGCCTCGTCGCCGAAGAGGTGGCGGAACACCGAGATCTTGGACTCGCCCATGGTGGCGCGTACGTAGTCCAGCTTCACCATGTGGTCGGGGGTCCCCGGCTCGACGCCGAGGCGCTGCGCCGCAACGGAGAACGCCTGCTCGACGAGGCCGCCGTCGGTGACGGTCGTGCCGGCCATGTCGAGGACGACGAGATCGGTGCGCGGAGTGTTCTGCGGGGTCATGTGGTTCACCAGCCCAGTTCGTCGGCGGTTGTCTCGGCGATGGCCGGCGAGCAGGTCATACCGCGCCCGCCGGGTCCGGTCACCAGCCACACGCCGTCGCGCACCTGCCGACGGTGCACGACGCGGGTGGTGTCGGTGCACTGCGCGTACACCCCGGCCCAGCGCCGGCGTATCTTCGGCAGCGGGCGGCCGAGGAAGCCCTCGACGACCCTCGTGAGGTGCTCGTAGGGGTCTTCGAGCGTGTCGAACGCGAAGGGGTGCTCGTACTCGTGGGTGTCGCCGATGGTCAGTCCGCCGTCACGGCGCTGCACCATCAGCAGCTGCATTCGGTGCTCGGCGGCGGCCGGCTCCTGCACCTGCCCCGCATTGAGGGCGTCGAGCGCACCGGATGCGTACGCCGGGTAGTAGCGGAAGGAGTCGGCGTCGGCGACGGACGTGGTCAGCGGCTCGCCCAGCGGATCGGTCTCCGCCATCTGGAGACGGACGCGGCGCACGGGCAGACCGGGGTCGAGCTCTCGGACGAGTCCGCTCAGCCAGGCGCCGGTGCACAGGACGACCGTGTCGCCGCTGTGCACATCACCGTGGTCGTCGCGCACGGCACTGCGCCCGTCGCCCGCTCGGCCGCTGACCTCGCGGACCTCCCGGCCGGGAAGGAAGGTGTAGCGGCCGGACGCCAGCAGGGCACCCCGCAGAGCGAGCTGCGCGGTGCGGGGCTCCACGGCCGCGTCCCGCTCGCAGTGCAGCGCGGAGACGAACTCACCACGCAGGGCCGGGTTGATGACGCGTGCCTCCTCGGCGGTGACCAGCTTGTAGCCGCGGGCGGCGGCGTCCGGCCGGGCCACCGCTGCCTCGGCGACGGCGAGTTCGAGGTCGTTGCGTACGGGGGTCAGTGAGCCGATGGCCCGGAAGCCGAGCTCGGGAACACGGGCGCCGATGCCCTCCCACAGCTCGCGGGCCCGCAGCGCCGTCTCCAGCTCCTCACCCCCGGCGCGGCCGCTGACCCAGATCTGGCCGAAGTTGCGCAGGCTCGCTCCGCGGGCCTCGGCTTCCCGCTCGATCTGCACGACCTCGTGGCCGCGTTCCACTGCGTGCCAGGCGTGCATGGTTCCCACCACACCTGCTCCTACGACGATGACTCGCATGGCCGCCACGCTCCTCGCGAGGGGTGGCCCGTCGGGGGCCGGCCGGCAACGGGACGGTGAACGAGCCATCAAGGTTGGCCCAGACCCGTTATCGTTTCGTTACCCAGTGGGGGTGCCGTCCCAGGTCTCAGGTCCCAGGCCCGCGCACCGATGGAAGGGTCCACGACGGGCGGCGCCCAGGGCCCCGACAGGGCTTCTCAGCCTCCGAGATGTGCGGAGAAGCTGAACCGGTCGCCCCGGTAGAGCGTGCGTACGCGCTCCAGGGGCCGCCTGGCCGTGTCCCTCGAGACACGGTGGATCAGCAGCATGGGGAGGGCGGGCGGAGTGCCGATGAGGAGCGCCTCGCGGGGCGTGGCCAGCACCGTCTCGATGCGCTCGTCCGCATCACCGAACTCGATCCCGAGCCGGTCGCGGAGGTAGGCGTAGAAGGACGAGTCGGGATTGAAGTCGGCGTCGAGCCGGGGCACCCGGGCGACCGACACATAGGTGCTCTCCAGACCCACCCGTTCCTCGTCGGCGAGCAGCACGCGCTCCATGTGCCAGACGGGCTCGCCACGCCGCAGTCCGGTCTCCTCGGCGAGCCGGGACGGGCAGGGGAACCGGTCGAGGGAGATGAGGTTGCGGCCCGGCGTACGGCCCTGACGCCGCACACCCTCGGTGTAGCTCGCGAGTGACAGCGGCTGCTCCAGCTTGGGGCCCGCGACGACGGTGCCCCTGCCCTGGCGGCGCAGCCGCCCCTCGAGGAGGAGCTCGCGCAGCGCCTGGCGCACGGTTTCACGGGAGACCTCGAACCGCACGGCGAGATCACGTTCGGTGGGCAGCAGTCCGCCCTCGCCGAGTTCGTCCAGGAGGGCGGCCACATGGGCTTTGACGGCGTAGTACTTGGGAATACGACCGTGCTCGGGGATGCCGGACCGGACGGGAGCTCCGGGGTTCTGGTCGTCGGGGTAGTTCAGGTGGTCCACCGGGGGATGCTCCCAGACGCGGGTGAACGGCCGGGTCAGCGGTGCCCGGAGCGGAGCCGGTGGGCACCGGCGAGGAGCATGAGCCCGGCGGCTACGAGCGCGCTGATGGCGGCGAGGACGCCGGTGCCGTATCTGGCGCCGGTCTTGGCGAGCTCGTCGGCATCGAGCGGGATCTGCTCCAGCTGCTGCTGTCGCTCGGACGCGAGCAGGCTGAATCGGTAGTCGGCGGACTCGCCGACCCAGTCACCGTCGGCGCCGCGGCGCTGGACGACGGCGGCGTTGGCGACGACGGAGTCGGCGAGCGTGTCCTCCAGGGGAAAGGCCAGCCGAACCGGAACGGCGACGACGGCACGGCCCGGGATGACGAAACCGCCGAACTCCTCCGGGGGAGCCGGGCTTTCCGTCGCCTCCCCGGCTTTCCTGTCCCCCTTTCCGCGCCCCGCGTTCCGCGCCCCTCCGAACGCGCCGACCGCCTCGCCCTGGTCGGTCTGTTCGAACACCACGGGGCGCCAGGCCCCACTGGCCGCGTCGAAGAACTCCATTCGGACACGGCCGGGGGTGAGCACATGGTCCCGGCCCGCGAGGACGACGACCGGATGGATGTTCCGGCACGAGTGGGCGGTGGTGTTGGTCAGCTCGACGGTGAACTGCCCGGTACCGGCCCCGGCCCGGTAGGAGGCCGGACCACCGTCGATCCTGGTCGCGATGGGGAAGCCGGAGGAGCCCACGTCCCCGCAGATCGGCTGCGGTGCCGCGGCGGCCGGGGACGGTGCGGCGGGGTCCGGCGCGGAAGCCGGAGCGCGGTAGGCGGACGAGGCGGGGGCGGCCACCGACCCACGGCCGTTCGGCAAGGTGGGGGCGTTCGGTGAGACAGGGGCGTTCGGCAAGGTGGGGGCGTTCGGTGAGGCGGGGGCGTTCGGCAAGGTGGGGGCAGCCGATGCCGTGACCACGAAGACGGCGGGTGCGATCGCTGCGGAGACGGCTACGGCGGCGAGGGCGCGGCGCAGTCGCATGGGGAACCCTTTGCTGCAGGGGTCGTCGTCCGGTCACACGCTGCCATGTCCGGCCCCGCGGCCGAGCGAACACCACACACAACCGATCGGACAGTCACACAATTACCCCCGGTCGGCCCAGTGGACGGCCGGCAGGACCGGCCGATCCGGGCCGGATCACGGAGGCCCGCGGCCGGCCGGCGGACGATCGGCGCACAGGAGACGAGCGCGGCGCCGACCGCGGCGGTGGCGGCCAGTGCGACGGGGACACCGGGGCGAGCTGCGCGGGGCCGCCTCAGCCGGGGTGGGACACGAACGCCACCTCGGCCCGGCCGAACACCGGCGCGAGCACCAGCTGAGCCGCCCCTTCGGCCACCCGGTAGGCCCCTCCCCCCGCGGGCGCCACCAACACCCGGGCGCGCGAGGGAAGCACGGAGCGCACTCCGCGTACGAACTCGGCCTCGGCCGCGGCGACGACCCTGCCGCCGAGCAGCACGTGGTCGACGTCGAGCAGCTCGGCCAGGTTGGCGACGCCGATGCCGAGCACCTTTGCGGCACCGGCGACGTCGCCACGGGCCGCGGCGGCCAGGCACATGGCTTCGATGCACCCGCGCTTGCCGCAGGCGCACAGGGGTCCGTCGAGCTGGACGATCTGGTGGCCGAACTCCCCGGCCTCCGTCCGCGCTCCCCGGTACAGCGCACCGTCGAGCACGAGTCCCGCGCCGATCCCGGTCCCGAGGTGCAGATAGGCGAAGGACCCGCTCTCCCCGCGCAGCAGCAGCCCGAGGGCGGCGGCATTGGTGTCCTTGTCGAGCACGACCGGGAGCCCGAGGCGGCCGGCCAGCTTGTCCCGCAGCCGGTACCCGTCCCACTCCGGGTAGCCGGTGACACGGTGGGGCACCCCGGCGCGGTGGTCGAGCGGACCGGGCATGGCGACCCCGACTCCGAGCACCCGCGCCCCGGGCTCCTCTCCCGGGCCGGGCGCCGGTGCCGCCTCGGCCCCGTCACCCGCCTCTGCACCCTGTCCGGCCCGGGCTCCCGGTCCCGCCGTCGCAGCCGCTTCCGCCGCCGCTCCCGTTGCGCTCGTGAGATAGCCGGCGTCCACGGTGCCCTTGTCCAGGGCATCGGCAAGCAGCGCCTGCACCTGCTCGGCCACCCGTCCGGTCACGGCATCCGGGCCGGCACCGAGATCGGCGGAGACCGCTCGGGTGGCGACCTGGGTGCCTGCCAGGTCCAGCAGGACCGCGGTCATCTCGTCCCGGTCCAGCTGCACCCCCACCGCATACGCCGCCGACGGCACCAGGCGCAGCACAGTGCGCGGTTTCCCCCCGGTCGAGGCGAGTCGTCCCGCCTCCGTGACCAGATCCTCGTCCCGGAGCCTGGCCGTGATCTTGCTGACGGCCTGCGGAGTCAGGCCGGTGCGGTCGGCCAGCTCCAGACGGCTGATGCCGTCCTCCCCCGCAATACGCAGCAGATCGAGCACGAGCGCCGCGTTGTGATTGCGCAGCAAGGGCAGATTGACGCCCGGGCCACCGCCCCAGCCGGCGGTTGTGGCCGCTCCCGAATCCTCGCCAAGGGCTCCTATCGCCCTGGCCCAGTTCACCCTCACGCTCCCATTGTGCCCCCCGCTTGCAGTTTGGCAACACCGTTGCTTAAGTGGAGCTGTGACTCGTACGGCCTCCTCCCCTCTCCGCGTCGGACTCGTCGGCTACGGCCTGGCGGGCTCCGTCTTCCACGCCCCGCTGATCGCGTCGGACGAGAACCTCGTCCTCGACACCGTCGTGACGTCGAGCGAAGAGCGCCGGGCACAGGCCCGTGCCGGATTCCCGGCGGTCCGGTTCGCCGCCGCCCCCGAGGAGCTGTGGGACCGCGCGGACGAGCTGGACCTGGTCGTGATCGCATCCCCCAACAAGACCCATGTCCCGGTCGCCACCGCAGCACTCCGGGCCGGCCTCCCGGTGGTCGTGGACAAGCCGATCGCCGGCACCGCCGCCGAAGCACGTGCGCTCGCGGAATTCGCCGAGCAGCACGGGCTGCTCCTCTCGGTCTTCCAGAACCGCCGCTGGGACAACGACTTCCTCACCCTGCAGCGACTGATCGCGGACGGCGAGCTCGGCCATGTCCAGCGATTCGAGTCCCGTTTCGAGCGCTGGCGCCCCCAGCTGAAGGGCGGCTGGCGCGAGTCGGGAGCCCCCGAGGAGATCGGCGGGCTGCTGTACGACCTGGGCAGCCATGTCGTCGACCAGGCCCTGGTCCTCTTCGGCCCGGCGGTCCGCGTGTACGCCGAGGCCGACGTACGCCGCCCCGGCGCCGAGGCCGACGACGACACCTTCATCGCCATCACGCACGCGAACGGTGTCCGCTCACATCTGTACGTCAGCGCCACCACTGCCCAGCTGGGCCCGCGTTTCCGGGTCCTCGGCTCGGCCGCCGGATTCGTCAAGTACGGCCTCGACCCCCAGGAGGCCGCCCTGCGTGACGGCGAACTCCCGTCCCCAGGGGCACCCTGGGGTGTGGAGCCGGAGTCGCTGTGGGGACGGATCGGTTCGGGAGAGTCCCCCCTCACCGGTGGCGGGACCCCCGTCGAGACCGTGCCGGGCGACTACCCGGCGTACTACGCCGCCGTCGCCGCCGCACTCCACAACGGGACCCCGCCTCCGGTCACCGCCCATGAGGCCGCTGCCTGCCTCGACGTCCTGGAGGCGGCGCGCCGCTCCGCCCGCGAGGGCATCGCCGTGGAACTCGGCGCATGAAGGGCGTGCCCGGCATTGCCGCGCTCGAGGCCCAGGAGCAGCAGCTGACGCTGCGTCGCTTCACACACGACGACGCCTGGACGCTGGGCTCGATGCTCGTGGAACTCGCCCGTGAGCGCCGTGCGCCGGTCGCGATCGACATCCGGCACGGGTCGCAGCAACTCTTCCACTGCGCGCTGCCGGGTTCGTCGGCCGACAACGACGCCTGGATCGACCGCAAGCGCCGCGTCGTGGAGCGCTATGGCGAGAGCTCGCTCCTCGTCGGCAGCCGTTTCCGGGCCAAGGGCACGACGTTCGAGGACTCGTCCCGCCTCGACCCGGACCTGTACGCGGCGCACGGCGGCTCGTTCCCCATCCATGTCGAAGGCGCAGGCACCATCGGCACAGTCACGGTCTCCGGCCTCCCCCAGGCCGAGGACCACGCGATGGTGGTCGAGGCACTGACCCGCCTCAAAGCCACCTGACGCCGCGGAGGGGGTGAATCCCCCGCACCCCCTCCGCGGCCCCCTTCGCCGGGGCTTTCACAGCCCCTGCTTGCTCGGCAGCCCCTTCCTTTCTCGGCAGCCCCTTGCGGACAGCCGGCGGGGCGGGCTACGCGTCCTCGAACTCCTGCCGCTGCCGCCCGAGCCCCTCGATCTCCAGCTCGACGACATCCCCTGCCCTCAGGAACGGCTTGGGTTCCGGCTGCCCCAGGGCCACACCCGCAGGGGTGCCGGTGTTGATGACGTCACCGGGGTAGAGGGTCATGAACCGGCTGACGTACCGCACCACTTCGGCCACCGGGAAGATCTGGTCCGCGGTGGAGCCGTCCTGCTTGAGCTCACCGTTGACCCAGAGCTTCAGCGACAGCGCCTGCGGATCGGGGACCTCGTCCCGGGTCACCAGCCAGGGCCCGAGCGGGTTGAACGTCTCGCAGTTCTTGCCCTTGTCCCACGTGCCGCCGCGCTCCAGCTGGAACTCGCGCTCCGACACATCGTGTGCGACCGCGTACCCGGCGACATGCGCGAGCGCCTGCTCCGCCGACTCGAGACAGCGCGCGGTACGTCCGATGACCACCGCGAGCTCGGCCTCCCAGTCCGTCTTCTCGCTCCCGCGCGGCACGAGGACGGTGTCGTTCGGGCCGACCACCGTGTCCGCGGCCTTGAGGAAGACGACCGGCTCGGCCGGTGCCCCGGCCCCGGTCTCCGCCGCGTGATCGTGGTAGTTCAGCCCGATGCACACGACCTTGCCGATATGCGCGAGCGGCGGGCCGATGCGCAGCCCGGTCGCGTCGAGCACGGGCAGGTCCCCCGCCCCGGCCGCCGCCCGGACCCGCTCCAGCGCGCGTTCGTCGGAGAGCAGCTTCCCGTCGATGTCCTCGACCAGCCCGGACAGGTCCCGAAGGGTCGTCCCGTCGTGGTCGAGCAGCGCCGGGCGTTCCGCGCCCGCCGCACCGACACGCAACAGCTTCATGGTCTTCTCCCAGTGGTCGAGGTGAGCCCCGGCCGATGGAGTGCGGCCATCGGAGGATTGGCCGATCGTCCAAGAGTTCTGGACAGCCTGCAAGACCCTGTTCACACACTGGACCGTTACGCGGCGGTAGCAAGTGCCCCGGCAGCCGGCATGTCCCGGTAGAGGAACACCCTCTCGACCGCGCTCCAGGTGGTGCTGGTGACGACATAGAGCGCGGCCGCGAGCGGCACCACCGCCACGGTGATGAGCGTGGCGAAGGACAGCAGCGGCAGCACCTTCGTCACCGCCCCCATGCCCGGCAGCTCCGGCAGGGCATGGGCGTCCGTCCGGTCCTTCCCACCCGTCGGACCCTGGCTGCCGGTGGTCGCGAGCTGCCGCTTCGTCCGCACATAGGTGAACGTGGCGACTGCGCCCACGATCGCGAACAGCACGACGTACACCAGACCCGCCGGCCCGAACACCCCGCCGTCCCCCAGCGCATCCAGCCACCGCCCGCCGAGCGGGGCACCGAGGAGTTCACCGCCGACGCTGCCGCCCGAGAACAGGTGGTAGAGCAGAAAGAACGCCGGCACCTGCATCAGACTGGGCAGACACCCCGACAGCGGCGACACCTTCTCCCTTGCGTGCAGTTCCAGGACCGCCGTCTGCAGCCGCTCCGGGTTCTTGCCGAACTTCCTGCGCAGGTCGGCGACCTGCGGTGCGAGCCGTGCCCGCGCCTTCTGGCCACGGGCCGCCGCCCGCGAGAGGGGATGGACGGCGAGTCGCACCAGCGCGGTGAACAGGATGATCGCAGCGGCGGTCGCGGATCCGTGGAACACGGGCTGGACGAGGTCGGCGAGCTGCTCGACCAGGGAAGCGAAAACGGATGTGATTGATGCGAATACGGACATGGAGGCCCTCCGGGTCCCGTCGTGCCGGAAACAAACAGACATGTCGGCATGACGGCCCGCGAAGGGACGCAAGAAAACGAAGGTCAGGTGCCCCTACGCGGCCGTCGTGAACGGGCAGCCGGGAGCTCGGGGCCTGGTCCGGCCCGAGGCGTCGGGGTCACGCTGCGGCAGAAAGGCCGTGCGCTGCTCACGGTCGCGTATCGCCGTGCGTATTCGTGTCGGCTGCACACGCGGCACCGACCGGGAGAGGATCAGCGCACAGGAGACGAGCGCGGCGCCGACCGCGGCGGTGGCGGCCAGTGCGACGGCCGTGGAGAGGCCGATCCCTTCGGCGACGAACACCTCGACGAGGACGAAGAGCAGCAGCGCGAGCGGTTGCAGCATCCGCCACGAACGTCCGGTCATCGTCTGCCCCCTCGTCTCTGTCGCCGGTCTCTTCCACCGACCTCGTCCGCGATACGAACCTTCATTCGTTATACACGAGCAAAATCGCCCATGGGTTCCCTGTGGAAAACCCGGATCGGCAACCGCCTCACGGCCGAACCTCCCTGCGGTCGGACACCCTTCCGTGTCGAGCGGTTCCGGCTGCTGCTGCGGCCGCGGCCGCAGCTACGGCTGCCCGGATCCGCCGGTCTCCGGTCGCGTCCCGGCCCAGGATGCATCCCGACGTCCGCCCGGCGGCACACCACCCGCTGCCGGGACTCGCCGCCGCAGGCGTCGGCGGCGGCCCTGCTGAATGCGACCCTGCCCCGCCTCGCCGTCGAGTCCCTACCTCCGGAGCGTGCCGGCCATGGGATCCGGCGCCAACAACACGGCGCGCCAGATCGGTTCGTCCGCGGACGAGGACCTGACGATCACGGCGGGCGCGGGCGCGGCTCTCATGGTCTCGGCGAGGTTGTCGCCGGTGGGCGCGGTGGCCGTGCTTGCGTTCCGGACGAACGAAGCGGAACACCACAGCCGCAACCGCCGATTGACCGACCGGCGCCGGAAAGAGGGCATCACCGCGAGACCACGCCCCGTCCTCGGCCTGCCGGAATTCCGAGGCCGGTATCCGCCGATCCCCCGATTCACCCACCTCAAATTACGCTCAGGAATGCCCTGTTCCTCTCCACGCAATGGCCATATGCATGCCTTACTGATGCCCACAGCACTTCCAGGGGGAGAGCTCCAACGCGAGGAGACTCATGGCCGTCATCACCGGGCAGAGCAGGGGCGTCACTGCTGCGCGTGCACTGCCGAGCCGCTGTGCGCGACGCCGAGCCGGCATCGGCTTCGCCCTGATCGCCACTTCCCTCGTTCTGACGGTGAGCAGCTGCACCAACGCCCCGGAGGCCAAAGACCGCACGCCTCCCCCTGTCCCTGCGCCCTCTGCGCCGCCCGCGAGCGCCCCCGCCGGCAGCGGCGACCGCGCCACGCACATCACCGACGGGAGCGTCAGCGAGGCACCCAGGCTTGCCGCCGAGGGAAAGGTCCTCCTCAACGCCCGCTCCCGCACGGGAAACGCGACACTTCCACTGACCGAAAAGATCGGCGCCGGGAAATTGGGCATCCAGGTCAACTGCCAGGGAAAGGGGACGCTCAACGTGGCCATCGACGCCATAGGCCTCAGCTTCCTCCTGCCCTGCGCACCCCACGAAGTCAACAGCACATACAACGAGATCCATCTGAAGAGGGCACGTACCGAAGGCAGCGTCCGCGTCACTGCGGAGGCGACGGTCCGCTGGTCCCTGACCGTCGAGCGATGAGGGCGGGACGGCGGGCCTACTGACGCGGCCGCATCGAGGCAAGCTTCCCCCACACCACGAGCCGGTGCTTGGAGGTGTACTCGGGCGTGCACGTGGTCAGCGTCAGGTAGTAACCAGGGCGGCTGTAGCCGTAACCCGGCTTCACCACGCTCCGCGGCACGGCAGCGATCACCCCGCTGTCGCGCGCGGAGGTCTGCGGCAGCCCCTTGTCCACCACGTAGGTGAAAACGGCCTCCCGCGTCTCGATCTCGACCTTGTCCCCGGCCCGCAGCCGGTTGATGTACCGGAACGGCTCACCGTGTGTGTTGCGGTGCCCGGCGACTGCGAAGTTCCCGGTCTGCCCCGGCTGGGCGGTCCGCGGGTAGTGCCCGACGTACCCCTTGTCGAGCACGCCCCGTTTCGCCACGCCCTGTGCGACAGGCGCGACGACGCCGAGCCGCGGGATGCGCAGGACGGCGTACGCCTGATCCCACCGGGGACCGCTTCGGCGGGGCGGGGCATGGCGGACGGGGTCGCTCGCGTCCTGCTCCTCGCCCCGCTGCTCCCCCGCGCCCGGATCCGCGTCGTCCGTCTTCGCCCCTGTCTCCCGCTCGCCCTCGGTCTCCGAAGGGGCCGCCTCCCCCCATTCCCGCTCGAGGGCCTGAACCTGGCGCTCCGCGCCCTCTCTGGCCCGCAGGTTGGTCCACCACAGCTGATGGGCGACGAGAAGCAGCACGACGACCCCGACGGTGACGGCGACCTCGGCCGCGGCCCACAGCCCGCGGGCGAACATCACCCGGCCGCCCGGGGTGGTCCGCCGCCCCTGTACGACCACAGGTATCCGCTCAGCCGTCCGCTCCGGCATCCGCTCCCGCACGGCCCGCACGATAAGGGCAGCCCGTCCAACTCACCAGGGCCCTGCGAAGCCCCGTACAGCAGTACGGTGTGCTGCATGCGCCCCGACACGCCTGCCGACCACACCACCGAAGCCGAGCGTCTGCTGCGCACCGCGGAGCAGTACCCGGAGGACCGTGAACCGCTGCTGCTCCAGGCCGCGGCCCATCTGGAACTCTCGGGCGACCGCGCCCGCGCGAGCGGTCTGTACGACAGTCTCCTCTCCGCCGGTCCGGAGAACCCCCACCTGGTCAAGGCGCTGCAGGCGTCGAACCTGTGGGAGTACGGCCACGAGGCCGAGGCCCGGGCGCTCATCGACGGCATCCGGGCGGCCGCCCCGGACGACGCTGCCCCCTGGGAGATCGTCGCCGACACCCTGGAGGCCCACGACGAGCTCGACGCGGCCCACGACACCTTCACGACGGCCGTGACCCGCTTCGTGGACCCGGACGACGAGATCCCGTACGCCTCCCAGTCCCTGCTCACCGGCCGCCACCGCGTCCGCCGCCTCCTGGCCCTTCCGCACGACAGTTGGGACATGCTCGCGGACCGCCTCCACACGGCGGCCGTCCCCCTCGACGAGCTCCACGACCCGAATCGCCTCTGGTCCCTCGGCTCCTCCGACCCGATCGAACTCCGCGCCGAGATCGCCCGTCTGCGCACCGAACTCGGCACGTACCGCGCGGCGCTTTCTCGCCCCTTCCCGGTGGCGGTCCTGCACTGGCCGGCTCCCGAACTCACCGAACTCCTCACCGCGTACCCCGCCCTCACGCCGGAGTACCCGGCCCACGAGAGCCACCTCACGGCCATCGAATCGGCCCTTCGCGACCTCTCCTCCACGGGCACGGGCAACCTGGGCATCGTCACGGGCACGGTCCCCTCGTACGAGGCCTTCGCAGCCTCCGAGGCCACGTCCCCCTCGGACCCGAACCTCCTCCCCCAGTACGCCACGACGCTGGCGGCCCGTGGGAAGGCCCTGCCATGGCCTCCGGCGAAGGCGTCGGGCTGCTGGTGCGGGTCGGGGGCGGCGTACGGGGGGTGCCACGGGGCGGAGCAGGTCTGACCTACTGACCGGCAGCAACGGGGCGGCCAGCTCCCAGAGTTCATCAGGAACCAGACGCTTCGATGGATCAGCACCCACGACCGGCATCATGCCGCACGAACATCAAATTACGTGAGACAACCTCTAAGCCTTGATTGGTGCGGCCGACCTGGCGGCCTGCTCGATCTTCGCGCAGTAGGCTGCACGGGCTTCCTCGTCGATCTGCTTCTCAAGTTCGGCGCGCAACCCGGTCCGGCCGTCGAGGCCCTCGCGCAGGATATCGGCGTGCCCGGCATGCCGGATGGACTCGCCGAGGACATGGACCATGATGGCGAACAGGTTGGTGGCGGCATAAGGCTCCGGCCACCACGGCACGTGACCGGGGGCGTCGAGGGGAAGCTCGTTGATCGTCGCGTCCGAGTGTTCCCACGTGCGCCGGTAGAACCCGATGATCTGATCGCGGGTCTCGTCCTCGGTCGCCCACAGATCGCTGCCGTTGGAGTCCTGCCACCGGGGCAGCAGTTCCGGGGAAGGGCGGTCGAAGACCTCGCCGAAGTACCTGGCCTCAACGGTGGCCACGTGTTTGACCATGCCGAGGAGGTTGGTCCCGGTCGCTGTCAAAGGTCGGCGGGCATCGTATTCGGACAAGCCGTCGAGTTTCCAGAGCAGCGCTTTGCGGTCCCGCCGCAGTCTCCCGTGCAGATTGTCTTTCGCAAACTCATCGATCATGCGGCATGAGCCTGCCATGGGCTGCTCGTGGTCTCAAGATCCCGTACGTGGTCCGCAACGACAGGCAGAGCCGAGGCCTGGCCATGGCCGCCGCCCTGACCTGCTACAAGAAGCTCGCGAAACTTGCCCCGTGAGACAACGTCTGAGTCCCTTCCGTCCAATCGAGGGGTCAGCTCACGTATTCCACCTCCCGATCAGGATCGAGTTGTGACGCTTTCACGAGCCTGATCGGGACTCCCTGCGACAAGGGGACCGTGCGCCTATCGATGATGAGGTGTTGAGAGCATCAGCCCCCGTCGACCATGCTCCAGGCAGCAGCCATAGGCGACCCACGCCAGCCGTCCGACGAGCGCCATATCGAAGCTATTCCCTGGGCGTCCAGGTATGCCGAATACGCCCCGATGTCCTCAGTGAAGAGGCCCACGAGATGTGGGAGGCATCGATCTCGACTTCCGTACAGGAAGTAGCTGTACTCCCGCAACTGTCCGACAGCCTCACGGACGGCCACAGTCGGGTTTCCGTTGCGAACCACCTTGGCCTCAACTAGCCATTCCTCATCGCGATGGGCCTGCTGCCCATTGCTCTGACTGCGCAGTATCAGGTCTTTGGGATGGACGCGATCCGTTATCGGTACGTACCCACGGCTCGCGACATACGGGCCGAACTCACCGATCAACCGTTCATGATCACGCCGTTTGACTTGCTGCTTGGCGGTGATGTTCGCAACATAGGCGTCGCTGTCCTTCGGATGGAAGCCATCCAACGGATCACTCACGACATGTTCAACGCCTTCAAGATTGACATCTATGAGGGCACTACGCCCTTCAATCCACCAGAACTTCTCAGCCGCGGCTGCCCGCTTCAAGCAGTCGGCGGCTTCGTTCAGGTCATCCTCTAGACCCCTCTCCACCGGAAGGGCGGCTATCTCGTAGCGTCGCGCGGCGATGCTTGCGGCTTCATAGGCACGTGGCCGCCAGCCCTTGCCCAGAAGCACAGGACGATGCCTCCACCCACGCGTCAACCTCGCAGGCAACGTCTCCAGAAGCTCCACTGCCCGCTTCTCCAGATGTGCGTTCAGGTCCCTCTTCGCGTGGAACTTCGGCTCCAGCGCAGTGACACCCTGCTGAATCGTGAGGGTCACCGCCGTGAGATCCCCGCTGAAGATGTAAGCGAGGTAGAGCCCTTCACGAGGATTCTCGTTGACGTCCGGGTCAAAGATGCCAATCCATGGAGTGCTACTAGCAGACGTTTGCCCGCCATAGCCCTTGGCTGTATAGCCATGCGGAAGAGGCAGGTCAGTGCGGTCTTTCACACCACGGAGGAGTCGTTGAGCCGGAACGTCGCGCCCTGTCCCCGCGCTCTGGTCATACGTGCGCGCCACCTGGCTGAGCAACTCTCGCATCGTCATGCAGACACGCTAGCGAGCGACGCACTCGAGGTCTCCAAGTCTGGCGCCAACTCGGTGCTGACGAAGCACCGTTCAGGCGGGACGGCTAAGGGCTGGCGGGGGTTCACTGCTCCCACGCGCGAAACGTCCGTATTTTGAACTCCATGCGAGGTACCGCGTGGTGCCCGTTCGCACGAGCGTCGACGAACAGCAAGCCGCACCCAGGACCTCTTCTCTCGACGTCCTGCATCCCGTCGACCTGGTCTCGACGCATGTTCGACTGCACGAGCCTCGGAGAACGCGACCAGGCTCTGCACGTCATTCCTAGAGGCGAAGCGGGTGAGCGGGACCGTCCGCCACCGGATCGGCCTGCCACTCCTAGGAGCCGGTCAGTGACGCCCCGAGGTTGCGATTGCCCGACCGCCCAATTTCAGATGCTTGCTGTTTTATGAAGATGTTACCTGGATGAACGGGTATGTCCTTTGTCACAGTCGTAGCGTCGGTACGGCAGCAATCGTCGGGAATGCGTCGCAGGCGCCGCCCGGCTTGCGCTCCGAATGTGCAGATCACAGGCCCCGGCGGGCCGTGTGACACAAGAGCCCCATGGGCTTGGAGAGAGACAGCTGGGGAGCAGACATGCAGAGACACAAGCTGATGACAGCGGTCCTGATCTATGCCGCTGCGGCGGTCGCAGCAGTCGTACCGGCGTCCGCCTCCCCTTCCGCAGGGTCACAGCCGAGCGCTCGGGTCGTGGTCGTCGACTGCTTCTCGGAGCCACAGGTGCGCCCCAGCGACTTCTTGATCGCGTGCGGGGACGGCAACAGCAGCCTCATCGCGCTCAAGTGGTCCGACTGGGGCGGAGCCTCCGCTGAGGGCCGTGGGCTGAATGTGGTGAACGACTGCAAGCCCTACTGCGCTGCCGGCACGTTCCACAACTACCCCGTGACGGTGAGGCTCGAGCGCCCCGAGGCATGGCCGCAGCATCCCGAGCAGCAGCGGTACACCCAGCTGCACCTCGTCTACACCGATGACAGGCCGGAGCACGCAACACCGGAGGTGACCATCCGGCTCTGGCCCTGACCTTCCCTGCTGACGATTCCTTGTCGGCCCTCTCGGCCGCGTGGGGGGCCGGACCGGCCGGGTCCACCCCTGGAGCGCAGGCGCGCGTCGCGTCGCCCCGCCTTCATGCTGTGCGGCTCGTACGATCCGGAGGCATGGTGCGGAAGCGCGTGATCGTGTCGGGGCTGGTCCAGGGTGTCTTCTTTCGGGACACGTGCCGCCGGGTCGCCCTGGAGTACGGGGTGGCCGGGTGGGTGCGGAATCTCGCCGATGGACAGGTGGAGGCGGTGTTCGAGGGCGACGCGGATGCCGTCGAGACCCTGGTGCGGTGGACTCGACAAGGGCCGCCGGCAGCGCGCGTGGAGGGCATCGACGTGTCGGACGAGGAACCGGAGGGCCTCAGCGGCTTCGAGGTGCAGGGTATGCCGCGAGGCCGGGGCTGAGGTCTGCGCCCGTGCCCCGGGTTCGAGCGCGCCAGGCCCGGGGCCCGAGGCTCGACTCGTACGTCCGCCGTCGGTCCTGACCCCCTGACCTGACCCCCTGATACGCCGAAGGCCGGGAGCCGTGGCTCCCGGCCCTGTCGTTGTCGCGGTCGGCGTCGGTCACATGGCGATGTCGGCCGGCCGGTGGGTGTGGCTCTCCACATCCGCCGCTGCCCGGTCCACCAGTTCGTGGGCCAGTTTCGAGCAGGCGCGTGCGGCTGCCAGCTCTTCGCCGATCTTGGTGTCCGGGGTGTCGCCCGGGCTGCGCCTGGCTACTCCCATGCCCTGGACGCCGGGGGCGTCGGGGCCGCTGAGCGAGGCCGTGCAGGCAGTGCGGGTCCCGTCTTCCTCGAACGACAAGTCGATGTTCCAGTGCTGCGTCATGACGGATCACCTTCGCCGTACGGTTCCGTCAGCCCCGGCGCGCGGGGCTCGGTGGTGGTTACTTGGTGGGGTGAGCCTGCTCCACCAGGTCCTTGAACTGGTGGAGGTCCGCCCGGACGGTCCGTTCAATGGCGGTCGACTGGGCAAACCCCTTGGGGCCCCCGAAGGCGTCGTGTGCCTCGCCGGGGTCGTATTCCATGCGTACCTGCATCCTGGTGTGGCTCGCATCGAGCGGGAGAAGCGAGACGGAGCCGCTCAGATGCGGGGTCTCCGTGGTCCTCCAGGTCATCGTCTCGTTGGGGCGGAGATCCTCGGTGGCCGCATCGATGGCGCGGGCAGCACCGCGTCCGGCCTGCAGATCCATGTGTATGCCCGACGCACCCTCGCGCCGGGCTTCGCGGACTCCTCCGACGAAGCGTGGATAGTCCTCGACGTGGTGCAGATGGTCCCAGACCACGGCGCCGGGTGCAGTGATGTCGATCTGTTCCTCGAGAGTGGGCATGACGGTCTCCCTGTCTCTCTCCAGGGTGCGTTCCGTGGCGCGTCACCGCAACGGATCCGGCCGAAGCCCCTCGGCGGAGCCGCCGCCCCGGGCGCGCCGGCAGCACGCATGGCGTCAACCGGGCCGCCCCGGGCGCGCAGCGCCAGCATGCATTGCGTCAACCGTCTCGACGGCGAATCGCGGGGAGGGACGCCGTCGATTTGCCAACGACGGACCTGCCCTCAGGCACCTCCGGCACCTTCCGCGGTGACGAATTCATGACAGAATCGCAGGGAATTACCGGCGTCGGCAGGCGCGCTCACCTCGAAGCGTCCGGATGCCTCACGGCGCCTTTTTGATCAGCTTTCCGTCCGCTCCGATCACGAACCATTCGCCGTCCAGGCCCTGCCCGTTCACATCGCCGGCAACCGCGTCACCGACGTAGTAGTAGAGCGGCCAGTCCCCGTACACGGCCTGCTCCGCACCCTCGCCCAGTGTGATCTCGTCGAGCAGGGAGGCTTCGGCGCCGCTGCCGGCTGTGATGTCCTCGGTGGAGGTGAGAGCAGGCCAGACGGCGATGCAGTCGACGTCGCACGCACCGCCGCCGGGCTTGTCCTTGGTGAATCCGTACAGCGTACGACCCGAATCGTCGACGAGAATCCTGCCGAACGGCGAGTCGGCGACCTGGACGGACGCGGCAGCCGTGACGGGTTCGGCGGATGACCCGGAAGCCCCGTCGGAGCCTTCGCCGGAGCCACCGCAGGCACTCACGGTGAACAGCGCGAGTGCCGCCGGAGCCGCCCGGAGCGCGGCTGGAATGCGCGTACGTGTACGCGTACATGAACGTGTCCTGCGCATGCTGGTCCCCCGGTCTGGTGTATGTGGATACACCGGGTGGTACGCGCACAACTTACCGGCAGCGCAATCGAATTCGGGATATTTTCTGCCTGAATGCCCATCAGCCTGCACGCGTACTTTCCGGCGCAACCCGATTCCATCCGAACCGGGTCCAACGGGAGGACAAGAATAGTGCAGAGGCGAATTCCGATCACTACGGCAGTCGCAATTGTGGTGGCTGTTACGGGTGTTACTCCGGCTGTTGCCCATGGGACGCATGACCACGGCTCGGACGTCGGGACTGCTACGAAGGCGAGCGGCGCCACCGCATTCACCCGGCCCGCCGACGGCAGGGCCGTCGCCTTCGTGGCCGAGCTCTCCGGCTCGAACGAGGTCCCGGCCCCCGGAGGGGGCCCCGCCGTGAACGATCCGGACGGCACGGCAGTCGCCCTGGTCAAGGTGTGGGGCGACCGAGTCAGCTTCGCCCTCCGGTGGAAGGGCTTCGTCCCGAGCCTCGGCCACATCCACGAGGGCACCGCCGGAAAGAACGGCGCTGTGAAGGTGGCTCTCTTCGGCAGCGCGATGCCCGACAGCGTGCACTCTGCGGCCGGACAGGTCGGCATCACCGACGCCGAGCTGGCCAAGCGCATCCGGACGCACCCGTCCGGCTTCTACGTCGACCTCCGCAGTGCGGAGTTCCCGGGCGGGGCGGTACGCGGCCAACTCAAGCCGCTCGAACGGAACATCAATCCGTTGGAGATCATCAACGGCGGCAAGCTGCGAGCGCTCTCCAACGGCGGTCAGGAGGTGCCGAAGAACGACGCGTCGAAAGTCGGTGATCCGGACGGACACGCCGTGACCTTCCTGCACCCTGAGGGAACGGCCGTCGACTACTCGCTCGCCTGGATCAACATCGCGAGCCCGTCGAAGGGGCACATCCACCAGGGCAGCTTCGGCAGGAACGGCGACGTGCTCTTCGACCTCCTCAATCGGCCGGTGCCGGACGGGATCTTCGCCGTCTCCGGGAGGCTGGAGGGACAGAACCCGGACATGGTGAAGCAGGTCCGCGAAAACCCGTTCGGCCACTACTCGAACATCCACACTGCGGAGTTCCCTGACGGTGCCGTGCGGGGGCAGCTCTTCCGCTGACGCCTGTGCCGTGCCGGCCGCCCACCGACGGCCCACCGCGACCGGAGGCCCACCGGAGGCGACCGGCGCCGTGCAGCCTCGGCTCCCCGGTCCGGCCTCCGTGCTGCAGCCTCGGGTCCCGCCGCCGGTCCGGCCTCCGTGCTGCAGCCTCGGCTCCCCGGTCCGGCCCGGGCCTGCCGGAGTTCCGGCCACGCCCGGCCACGCCCGGCTCCGGATGTCCGGGCCGGGCCCGGGCCGCCCAGGCGGCTCGATTAGGCTCGAACGCCAGTCGAAGACCGAGCGAAGGACGGCACACGATGGCCAGGATTCCGGCAGCGGCAGTCGCGGCGAGCGGCCTCATCGGGGGCTACGGCGTCGCCCGCTGGACCAGGAAGCGCCCGCTCGGCGGAGTGGCACTGGCCGCCGCAGGCGCGGTGGCCGCGCGGCAGTGGCAGCAGCAGGCCGGCGGCAGGGCCGCTGCGGGACTGAGCGCCGCCTACGTCGCCGCCTTCGCAGGCTCGCACCCCCTGGCGAAGAAGATGGGCGCGTGGCCCGCCGTGTTCACCGTGGCGGGCGCCGTGGCCCTCGCCTCGTGGACCGTCACCCGCAGAGCCGCCTGACGAACCGCATGGGCCCCGGCCCCGGGGCCTCCGGCCGGCAAGCCGCCGGGCAGGCCTCAGCGGTACGCCACGGAATGGCGCCTCAGGACTGTCGGGGGCGTCATCACTCCCCCTGGACCGCACGCCGGACGCCACCGGAATCCGGGAGCTGCGGACGCCACCGGAACCTGGGCCGGCGCGCACTGAACGGGTGTGGCATCCCGTCCGTACTTAGGGGCAACTCCCCCTTGGAGCTGGGCGCGGGACCGGACGACCAGAGTCCGGTCACGCGCCCAGCGCATGGGCGACCGTATAGATCACGAGGCCGGCCAGGGCGCCCACCACCGTGCCATTGATGCGGATGAACTGCAGGTCACGGCCGATGTGGGCCTCGATCTTGCGGGACGTGTGCTCGGCGTCCCAGCTCGCGACGGTGTCGCTGATAAGGGACGTGATCTCCGCGCGGTACGTCGTCACGACATAGACCGCGGCCTCCTCGACCCACCCCTCCAGCTTCCGCTGCAACCGGCCGTCCGTCGCGAGGCGGGCGCCGAAGGCCATCAGCGAGGCACGGGCACGCAGACGCAGTTCGCTGCGGTCGTCGTCCGCAGCAGAGATGATCATGGTGCGTACGGAGGACCAGGCCGAGGCGATGATGTCCTGCACCTCGGGGCGGGCCAGCACGTCCGATTTCATGCGCTCGACGCGCATACGCGTGTCCGTGTCGGCCTGGAGATCGGCAGCGAAATCGGCGAGGAAGCGGTCGATCGCACCGCGTGCGGGGTGTCCGGGCATGTCGCGCATCTCGGTGACGAAGCGGAGCAGCTCCCGGTAGACGCGCTCGCCGACCTTGCGGTCGACGAAGCGCGGTGTCCACCCCGGGGCGCCGCCCTGGACCGCGTCCATCACGGAGTCGCCGTGCAGGACAAGCCAGTCATGGGCGCGGGTGCAGATCAGGTCGACCGCGCGGTGGTGGGCTCCGTCGGCGACGACCTTGTCGAGGGTCTTTCCGATGCCGGGAGCGATCTCGACCGCCTCGGCGCGCCGGGTGATGGCCTCGCCGACCACCGCCTGCACATCGGAGTCGCGCAGGACGGTGAGCGCCCCGCGCAGCGCGGTGGAGAGTTCGGCGGTCACGCGGTCGGCGTGGGCGGGCTCCGCGAGCCAGGCACCGAAGCGGCCGCCGAGGGCGAGGGACTGGAGGCGGGCCCGTACGACGTCGCCGGAGAGGAAGTTCTCGCCGACGAAGGAGCCGAGCGAGGCGCCCAGCTGGTCCTTCTTGGTGGGGATGATCGCGGTGTGCGGGATGGGAATGCCGAGAGGGTGCTTGAAGAGCGCGGTGACCGCGAACCAGTCGGCCAGCGCACCGACCATGCCGGCCTCCGCGGCAGCTGCGACATAACCGGGCCAACCCTCGACGCCGGAGTTCTTCGCCCAGGTGGCGAGCACGAAGATCAGCGCGACGAGAAGGAGCAGGCCGGTGGCGGTGAGCTTCATGCGGCGTACACCGCGGCGCTTCTCCTCGTCGGCGGCGGTGTACGCGAAGGCGGCGAGGGGCGTGGTGCGGGTGCGACCGGTGGCCCGTGCGGATGCGGAAGGCCGTCCCTCGCCCGGTCGGGCCGTCGTGGTGGGCCCGGCAGCCGGCCGGCCCTCGCCCGGCCGCTCCGCCTCGGGCTCGCCCGTGGACATGCCCGCGGTGAGCGGCGTTCCGGCGGCGGCCGGCTTCCCGGTGGCATGCGCGCCCGCGGGGGTGGCGGTGCCGGCGCTCCTGCCCGCACCCCCTGGTGTGTCCGGCTCGGCGCCTTCAGTACGTTTCATCCGCTCCACCCGTCCGCGTACGTATCGTCCCTTCCCTACCTGACCTACTCCCGGGGCGCACGTCGAGTTCCCGCGACGCGCTGTGGTCGTCACAGCGGCGCCGGCAGACACGGGCGACGCCGGGCACGGACCCCGGCTACGGGACAGCCCGCGCAGGGCATGAGCCCCGGGTGGCCCCGGGGCGGAGGCAGGGGGAGCAGACGGAGGGGCAGGGGGCAGGGGCCGAAGGCAGAAACGTCGCGGGCAGCAGGAAGCGAGGCGGGAAGTCCTACTCCAGCTCGCCCCGCTCGCTCTTCTCGAGGCGCTCGCGCCTGCGGGCCTCCTTCAGCCGCTGCTTCTCGGCCTTGCGAAGCTTGCGCTCCACGCCTACTCCGCCCATCAGGGCGAAGCCGGTGATCGTCACACGCGGCGAGCCCGGGGCGATCTCGGCGTCGGCCGAGCCCGCCTCGCCGAAGCCGCCCATGATCCCGAAGCCCCTGACGTCGACGTCCATATCCGGGGGAACGGTGACCTGGATGCCGCCCATGATCGTGAAGCAGCGGATCACGACGTCCCGGTCCTGGAAGTTCGCCTCACGCAGATCGATCTCGCCGCCGCCCTGCAGCGCCACCGCGGTGAACCGGCGGCCGACCGTCCATGTCCCCTTGCGCCCGAAACCTCCCCAGAAGGCGAATGCCCCCTTGGAGGTCGCGGGCCCGCCGATGCGGCTCGGCCAGTCCCCT
Source organism: Streptomyces sp. NPDC043861 (assembly GCF_056435905.1). Classification (NCBI taxonomy): domain Bacteria; kingdom Bacillati; phylum Actinomycetota; class Actinomycetes; order Kitasatosporales; family Streptomycetaceae; genus Streptomyces; species Streptomyces sp. NPDC043861. The sequence goes on along the minus strand of NZ_JBWKDP010000008.1, from coordinate 131,895 downwards.
GCGCCACCCACGGGACCCATGGCCGTCCCGGCCGCTCCGGCCGGTGCGGGGAGGTCCCGGACCAGCGGTTCGAGTTCCCCCCGGGTGCGCGCCCTGTAGGCCGCGTCCAGGCGCTCCTCGAACTCCTCCATGTCGAGCCGGCCCTCGGCGACGGCCTCGCGCAGACGCTCGGCGATGCGTTCCCGTTCGACATCGGAGGCGCGCATCTCCGGAAGATCGTTGGTCATACGAGAAGCGTAATCAAGGGGCACCGTCCGGACACACCGTTGTGCGCAGCCCGAGGACGCCGACCCGCACAGATACCCCGCACAGTCACCGCTCGCAGTCGCCCCGCGCAGCGCTCACCGTCCGCGTTCGACACGACCGTCCTCGGCGGCGGAGAGGCTACGGCGCACGGGCCCGAGCCCGGGGTCAGTTCGTCAGCTGCCGCTCCGCGTACATCTTCGCGATCACCGTCTCGATGTCGGGCTCCCGCACGGACAGATCCACCAGTGGATACTCCGCCGCGACCGCTGCCACGATCGGCGCCGCCGACTCCGAGGCCGGGAAGGACAGCCACTGCCGCGCCCCCTCCACCCGTCTCGTACGCGCCCCCGCCACCGCGATCGGCGGCAGTTCCCGCTCCAGGTCCACGACCAGGGTCCGCTCGCTCGCCCCCACCTCGTGCAGCCCGGCCAGGGCGCCGTCGTACACGAGCCGGCCCTGGTCGATGACCATGACTCGCTTGCACAACTGCTCGATGTCGGTCAGATCGTGGGTCGTGAGCAGCACGGTCGTCGTCCGCTCGCTGTTGAGGTCCCGCAGGAATTCGCGCACCTTCGTCTTGGAGACGACGTCGAGTCCGATGGTCGGCTCGTCGAGATAGAGCACCTCCGGGTCGTGCAACAGCGCCGCCGCGATGTCACCGCGCATCCGCTGGCCGAGCGACAGCTGCCGTACGGGCACGTCCAGCAGCTCGCCGAGGTCGAGCAGCTCCACGCACCGGTCCAGGTTCTCGCGGTACCGCACTCCGGGGATCCTGTACATCCGGTGGACGAGGCGGTACGAGTCGATCAGCGGCAGGTCCCACCACAGTGTGGTGCGCTGTCCGAAGACCACCCCTATGCGCCGCGCCAGCCGGGCCCGTTCGCGTGAGGGATCGATCCCCGCGACCCGCAACCGTCCGCCGCTGGGCGTCAGAATGCCCGTCAGCATCTTGATGGTGGTGGATTTTCCTGCGCCGTTGGGGCCGATGTAACCGACCATCTCACCTCTCGGCACCCTGAAGGTGATGCCGTCGACGGCCCGTACCCGTGTCTTCTCACGGCGCAGCAGACCCACTCTGCGCCGGACGTCGAAGAACTTCTCGACGCCGTCCAGTTCGATGAAGTCGTCCACGGTGTCCATGAAGTCTCAGCTCCCTGTGCTCCGGTACGAACGAAGGCCGGCCCGCCATGCGACGGCCGCGAGCGCGCAGCACAGCGCGGCGACGAGCGGTGGTGTGAATGCCATCCAGCGCGGCAGATCCAGCGGATACGGCTGTCCGAGGACGTAGAGACCGGGCAGCCAGTTGATGAAGGCGAGCGGTACGACGAAGGTCACGCCCCGCACCAGGTCCTTCGCGAACAGCGTCGGCGGGTACTGGAGCAGCGTGTTGCCTCCGTAGGTGAAGGAGTTCTGCACCTCGGCCGCGTCCTGTGCGACGAACTGGAACGCCCCGCCCGCCACGAAGACCGCCGCGAAGATGGCCGCCCCGCTCAGCACCATCACCGGGACCATGAGGACCCGCAGCGGTGTCCAGGAGATGTCCAGCGTGAAAAGTGCGTAGCCGAGCACCAGCAGCCCCTGGAGGATCCGCCCGAGGCGACGCAGCGCAAAGCGGTCGGCCGCCACCTGTGCGAGGACCGGTGCGGGGCGCAGGAGGAGCACGTCGAGCGTGCCGTCGCGGACCCGCCGCCCGAGACGGTCGAGGGAGCCCATCACCAGATCGGTCAGGCCGAACGCCGTCCCGGCGGCCCCGTACAGGAAGGCGATCTCGGGCAGGCTGTATCCGCCGAGCGTGTCCACGTGCGAGAACATCAGCAGGATCACGACGAAGTCGAAAGCCGTGGCCGCGAAGTTCCCGAACGCCGTCATGGCGAAGGATGCGCGGTAGGTCATCGTGGAGCGAATCCACATCACGGCGATCAGCCAGTACGCGCGCAGACCTCCGTGCAGCGTCCGCAGCCTGTCAGCCACCCTGGACCACCACCCTGCGTGTCGCGGCGTACTGCAGCAGCCGGCCGGCCCCGAGCAGCGCCACGGCCCAGGCGGCCTGGAAGGCGTACGCCTCGACGAGCGGCCATCCGGTGCGCTTGCCCAGGAAGACGTCCGCCGGGACCTGGAGCAGCGCGGACCAGGGCAGGAGCAGCGCCAGTTGTCCCAGTGCACCCGGGAAGAGGGTGAGCGGGAGCAGCGTCCCGGAGAAGAACATCCCGGCCAGCCAGGTGATCTGGAGGACGCCCGTGCCGTCCATCAGCCAGAAGGCGGACAGCGCCACCAGATAGCGGATCGCGAAGCTCACGACGACGCCGAGCACCACCGAGAGCAGGAAGGCGGGCCAGATCAGCGGTGAGTCGGGCAGCGCCAGGTCGAAGGCGAGCGCCCCGATCAGCAGCGGGGTGATGCCACGGCCGAGCAGATGGAACGCGGACCGCCCCAAGTCACCCGCGAGCCACCACAGTTGCAGGTCGGCCGGTCGGTAGAGGTCGATGGCGATGTCGCCCGTACGGATGCGCTCCATCAGCTCGTCCTCGAAGCCGCCGCCCAGCATGGCGCAAGCCATCAGTAGCGCCTGTCCGAGCCACACATACGTCAGCGCCTCGGACATGTCATAGCCACCGAGGTGCGGACGTTCATCCCAGAGGGCGATATAGGTGTACGCCACGATGAAGCCGAAGACGGTATTGGTGAACGCGCCTGCCACCGTGGCCACCCGATACGTCGCATAGCGCCGGAACCCACCGGCCGCGACTAAGGCATAGAGCCGCACCATACCCACCTTCCCCCGGTAGAAGCCGACGGCACCAAAGCGACCGACCCTAGTCCAGCCGGATCTGCCACGCGACCGTATTCGGACGGGGGGTACGGGGGTTATCGGGACGAGAAGTGCACTATGGGCACACCAAGCGAATCGCCCGAAATGACATCGTCCGCGCCAACGGGGCCGAGGAGTCTCCACCGACATGACCGACGAGCAGGCACAGCAGCGAGGCCGGCACCCCCGGAACCCGGTGACGGCCGGACCCCCGCCCCTCGGCCCTGGCCACCCGGGGGACGGGGCCGCGGGTCATCAGGGCGACGGCCTGACGAGTCATCAGGACGGCAAGGAGCGGGGTTCCCGTCCCCGGCGCACCGGCCTGCGCCGTCTCCTGCCCACCTGGCGGATGCTGCTCGGTTCGCTCCTGATCGTCGCGCTCGTCCTCATCGGCGGCTTCGTGGCGGGCTACATGCTCGTCCACATCCCGCCCGCCAACGCCACCGCCATCGCGCAGTCCAACGTCTTCTTCTACGAGGACGGCACCCAGATCGTCCGCGACGGCGAGATCAACCGGGAGAACGTCGAACTCAGCCAGGTTCCGCACAACGTCCAGCGCGCCGTTCTCGCCGCCGAGGACCGCGACTTCTACTCCGAACGGGCGGTCGACCCCCAGGCGATGCTCCGAGCCGGCTGGAACACCCTGACCGGCAAAGGCAGGCAGTCCGGCTCCACGATCACCCAGCAGTACGTGAAGAACTACTACCTGGGCCAGGAGCAGACCGTCACCCGGAAGGTGAAGGAGTTCTTCATCGCCATCAAGCTGGACCGCGAACAGAGCAAGAGCGACATCCTGAAGGGCTACCTCAACACCAGCTACTTCGGCCGCAACGCGTACGGCATCCAGGCGGCGGCGCTGGCGTACTACGGCAAGGACGTCAACGAGCTGGGCACCGCCGAGGGCGCCTATCTCGCCTCGCTCCTCAATGCGCCCAGCGCCTACGACGTGACCACCCACCCCGAGAACAGGGACCCCGCGCTCGCCCGCTGGAGCTACGTGCTCGACGGCATGGTGAAGGAGCAGTGGCTCGATCCCCACGAACGGGCCGCGATGACCTTCCCCGTGCCGAACAGGGCCCGGCCCGCGACCGGTCTTTCCGGTCAGCGCGGCTACATCGTCCAGGCCGTCGAGGACTACCTCACGAGCAACGGCATCATCGACGACAACACCCTGGCGCGCGGCGGCTACCGGATCACGACCACGCTGCAGAAGCCGAAGCAGGACGCCTTCGTCCGGGCGGTGGAGGAACACGTCCTGTCCAAGCGCAGCAAGCGCAGGCCCGTGGACCGCAACGTCCGCGTCGGCGGCGCGTCCATCGACCCGGCGACGGGCAAGGTCGTCGCGATGTACGGCGGCATCGACTACACCAAGCAGTACGTCAACAATGCCACCCGCCGCGACTACCAGGTCGGCTCCACCTTCAAACCGTTCGTCTTCACCGCCGCCGTCGAGAACGGCGCGCGTACGAGGGACGGGCGCCCGATCACTCCGCACACCGTCTACGACGGCACCGACCAGCGCGAGGTCCTGGGCCACTACGGGCCGATCGGGTACGCCCCCGAGAACGAGGACAACACCTCCTACGGCTCCATCACCGTCAGTGCCGCGACCGACGCCTCGGTCAACGCGGTGTACGCGCAGATGGCTCAGGACGTCGGCCCGGCGAGGGTCAGGGAAACGGCCATCGCGCTGGGCATCTCCCCGAACACACCGGACCTGACGGCCACCCCGTCGATCGCGCTCGGCGTCGCCACGGCCAGCGTCCTCGAGATGGCGGAGGCATACGCGACGCTCGCCAACCACGGCAGGAACGGCACCTGCACCCTTGTCTCGAGGATCACCAGGGCCGGGGAGGAGATCGACCTCCCCCGGACGTCCGGCGAACAGGTCATCAGCCGGGAGGCAGCCGACACCACGACGGCGGTGCTGCGGAACGTGGTGGAGGAGGGGACCGGGATGGCCGCGCAGGCCGCGGGCCGCCCGGCGGCCGGCAAGACCGGCACGGCCGAGGACGACAAGGCCGCCTGGTTCGCCGGCTACACCCCGGAACTGGCCACGGTCGTCGCCGTCATGGGCCAGGACCCGGACACGGCGGTGCAGAAACCGTTGTACGGGGCGCTGGGCTATGCCCGCATCGGCGGCAGCGGCCCGCCCGCCCGGATCTGGGCGCAGTTCACGGCCGCGGCGCTCAAGGACACCGAGATCAGCGACTTCGACCTGGAGCTGGACGAGGACGTCGACGAGGAACTGACTCCCTGGCACGGGCGGCGGTGGGCCGACGACGAGTCGGACGAGTTCGGCTATGCCGACGAGGACGACGAGTCCGCCGCGATGGTGCCGGACGCCGGGAACCGCCCCGGCGCCCCCCGGCAGGGAAGCCGGACACCTTTCCCGGGGAGCACGGCGCCCGGCTCACCGGGCACCGTGCTCCCCGGGCACCGGGTCACAAGCCCGGGCAGGGCGACCGGCGGCCCGACGCTCGGCGACCTCATCCCCGGCGCCCCCGGGACGGGGTGGCCCGGATACGGCGGCGGCCGGGACACACGCAGAGGCGGCACACCGGACGGAGCCACGCGCAGAGGCGCCACACCGGACGGAGCCGCACGCAGAGGCGGCACGACCGGCACGCACCGAGGCGCGGCAGACGGAGGCAGCCACCGGAGAGGCGCGGCAGACGGAGGCAGGCACCGGGGAGGCGGCGCTGTGGACAGGGGCAACACCCCGGGAACCGCCGGACAGGGAACGGTCCCCCGCCGTCAGTGACGCCCGTGCCATCAGCGCAGGACCCGTACACCGGCAAGGATCGGCAGTGGCCACCGGGGCGGCAGGCGCCGGCCCGGTGGCCACGGGTCTCCGTGCGGCAAAGCGTGCGGCTCAGTGACCAGAGGTCGCCTTCAGCCCCACGACGGCCACCAGCAGCAGCACGACGAAGAAGATCCTGGCAGCGGTCGCCGGCTCGCCCAGCGCGACCATGCCGACCACCGCGGCGCCCGCCGCGCCGATGCCGACCCATACCCCGTACGCCGTACCGATCGGCAGCGATCGGGCGGCGGAGGACAGCAGCAGCATGCTCACGACGATCGCCGCACCGGTGAAAACGCTGGGCCACAGCCGCGTGAAACCGTCGGTGAACTTCATCCCGACCGACCAGCCGACCTCGAGCAGACCGGCGAGGACGAGCAGAAACCAGGCCATGACAGGCACCTCCGAGACGTGGACTTCGTGCGGGGTGCGTCGTCTTTGCCTTGCCCGGTACGGCGCGTCTCGTCGGGTTGCTCCCAAGGTAACAAAGAGAAGGGAAACGGCCTGGTGAACCCCGTCACCAGGCCGTTCTCTCTCTTCACGCCTCGCCCTGCGGCCATGCCGGCAAGGACGGGCAAGGGCCGGGGCTAGAGATACAGCCCGGTCGAGTCCTCGCCGCCCTCGAAGCGGTCCGCCGCGACCGCGTGCAGATCGCGCTCGCGCATCAGGATGTACGCGACGCCGCGCACCTCGACCTCCGCCCTGTCCTCGGGGTCGTACAGCACCCGGTCCCCGGGCTCCACCGTGCGGACGTTCTGCCCGACGGCAACCACGTCGGCCCAGGCGAGGCGCCGGCCGACCGCAGCGGTCGCCGGAATCAGAATGCCGCCGCCCGAGCGCCGCTCGCCCTCCGGGACGTCGGACCGGACCAGGACCCGGTCGTGCAGCATCTTGATCGGCAGCTTGTCGTGCGTGTTCTCGCTCACGACCACGAACTTACCTGGCCGGAGCCGGACCGCACCCCGCCGGGGTGACCGCCGGTCACGCCTTCCGCTTCCTGACCGACAGCGCCAGCAGCCCCACGGCCCCCACGACGACGAGAGCCGCGGGCACCAGGCGCTCCAGCCGGGGCGCGCCGTCGTGGTGCACGAAGCGGGCCCGCACATCCGTCATCAGCCGGTTCGCGGCGACGAATGCCCGCCCGGCCGTCTGGTCCACGGTCGCGGCGACCCTGGCCTTCGCATCCCCGACGATCGTCTTCGGGTGCACCCGCACCCCGATCTCGTCGAGAGTCTCGGCAAGCCTGTCGCGCCGGCGGACGATGTCCGCCTCGATCTGCGCAGGGGTCCTGGAATCCGACACCGCGCCGCCTCCGTCGTCGTATCCGGTACTGCTCGTCAACTGCTACGTCATCGACAGTCTGTCAGCTCGACGCCCGGCGCACCCCACGGCACCCCTATTACGCTCGGCACGTACGCCCGTAACCCTTGAGGAGAACCGAGAATGAGTGAGCGACTCCAGCCCGGCGACACCGCCCCGGACTTCACCCTGCCCGATGCGGACGGCAACGAGATCTCGCTCGCCGACCACAGGGGCCGCAAGGTCATCGTCTATTTCTACCCCGCGGCCCTGACCCCGGGCTGCACCAAGCAGGCCTGTGACTTCACCGACAACCTGGACCTGCTGGCGGGCGCGGGATACGACGTCATCGGCGTCTCCCCGGACAAGCCGGAGAAGCTCGCGAAGTTCCGCGACAAGGAGAGCCTCAAGGTCACGCTGGTCGGCGACCCGGAGAAGTCGGTCCTGGAGGCGTACGGGGCCTTCGGCGAGAAGAAGCTCTACGGCAAGACGGTCACCGGTGTGATCCGCTCGACGGTGGTCGTCGACGAGGACGGCAAGGTCGAGCGTGCCCTCTACAACGTGAAGGCCACCGGCCACGTCGCCAAGGTCATCAAGGACCTCGGCCTCTGAGCACGGTCGCCCGGCCAGTAGCATGGCCGGGCGACATGCGGCCGTGGTGGAATTGGCAGTCACGCTGGGTTTAGGTCCCAGTGGGGTAACACCCGTGAGGGTTCGAGTCCCTCCGGCCGCACCACATCACTTCAGCGGCACACGCGGGCAATTGGGTCCGCGCCGCCGCGAGCCGCGCGGCTACGCGAGGAGTTCGCGGACCACCGGGACCAGTGCCCTGAACGCCTTCCCCCGGTGGCTGATCGCGTTCTTCTCCTCCGGGGACAGCTGCGCGCACGTCACGTCGTACCCCTCCGGCTGGAGGATCGGGTCATAGCCGAACCCGTTCGTGCCGACCGGGTCGTGGCGCAGCACCCCCCGCAGCCGGCCCTCGACGACCCGTTCCGTGCCGTCCGGGAGGGCGAGCGCTGCTGCGCAGGCGAAGTGGGCTCCGCGGTGTCCGTCGGCGATGTCGGAGAGCTGGGCGAGCAGCAGCCGCAGGTTCGCGGCGTCGTCGCCGTGGCTGCCGGACCAGCGGGCGGAGAAGATGCCGGGGGCACCGCCGAGGACGTCGACGCAGAGACCCGAGTCGTCGGCGACAGCCGGAAGGCCGGTGGCGCGGGCGAGGGCATGGGCCTTGAGCAGGGCGTTCTCGGCGAAGGTGACGCCGGTTTCCTTGACGTCGGGGATGTCGGGGTAGGCGTCCGCGCCGACGAGCTCATGAGCGAGATCTGCGTCGGCGAGGATCGCCCGGAGTTCGGTGATCTTTCCGGCGTTGCGGGTGGCGAGGATCAGGCGGGTCATGCGCCCAGTATCCACGCGGAGTCCACGCCGGTTACGGGGTGCAGACCTTGCCGACCTCGGCGGCGGCGTCCGTGATGGGCTTGATGTCCGGGGTGTTGTCGCCGTTCTCGACGGCCGTCCGAACGTTCTCGACTCCCTTGGTGAGGTCGTCGACGGCCTTGGTCAGATCCGCGTTGTCGGTCGTGTCCTTCAGGTTTCCCAGTTCCTGATCGATGTCGTTGAGGGCCTCGTTGAGCTGGGTGGGATCGTCGGTCGCGCCGGAGACGGCCCCCGAGAGCCTGTCCACGCTGGTGGCTATGGCGTCGGCGGTCTGGACGCAGTCCAGTGCCTTGTCGACGGCACTGCAGCCGACGGCTCCGGTGAGCGCGACGGCGGTGACGACGGCGAGTGCGATACGGCGGCTGCGCATGGAACGGTCCCCTCCCAGGGTTACGGACGGGCGCACGGTTCAGCCCGTGCGCCCGTGCCGGTAACGACGCCTGCAGTCGCGTCCTTGGTTGCTTCTCTACCCGTCGATCGTGCGGGCAAGAGCCTCGGTCTGGAGTGCGGCGAGATCGGCGCAGCCTCCGGTGGCCAGATCGAGGAGTGCGTTGAGCTCCTTGCGGTCGAAGGGCTCGGCCTCGGCGGTGCCCTGGACCTCGACGAAGCGGCCGTCGCCGGTGCAGACGACGTTCATGTCGGTCTCGGCGCGGACGTCCTCCTCGTAACAGAGGTCGAGGAGGGGGGTGCCGTCGACGATGCCGACAGAGACGGCGGCGACGGTTCCGGTCAGGGGCTGCTTGCCCGCCTTGACGAGCTTCTTGCCCTGGGCCCACGAGACGGCGTCGGCGAGAGCGACATAGGCGCCGGTGATGGCGGCGGTACGGGTGCCGCCGTCGGCCTGGAGGACGTCGCAGTCGAGCACGATCGTGTTCTCGCCGAGGGCCTTGTAGTCGATGACGGCACGCAGCGAGCGTCCGATCAGTCGGGAGATCTCATGGGTCCGTCCGCCGATCTTGCCGCGTACGGACTCGCGGTCGCCGCGGGTGTTGGTCGAGCGCGGCAGCATCGAGTACTCGGCGGTGACCCAGCCTTCACCGCTGCCCTTTCGCCAGCGCGGGACGCCTTCGGTGACGGAGGCGGTGCAGAAGACCCGGGTGTCACCGAAGGAGACGAGGACCGAGCCCTCGGCGTGCTTGCTCCATCCGCGCTGGATGGTGACCGGGCGGAGCTGTTCAGGGGTGCGGCCGTCGATTCGAGACATGGTGATGAGCCTAGCCGTACGTGCGCGAGGGGCCCGATCCGGACGGGATCGGGCCCCTCGCGCACAGTGGACCAGGGCTCACATCATGTCTTCGATCTCCGCGGCGATGGGGTCGGCGTCGGTGCCGATGACGACCTGGATCGCGGTGCCCATCTTGACGACGCCGTGGGCACCGGCGGCCTTCAGCGCTGCCTCGTCGACCAGGCTCGGGTCGTTGACCTCGGTGCGCAGCCGGGTGATGCAGCCCTCGACCTCCTCGATGTTGTCGAGCCCGCCGAGCCCGGCGACGATCTTCTCAGCCTTGCTGGCCATGTGTTCCTCCCTGAAGTCCTCTTCGGCCGGGAATCCCGGGGTGTCCCCGGAAGGTGCAGCCGGCCTGGGGCCGGAGGCCGATGGTCGTTTTGACACGTTAACTCACGATTGGCCCAACTTCGCGGGCGAGTTGCGGATGTGTGCCGAAGGATGACGATCACCGGCACCCCGCCCGCGCCTCAACAGCCGGGCACCGGCGAGCTTATCGCAACTGGTCTACACCAGTGTGCATCGAGGGAGGATACCGATGACCGCCGGCAGCGCAGCCGCCCCGCCGCGGAAGGCGCGGTGGGCCGGAGGACTCCTTCCGGGTCTCCAGAAGATCGGCCGGAGCCTGCAGCTCCCGGTGGCGGTCCTGCCCGCGGCCGGCCTGCTGATCAGCCTCGGCAACCTCATCGGCACCTATCTGCACGGCCCCTTCTGGGACAAGGTCTCGGACATCCTCCTCAAGGGCGGCGGAGGCATCCTCGACCCGAAGCTCGGGCTGCCCATGCTCTTCTGCATCGGCGTCGCCATCGGCTTCGCCAAGAAGTCCGACGGCTCCACCGCGCTCGCCGCGGTCGCCGGGTTCCTGGTCTACTACAACGTCCTCAGGGCGTTCCCGGTCGCGGGCTCGGTGACGAAGGACATGCCCGAGGGGGTCCCTCAGAACCCCGGGGTGCTGGGCGGCATCCTGATCGGCCTGCTGACGGCCACGATCTGGCAGCGCTACCACCGCACCAGACTCGTCGACTGGCTGGGCTTCTTCGGCGGCCGCCGGCTCGTCCCGATCATCATGGCGTTCGTCTGCTTCGTCCTCGGCGTAGTCTTCGGGCTGCTGTGGCAGCCGGTGGGCGATGCCCTGCAGTGGTTCAGCAAGCAGCTCATCGACCTCGGCGCCTGGGGCGCCGGCATCTTCGGGGTGGCGAACCGACTGCTGATCCCCATCGGGATGCACCAGTTCCTGAACGTCTTCCTCTGGTTCCAGGCGGGTGAGTACACCACACCGGACGGCACCGTTGTCCAGGGCGACCTGACGCGCTGGTTCGCGGGCGACCCGGACGCCGGCCTCTTCATGTCGGGCTTCTTCCCGATCATGATGTTCGGGCTCCCGGCAGCCGCGCTCGCCATGACGCACTGCGCCCGCCCCGAGCACCGCAAGCGCGTGGGGGGCCTGATGCTCTCCGTCGCACTGACGTCGTTCGTGACCGGGGTGACCGAACCGATCGAGTTCTCCTTCATGTTCGCGGCGCCCCTGCTGTACGGGCTGCACGCCCTGCTCACGGGCGCCTCGATGGCGATCACCTGGGGACTGGGGGTCCATGCGGGATTCAGTTTCTCGGCCGGCGCGATCGACTACATCGCCTTCTGGAACCTGGACACCAAGCCCTGGCTGATCATCCCGATCGGCGCCTGCTTCGCGGTGGTCTACTACGTCCTCTTCCGCGTCCTCATCAAGGTGTTCGACCTCCCGACCCCGGGGCGGGGGCCTGAAAGGCTGGAGGAGCAGATGGAGGACGAACAGACCAAGGCGTGAGCGGGGCGACCGGACCTTCCACCGCCCCGCCGCCCGCACCACGAAGGCCCTCGACCCCGGCGGTCCGAGGGCCTTCGCCGGTAATGCCCTGGTATGAGCCCGGAACCTGACCGACCGTCGGAATTTCGCAGGTTCCTTATCCAATCCTCACGTGCTACAACAGGTCTACACCTCTCAATGGTGTAGACCACGCGGTCCAGACCTTAGGCCGCGTTTCCCCCGAGACGCCGCCGTCCCCCCTTCCCCCGGTCCCGGGCGGCGCCTTGCCCGATGGAGGAAGTTGTGACCACGGCTACCGCCGCAACGGCACCGCCCGCCAAGAAGTGGGGCTCCGGCCTGTTCCAGGGCCTGCAGAAGGTGGGCCGCAGCCTTCAGTTGCCCATCGCCGTCCTGCCCGCCGCGGGCATTCTGCTGCGCCTCGGCCAGCCGGATGTCTTCGGTGCCGACGGCCTCGGCTGGGACAGGGTCGCGGCGGTGTTCGCCACCGCCGGCGACGCAGTCTTCGCCAATCTGCCCCTGCTCTTCTGCATAGGCGTCGCCATCGGCTTCGCCAAGAAGTCCGACGGCTCCACCGCGCTCGCGGCCCTCGTCGGTTTCCTCGTGTACAAGAACGTCCTCACCGCCTTCCCGGTGACCGAGGCCGTGGTCAACACCACCGAGAACAAGGGCGTCGACGTCGCCGCGACGTACAACAACCCGGGAGTTCTCGGCGGCATCATCATGGGTCTGCTGGCCGCGGTGCTGTGGCAGCGGTTCCACCGCACCAAGCTGGTGGACTGGCTCGGCTTCTTCAACGGCCGCCGTCTCGTCCCGATCATGATGGCCTTCGTCGGCGTGGTCATGGGCGTCTTCTTCGGCCTCGTCTGGGAGCCGATCGGCGGGGTCATCTCCGACTTCGGCACCTGGATGACCGGCCTCGGCGCCGGCGGTGCCGGCCTCTTCGGCCTCATCAACCGCGCGCTGATCCCGATCGGCATGCACCAGTTCGTGAACACCGTGGCCTGGTTCCAGATCGGTGACTTCACCAACGCGGCCGGGGACGTCGTCCACGGTGACCTGCACCGCTTCTTCGCCGGTGACCCGAGCGCCGGCCTGTTCATGACGGGATTCTTCCCGATCATGATGTTCGGCCTCCCGGCCGCCGCGCTCGCCATCGCCCACACCGCCCGCCCGGAGCGCCGCAAGGTCGTCACCGGCATGATGATCTCGCTCGCGCTGACCTCCTTCGTGACCGGCGTGACCGAGCCGATCGAGTTCTCGTTCATGTTCATCGCGCCGCTGCTGTACGCGATCCATGCCGTGCTGACCGCGATCTCCATGGCAGTCACCTGGGCGCTCGGGGCACACGCGGGCTTCACCTTCTCCGCCGGCCTCATCGACCTCGGCCTGGGCTGGAACAAGGCGACCAACCCCTGGCTGATCATCCCGGTCGGTCTGGCGTTCGCGGCGGTCTACTACGTGGTCTTCCGCTTCGCCATCGTCAAGTTCAACCTTCCGACCCCGGGCCGCGAGTCCGACGAGGAACTGGCGGAGCTGAAGAAGTCCGAGGCCGGGTAGGACCTGCCGCGTCGACCCCGGAGCGCCCGTCCTCCCTGCGGAGGGCGGGCGCTCCGGCGCGGCGGGCGGCGCACGGGTGACCGGGCCGGACCACGGGGCTCAGGCAACCTCGTCGTCGGCCGGGACGCAGAGCACGGGAACCGTCGACAGATGCAGCAGCTTGTGCGGGGTCGAGCCGAGCAGTGCACCGCGCATCGGGCTCTCGCCGTAGCTGCCGACCACGATGACGCGCCCGTCGTGGCGGGCGGCGGCGTCCAGCAGAGCCTGGGCCGGCCTTTCGTCCACGATCTCCACGGCCGTCGGCACCCCGGCGTCGTCGGCCGCCTCGACCGCATGGGCGAGCGCGACCCTGCCGGCCTGGCGCAGGGCCGCCGCGTGGGTCTTGTACTCCTCGCCCATGGCACCCGGGGCGCCGGCACCGTAGACCAGCACGAGGGGCTCGCCGAACGCCGACGCCACCTCGATCGCGACCCGCAGCGCCCGCACCGCGCCCGGCGACTCGTCGTAGCCCAGGACGACCGACATCTCAGGACTCCTCGGGCCCTCTGGGGAGCTTGGCACTCTTGTGGTGGTGCTCCATGGCGTGCACGAGATCCGGATCGGCCACGCCACGGCGCTCGCTCCAGAATCCCGGAGTCGTCAGGCGCCGGGCGAACATGATGAGCAGTCCCACGATCACGATGCCGATACCGATGACGAGTGGCGGGCCGAGACCGAACCACGAGACGCCGCTGTAGGAGTTGGCGGGATTCGACATGTCGATGACGGACTCCACCAGCAGCCACAGCAGCAGCACGGAGCCGATCAGCGGACCCACGCCGATCAGGAGGAAGTTGCGGACGCTCTCGGTGAGATGGCGCCGGTAGTAGACGGCACAGGCGAGGCCCGTGAGCGCGTAGTAGAACGCGATGAGCAGCGACAGCGCCGTGAGGGAGTCGAACAGGGCGTTCTCGCTGATCTGGCTGACGATCAGATACCAGGCGATGGCGACGAAGGCCACGGCCCAGGTGCTCACATCGGGGGTGTGGAAGCGCGGGTGGATACGGGCGAACACGAACGGCAGCGCTCCCCGACGGGCCATCGACAGCCCCGTGCGGGACGCCGGAATGATCGTCGTCTGGGTCGAGGCCAGTGCGGAGGTGCAGACCGCCAGCAGCACGAGCCAGTCCCACCCGCCCATGACCTGGCGGGCGAGCAGCGCGAAGATGAACTCCTCCTCGGACGCGTTCTCGGCCAGGAACGCCGGTCCGGCGAAGGCCACGACCGCGATGGTGACCGACAGATAGGTCACGAGCAGGATGATCGTCGACCAGATCCCGGCCCGGCCGGGGGCGCTGGCGGAGTTCTTGACCTCCTCGGTGAGATTCACCGCCGACTCCCAGCCCCAGTACATGAACACGCCCAGCAGCAGGCCGCCGGTCAGGGCGGCGCCACCTGCCCCGAACGGGTTCAGCCACTCGATGGCGGGTTCGACGGGGCCGAGAGGGCTCGTGCCGTCGTAGACGCGGTAGACCGCGACGATGGCGAAGGCGAGCAGGGAGGCGATCTGCGCGAGGATGAGCACGTTCTGCACATGGGCCGACGCCTCGGTGCCGATGACGCAGATGGCCGTCATGACGAGGATGACCAGCACCGTGAGCACCTGGCGGATGACGGCGTTGTCGGCCCAGCTGTCGAGGCCGAAGGTGAGCAGTCCGAAGCCGACGGCGACGTCGGCCAGCGAACCGACCACGAGGACGCCGGTCATCATGATGGCCCAGCCGCCGAACCAGCCTGCCCAGGGGCCCATGGCCCGGGTGACCCACGAGAACGTCGTACCGCAGTCCTGGTCGACGTGGTTGAGGTAGAAGAAGGCCGAGGCGATCAGCAGCATCGGCACGAATGACGCCAGGACGACACCCGGGGCGTAGATCCCGACGAGGGCCACCACGGCTCCGATGACGGCGGCCAGCGAGTACGCCGGGGAGGTGGCGTTGATGCCGATGACGAGTGCGTCGAGGAAACCGATCGCGTTGTGTTTCAGTTCCCCCTGCTGGTGGGGGTCGTGCGGGCTGGGCGGTGGGCGGATGTCCGCGACGTCATCGGCCATGTTTCCTCTCAGATCAGGACGATGTGTCAGTTTTATGCGATTTTAACGAGGCCGTCCGTGGATGGCCTGCGGTCATGGGCCGCCCGTGGTGCGGGCCCACCATCCGCACGGCCCGGCTGCCGGAGGCCGGTGCCCGCGGCCGCGGGCACCGGCCGATGCCTCCGCTGCGGCCGCAGGCCGCGCAAGTGCCGGACACCGCCACGGGTACGGGCCCGGGGTGTGGGGGCCGGTCGCCGGCCTCAGCGATGGGCGCCGACCGCGGCTGCGGCTGCGGCTGCGGCTCCGGCTCCGGCTCCGGCTGCGGCTGCGGCTGCGGCTGCGGCTCCGGCTCCGGCTCCGGCTCCGGCTCCGGCTCCGGCTGCGGCTGCGGCTGCGGCTGCGGCTGCGGCTGCGGCTGCGGCTGCGGCTGCGGCTGCGGAGTGTGGTCACCGGCCTCAGGCCGCATGCGCCGGACACGGGCCCAGGGCACCGGGCACCACTGGCGACCGCGCGGAGTCGCCGGGATCAGTCACGGGCTGCCGAGCACGGACGAGGGCTGCGGACCCCGGACGCCCCTGGCGACCGCGCGGAGTCGCCGGACGCCCGCCACGCGCTGCGGAGAACACCGGCCACAGCTGGGGCTGCGCATGTGCCGGACACCCGCCACGGGCACGGGGCCCCGGGCGGGACGCGGACCGCGCCCGCGGGCATCTGCGAAGTGCGGGCACCGGCCGATACCGCAGACCGACACCCCCCACAGGCGCCCGGCCCCAAGCGCCACTGCCGACCGCAGGCATCTGCGAAGTGCGGACACCGGCTGCGGGCCCCGAACACGGGCCGAAGGCTACGGGCCCCGGGCGGGACGCGAACCGCGCCCCCGGACACCTGCGAAGTGCGGGCACCGGCCGCGGCCCCGAACACGGGCCGAAGGCTACGGGCCCGGGCGGGACGCGGACCGCGCGCAGTCGCCGGCATCTCTGCCCGCGGGCATCTGCACCGGCCGCAGGCCGCAGGCGCCGGGTGCGGGCTCAGGGCACCGGACACAGGCCCCTGTCCGCGCTGGACGCGGGCGGGCGGGCGGGTCGGCCGGGCGTCAGATCTCGTGGACCGCGCCCGGGACCGCCAGCTCGGCCGGGCCGTCGTACACCGCGCGGGCGTCCGCCAGGTTCTGCTGGGCGTCCGTCCAGGGCGGGATGTGCGTGAGCACCAGCTTGCGCACCCCTGCGCGGGCGGCGTGGGCGCCTGCCTCGCGACCGTTGAGGTGGAGGTCGGGGATGTCCTCCTTGCCGTGGGTGAACGCCGCCTCGCAGAGGAAGAGGTCGGTGCCCTCGGCAAGATCCACGAGGCCCTCGCAGACACCCGTGTCGCCGGAGTAGGTGAGGGACCTGCCGTTGTGCTCGACACGGATGGCGAAGGTCTCGACGGGGTGCGCGACCTTCTCCGTACGGACCGAGAAGGGCCCGATCTCGAAGGCGCCCGGCTTGAGGACGTGGAAGTCGAAGACCTCGCTCATGGACTTGTCGGAGGGGGTGTCCGCGTAGGCGGTGGTGAGGCGCTGCTCCGCGCCCTCCGGCGCGTAGACCGGAATGGCGTCGCAGCGGCCGCCGTCGTGGCGGTAGTAGCGGGCGACGAAGTACCCGCACATGTCGATGCAGTGGTCCGCATGCAGATGACTGAGAAAGACGGCGTCGAGGTCGTAGAGACCGATGTGGCGCTGCAGCTCGCCGAGGGCGCCGTTGCCCATGTCGAGGAGCAGCCGGAAGCCGTCGGCCTCGACGAGGTAGCTCGAGCAGGCCGATTCCGCGGACGGGAACGACCCCGAGCAGCCGACGACGGTGAGCTTCATGGAGCTTGAACCTCCGTGGACGGTCGTCCGTGGACGGGGAACGGGGAATGCTGAAGGGTGCGCGGGGAGGTCGTGCGGTTTGTCGAGCGTAAGGCGCGAAAGGGTTGGCCGCTCCTTCGCGGCTACCCGTTGTGGGGGAACTCACCTGCCCTGTCACCGGATAGGACGAGGTGCGCGGGGCGTGCACGCGGGGCGGGCGGTACGCAGGACGCGCCGGTACGGTCTGGGTATGGACACGTCCTGGTGGCTCGCGCTCGGCGCGGTGGTGGTGATCGCGCTGGTGGCCGCGGTGTCGCGGGTACGCCCCGGGGGGCGGGCCCGGCCGCCCGGGAGGCCCGGTGAGCGCCGGGCTCCGACTCCGGCGGTGCCGGGGCAGGGCCCCCAGCCCGGCGAGATCTGGTGGGCGGACGTTCCGTACGAGGACGGTCCTGGCTCCAAGGACCGGCCGTGTCTGGTCCTGCACGTCCGCGGCGGCGACGCGCATGTCGCCAAGATCACCAGCAAGTACCACGACGCCCGCCCCGGCGTGATCCCGCTGCCTCCGGGCGCGGTGGGCGACGCCCAGGGCCGCCCCAGCTTCCTGGAGACGGACGAGCTGCGGAAGGTACGGGTCCGTGACTTCCGCCGCCGGGTGGGCGTGGTCGACCCGCTCCTGTGGGACCAGGTGCGGCACCTGGTCCCCTGAGCCGACCTCTGAGCCGACCCGGACGCGGATCCGGCAGTGGGCCGCGGAGTCCGCGGATCAGGACCGCGGGCGATCAGCCCGTCGGACCGCAGGCGCGGGGGCTCGGAACACCCTCACGCCCAGAGCTGGCCCTGCAGGGTCTCGATCGCGGCCTCCGTCGTCGGGGCCGTGTAGACGCCCGTCGAGAGGTACTTCCAGCCGCCGTCGGCGACGACGAAGACGATGTCCGCGGACTCCCCCGCCTTGAGCGCCTTCTTGCCGACTCCGATCGCCGCATGGAGCGCCGCGCCCGTGGAGACGCCCGCGAAGATGCCCTCCTGCTGGAGGAGCTCACGGGTGCGGGTGACCGCGTCGGCCGAGCCGACCGAGAAGCGGGTGGTGAGGACGGAGGCGTCGTACAGCTCCGGCACGAACCCCTCGTCGAGGTTGCGCAGCCCGTAGACGAGGTCGTCGTAGCGCGGCTCGGCCGCGACGATCTTGATGTCCGGCTTGTGCTCGCGCAGGAAGCGGCCCACGCCCATGAGCGTGCCGGTGGTGCCGAGGCCCGCCACGAAGTGGGTGACGGAGGGCAGGTCGGCGAGGATCTCCGGACCGGTGGTCGCGTAGTGCGCGCCCGCGTTGTCCGGGTTTCCGTACTGGTAGAGCATCACCCAGTCCGGGTGCTCGGCGGCCAGTTCCTTCGCGACCCGCACCGCGGTGTTGGATCCGCCCGCCGCCGGGGACGAGATGATCTCGGCGCCCCACATGGCGAGCAGGTCCCGGCGCTCCTGCGAGGTGTTCTCCGGCATCACGCAGACGATGCGGTAGCCCTTCAGCTTGGCCGCCATCGCCAGCGAGATCCCGGTGTTGCCGCTGGTCGGCTCCAGGATCGTGCAGCCGGGTGTGAGCCGGCCGTCCTTCTCCGCCTGCTCGACCATGTGGAGCGCGGGACGGTCCTTGACCGATCCGGTCGGGTTGCGGTCCTCCAGCTTCGCCCAGATACGGACGTCGTCCGACGGGGACAGCCGGGGCAGCCGGACCAGCGGCGTGTTGCCGACCGCGGCGAGCGGGGAGTCGTAACGCATCAGGATCAGACCCGGCCGCCGGCGACGGCCGGCAGGATCGTGACGTTGTCGCCGTCGGTCAGCGCGGTGGAGATGCCGTCCAGGAAGCGGACGTCCTCGTCGTTCAGATAGACGTTCACGAAGCGGCGCAGCTGGTCCCCGTTGGCCTCGTCGACGAGCCGTGCCCTGATTCCGGCGTGCCGGGTCTCGAGGTCGGCGAACAGATCGGCGAGGGTGGCCCCGTTGCCCTCGACGGCCTTGGCGCCGTCGGTGTAGGTGCGGAGGATGGTCGGGATGCGGACCTCGATGGCCATGGGTGGCTCCTGTCGGGAGGGACGTAAGGGCGTTGTGTACGGGGCGCGCGGATCGGCCCCCGCGCGGGGGTCGGTGCAGGGGGTGCGTCGTTCGGGGCCGTGGCTCAGGCCGTACGACGGTCCGCGCAGCGCGTACAGATGGCGCTGGCGAGGCGGCACAGATCGACGTGCAGCCGCGCCACGAGCAGCATGCCCGGCGTCTTCTCGCTCACGTCGTTCGAAACCATGCGGTCATCGTAACGATTCCCGATCCGTCCTCCGGCATGTGATCTCGCATCGCGGACGCGACCTGTTCACCTGACGGACTGCCGACGGCGATGCCCGCCGGACGGCGAAGCCGGGCGACGCAAGGGCTCCGACGGACCTGAACCGGTGCTGCGCGGTCGGCTCTCGCCGTCAGTACGCCTGGACGACCTTCACGTCCTCCTCGGTGACCTCGCCCTCGACGATCCGGAACGACCGGAACTGGAAGGGCCCCGCCTCGTCGGTGTCCGCGGTCGACACCAGGACGTAGTGCGCGCCGGGCTCGTTGGCGTACGAGATGTCGGTGCGCGACGGGTACGCCTCGGTCGCCGTGTGGGAGTGGTAGATGATCACCGGCTCCTCGTCACGGTCGTCCATCTCCCGGTACAGCTTGAGCAGATCCATCGAGTCGAACTCGTAGAACGTGGGCGAGCGAGCGGCGTTGAGCATCGGGATGAAGCGCTCGGGCCGGCCCTCCCCGACGGGTCCCGCGACCACACCGCAGGCCTCGTCGGGGTGGTCGGCGCGGGCGTGCGCGACGATCTGGTCGTACAGGGCCTGGGTGATGGTCAGCATGCTCACGAGAATATGCGGACGGTCCCCCGGTCCGAGATCCGGGGACCGGGGAGTGAGACGGCTCATGCGACCGGGGCCGGACCGTCGCCCCGGAGGTCGGGCAGGTTCTCCACGTCGTCGGTCGCGGCGAGCAGCGCGTACACGCTGATCGCCATCGCGCGACGGGCGGCCACCACATCCAGGCCGCTCCTGCGCCAGTGGTACCAGGCGCCCCAAGTGGTCGCCGCGTCCAGCCCGTTGAGCAGGTCGACCCTGTGCGTCTCCGGCACCCGGCCCAGCTCCTGGGCGAAGACCTCGGCGAGCCTCCGGCGGGCGAATTCCATGACGTGCATGGTCGCCTCGTCCACCCGCTCGGACAGCTCCATCCGCATCATCGTCAGCCGGGCCGGTGTGATCCACTCCAGGATCCGCGCACGCTGCTCGGTGAGGGCCGTCACCCGCACCTCCCGGGGGCCGTCCGTCGGCAGCGGTCTGATCTGCACCGCCAGCTGCTCCAGCCGCCGGGCGATGGCGGTGTCCGCGAGCTGGGACATGTCGGCGAAGTGGTGGAACACCAGGCGCCGGGACACCCCGGCACGCTCGGCGACCCGGTCCGCGGGGAACTGGGTCTCGCCCTCGTCGAGCAGGGAGAGCATCGCGTCGGCGATCTTCTCGCGGGTCTGCCGTCCGCGCTCGGTACGACCGTCGGGCGCTCGCCCCGGAGCCTCGGCCGAAGCGCTGTCCGATTCCTGTCGAGCCGACTGCTTCACCTCGGTGCCTCCCATGTCTCGTTGACATTGTTGCACTCTCGATGCAACCGTACCGATTGCACGCAGAGTGCAATAAGTTCGTGGGGGGCCGCCCGTGGGGCCCGTTTCCGTGCCCCCTGCCGCACGGGAGGACCACTTTCCTGATGCTTCTGTCCGTCGGGCGCTGGTGCGCCCGCCGACCCAAGCGGACCGTCGCCGCCTGGCTGCTGCTTCTCGCCGCGCTGGCCGCCGCCGTGGGGGTGTTCGGAAAGATCACCACCGAGGCCGTGACCATCCCCGGCAGCGACAGCCAGGCGGCACGCGATGCCGGCGAGGCCTTCTCCGACGCAGCCTCCGGCCGACAGCCCGTCGTCCTGTACACACCTCCCGACGCCGCGGCACTCACCGCCTCCGAGCAGCGCAGAGCGGTCGAAGAGGCCGCGCGGGCGATCGAGGACGTGCACCACGTCGTGGCCGTCACGACGCCCTTCGAACCGGCGGGCCGCGGCGCCCTGAGCTCCGACGGACACACCGGCCACCTCTCGGTCGAACTCGACGTCACCGGGCGGGAGATCACCCCCGAGACGACGCGGAGCATCACGGACGCCGCGTCGCCGGCCACCCGGGCCGGTATCGAGGTGACGCCCGGCGGCGATCTCGCCGCCGCCGCGGACAAGGGCTCCACCGGCCACAGCGAGATCATCGGTCTCGCGGCGGCCTTCGCCATCCTCGCCGTGGGCTTCGGCAGTCTCGTCGCCGCCGGTGTCCCGCTGTTCACCGGTGCGCTGGGCCTTGCCGTCTCGCTGTGCGCGATCGGACTCGTGGGCCATCTCATGGACATGCCGTCCACGGGCACGACCATCGCGGCGATGATCGGTCTCGGCGTGGGCATCGACTACACGCTCTTCTGTCTGACCCGGTTCCGTGAGCTGCGCGCCGCGGGCCTGGGCGTCGAGGACGCGGCTGCGCGCACCACGGCGGGGTCCGGCAAGGCGGTGGCCTTCGCGGGCACCGCGGTGATCGCCGCGCTGGCCGGACTGGCCCTCGGCGGTCTGCCCCTGCTGCACGCGCTGGCCCTGGCTCCGGGCATCGCCGTACTCGTCGCGATGGCGGCGTCGCTCACCCTGCTGCCCGCGGTGATGTCCCTGCTGGGGCAGCGGCTCACCCCGAGAAATCGGGCGCAGGGCGGGGCCGGCGGGGACCCGGCCCCGGACCGTTCCGGCTCCGGTTCTGCGAGCACTTCCGGGAGCGAGGTCCCGGCCCGCCCCCGCGGCTGGGGCCGCATCGCCACCCATGTCGCCGCGCGACCGTGGCGCTTTCTGCTGGCCGGTCTCGCCCTCACCGCCGTGCTGGCGGCACCCGCCTCGCAGCTGACGTTCGGCCAGCTCGACGCGGGCGACAAGGCCACGGGAACGGCGAGCCGCACCGCGTACGACCGGCTGGCCGAAGCCTTCGGCCCCGGCGCCAACGGACCGCTGCAGGTCGTGAGCACCCTCCCCTCCCGGGCCGCCGGCCCGGACGACACCAGGGTCACGAACGTGACCGGCGCCCTCCGAGCCGCTCCGGGAGTGGCCGCCGTCGGGCCGCCGCAACTGGGCGCCGACGGCAGGCACGTACGCTGGCAGGTCACCCCCGACACCGCCCCGGGCGACCCGGCCACCGCCGAACTCGTGCGCGTGCTGAGGGACGAGACTCTCCCCGAGGCCACCGAAGGCACCGAAGGCACCGAAGGCACCGAAGGCACCGGCCAGGTGTCCCATGTGGGCGGGGCCGCCGCCGCCCAGGCCGATCTCAACGACCGTCTCGCCCGCAGGATGCCGGTGGTCGTCGGATTCGTCCTCGCCGTCGCGGGGCTGCTCCTGCTGGTGGCCTTCCGCTCCCCGGTCATCGCGGTGAAGGCCGCGCTGATGAACCTGATCTCGATCGCCGCCGCGTACGGCGTGCTCACCGCGGTGTTCGCATGGGGCTGGGGCGCACCGCTGATCGGCCTGGAGGGGGCCGTACCGATTCCCGGATACGTGCCCCTGCTGATGTTCGCCGTGCTGTTCGGCCTCTCGATGGACTACGAGGTGTTCCTGCTCAGCGCCGTCCGCGCGGCCTATCTGCGGGGCGGGGACAACCGCCGGGCCGTGATCACCGGTCTTGCGGGGACCGGACGGATCATCACCTCCGCCGCGCTCATCATGGTCAGCGTCTTTCTCAGCTATCTGCTGTCCGACGACCCGGTGGTGAAGATGTTCGGCATCGGGCTGGCCACCGCCGTCGCGCTGGACGCCACCGTCGTGCGCGGCATCCTCGTCCCGTCCACCATGGTGCTGCTCGGCCGGGCCAACTGGTGGCTGCCGTCCTGGCTGGACCGGCTCGTGCCGCACATGGCCATCGAGGACGACGGCCACGATCCGGCTCCGCCTCCGGCGCGTCCCGCCGAGGCCGATCGCAGCCCCCTCACGGGGACCAGGGGTGCGTCATGAAGCGCATGCCCCTCCGCTTCCGGGGACGACTGCTGTGGACCTCGCTCGCACTGAGCACGGTCCTCGCCGCGCTGCCCGTCGCCGACCGGATCGTCGCCGCGGTCGCCGAGGAACGTCTCGCCGGCCGGATCGCCGACCGGCAGAGCGCAGTGGTCGGCACCCCGCAGGTGAACATCGACGCCTTCCCGTTCCTGCTGAGCGCGGCCGAGGGGACCTTCCCGCGGGTGGCGGTGCGGGCCGACGCCGTCACCGGCGAGGGCCGGCCGGTCACGGCATCGCTGGATCTGCGCGAGGTCACCGAGAAGGCCGGTGCCTACACCGCAGCGAGCGCCGACGCACGGTTCACCACCGCCTTCGGCTCGCTCGGCGCCGGCCTCGGTGGGGAAGGCGCGTCGTTGTCCGCGGACGACGGGCGTCTGCGCATCGACCGCGAGGTGTTCGGCCTGCCGTTGTCCGTCGTCGCCGAGCTGCGGCTCACCGGACGCACCGTCACCGCGGTGCCCGTGGCCGCGTCGTTCGCAGGCCGCCCCGTCGATCCGACGGGACCCCGTATCGCCGAGGCCTTCGCCGGCCGGGAGCGCACCGTACCGGAACTGCCCGTCGGACTGGTCCCGACGGACGTGTCGGTCAGCGACGCCGGAGTGACGCTGCACGCCCGCGCGGACGACGTCCGCCTCACCTGAGGTCCGTCCCGTGCGGGCGGGCCGCACATGACTGTCGGATCATGCCGGGCGGAAAGGCCCGGCATGATCCGACGACATCGACGAGACGGTCCTACCGCTGCTTGACGGCGTCCGCGTACTCGGGGGCGCGCTCGGTGAGCTGCGGGTTGCGCTTCTTCAGGATCACCCAGCCGATGGCCAGCGCGATGCCCCAGGCGGCCCCGACGACCAGCGAGATCCGGGATTCCGCGTCGTACCCGATCATGCCGGTCACACCGATCAGGAAGATCAGAGCGACCCAGCTGAACTTGGCACCGCCGGGGGCCGGGAAGGAAGAGGCGGGCAGCCGGCCCGCGTCGACCGCGCGGCGGTAGCGGATGTGGCTGACCAGGATCATCATCCAGGTCCAGATGCCGGCGGCGGTGGCCACCGAGACCACGTAGCCGAACGCCTTCTCCGGAACGACGTAGTTGAGGACCACGCCGACGCCCATGAGGGCGACGGAGACGGCGATGCCGACGGCCGGGGTCTTGCGGGCGTTCAGCTTGCCGAAGGTCTGCGGGGCCTCGCCGTTGGCCGCCAGGTCGCGCAGCATCCGGCCGGTGGAGTACATGCCGGAGTTGCAGGAGGACAGGGCCGCCGTCAGCACGACGAAGTTGACGATGCCCGCCGCGAGCGGGATGCCGATCTTGTCGAAGGCATGGACGAACGGGCTCTCACCTGCGGCGAACTCGGTCCACTTCACGACGGAGAGGATCACGACGAGGGCACCGACGTAGAAGATGATGATCCGCCAGGGCAGCGTGTTGATCGCCTTGGGGAGCGTCTTCTCGGGGTTCTCGGACTCACCCGCGGTGACACCGACGAGTTCGACGGCGAGGTAGGCGAACATGACGCCCTGCAGCGTCATCAGGCTGGAGCCGATGCCGTTCGGGAAGATCCCGTCGTGCGCCCAGAGGTTGGAGACGGCGGCGGTGTCACCGGCGTCGGAGAAGCCCAGGGTGAGCACGCCGAGACCGATCACGATCATGCCGATGATCGCGGTGACCTTGACCATCGAGAACCAGAACTCGACCTCGCCGAAGATCTTCACCGAGATCAGGTTGACGCCGAAGAGCACCACCAGGAAGACCAGGGCGCTGACCCACTGCGGGATCTCCGGGAACCAGAAATGCACATAGATGGCGGCCGCGGTGAGTTCCGCCATACCGGTGACGACCCACATGAGCCAGTACGTCCAGCCGGTGACGAACCCGAAGAACGGGCCGAGGAACTCCCGGGCGTACTCCGCGAACGAGCCCGAGACGGGCCGGTACAGGAGCAGCTCGCCGAGCGCTCGCATGATGAAGAAGATGATGACGCCGGCCAGGGCGTACATCAGGATGATGCTGGGGCCGGCCTTGGCGATGTTCGCCCCGGCTCCCATGAAGAGGCCCACACCGATGGCGCCACCGATGGCGATCATCTGGACCTGCCGGCTACCGAGCCCTCGCTCGTAGCCCTCCTGCGGAGTGCTGCCCCCGGCCCCATCGCCGGCGTGCTTGTCGACCTGCAACGAGGTCATGGTTCTGCGCCCTTTCTCCATGCTGATCCGCGCCCGCTGCGTATGCCGCGGCTGCGGATCAGGTCCTGATCCCCCCGGATGTGGATGGAGTGCTCCCGACGGTCAGTCGGCTCAAGCGCCTCCGGGGACATGGGTGGCGTCCCCGAGCGGTCGTGAAGATCTATCACGCCCGAACCATTGATCAACTCAGACAGTTGTGGCCCACGCCACAGGAAGAAGAGGACAAATCACACACGCCACCGCAAGGCAGACCGCTTCGGTGACGCGATCGTTATCCGGATTTGAGTGTCCGCTGAGCGAACGGATGATAACTGTGCGCAGTCATGCAGGTCAGGGCATCAGCGTCTCGACGAGCGTCTCCTGCAGCGCACCCAGCCACAGGTAGGCCATCACCATCGGCTTGCGCGGATCGGAGTCCGGCAGCCGGTACAGGCTGTTGTTCTCGTCCTCGTCGGCGACCTCGAGCCGGGTCCCGATGGTCAGCCGGAGATCATTGAGCGCGCCCAGCCAGTGCAACGAGTCCTCGGCGGACAGCTTCAGGATCGCGCCGCCCTCCCCTGTCGCGGTCAGGGCATCGAGACTGCGCACCACCGCGAGGGCGTCGTCGCGCTTGCGGGTGCGCAGGTCCTTCTCCGTGTAGCGCCTGAACTCGGCAGAGAACTCGCGGAGTTCATCGTCGCTCCCGTTGTCCTCCGGCTCGCCGTACGCGTCCGGGAAGAGCCGGGCCAGCGCCGGGTCGGAGGGCGGCTCGGACGGCCCCTCCGCGAAGAGCGCGGCCAGCGGGTCCTCACCCTTGGCGGGTTCGTCACCCGGCCCGATCAGCTCGAGGAGCTGGACGGCGAGCGAACGGAGGATGGAGATCTCGACCTCGTCGAGCGCGACTGCCGCGCCGCCGCCGGGCAGCGCCTCGAAGTGGCCGGCCATCACTTGCGGTCCTGGGAGAGCGTCGCCCACAGGCCGTAGCCGTGCATGGCCTGCACATCGCGTTCCATCTCCTCGCGGCTGCCGCTGGAGACGACTGCGCGTCCCTTGTGATGGACGTCCAGCATCAGCTTGTGGGCCTTGTCCTTGGAGTAGCCGAAGTAGGCCTGGAAGACGTAGGTGACGTAGCTCATCAGATTGACCGGATCGTTGTGCACGATCGTCACCCACGGGACATCGGGTTCGGGTACGGCGAAGGCCTCCTCGGCCGACTGGGGGCGCTCGATCTCTGTGGGCACAGTCACTCCACCCATGCTGCCACCCGAGGGGCCCCGTCGCACAAACCACCCCGGCCGAATCGCCGACATCTCGTCACTCTGACGAAATTAGGGGTAGCATCCTCAACGTGGCTGCCTTTCCGGGGCGCCGCGTCGACAGGGGCGGATGCCCACGGGTCCGGCACCCGGCCGAAACCCGTCGGTGGTGCAAGACATGAGTGCGAGGTTGACCGTGGTGAACGTTGCAGATCTGGGCCTGCCGGTGAATGTGCCGTCGACCGCGCTCTTCACCGACCAGTACGAGTTCACGATGCTCCAGGCGGCGCTGAAGGCCGGTACGGCCGACCGCCGCTCGGCCTTCGAGGTCTTCACCCGCCGACTGCCGGAGGGGCGCCGCTACGGCGTGGTCGCGGGCACCGGTCGCGTCCTGGACGCCGTGGAGAACTTCCGCTTCGACGAGGGTGTGCTGGGCTTCCTCCGGGACCGGCACATCGTCGACGAGCCCACGCTCGACTGGCTGTCCGACTATCGCTTCGGCGGCGACATCCTGGGCTACCCGGAGGGCCAGATCTACTTCCCCGGCTCGCCCGTCATGCGTGTCGAGGGCTCCTTCGCCGAATGCGTGCTGCTCGAGACCGTGATCCTGTCGATCCTCAACCACGATTCGGCGATCGCGGCCGCGGCCTCCCGGATGTCGTCCGCCGCAGGCGGAAGACGGCTCATCGAGATGGGCGCCCGGCGCACGCACGAGCTCTCCGCCGTCGCCTCCGCACGCGCCGCGTACGTCGGCGGCTTCGACTCCACATCGGATCTCGCCGCGGGCTTCCGGTACGGCATCCCGACCGTCGGCACCAGCGCCCACGCCTTCACCCTGCTGCACGACACCGAGCGGGACGCGTTCCGGGCCCAGGTGGACTCACTCGGACGCGGTACGACCCTTCTCGTCGACACCTACGACGTCGCCGAGGCCGTCCGTACCGCCGTGGAGGTCGCCGGCACGGAGCTCGGGGCGGTACGGATCGACTCCGGGGACCTGCTGCTGGTCGCGCATCGGGTACGCCAGCAGCTGGACGAGCTCGGAGCGCACGACACGAAGATCGTCGTGACCTCGGATCTGGACGAGTACGCGATCGCGTCGCTGGCCGCCGCGCCCGTGGATGCGTACGGCGTGGGAACCCAGCTGGTCACGGGCAGCGGGCACCCCACCTGCGCCATGGTCTACAAGCTGGTGGCCCGCGCCGCATCGGCCGATCCGAAGGCGCCGCTGACTCCGGTCGCGAAGAGGTCGACGGCCGGCAAGGCATCCGTCGGGGGCCGCAAGTGGGCTGCCCGCCGGCTCGACGAACAGGGCGTGGCCGAGGCCGAGGTGCTCGGCACCGGGCCCGTGCCGGACGAGCTCGCCGACCAGCAGCTGCTCGTGGAGCTGGTCAAGGGCGGCGAGGTCGTGGCCCGTGAGCCTCTCGACACTGCACGCGAGCGGCATGTCGCAGCGCGTGCGGGACTGCCGATGTCGGCGGTGCAGCTGTCGCGCGGCGAGCCGGTGATCCCCACGGAGTACCGGATGTGATCCATGTGAACGAGACATGACCAGAGAGACGACGACTGCGCAGTGAACGGGCAAATGCCCTCTCCCGCAAGGCGATTGAAGTCTCTACCCTCAGAACATTGCCGCTGATCCCCTTACCGAAGGAAACCCGCCATGCACCGCGCATTGATCGTCGCGGACGTTCAGAACGACTTCTGCGAGGGGGGCAGCCTCGCGGTGAAGGGAGGCGCGGATGTCGCCGCCGCCATCACCGACCTGATCGGCCAGGCCACGGCGGGCTACCGCCACGTGGTCGCCACACGTGACCACCACGTCGCCCCGGGTCACCACTTCTCGGAGCAGCCGGACTACGTGGACTCGTGGCCGCCCCACTGCGTCGCGGGGACCGAGGGCGCGGGCTTCCACCCGAACTTCGCCCCGGCCGTCGCCAGCGGGGCGATCGAAGCGGTCTTCGACAAGGGTGCCTACGAGGCGGCGTACAGCGGCTTCGAGGGCACCGACGAGAACGGCACGACACTGGCCGAGTGGCTGCGCGCCCGCGGGGTCACCGAGGTCGACGTCGTCGGTATCGCGACCGACCACTGCGTGCGGGCGACGGCCATGGACGCGGCCCGCGAGGGCTTCCGCACCCACGTCCTGCTCGACCTCACGGCCGGCGTCGCCGAGGAGACGACGCAGCGCGCGCTGGAGCAGCTGCGCGAGGCCGGCGTGGAGCTGTCAGGGAAGCCGGTGGTGTGACGCGGAGCCCCATCCCGTGCCAGGTCCCCCGACTCCCGTCTGCGCCGCCCCGCCTGGCGGATGCAGGAGCGCCCGTATCGGATGCCAGAGCTCCTGGCTCTGCTTGTCGTGGGTGCGCCACAGCAGGCCGTCCGGATGGTGCAGCACCGCCGTGATCTCGTCGGGCGTCGGCGGCTCCGCGTTCCCCCGCAGATAGACCGCCCGTAGCCCCAGGTTCCGCAGCCTGGTCAGGGCGCGGGCCCGGTTCACCGCATGGACCAGGACGCGCACCGTGCTGCCGTCGCCGACCGGACTGGGCAGGCCTATCGCGACCACCACGCTGCCTCCGGGCAGCTTGCAGAAGCCTCCGCTGGGCATGCCTCACACTCCCCCGTACTCACTGTCAATAAGAACTTCGGTCAGACGCACCTAAACACGATCGGCCGCCGCCCGCTAGAGGGCGACGGCCGATCATGCTTTGACCTGCGACGATGCAGACTACTTCGTCGAGGGGCCGACCTTCACGGTGATCGTCTGGCCGTTCTTCGGCTCCTTGACGATCGAGATCCGCGTGTTGGTGTCAGCAACCTTCACACCGGCGGTCGGGTTCTCCTGGTACCAGTAGACACCCTTGCGGTCGTCGAAGACCGGGTTGCCCGCGTGCGAGCCGACCCGCACCGCGGCGTCCGCCTTGTGCAGCGTGAGGGTGTCCGAGCGGTAGGTGCTGAAGGTCGAGTCGAACGCCTGGATGCGGTTGCGCATCAGCGTGCCGTCGGCCCACTTCAGCGGCTTGGCGTTGGCGTCGACCGGCAGGACCAGACCCGAGCCGTGGTGCTGGCTGGTGTTGTTGTCCTTCTGGGAGGTGTCCCAGAGCCAGATGAGCAGACCGTTCTGGTACGGGTAGTGCTCGACCCAGCCGTCCTTCGGCGCCTTGAAGCCGAAGTTGTACGGACCGACCTTGAGGGTCTGGTCGTACGAGACGTACTGGCGGTTCTCCGCGAGGTAGTACTGCTCGTACTCCTTGGTGAAGCCCTCGCCGATGCGGGAGAAGCCCTTCGCGGTCCAGCCGTTGTCGTCGCCCTCGGCGTTGTCCGAGAACAGCGGGGCACCGTCGGCGTTGACGGTGATCGCGTCGGCCGCGAAGCCCTTGCCGCCCGCGCCGCCGTCCGTCTGGTAGCGGAAGCGGACGTCGACCTTCTTGCCCGCGTAGGCGTCCAGGCCGTACACGAGCTTCTTGTAGGTGCCCGACGGACCGGTCAGCGCCGGCGCGTCGCTCGCGT
The DNA here is from genome assembly GCF_056435905.1 of Streptomyces sp. NPDC043861. Lineage (NCBI taxonomy): Bacteria > Bacillati > Actinomycetota > Actinomycetes > Kitasatosporales > Streptomycetaceae > Streptomyces > Streptomyces sp. NPDC043861. Next base: position 101,773 of record NZ_JBWKDP010000008.1, on the reverse strand, counting down.
CGCGGGTGATCGGCTTGCCGTCGGCGGTGCCGTCCACGGCGGTCCAGGTGGCGCCGCCGTCCGTCGAGACCTCGGTGTAGAGGTAGTCGTAGTCGGCCTCGATGTCCCACCAGCCCGAGAGCTCGAGGGACGCCTTGGACTTGCCGGTGAGGTCGACGGAGCGGGTGAGGGTGTTCTTGAGGTCGTCACCCATGTCGCTCCACCACTGCTTGGAGCCCTCGGCGGGCTTCACGACGGTGGTGGTGACCTTCTTCTTCGGCAGCTCGACGACGAGCGCCTGCGGGTTCTTGGTGTTGTACTCGGCCACACCCAGCTTGTGGGTGGACTTCGTCGCCGCCTTGCCCTTGGTGTAGTTGAGCCAGCCCAGCTGCAGCTTGTCCCAGGCGGTCATGTCACCGGGCAGGTCGCCGATGCTGTCCTTGCCGGCGCCGAGCCAGGAACCGGACGACATCAGGGTCCAGAATCCGGTGGAGTTGTCGCCACCGCCGGAGGTGTCGTACAGGTCCGGCAGACCGAGGTCGTGGCCGTACTCGTGGGCGAAGACACCGAGTCCGCCGTTCTCCGGCTGCATGGTGTAGTCGCCGACCCAGATCCCGGTGGTACCGATCTGCGTGCCGCCGGCCTTGTTGTTGGCCGGGCCGGTCTTGCCGGCGTCGGTGCCGTACGCGTACCAGCGGTGGGCCCACAGGGCGTTCTCGCCCTCGGCACCGCCGCCCGCGGACTCGTCCTCGCCCGCGTGGACGATCTGGAAGTGGTCGATGTAGCCGTCGGCCTCGTTGAAGTTGCCGTCGGCGTCGAAGTCGTAGCGGTCCCACTGGTCGTACTCGGCCAGCAGCGCCTTGATCTGCGCGTCGGTCTTCCCCTTGGCCTTCTGGTCGGCGGTCCAGGCCGTGACACCGTCGCGGACCGTGTCCCAGACGTTGCTGCAGTTGGACTGGCCGCAGTAGTTGGACCCGTAACGGGCCTCGTTGTAGTCGACCTTGACCCAGTCGGAGACCGTGCCCTCGACCGAGTAACGACCGGACGAGGTCCGCTCGTAGTACGTCTTCAGCGAGTGCTTGGGGTTCCCCTTCTTGTCCTTGCCCTCGCCGAAGTACAGGTCCTGGAAGTGCTTCTGGCTGTAGTCCTTCTGCCAGGCGGTGGAGTTGTCGACCTTGCGGTCGGGCTCAGCGATCTTGTTGTGCAGCGGACCCGGGGTGCCGCCGTACTTCTTGACGGGCGGCTTCGGGCCGTCTCCGTCCGGGTCGACCATGGTGGTGTCGTCGACCTTGTCGCCGAACTCCACCAGGATCGTGAAGATCTTGTCGGTCTTCTCACGGCCGAGCTCGACGTACTTCTTGTTGTCGAGCTTGACGACGTTCGACGCGCCGCGCTTCTGCACGGTCGCGTCGCCGGATATGACCTGCTCCAGCGCCGCCTTGCGCTGCTGCTCCTGCTGCTTGCTGAACGGCCCCTCGAGGTCGTGGTCGACATGCGCCTTTTCGCCGGCCTTGCCGGGAGCCGCGCCCGGCGCCGGGTCCTGGCGCTCGATGCCGGCCGTCGTGCCGTGGTTGTCGGCCTGAGCCGTGGTAAAGGCCGAAGCCGTCGCGCCGGTCGCAGCGAGCGCCACGAACACCGCGGACGCCCTGATGGCCCGTCGTCTGCTGGTCACTTGAAGGTGTCCTCCCCCGCGCCCGCCTGACCGCGGAACCAAGGGTGTGGGGTGGATCCGCGCGCGGCAGCGCGTCACAAGTGACGACATTCGACCGGAGGTGATGGAGAAAAGACAGCCCTTGACTTGAGCAGAGCAACTGCACTATGTAGTACCGGATTTCCGGAATCCGGACACCGGGACAGGGAGAGTCAAGGGAAAACCCTATAGCCCCTTGCGGCCCACTCACAGGCGCACCGAACCGTCCAGTCCGCGAAACGGATGACTCCATGCGCCCCCCATGCACCGGTACCGTGGGTTAGGTCACGCTTACTACCGGTTCCTCTCGGGCATCCACCGTCATAGGGTCGCCGGACAGTGCGACCCGTTGCGACACCCCCACCGAATTGATGCCCCGAGGGACGGAAACCGTCATGCCGCGTCCGACTGCCGCACAGCTCGCCTACGGTTCGGCCACCGTCGTCATCTCGACCGTCGCCATGCTTCTGCTCTCGCGCACGACCACGGGCATCGGCGTCTCCGTCATCGGGATCGCCGCACTCGCCCTGGGCCTGCTGGTCGCCGTGACCGTACCGCTGCCGGCCAGGGCGAAGGCGGCGCGCACGGCCCGTACGAACCGTGGCGCCGCCGTTCGCGGGGACGCCTCGGCCACCGCGGAGCCCGCCGCCCGCATGTCCGTCGCACACGCGCGTACGGGGGCCGGGCCACGCGTGGGCGAGCACTCACTGCGCCGTTGACACCACCACCGTCTTGGCGGCCTTGTCGTGCAGGCCCTGCTTGTACGGCTTGTCGACGACGATCATGATCGCCAGGATCAGCGGCCAGATGCAGGGGCAGCAGATCAGTTGCGGCAGCCAGAGCACCGCGGCACGGGTGAGCGAGGAGCCGGTGTCGGGAGTGCTCCCGTCGTTGAGCATCGCGACGCGCATCTTCAGCAGCTTCATGCCGACGGTCTGACCGTCCCGCCTGATCAGCAGGGTGTCGTAGCCGACGTACGCCAGGATCGTGATGACCTGGAACACCCACTGCGTGCCGGTGTTGACGTCGGTGAACACATCGTCGAAGTCGTCCGAGCCCACCCCGCGGTAGATCCCGAACGGGATGCCGATGAGTGCGAGCGGGATGAGGACGATCAGCCAGTCGATGATGCGGGCGGCGATGCGCTTCCCTGCGTCGGCGAGCGGGGGCATGCCGTGCAGGGGGTCGGCTGCGCCGTACGGGTCCCCGCCGTAGGCACCCGCGTCGTACGGCGGGGGCGTGCCGCCGGCACCGCCGTAGGGGGGACCGTACGGCGAGCCGGGGGGCGGCGTGCCGTAGGGACCTTCACCGGGCGGAGGCCCCCCGGGCGGGGGTCCGCCGGGCGGGGGTCCGCCGGGTGGGGGTCCGCCGGGTGGGGGCGTGGGCTCCTGGGGCCCCGGCGGCTGCTGGGGCTCCTGAGGCCTCTTACGGAACGGATCGTCCTCGGGCGGCTGTCCGGGCGGCTGGTCGTTGCTCATGGGGGCAGTGCACCGCGCCCGGCCGCACCCCGCAACGGTTCACGCGCCGTTCGGGGGACTATCGGGGCCAGAGGACTGACAGGGCGTCAGCCGGGTCAGTCGGCGACGAACGTGTGCGCCGCCTTGTCGTGCCAGCACTGCCGCCAGGGCCGGTCGAACAGACACCACAGCACATTGACGACACCGATGAGCAGTACGCCCAGCACCCCGTGCACCAGCCAGCGCAGCAGCGCCGCCGTGAAGGCGGGCGGCTGGTGCGACTCGATGTGCCGCACCTCGAGCCCCATCAGCTTCTTGCCGAGCGTACGTCCCCATTTGGCCGTCGGGAGTGCCTCGTACAGCACGCCGAGCAGAAGCATCGCAACCAGCGCGAGGCCGAGCTGTGTCCCCGTCGTCCCGTCGAGCAGCCAGACGGTGACCGTCTCGCCGGACAACTTCGCCGCCTCGATCTTCTCGTCGATGTGCGTCATCGCCGCGGAGATGAGCGGGAGGGCAGCGGCTCCGGCCACCGCGCCGAGTACGACGGTGTCGATCAGCCGCGCCACGAACCGCTTCCCGAACGCGGCGGGACGGGCCGCTGCCTGAGCCTGGGCGGCCTGCAGGAACGGATCGTTCACCGGCGGCTTCCACGGCAGGACCGGCTGCTGTTCGGCCTCGGCCTGGACCTGGGCGAGCCGGTGCACCTGCTGCGCCCAGGACGCGGCACCGCCCCCGGCCCCGGCACTCACCGGCGCCTGCTGCTGCGCGGGCACCTGGGGCGGTGCCTCTGCCGGCGCCTGTGCCGGCGCCTGTGCCGGCGCCTGCTGCTGTGCCTGTCGCTGACGATCGGGCTGCGGCTGCGCGGCGGACTGCTGCGCGACGGGCGGACGGATCGTCATCGTCCCCTCGGCCGGCACGGTGCTGCCCCTCGGCCGCTGGGCACGAGCGGCGGCAGCACCGTCGGGCGCCGGGTTCGCATCACCCACGCTGCGCACTCCGGGCAGCGCACCGCCCGTGGGGTCCGTCGGGGAGGAACCGTCGCCGCCGTCCGCGGAGGCACCGGCCGCGCGGTCGAACCGGACACCGCCACCGGCACCTGGTGCAGCGCCGGCAGCACGCGGGTCCCGGCCGGTGGCGGAGCTCCAGCCCTCGGCCGGGGCGGGGGCCGACGGCCGTTCCGCGGACGTCGCGAGGCCGTCCGCACCGGCGCGTGGGTCCGAGCCCCATGAGACACGGTGGTCGCGGTCGCCGCCGAAGCCCGACTGGTGGGAGGTGTCCGCGTGCCATGCGGAGGCGGGCTCGGACCCGCTGCGCACGGACGGCTCCGGCTCCTCGTCCAGGAAGACGGGACCGGTCTCCTCCACCGAGGGAACGGACGCACCCGCGGGCGCGGCGGCCGATGTCGGCGCGGACAGGTGCTCACCGTCGCGGGGGGCCGGCCGGCTCGTACCCGGCACCCACGCCGCGCCGTTCCAGAACCGGACATATCCGGGGATGGACGGATCTGGATAGAAGCCGGCTGCGGGGCTGCCGTCGCCGGTTGCCGGGGTGGGGGCACTCATCACCGTGGTCCCGTATCTCCTGGAAGGCCTCGAGGGCATCGAATCAGGGTCCACATCTATCAGACCGCCCGGCGACCCTGGGCCAGTCCTTCGATAAGGCCCACTTTCCGGTAACGCTGTGCCTCACCACGGCAGCCGTGAGCGAAGTGACTGAGAAGTTGGTGACGCAAGTCGCGTAATAGTCGGCGGGGAAGGCGCTCTCTCCCTGCGTGGCCCGCCCCCGGGTCTCGTACCAGGAAAGGAAGTCGCACTCTCATGGACGTGGTGGAACGCGAGTTGGAGCTCATGATGGTCCTGTCGCCGGAGCGGAGCATCCCCGTGCCCGCCCGGCTGGCCTATCGCACGGCCGATCCGTATGCGGTGCACATCACTTTCCACGTCGGCTCCGAGCATCCCGTGAGCTGGACCTTCGCCCGCGAGCTGCTGGTGGAGGGGATCTTCAGACCGTGCGGGAACGGCGACGTCCGCATATGGCCGACCAAGGTCGACGGGCGCAGCGTCGTCCTGCTCGCGCTGAGCTCGCCGGACGGGGACGCCCTGCTGGAGGCCTCGGCCTCGCAGCTCTCCGCCTGGCTGGAGCGGACGCTGCGGGTGGTGGCGCCGGGGACCGAGTCGGAGCGGTTCAGCATCGACGAAGCACTGGCCGAGCTGCTGGCGTCGGCTCCTGCGCCCGGCCGCGCCGAGGAGCTGAATCTGCGGGACCCGTCGCCGGCCCTCGGCGGGGAGACCCCACGGCCACCGGACGAGCCGCAGGACGGTGAGGCATAGGCCGCGGCCGGGCGGCCGGTGCGAGGCGGACGGGAAGCACGGGTTGCTCTTGTCCTACGTGCCGCCGCCCGTCCGGCCGGGGGGGTCACACATGCTCCGCGCCGCTCGTGACCTGGGCCGCAGGTGTGCGCGGGCCGGGTCCTGTCGGGCGGTCCTCGAGGATCGGCCCGCGGCGTCGTATGCACGGGGTCTCCCCGGGCCGCCGGGGGCCGGGGCCGGTGGAAGCATCGCAAGGCGGTGGAACCACTCCCCCTGGCTCCGCCGGGGTGCCCCCACCCGGCCGGCAGGCCGGGAAGGAGCGCCCTCATACCGCGGACGTACTCGGGCGACTCCGACAACGCAGCGTGGGGGTACTCCCCCTGGCTCCGCCGGGGGTGCCCCCACCCGGCGGTAGCCGGTGGAGTGGAGCACCGCAGCTGGTCGCCGCGGGCCCGAGAAGATCGCCCGGACACGACCTACACGTAGGTGTGGGTGATGAACTCTATGGAGTGGCCGTCCGGATCGTCGATGTACAGCCCTCGGCCCCCGAAGTGGTTGTTGATCCGCTGGGGCTCGGCATGCACGGGATCGGCCCAGTAGGGGAGTTCCCGCTCCTTGATCCGGCCGAAGATCGCGTCGAACTCCTCGTCGGAGACGAGGAACGCCAGGTGCTGGGAGACGATGTCGGCGTCCGCCCGCTCGTCGAGATAGTCGAGTGTGACCCCGTTGGCGAGCGGGACGCTCGCGAAGGGGCCGAAGGGCTTGGGTTCGGGCGCGTCGATCAGTTCGGTGAGGAAGCGGGCCGCGGCGAAGCGGTCACGGCTGTGGACGATGGTGTGGTCAAGGCGTGCGGGCACGGCTCCTCCTTCGTCGTCGGTACTTCCACGCTAGGACGCGGGCCGTACCCGGGGCCATCGGCCATGGGGACCGGGACCGTAGTCCCGTGGAGCCTCGGTCCGAAGGACCCGGGCCCCTGCCTCCGTTGCCCCGCTCCCGCGCCGTGCCCCGTCGGGTCACTGCCGTCGGACCGAAATCACTCCGGAACTCAGAAGATCTTGCCCGGATTGAGAATGCCCAGCGGATCGAAGGTCTGCTTGATGCCGCGCTGCAACTCGACGCCCACCGGGCCGAGTTCACGCGCAAGCCATTCCTTCTTCAGCACGCCCACACCGTGTTCGCCGGTGATCGTGCCGCCGAGCGCCAGCCCGAGCGCCATGATCTCGTCGAACGACTCACGCGCCCGCCGGGACTCGTCGGGGTCGGTGTGGTCGAAGCACACGACGGGGTGGGTGTTGCCGTCACCGGCGTGGGCGCAGACGCCGATCGTGAGGTCGTACTTCTCCGCCACGGCCGCCGTTCCGTCGAGCATCGCGGCGAGTTTCGAGCGCGGAACGCAGACGTCGTCGATCATCGTGGCGGACTTGACGGTCTCCAGTGCGGTGAGCGAGAGCCGACGGGCCTGGAGCAGCAACTCGGACTCGGCGGCGTCCTCGGCGGGAACGACCTGTGTGGCTCCGGCCGCCGTGCACAGCTCGCCGACCGCCGCCAGGTCCGCGGCCGGGTCGGGGGTGTCGAAGGCGGCGAGCAGCAACGCCTCGGTGGAGTCGGGGAGACCCATCTGCGCCATCCTGTTGACGGCATGGATGGTCGTCCGGTCCATGAGCTCGAGGAGCGAGGGTGTGTGGCCGCGCTCCATGATCGCGCACACGGCGTCGCAGGCGGCCGCCGCGGAAGGGAACTCCGCGGCCAGGACGAGCTGCTCGGGCGGCTGCGGCTTGAGTGCGAGGACGGCCTTGACGACGATGCCCAGGCTGCCCTCGGAGCCGACGAAGAGCCGTGTGAGGTCGTATCCGGCGACGCCCTTGGCGGTGCGGCGGCCGGTGGTGAGGAGGCGGCCGTCGGCGAGCACGACGTCGAGGCCGAGGACGTATTCGGCGGTGACTCCGTACTTGACGCAGCACAGGCCCCCCGAGGCCGTGCCGATGTTGCCGCCGATGGTGCACATCTCCCAGCTGGACGGGTCCGGCGGGTAGTACAGGCCGTGCTCGCCGACGGCGCGGCTGAGCGTGGCGTTGACGACGCCGGGCTCGACGACGGCGATCCGGTCGACGGGGCTGATCTCCAGGATCCGGTCCATCTTGACGAGTGAGAGCACGATGCAGCCGTCCGAGGCGTTGGCGGCGCCCGACAGCCCGGTGCGGGCGCCCTGCGGCACGACCGGGACACGCAGCTCGGTCGCGGTGCGCATGACGTGCTGGACCTGCTCGACGGTGCGGGGCAGTACCACGACGGCCGGGTTTCCCGCGTCGCAGAAGCTCGCCATGTCATTGGCGTACGAGGCCGTGATGTCCGGGTCGGTGATCAGGGCATCGGCCGGGAGTCCTGCGCGCAGCCCGGAAACGAGCCTGGAGAGGAGATCGTCCATGATCCCAGACTTGCACCGGGGGCCATCGGTGTGAACCCGTCTGCGAACCGGTTCGCTGCACCGGGTGTGCTCTTCGTATTGGCTGGATGCTGGCGCACAGTGATCGCCATGAAGACGCGATACGCGCCAAACATCAGGAATGCCGCGATCGGCACGCTGGTCGCCGCGGGACTGGTCGCCGGGGTCCTGGTCTTCGGCCCGGGAACCGGCGCTCCGCCTCCCGCTTCAGGACCCGCGGCCCGTGCGCTGCACGCGAGGGGTGCCGGGGCGCCCGCGTCGCTGAACGATCTGTCGGCACTGATCGTGAACCGGGAGAAGTGGGTGCGCTCACGCCCTGCGGACGCGGCGGCGTGGGCTCTGCTCGGTTCCGCGTACGTGGAGCGGGCGGCGCTGGTCGGTGCATGGTCGGACTATCCGAAGGCGGAGGAGGCACTGCAGCGTTCGCTGGCCGCGCTGCCCGCTGCGAAGGGAAACGCGGAGGCTCAACTGGGGATGGCGGCGCTGGCGAACGCACGACGGGACCATGCGTCGGCGAAGCGATGGGCGGAGGCCGTCCGCGCGCGGACACCGAAGCACTGGGCCGCGTATCCGGTGCTGATGGACGCGTACAACGGTCTCGGCGACTACAAGGCGGCGGAGCAGGCGCAGAAGATGCTGGAGAAGCTGCGGCCGGGCACCGCTCCCACGCTGGGCCGCGCGGCACAGGTCTACCGCGATCACGGATTGCGTGAGGACTCGGCGGGGAAGGCGTACGAGGCGCTGACGCGGGTGGGCAGCAAGGCGGAGAAGGCTGTGGCCCTGCACCGTCTGGGTGAACTGGCGTGGGAGCAGGGCGAGCCGGGCGATGCCGTCGGGCACTACGACGCGGCGCTGCGGGTCGATCCCGGGCACCATCCGTCGCTCGCGGGCAGGGCGCGCGCACTGGCGGCCCTGGGGCGTACGGACGAGGCGATGCGGGACTACGAGGCGGCCCTGGAGGTGCTGCCGCTGCCGGAGTACGCGCTGGAGGCCGGTGAGCTGTACGAATCGCTGGGGCTGGACGGGGACGCGCACACGCAGTACGCGCTGGTGCGCACCCGGGTGGCCGAGGCACGGAAGTACGGGGTCAGCGAGGAACTGGTGCTCGCGCGGTACGAGGCGGACCACGGTGACGCGCCGTCGGCGGTGCGCAGGCTGACTCAGGAGTGGGAGCGAGGCCGGCGGAATGTGTACATCGCGGATGCGCTGGGGTGGGCGCTGCACCGGGCAGGGCGGTCGGACGAGGGGCTGACGTACGCGAAGCGGGTGGCGACGGTGGGCGTGCGGAACGCGCTGTTCTCGTACCACCGCGGCGCGATGGAGCGTGCACTCGGCCTCGGCGGCGCTGCCCGCAGACATCTGGCCGAGGCGCTCCGCATCAACCCGCACTTCTCGCCCCTGCTGGCGAACCGTGCGGAGAAGACCGTGGCCGAGCTGGGCGAGGCCCCGGTGGGCAGCCCGCCCGAGGACGTCACCGGGCGGCCGCGGAGGATCGAACGGGACGAGCCCGACGAGCAGGATCAGGAACAGGAGCGCGAGGGGGCGACGCCCTCGCCGTCGTCGCGGGCCGACGAGAGGTCGAGGCAGACCGGGACCGGGGAGAGCGGGGACGGGGCACGGCAGGCCGACGGGAACGGCGGGGAACCGGGATCCACCGACCGGAACCACCAGGAGCCGGCGCCCACCGGCCAGAACCACGAGCAGTCCGGATCCTCCGGCCGGAACCGCGAGGACTCTGCGCCCGCCGGCCAGAACCGCGAAGAGCCCGGATCCTCCGGCCGGAACCGCGGGGAACACGGCGCGGTCGACGGGCTCCGGATGCCGGAGCGGAGCCCTTCGGCCGGGTGAGCCGGCGCCGGCCGGAGAGGTCTCCCGTCTCCCGGCCGGCTGCCCGCTGCCGCCAGGGTCTTTCGTTTGGATCAGGCTGGATCAGTGAGCGGGTTCCGGTGCGTGCGATCGCAAGGCGGAGGAAGGAGCCCACGCGGAGCGTGGGCGACCGACGACAACGCGGCGAGCGTACGCACCGGGGCACGCGAGCCCGGCAAGATCCAAACGAAAGACCCTAAACGAAAGACCCTAAAGGTTGCCGCGCTTGGCCTGCTCGCGCTCGATCGCCTCGAACAGGGCCTTGAAGTTGCCCTTGCCGAAGCCCATCGAGCCATGACGCTCGATGAGTTCGAAGAAGACGGTCGGACGGTCCTGGACCGGCTTGGTGAAGATCTGGAGCAGATAGCCGTCCTCGTCACGGTCGGCGAGGATCTTCAGCTCACGCAGGGTGTCGACCGGGACGCGGGTGTCGCCGACCCACTCGCCGAGCGTGTCGTAGTACGAGTCCGGCGTGTCCAGGAACTGGACCCCGGCCGCGCGCATCGTGCGGACCGTCTCCACGATGTCGTTCGTCGCGAGCGCGATGTGCTGCACACCCGCACCGCCGTAGAACTCCAGGTACTCGTCGATCTGCGACTTCTTCTTCGCGATCGCGGGCTCGTTGATCGGGAACTTCACCTTGAGCGTGCCGTCGGCGACCACCTTCGACATCAGCGCCGAGTACTCCGTCGCGATGTCGTCGCCCACGAACTCCTTCATGTTCGTGAAGCCCATGACCTTGTTGTAGAAGGCCACCCACTCGTTCATCCTGCCGAGTTCGACATTGCCCACGCAGTGGTCGATCGCCTGGAAGGTGCGCCTCGCCGGGGGCTCGACCATCGGGTCGACGGCGGTGAAGCCGGGCAGGTAGGGACCGTCGTAGCCGGACCGGTCGACCAGGGTGTGGCGGGTGTTGCCGTATGTGGCGATGGCGGCGAGCACCACGGTCCCGTGCTCGTCCTTGACGTCGTACGGCTCCTCGATGCCGCGAGCGCCGTGCTCGACGGCGTAGGCGTACGCCGCGCGGGCGTCCGGCACCTCGATGGCGAGGTCGATGACGCCGTCGCCGTGCTCGGCGACATGGCCGGCGAGGAAGTGGCCCCAGTCGCTGGACGGCTTGATGACGGAGGTGAGGACGAAGCGCGCGGCGCCGTTGGTGAGGACGTACGACGCGGTCTCACGGCTTCCGGTCTCCGGTCCCGCGTACGCGACGAGCTTCATGCCGAAGGCCGTCGAGTAGTAGTGCGCGGCCTGCTTGGCATTGCCGACGGCGAAGACGACCGCGTCCATTCCCTTCACCGGGAAGGGGTCGGCCTGCCGGGCGGTGCGGGGGGTCTGCTCCTGGCTCTCAGTCATGGCGGCAGACTCCCCCCGATCCACAAGCTGCGCAATAGTTTGTGTATCTACTGGGCAACCTGCCCAGTAGCTGCCCGAAATGTTCGGGCGATCTGTACAGGATGACCATCAGGAGGCCATTCATGGCGATCGATCATCTGGACGGCAGGCTCATCCTCCTCCTCGCACGCGAACCGCGGATCGGCGTACTGGAGGCATCCCGCCGTCTCGGAGTCGCGCGCGGCACGGTCCAGGCCCGGCTGGACCGGCTCCAGTCGACCGGGGTCATCCGGGGCTTCGGTCCCGACGTCGACCCGGCGGCCATCGGCTATCCGGTCACCGCCTTCGCGACGCTGGAGATCAAGCAGGGCCAGGGCGCCGACGTCCGGGCCCATCTGGCCACGGTCCCCGAGGTGCTGGAACTGCACACGACCACGGGCCACGGCGACATGCTGTGCCGACTCGTCGCCCGCTCCAACGCGGACCTCCAGCGGGTGATCGACCGGGTGGTCGGCTTCGAGGGGATCGTCCGGGCGTCGACGGCCATCGTGATGGAGAACCCGGTACCGCTGCGGATCATCCCGCTGGTCGAGCAGGCGTCGGCGGACGCCGGCCGCCAAGGGCTGTGACCGGAACACCGGTCGCGGTCGGCCTGCGTCTGGTCGCCGTGCGTCCTCCGCGCACCGCCGCGGCCTGAGCAGGCACGGGCCCACCGAGGGCGACCGCTGTCCCGACGGCTTCCGCCGCCACGGCACGTCCTCAGTGCGTCGGCGGAGTCAACGCACTCAGCAGGTGGGAACCTTGCTCTCGTCCCGGTCCAGCGCACGGAGCGCGTCCACGGTTTCCTTCAGCGTCGTCACGGGGATCAGCCGCATGCCACCGGGGAGTTCGGCCTTGGCATCCACACACTCGGCCTTGGGCACGAGGAAGACGGTCGCCCCGTCCCGGGCCGCGGCCTGGGTCTTGAGGGACACGCCGCCGACCGCACCGATCTGGCCCTCGGCATCGATCGTTCCCGTACCGGCGATGTTGCGGCCACCGGTGAGGTCGCCGCCGGCGCCGTTCCCGTCGAGCTTGTCGATGATGCCGAGCGAGAAGAGCAGCCCGGCACTGGGGCCGCCGACGTCCGCGAGATTCAGGGTGACCTTGACGGTCCCCGGGTCCTCGTCGAGATAGCCCAGAGCGGCTTCCACCGCGCTGTCCTGGGACTTCTCCATCTCGGCGACGTTGTGCTTCTCGATCTCCGCGTCGGACTTCCCGGACGGGTAGACCGCGTCGTGGGGCAGCACCGCACGGTCCGTACGGAACCAGGCATCCACCACATCACCGAGGTCCACGTCCACCGACGGCCCGGTCGCCATGATCGTCGTCATGCGCAGCTCCCCCTGCGTCTTCCGCGTGGGAGCCCCGGAGATCGTGATCACCGGCTTCCCCTGATCGGCGCCCAGCACATTGGTGGTCTGTCCGGGCTGCGCCAGCGCGAACGGCAACGGCGCAAGCCCGGCGACCGCGAGCAGCGCGACGACGGGGACGGCGCTAACGACGAGAGCTCGCGGGCGCGAGAGGCGGGAGAGGAACACGGTGTCAATCTAGCGGTCGAGTCCGTGCGCCCCGGCGCCGGTCGGCGCATGGGGACGGTGGCAGGGGGCGCCGAACGGTGGATGGCCGTGGGCAGGCTCCCGCGGCGTGCGTCACCGCAGCGCGTCAGCCACCTCACGGGCCGCGTCCACCACGCGCGGGCCCACCCGCTCAGGGACGGAGTCCGCGAGCATGACCACGCCGACACTGCCCTCTATGCCCGTCACGCCGATCAGCGCCGCGGCGGCGCCGCTCGCGCCCGCCTCGAGTTCACCGTGGGTGAGGGTGTACGACGGTTCGGTGAGGCCGGCCTGGCGGGCCGCGAGGATGGCCTTGCCCGCGGCGCCACGGTCCAGCGGGTGCCGGAAACCGGCCCGGTAGGCGACGTGGTAGTCGGTCCAGGTCGGCTCCACGACCGCGACGGCGAGCGCCTCAGCCCCGTCGACCAGGGTCAGATGGGCCGTGGCTCCGATGTCCTCGGCGAGTGAGCGCAGCGCGGGCAGCGCCGCCTCCCGTACCAGCGGGTGCACCTGCCGGCCGAGCCGCAGCACACCGAGCCCCACCCGGGCGCGGCCGCCCAGGTCGCGGCGGACGAGGGCGTGCTGCTCCAGAGTGGCGAGCAGCCGGTAGACCACGGTCCTGTTCACACCGAGCCGGTTGGACAGTTCGGTGACCGTCAGACCGTGATCGGTGTCGGCGAGCAGCTTGAGGACACGAAGCCCTCGGTCGAGCGTCTGGGAAGTTTCCGCGGTCACGACGCCCTCTCCTTCGGAGTGAGTGTCGGCGACATCTCGCGGGCTGTGCTGCGGCACCGTCCCACGGAGCGACCGCACACACCCAGAGGCCGCCGGCAGGTCAAGGCACACCGGCTGCGCTCCGCGGCGGCGCTGCCACGGGGCGTTGTCAATGCGGGGAATGTAGCGATCGTCTCCGCTCAGCGGAAGACCTCGTCCAGAATCCGGGCGCTGAGGCCGCTTTTACACCCCCAGGGGGGTCACAACTCTGGACGACTCGGGCCGGCGTTCGACGAGGTCCACGGTGTCCACGGGCCACGTCCCCAGGGAGCTTTCGGCGTCGGACAAAAGCCCCGGTCCTGTCGCTCGGCTCCATGACGTGGTCGGCGCCACGGAAGCCGGAGCCGCCGGGCCGGCACCAGCGGCGGGCGCCGCGAGGGCAACACCACGCCCGAGCGCCCGCAGGGGCAACACCACGAGGGCGTCACCGCATCCGCGTCGCCCATTCCTGGACCTTCTTGATCCGCTCACGGAGCTGCCCCGCCGTCGCCTCCGCGCTCGGCGGTCCGCCGCACACCCGCCGCAGCTCGGTGTGGATGACGCCGTGCGGCTTGCCGCTCTGGTGGACGTACGCGCCCACCATGGTGTTCAGCTGCTTCCGCAGTTCCAGCAGCTCCTTGTGGGAGACGACGGGCCGCCGCTCGGCCGGCAGCTCGAGCAGATCCGCCTCCGTGTCCGGCTTCTTCCTGCTGTGCGCGATCTGCCGTGCCTGCCGCTTCTGCAGCAGCAGCTGCACCTGGTCCGGCTCGAGCAGTCCGGGGATGCCGAGATAGTCCTGCTCCTCCTCGCTCCCAGGGTGGGCCTGCATGCCGAACTCGGCGCCGTTGTACATCACCCGGTCGAAGACCGCGTCGGACTCCAGTGCCTCGAAGGGCAGCATGTCCTGTTCGCCGGTGTCCTCGTCCTGCTGTTTGTTCGCCTCGTCCATCTCCTTCTCGGACTCGGCGTAGGGGTCCTCCTCCCCCTCCTTCTTCGGCCGGTCGAGCACATGGTCGCGCTCGACCTCCATCTCGTTGGCGAAGCCGAGCAGCATCGGGATGGTGGGCAGGAAGACGGACGCGGTCTCGCCGCGCCTCCTGGACCGTACGAAACGGCCGACGGCCTGCGCGAAGAACAGCGGTGTCGAGATCGTCGTCGCATAGACGCCGACCGCCAGACGGGGCACGTCGACGCCTTCGGACACCATTCGGACGGCGACCATCCACCGGTCGTCGCCGTCGCTGAACTCGTCGATCCGCTTCGAAGCGCCCGCATCGTCCGAGAGCACGACGGTCGCCCTGGTGCCGGTGATCTCACGGATGAGCTTGGCGTACGCGCGCGCCGAGTCCTGGTCGGACGCGATGACGAGACCGCCGGCGTCCGGGATGCCCTTCCTGACCTCCGTCAGCCGCTGGTCGGCGGCGCGCAGCACGTTGGGCATCCACTCACCGCGCGGATCGAGGGCCGTACGCCACGCCTGTGAGACGGCGTCCTTGGTCATCGGTTCGCCGAGGCGGGCCGCGATCTCGTCGCCCGCCTTGGTGCGCCAGCGCATGTTGCCGCTGTAGGACAGGAAGATGACGGGCCGGACGACACCGTCGCCGAGCGCGTTGCCGTACCCGTACGTGTAGTCGGCGGCCGACCGCCGGATGCCGTCGTTCCCCTCCTCGTAGGTGACGAACGGGATGGGGTTCGTGTCGGACCGGAAGGGCGTACCCGTGAGCGCGAGTCGCCGCGTCGCAGGCTCGAACGCCTCCAGGCACGCCTCGCCCCACGACTTGGAGTCACCTGCGTGGTGGATCTCGTCGAGGATGACGAGGGTCTTGCGCTGCTCACAGCGGTTGCGGTGCAGCATCGGGCGTACGCCGACACCGGCATAGGTGACGGCGACGCCGTGGTACTCCTTGCTGAGCGGGCCCGCGCTGTACTCGGGGTCCAGCTTGATACCTATCCGCGCGGCCGCGGCCGCCCACTGCTTCTTCAGATGCTCGGTCGGCGCGACGACGGTGACCTGCTGCACCACATGGTGGTGCAGCAGCCAGGACGCGAGGGTGAGCGCGAAGGTCGTCTTGCCGGCGCCAGGGGTCGCCACCGCGAGGAAGTCGCGCGGCTGTTCCTGGATGTACTTCTCCATCGCGCCCTGCTGCCAGGCACGCAGTTTTCCGGCCGTGCCCCAGGGGGCGCGGCCGGGAAAGGCGGGTGAGAGGTGGTGGGAGTGCGAGGCGGTGGTAGTCACGGTCTCCGGTTCGGGGCGCTCGGCTGTGTCTCTCGGCGGTGCTGGCAGTCGTACGACAACCGGGCCACCCTACCGGCGGCCCGGCCCCGGTCCCGGCCGAACGAGGCCGTGGCGCCCGCGGGTGCGGCGAGCGTCACAGCACTCCCCCACCGCCCTCGCGGGCCCGTCACGACCACCTCACTCCACCGCACCCCCCCTCCCACCGCGCATCCCGCTCGGAACACGTCGAGGTCCCGCAGCCGGTGCGAGATCCCCGTGCTGTCCCCGGTGCTTCCCGACGCGACCCCGTGCGTGCAGGGGGCGCCTCAGTGGGACCCGGCCACCACGGCCGGAGCCGCGTCCGGGACCTGGGCGTCCTTGAGTCGCGTCGCCACCCATGCACCCACCAGCGCCACCACGGCCATCGGCAGGAACACGGCGGCGAAGGCGACCGGATGCGAGCCGCTCGACGCCGTGTGCGTCGCGCCGACCGCGCCCCCGCCCAGTGCCGCGAACGCCGCGCCGCCCACAGCCAGCAGCAGCACATTGGACAGGCCGTCGGAGATCTGCAGGGCGGCGGAGTTGGTGCCCGCTTCCGCGGGGGCCGACAGCTTCAGCAGCAGCACGCTCGTCGAGCTGATCACCAGCCCCATCCCGAAGCAGCCCCAGGCCCACGCCACACCCACGAGCCACACGGGCACGGACCCGATCAGCACGCTCGGCGCGGTGGCGATCGCAGCGGACACCAGCACCATGCCGACGACCGTCAACCGCTCCCGGTAGGGCTCCAGACGCGGCCGGGACTGTACGTACGAACCCAGCGCCCAGGTCGCCCCGCCCACCGCGAGCGAGAGCCCGGCGAGCGTCGCTGACAGACCGCGCTGGGTGACGAGCATGAGCGGTACGAACGACTCCGCGGCGATGAACGAGCCCGCTGCCACGCCCCGCAGCAGCACGACCGACGGCAGCCCGCGCGCGGCCCGGTACGTGCCGTGCGGCAGCAGTCCGCGTACGGCGGGCACGAGCAGCGTGGCTCCTGCGACGGCCGGGACCAGCGACAGCCATCGCAGGTCCTGGCCCGCGTACTGCAGCAGTCCTGCACCCAGGGATATCGCCAGTGCGAGCCGGATACGCCGCGCGTCGAACGCAGGAACGGGCGCGGCCGGGTCGACCGGCCCCGAGGCCATGCGCCGGATCGCGGGCAGCGCGAGGGCCAGCGGCACCACGACCAGGACCGGGATGCCGACGAACACCCACCGCCAGCCCAGTTGCTCGGTGACCGTCCCGGACGCGAGGGGCCCGATCACGGACGGAACCACCCAGCTGGCGGCGAAGGCAGCCATGATGGGCGGCCGCAGCCGCTCCGGGTACGCGCGGCCGACGACGACGTAGAGCGCGACGATCACCAGCCCGCCGCCGAGCCCCTGCACGGCCCGGCCCATGATGAACAGCCACATCGCCCCGGCCGTCCCCGCCAGCACCAGCCCGGCCGCGAAGGCGGCGATCCCGGCGGTCAGCGCCCCCAGCGGTCCCCGCCGGTCGGCCCACTGTCCCGACACGACCATCCCGAAGAGGCTGGTCGTGAAGTACGCGGAGAACGCGAAGGCGTACAGCTCCACACCACGCAGTTCACGCGCGGCCACCGGCATCGCCGTACCGACGGCGGTCGCCTCGAACGCGATCAGCAGGACGACGGAGACGATGCCGATGCTGAGGGCGCGGTGCTCGCGCCCGAGTACGCCGCCGGGCGCATCATCGGCTTCGAGGTCGCGGCTGCCGTCGGTGCGGCGTGATCCAAGTGGTGCCATGGTCTCAGGGTAAGGGGCATATTTATCGATCACCCCTGTCGTAGGACGGGTCCGGGCTCGGTCCTCGGCCCTACGCCCATGGTCCCCGGGTGAGCCCGCCACGGACACATGGACTCCCATGAACGCCCGTGAACGCCCGTGAACGGCGTATGGCGGTCGCGTTGCAGCAGCGGCGCCGCCCTTGAGCGGCTCCGCACCGGCCTCCTACGGTCGATGCGTACGACGGATACGACGCACACGGCCGTGTGCCCGAGTGGCTCAGGGAATCGCCTGCAAAGCGATGTACGCCGGTTCAATTCCGGCCACGGCCTCCAGGGCCGCGCGACGGCCGCCCCGCATCAGGGGCGGCCGTTTCCGGGCCCCCGGCCGGGACCGGGACAGCGGTCACCTCAGCGGTGCCGGCCGGCTGGCCGGCGACTGTGCGAGCGGCGGACGGGCGGCCGTGTCCGGTGACCCTCAGGCTGCCGGGACCGGGACACCGCTCTACGCGAAGTCACCGCCTCGGTGTCGTTCTGACAGCACGCCACCCGGCCGCCCGAGCACGGAAGCGGCCAGGGCCGAGGTCGTGTCCGGGCGCTCTTTGAGGCTCGGCCCGCGGCGTCGGATGCATGGGGTCCCCCAGGCCCGCCAGGGGGACCCCTCATTTTCGCCTCCTATGCCACCCCTTGGCTTTGATCATCCGGTGAGTCTTGTCCAGTCACTGGTACACAGAAAGGATCGTGGCATGTCCAGCGACCGTTTCATGCGCATCCATAGCGCCGAGTTCCAGGCCATGGCCGAGAGGGTCCTGCGTGTCACCGAGCTCACCTCCCGCCTGAACGCCCTGCCTTTCGAAGACGAAGCGGGCAAGGCGGAACTGTTCGAACAGATACTCGGCAAGCCACTGGCGCCGAAAGTCACGATCTATCCGCCGTTCTTCACGGACCATGGCCTGAACCTCGACCTCGCCGAACGCGTCTTCATCAACCAGAACTGCACGTTCCTGGACTATGCCGGCATCCGTCTCGGCGAGCGCGTGATGATCGGACCAAAGGTCACGTTCATTACCAGCGGCCACCCGGTTGATCCCGAGGAGCGGCGGCTGTACCTGACCGGCGCACCCATCGACGTGGCGGAGAATGTGTGGATCGGTGCCGGTGCCACGATCCTGCCCGGCGTCAGCATCGGCCGTGACGCCGTGGTTGCCGCCGGCGCGGTCGTGGCCGATGACGTTCCGCCGGCAAGCTTGGTGACCGGTAGCAAAGCAACCGTGCACCGAAAGTGGTGACGGCCTCTTCGGAGCCACGCCGAGTCCCGACTACGGGCGGTCATGAACCCCATCGGAAGCCTGGAGCTTCTCCCCGAAGCAACTGGCTCCAGTACAGAGGGCAAGAGACCCTCCGCTAGCTCACCGACCCCTTGGAATCAATCATCTAGGTGTTGGGCAGCGCGACGGCCGCTTGCGGTCGGATCGGAAGTCGGTTGACCGGGCGGCCCGTTGCGGCGCGGACCGCGGACGCGATGGCTGCCGGCGAGGTGACCACCGGGACCGCACTGGCCGCCTTGGCACCGAAGGGGGCCACCACGTCGCGTTCCTCGACGAGTTTGACGATACGAATGTCCGGAGCGTCGAGGGATGTCGGAAGGGCGTACCCGGTGAGATCCGGGTGGCGGATCAGGCCCCGGGCGGTGCGGAGGTTCTCGGTGAGGGCCGCGCCGAGGCCCTGGGTGACACCGGCCTCGATCCGGGCCCTGAGCTGGGTGGGGTTGAGGACGCGGCCGACGTCCTGGGCGACAGCGAGTTCGACGACGCGGACGGAGCCGAGTTCGATGTCGACGTCCACGACCGCGCGGATCGCGCAGAAGGCGAGTCCGACGAAGGCGTCGCCCTGACCACGGTCGTCGAGGGGCTCGGTGGGGTGGGGACGGCACTGGGCGGTGGCCCAGAGTTCCTTGCCGTCCATGGCCTCGGTGACCGTCGTGGACAGAACGCCGTCGTAAGAAGTGATCTTGCCGTCGGTGATCTGCAGCAGCTCGGTGGACATGCCGAACTTGTGGGCCAGGGGCTGGAGGAGCTGGGTGCGGACCATCTTGGCCGCGCGCTCGACCGCGCCGCCCGATACCCAGGTGTGACGACCGTGGGTGGCCGCTCCCGCCGGGGGCTGGTCGGTGTCGACGGGAGCGACATGGACCTCGTCGATGCCCAGGGTCTCCTGGACGATCTGGCGGGCGAGTGTGGAGAAGCCCTGACCGGTCTCCACGGCCGCGCAGATGACCGTGGCAACGCCGTCCTGGACCTTGACCGTTGCCGTCGAGACCTCGTCGGTGCCCTCCGCGCCGAGCATGTGGACCATGCCGAGGGCGTAGCCCACGCCACGTCTCACTGCGCCGGGTTCGCCCGCGCCCTCGGGTCCGCCGGGCAGGAGCCAGGCGTCCTCCGGGGAGTCCTTGGGCAGTGCGGGGAGCGGGAAGTCGCGGACGGCGTGGAGCAGTTCAGCGACCGGGGCGGGGCAGGTGACGCTCTGGCCGGTGGGGAGGATGTCGCCCGTCGCGAGGACGTTGCGGAGACGGATCTCGGTGGCGTCCAGGCCCAGCTTCGCGGCCAGTTTGTCCATCTGGGCCTCGTACGCGGCGCACACCTGCATGGCGCCCTCGCCGCGCACATGGCCGGACGGCGGGTTGTTGGTGCGTACGGCCCAGCCCTCGATGAAGGCGTGCGGGACGACGTACGGACCGCAGGCGAAGGCGACAGCGGCGGCCAGTGACTCGGACGAGGCATCGGAGTACGCGCCGGCATCCAGCAGGATCTGGGCCTCCACCTTCACCAGGCGGCCGTCGGCGTCCGCGTGGTGGCGGTACCGGAGCAGGGTGGGGTGGCGGTGGGCGTGGCCGAGGAAGGACTCCTCGCGGGTGGCCGTCAGCTTCACCGGGCAGCCGGTCTTCAGCGCCAGCAGGCCGAGCGGGATCTGGAAGCCCGGGTCCTCGCGGTCGCCCGTCGCGCCGGGCACGCCGGTGACGACCAGCTTCACCTGCTCCGGCGGCAGACCGAAGCAGGCGGCGGCCAGATCCCGGTCGGTGTGGGGGTCGGTGGACGCCGTGTAGATCTCGACACCGCCGTCGGGACGCGGCACGGCGAGACCCGCCTCGGCCCCGACGGGGGCCGGGTCCTGGCGGCCGATCCGGTACAGGCCCTCGACGACGGTCGCCCCGGTCGCCTCCGGGTCGCCGTAGCTGAGCGGGATGTGGCGGATCAGATTGCCGTCGGGGTGCAGCGGGTCCGCGGCAAAGGCCTTCTCCGGGTCGGTGACCGGCTCGAGGATCTCGTAGTCGACCATGATCGCGGCCGCCGCGAGACGCGCGGTGTCGGGATGGTCCGCGGCGACCGCCGCGATCGCCTCACCGTGGTGGCGGACGGTCTCGGACGCGAAGACCGGGCGGTCCGCGACCCGGCGGCCGTACGCCGCGTCTCCGGGTACGTCGGCGTGGGTGATGACGGCCCGCACGCCCGGCATGTCGGCCGCGGCGGTGGTGTCGATGGCCGTGATGCGGGCGTGGGGGTGCGGGGAGCGCAGGATCGCGGCCCACAGCAGGCCCTCTGCCCACAGGTCGGAGGCGTACGGGAACGTGCCTTCGGTCTTGGCGCGGGCGTCGGCCTGCGGGAGGGATGCGCCGAGGCCGTGCGCGGGCGGTTCCTGCTGGGGGCCGTCGACCGCCTGGGGCGTCGCGGTGGCCGCGGGGGGCGCAGTGGCCGCGTCGTTGCTCACGCCATGCCTCCGTCATGCGGGTGGGGCTGCACACTACC
Source organism: Streptomyces sp. NPDC043861 (assembly GCF_056435905.1). Taxonomy (NCBI): domain Bacteria; kingdom Bacillati; phylum Actinomycetota; class Actinomycetes; order Kitasatosporales; family Streptomycetaceae; genus Streptomyces; species Streptomyces sp. NPDC043861. Next base: position 80,539 of record NZ_JBWKDP010000008.1, on the reverse strand, counting down.
CGCCCCGGGGGGCGCCTGGTGCGGGATGCGAGCCGCTTCGTCGGCGGCGGGCTCGGCAGCGGCCGCGACGCTCGCCTCGCGCTCGGCGACGACCTCGCGCACGGCGTCGAGGACGCCGCGGTAGCCGGAGCAGCGGCAGAGGTTGCCGCAGAGCGCCTGTCGCGCCTCCAGCTCGGTGGGGGCGTGGTTGCCCTCCAGCAGGTCGTGGACGGTCATGGCCATGCCGGGGATGCAGTAGCCGCACTGGACGGCACCGCACTTGGCCAGGGCGCGCTGGACATCGGACGGTTCCCCGTCCACGGCCAGGCCCTCGACGGTACGCACCTCGGAGCCGGCCGCCGTGGCCGCCGGAACGAGGCAGGAAGCGACGAGCCGGCCGTCCACCTGCACGTTGCACGCGCCGCACTCGCCCTGCGAGCAGCCGTCCTTGGCGCCGGCGAGGCCGAGGCGCTCGCGGAGCACGTAGAGCAGCGACTCGCCGACCCAGGCGTCCGTGACGGGACGGTCGGCGCCGTTCACGCGAAGGACGTAGGAGGTGTGGGGGTGCTCGTCGCTGAGGAGGGAGTCGGAGACGGGGGCCGGGGCTTCGGCTCCTGCACTCGTCGCCGGCACGTCCGCCTCGGCCTCGCCCGCCGCGGTCTCCGCGTGCGGGCCGGCTTCCCGGGCCGTCGCCGCAGCGTCCTGCTCGGGTGCGGGTGCCGACTCGGCGGTCGCAGCCTCGGGGCCCGTTCCGTGAGTCTGCCCGTCGGCCGTCCCTGCCGGGTCCTCCGGCATCGTCGCCCAGGGCGCGGGAGCACCGCCGGGCAGCGTCGCAGGGTAGGCCGTGGCCGCCGCCTCCGGTGCGGGCCCGGCGGCCGGCTCCTCGGCCGGCTCGGGACCGGGGGCGGGCTCCGGATTCGTCGCCCACGGTGCGGTGGCGCCGCCGGGCAGCGTGGCCGGAGGTGTGCCGCCACCGCTCCACTGGGAGGCCAGCACCGATGTGGTGAACTCGCCGGACTCGTCCGAAAGGTCGCCCTGGGCCACCGGGATCGTCCACTGGCCGGTGAGCTCGGTCGGCCCGTCGGCCCCCGGCGCCGGCTCCGCGACCTCCGCGAAGGTCCACTGCTGCGTCGCGTGCGGATCATGGGCCGCCGCGGCGTCCCGCGGCTCCTGAGCGGGCTCGGGCCAGGAGTGTGCGTCCCCGCCCGCTGCGCCGCCCTCGGCGCCGCCCGCGAGTTCCTGGGGCACGCTCCACGTACCCGTCGCCCCCGGGTCCGCCGTCGGGGTCAGCGGTGAGATCGGGGGCGGCACATAGCCGTGCCCCGGCGCCGCGAGCGGTGCGTCCAGCGCGCCGTCCGGGGGCAGCTGGACGAACGCCGTCATGTCGGAGTCGTACTCGCCCTGCGGGATGGGCTGCCAGCGGCCCTCGTAGCGCTGCCCCTGCCTCTGCGGCTGCGGCGGCTGCTCGTTCGGCTGCTGCGAGTCGTTCTCGTCGGTGCTCATGACAGCGCCCTCCCCAGTGCTCGTCGGGCCAGCGCGGCGACCGTGCGCCGCAGATGCAGGATCGCGGGCGGCATCTGCTCGTCGCCCTGCGGATCGGGAATGCAGGCCGCTGCGACGTACTCCCCGAAGGCGGCCAGCGCCTCGGGCGCCAGCGCCCGCTCGCCGTCCCAGTCGATCAGCGACGCGATCCAGCGTTCGGCCTCGAGGGGGCGCAGCGGCATGGGCGCGATCGCGCCGACCGCACAGCGCACTCCTCGCCGCGCCGGGTCGAGGACGACGGCGACGGACGCCGACGCACGGCCGGGGCCGGTACGGCCGGTTGCCTTGAGGAACACCTGCGGGGCGTGCAGCAGCGGCACGCGTACGAAGGCGATCAGCTCGGCCGGTCCCAGCATCTCCCGGCCGGCCAGCAGATGGGAGACCGGGATCTCGCGGCCGGCACCGCCCGGACCCGCGATGACCAGGTCCGCCTCCAGGGCGGCGAGCACGGGAAGGGCGTCGCCCGTGGGTGCGGCGCTGGCGATGTTGCCGCCGAGCGTGCCCGCATTGCGGATCTGCGGCGGCCCGGCGGCTCGGGCGGACGCGGCGAGTGCGGGGATGAGCGCGGCGAAGTCGGGCCGGCCCATCCGGGCGTGGGTGAGGCCGGCACCGAGCAGCGCGTGGCCGTCCTGGTACTGCCAGCCGCGGATCTCGTTGATGCGGCCGAGGCCGACGAGGCCGGCGGGCCGCAGCCGGCCCTTGTTGACGGCCGCCATCAGGTCCGTGCCGCCCGCGACCGGCACGGCGGCGGGCATGGCGGTGAGCGCCGCCACGGCCTCGTCGAGCGAGGTCGGCAGCGTCACGGACTGCGCCGCCTGCGGTGCGTGCGTGGTCAACCCAGCTGCCCCTTCCCGGTGTCCCCGGCTGTCCGTCTGTGTTGCCGTACCGTACGTGCTCACAGCCCGGACGTGGCAACTCTGGCACATCTTCCGAGCAGTCAGACGTGAGGGTCCGCGAAGGGCACATCCGTCCGGGACATCCAGAAGAAGGTGGATAGTCCGTTTTGCCGTGACGGTGGCGTCACGTGCGGGTTGCCGCTCTTCAGCGCTCCTTGTACGACTTTTCCCTGCGACTGTCCACGGTGCCAGGGACTCGTACGCGCGGCACCCGTCTTGAGACAGGGCTCACACGTTTGGGGGCGCCCCCTCGATCGGGCGTCCGAGCACACCCGGACGCTTCTGCCACGGCAACGGGCCTCCGGGCGGCCGGTAGTCGACGCCGAGCGCGTCAAGACGCCTGTAGTGGGAGGACATTCGGCGCTCGAAATCCCCGATGTCACGGTCGTCGGGTGCGGGGAGCGAGGACCAGGCGACCTCGGCGAAGGCGGCCAGGCGCGGGAAGACCTGGTAGTCGACGCGGGAGCGGTCCTGCATGACCTCGGTCCAGGCGTTGGCCTGGGCGCCGAGGACATGGCCCGCCGCCGGGGTGCCGGCGATTTCCGGTGGAACGGGCTCGAAGCGGTAGACGTCCTCCAGGGTGCGGACGTACCCGATCGGCATCGGCTCGTCGTCGCCCGGTGCCTGCCGGTGGTCGAGATAGACCTGCTGCTGGGGGCACATGACGACGTCGTGGCCGGCCCGGGCGGCGGCGATCCCGCCGGCGTACCCGCGCCAGGACGAGACGGCGGCGCCGGGTGCGAGGCCACCCTCGAAAATCTCGTCCCATCCGATGAGGCGGCGGCCCCGCGCGGTCAGCCAGCGGTCGAAATGGCGGATGAACCAGGACTGGAGCCCGTCCTCGTCGGCAAGCCCGAGCTCCCTGATGCGCGCCTGGGCGGCCGGGGACGCCCTCCACTGGTCCTTGGGGCACTCGTCGCCCCCGATGTGGACGAAGGGGGACACCTCTGCGGGGAAGAGATCGAGCACCTCCTCGAAGACCCCTTCGTAGAAGCGGAGGACGGCGTCGGTGGGGGCGAGGACATGCGGGCTGACTCCCCAGTCGTCCAGGACGGAAAGGGGTGTTGTGCCGGTGACGTCGGTGTTGCCCAGTTCCGGATAGGCGGCGATGGCAGCCTGCGAGTGACCGGGGATGTCGATTTCCGGAACCACCGAGATGTGTCGTTCGGCGGCGTACGCGACGATTTCACGGATGTCGTCCTGCGAGTAGTAACCGCCGTGCGGCTTCTCGTCCCAGAGCTCCGAGGCCCGGTGGCCCCATTTCGTGCGCGAGCGCCGGGCACCGACCTCGGTGAGGCGCGGATGGCGATTGATCCGGATGCGCCAGCCCTGGTCGTCGGTCAGATGGAGATGGAAGACGTTGAGCTTGTGCGCGGCGAGCAGGTCCAGGTAGCGCAGGACGTCCTCCTTGGGGAGGAAGTGGCGGGCGACATCGAGCAGGAGACCCCGCCAGCGGAAGCGGGGCGCGTCGTGGATGGTGACGGCGGGGACTTCCCACTCCGCTTTCCTGGCGACCGGGGCCCGGCGGAAGGCGTCCGGACCGAGCAACTGCCGGAACGTCTGGGCGCCCCAGAACACACCCGCCTCGCCGGCCCCGTCGATGGCGACGACGTAACCGTCGGCCGTGAAGCGGTACGCCTCCGGGCTGCCGAGCTCTTCGGCGAGCGACGGGACGATGCGCAGCAGAATGCGGTTCCAGTTGTCCGTGTGCGGTGCGAGCGGATACCCGGTGGCCGCGCCGACGGTCGTTCGGAGCCACCGTGCGACCCGCTCGGTGCCGGGGTGCGCCTCGATCTCGGTCTCGGCATCGATGACATATCCCGTGCCGCCGCCGGGCAGCGAGGCGGACAGCCTCAGCGGAGCCGGGATCAGCCCCACTTCCGGCTTCGGGAATCGGGGATGGCCGCTCATGCCGTCGCTCCTTCACCGCTCGGCCCGGGCCCGGGACCGGGCGCCGCTGTACGAGCACGAGGAAGACGAGTACCGGAATCGTCCTCATGCCGGACACCGCCATGGTCCCACCCGGTCGTCCGTCCGGCCGGCTCGAACTCCGCCCCGGCGCCGGGGGTTTCGGCCGACGGCTCCGCGGATGGCCGCTCCCCGTCCGCGTACGCCCGCGCACCGGCTGCGGCGAGCCGGGGTCGCCTCCGCCGGGAGCCCTCGGCCGCAAGGGACTTCACCGGCTCCCTCGCAGCGATGCGGTGTGAACCGCCCTTCAGGGCACCGATGTTGCCGCCTCCCATGACGCCGGGGCGTTCGCGCCCGGCGACTCGTCCGGCAGCAGCACCCGCACACAGCCGCCGTTGGCACCCTCGTCGCACACCGCGCCGGCTGAAGGCACCGCCGGTCGCCGGCGCCGATCGGCTTTGCCGCCTCGCCCGTGGCGAACGCGGTCGCCCGCCCCCGCACCCGTGCGTCGCTCCGCGCAACGACGCGGGGCCGGCGGCCGGCGGGACTCGAGCACGGCCCCAGGAGACCCCGGCCACTCCGCGCGCGGCGAGCGGCGGCGCGCCCCGAGCGAACGCAGACGGCCTCCGAGGCGCACCGCAGCGCGCCCCGGAGGCCGTCCCGAAAAGGAAGGACCGGTTACTTGTCCTTGCCGCCCTTGTCCTTGTCCTTGTCGCCGCCAGGACCCATGGACTCGTAGATCTCCTTGCACATCGGACAGACCGGGTACTTCTTGGGGTCGCGCCCCGGCACCCAGACCTTTCCGCACAGCGCGACCACCGGAGTGCCGTCGAGGGCACTCGCCATGATCTTGTCCTTCTGGACGTAATGGGCGAAGCGCTCGTGGTCGCCGTCGCCGTGCGACACCTGTGGTGTCGGCTCCACGAGGGTGCCCGTACCTGCCCCGCGCTCGGGCTCGAGAGTGCTCATAAGTGCCAAGGGTACTGAAGGGCGACCGGTTCGGGGTGCGGGGTTCAGTTGAGCGAAGGATCGTCGGGGTAGGTGGCAACCATCGCCAGCTCGTTGCGCTGGCGGCGCAGAACCGACCGCCACAGACTCTCGGGCCGGGGGGACGACACATCGCCCGGCTCGGACTCGACGACGTACCAGGCGCCCTCGGTGAGCTCGTCCTCCAGCTGGCCCGGCCCCCAGCCCGCGTACCCGGCGAAGATGCGCAGGGAGCCGAGGGCCGACGCGAGCAGCTCCGGCGGAGTCTCCAGGTCGACGAGGCCGATCGCCCCGTACACCCGGCGCCAGCCCAGCGGGCCCTCGTCGCCGGGGATGACTGCGACACCGAGCGCAGCATCGAGCGAGACGGGGCCGCCCTGGAAGACCACACCCGGCTCGCCGGCCAGACCCGCCCACGGTTCCAGGATGTCGCCGACGCCGACTGGGGTCGGCCTGTTCAGGACCACGCCGAGCGACCCCTCCTCGTCATGGTCGAGCAGGAGCACCACCGCGCGGTCGAAGTTCGGGTCCGCGAGGGCCGGAGTGGCGACGAGCAGCCGCCCTGTGAGGGAGGACACCTCGGTCATGCGAGACATGATCCCGCATATTCGCCCTCTGCGGGGAGCGGGCGGCGCTGTGTGAACCGACGCAGCTCAGGGCGCACCGCGGCAACGGAAGGGCGCGGAGCCCGGAAGAAACGGATGGTGACCCTCCGCAGGTGCGCCCGAACGGAGCGTATTGTGCCGAATTCATTACGGATACGGGTTGCCCTTGGCCTTACGAAGCAGGGGTAGGAGGGCCTTAACCTTTTCCCTGGCCCCCTGCCCGCCTCCCCCTCGCTCCGCTGGGGGGACCCCTTCGGAACGCGAGATTCATGACCGGCACAGACGATGTACTGCTTGTCCACGGCGGAACCCCGCTGGAGGGCGAGATCCGCGTCCGCGGCGCCAAGAACCTGGTGCCGAAGGCCATGGTCGCCGCGCTGCTCGGCAGTGAGCCGAGCCGGCTGCGCAACGTGCCCGACATCCGCGACGTGCGAGTCGTGCGAGGGCTGCTGCAGCTGCACGGTGTGACGGTGCGCCCCGGCGACGAGCCCGGCGAGCTGATGCTCGACCCGACGCACGTCGAGAGCGCCAACGTCGCCGACATCGACGCCCACGCGGGATCCTCACGGATCCCGATCCTGTTCTGCGGACCGCTGCTGCACCGTCTGGGGCATGCGTTCATCCCGGGGCTCGGCGGCTGTGACATCGGCGGCCGGCCGATCGACTTCCACTTCGACGTGCTGCGCCAGTTCGGCGCGAAGATCGAGAAGCGGGCGGACGGGCAGTACCTCGAGGCGCCGCAGAGGCTTCGCGGATGCAGGATCCGGCTGCCGTACCCGTCGGTCGGCTCGACCGAGCAGGTGCTGCTGACGGCGGTGCTCGCCGAGGGCGTCACGGAGCTGTCGAACGCGGCCGTGGAGCCGGAGATCGAGGACCTCATCTGCGTGCTGCAGAAGATGGGCGCGATCATTTCGATGGACACCGACCGGACGATCCGGATCACCGGTGTCGAGCGGCTCGGCGGCTACACCCACCGGGCGCTCCCGGACCGTCTCGAGGCGGCGTCCTGGGCATCGGCGGCGCTGGCGACCGAGGGCAACATCTATGTCCGCGGCGCCCAGCAGCGCTCGATGATGACCTTCCTGAACACGTACCGGAAGGTCGGCGGCGCCTTCGAGATCGACGACGAGGGCATCCGTTTCTGGCATCCGGGTGGCTCGCTCAACGCAATCGCCCTGGAGACGGACGTTCACCCCGGCTTCCAGACCGACTGGCAGCAGCCGCTGGTCGTGGCGCTCACGCAGGCGGCAGGGCTGTCGATCGTGCACGAGACGGTCTACGAGTCCCGTCTGGGCTTCACATCGGCGCTCAACCAGATGGGCGCACACATCCAGCTGTACCGGGAGTGCCTGGGCGGTTCGGACTGCCGCTTCGGCCAGCGGAACTTCCTGCACTCGGCGGTCGTGTCGGGCCCCACGAAGCTCCAGGGCGCGGATCTCGTCATCCCCGACCTCCGCGGTGGCTTCTCGTACCTGATCGCGGCGCTGGCCGCGCAGGGGACGTCCCGGGTGCACGGGATCGACCTGATCAACCGGGGCTACGAGAACTTCATGGAGAAGCTGGTGGAGCTGGGCGCCAAGGTCGAGCTCCCGCGGGGCGCCGTCGTCTGAGCCGGGGCCCGGGAGGGCCTCGCACCGATCGTCCCCGAGCGCCGGACGTGCTGGACCACCAGCCCGTCCGGCGCTCGGCCGTTTCCGGGCCGCGCACGATCGCGAGGACGCGCCGCGGACGAGCCGCGAGGAATGCCCCAGGGTGCCGCTCCGCCCGCCCGGGCCCGGCAACGTCCGTGCGGGCCATGACACCGCCGGGACACCCGCAGGCGCCCGTACGACGCGACGGAAACGGACCCGAGGATGCCGCGGCCGCCAGGCCGTGCCGCCCGGGCCGCCAGGCCGGGCCGCACGGCACGCCGTAGATCCCGGAACCGACACGGCCCGGGTGCCCGACCACGCCGACCCGGGGCCACGCCCACCAGGGCGCGGGCCCGGGAAACACCCCGGGAGACGGCAAGCATGCGCCGCGGGTACCGGGCGCGGACCCGGAAGGCATGGACCGGCCTCGACATGCCGCCGACGCACGGGCCGCACCGGCCGGGCCGCACGGGCCGCCAGGCCGGGCCGCACGGCACGCCGTGGGGCCCGGAACCGACACGGCCCGGGTGCCCGACCACGCCGACCCGGGGCCACGCCCACCGGGCCGCGGGCCCGGGAAACACCCCGGGGAATGGGCAAGGGCGGCCACCCCGCCCCGGGGTGGCCGCCCTCGTGTCCTGCCGGGGCTTACTTGCCCTTCGCGGCTTCCTTGAGCTTGGAGCCCGCGGAGACCTTCACGCTGTAGCCGGCCGGGATCTGGATCGGGTCGCCGGTCTGCGGGTTACGAGCGGTGCGAGCGGCACGGTGGGTGCGCTCGAAGGTCAGGAAGCCGGGGATGGTGACCTTCTCGTCACCCTTGGCGACGACCTCGCCTACGGTCTCGGCGAGGGCGGCCAGCACGGCGTCGGCGTCCTTGCGGGTCACCTCGGCGCGGTCGGCCAGCGCGGCCACCAGCTCACTGCGGTTCATGTTGTTACTCCCGTGTTCTTCTTGCCTGTGAGGCGTGAGATCGAAGCCGATGCTGCCAGGGCCCTCGGACAGTCCCCGGACCCGGGTCTGCCGTCAGACCCTCGCGCCCGTTTACGCATCCTGCCCCCACCACCGGCGGGAAAGCCAATCCGGCACCCTCCGGAGTCACACGAAAAGCGCCACCGCCTCATCGTGGTGACGTTCCGTCGACTCCTCGGAGACTCCCCGGAGCCGTAGCGGCCCGGAGGCGTGGCCGCCGTACGACCACAGCAGGTGCCTGCCCGGTCGCGGGCTCATGGTCCGCCACCCTAAAGGGGCGTTCCTGACCCCGCGACTCGCGACGCGCCGGGGGCGGGCGTCAGACCGACGTGTTCCCCGTCACGGTGGCGCCTGCCGCCTTCGCGGCCTCCCGTACGGCTCCCGCGACCGCGCCCGCGACCTTGTCGTTGAAGACGGACGGGATGATGTAGTTCGGGTTGAGCTCGTCCTCGGTGACGACATCGGCGAGGGCTGCGGCCGCGGCGAGCATCATCTCCGTGTTCACCGTGCGGGACTGAGCGTCCAGGAGCCCTCGGAAGACGCCGGGGAAGACCAGCACGTTGTTGATCTGGTTCGGGAAGTCGGAACGCCCTGTCGCCACAACTGCCGCCGTCTGGCGGGCGATTGCCGGCTCCACCTCGGGATCCGGGTTCGCGAGCGCGAACACGATGGCACCGTCGGCCATCGCCGCCACGTCCGTCGCGCCGAGCACGTTGGGTGCGGAGACGCCGATGAAGACATCGGCGCCGGCGACGGCCTGCTTCAACGTGCCTGTGACATTCTCGGGGTTGGTGTTGTCGGCGATCCAGCGCAGCGGCGAATCGGGCGCGGCGTCCACGAGATCCTCGCGGCCGGCGTGCACGACGCCATGGATGTCGGCGACGACGGCATGCTTGACGCCCGCCGCGATGAGCAGCTTCAGGATGGCCGTACCGGCCGCTCCGGCACCCGACATGACGACCCGTACGTCCCCAATCGCCTTGCCCACCACGCGAAGTGCGTTGGTGAGGGCCGCGAGCACCACGATGGCGGTGCCGTGCTGGTCGTCGTGGAAGACCGGGATGTCCAGGGCCTCACGGAGCCGCGCCTCGATCTCGAAGCAGCGGGGTGCGGAGATGTCCTCGAGGTTGATCCCGGCGAAGCCGGGGGCGATCGCCTTGACGATCTCGACGATCGCGTCAGTGTCCTGGGTGTCCAGACAGAGCGGCCAGGCGTCGATGCCGGCGAAGCGCTTGAAGAGGGCCGCCTTGCCCTCCATGACGGGCAGTGCGGCCTTGGGGCCGATGTTGCCGAGGCCGAGCACCGCGGATCCGTCCGTTACGACTGCGACGGAGTTGCGCTTGATGGTGAGGCGGCGGGCGTCCTCGGGGTTCTCGGCGATGGCCATGCAGACACGTGCGACACCGGGCGTGTAGATCATGGAGAGGTCGTCACGGTTGCGGATGGGATGCTTGGACTGCATCTCGATCTTGCCGCCGAGGTGCATCAGGAACGTACGGTCGGAGACCTTGCCGAGGACGACGCCCTCGATTCCGCTCAGCTTCTCGACGATCTCGTCCGCGTGCGTCGTGGAGGTGGCCGCGATCGTGACGTCGATGCGCAGCTTCTCGTGGCCGGACGCGGTGACGTCGAGGCCGGTGACCGAACCGCCGGAGGACTCGACAGCCGTGGTGAGCTGGGACACCGCGGTTCCGCTCGCGGGCACCTCCAGTCGGACCGTCATCGAGTACGAGACGCTGGGCGCCGTTGCCATGGCCGAGTTCCTCTGCTTTCCCTAGCTTCATTGCTGCATCGTCCGGCGTCGGCCGGACGAGGCCATCCGATGGTCGCACCTACCTGCCAGTAGCAGGTAATACTGGTCGTTTAGTTTTCGGAAATTATTTTCCACCATACGAGAAGTGCAAGGGAACACAGAAAAGGTCCGCGCCACCAGCGGTGACGCGGACCTCTTCCTTCGTGTTCTCAGTGGCACCGACCCGCCATGCTCGCCTCGCGGCAAGTGGTCGCTCGTGGCGACGAAGGTTGGGCCCGGGGGCTTGGATCGAGCCGGTGCCACAGACAGGCTAACAAAGAGTCCCGGAAGGTGATTCCCCGTCCGGCCAGTTGACCCCGAAAGGGACCCTACGGGAGCAATCCCCCAGGGTCTTTCGTTCGGGCTGGATCGGTGAGCGGGGTCCGGTGCGTGCGATCGCAAGGCGTTGAGGAAGGAGCCCACGCGGAGCGTGGGCCACCGACGACAACGCAGCGCGCGCGTGCCGGGGCACACGAGCCCGGCAAGATCCAAACGAGAGGCCCTAGGGTCTTTCGTTTGGATCAGGCTGGATCGGTGAGCGGGGTCCGGTGCGTGCGATCGCAAGGCGGAGGAAGGAGCCCACGCGGAGCGTAGGCGACCGACGACAACGCAGCGAGCGTGCGTGCCGGACCCCGCGAGCCCGGCAAGATCCAAACGAGAGGCCCTAGCCCTTCAGGAGGCTGGGCACACCGTCCGCGTCCGGCGCATCCGCCTTCCCCGAGACGATGGTGAGCTGCTGCGTCGCCCTGGTGAGCGCCACGTACAGCACCCTCAGCCCTGCCGAGGACTCGCCGCCCGGGGCACCGTTGGAGGAGGTGCCCCCGACGATCTCCGCCGGCGACACGACGACCGTCGCGTCGTACTCCAGGCCCTTCGCCTCCAGCGAGCCCAGCGCCACCACGCGGTCGCCGAGACCGGCCAGCCAGCGGGCGGCCTCCTCACGCCGGTTCATCGCGACCACGACGCCGATCGTCCCGTCGACCTGGTCCAGAAGACGTCGCGCCTCCTCCCGGACCGTACGCTCGAGATCGTCCCGTACGGCGACGAAGCGCGGTCGTACGCCGGTGGAGCGCACCGCGCGCGGGGACCGCATGCCGGGCATCGCCAGGGCCAGCACCCGGGCGGCGAGCTCGGCGATCTCGGATGGATTGCGGTAGTTCACGGTCAGCTCGAAGCGACGGCGCGGGCGGCTGCCCAGTGCCTCGTCCCGGGCCTCTGCCGCCTCCTCCGGGGCCGGCCAGGACGACTGGGCCGGGTCACCCACGACCGTCCAGGTGGCGTGGCGGCCGCGGCGGCCGACCATGCGCCACTGCATGGGCGTGAGGTCCTGTGCCTCGTCGACGATGACATGCGCGTACTCCGTGCGCTCCGCCGCCAGTCGCTCGGCCCGCTCGCGCTGGGTCTCCTCACGCTGCGGCATCAGCTCCTCCAGGCCGGTGAGCTGGTCCAGCGGGTCGAGCTCACGCTTCCTCTTCGGCCGGGCCGGAGTCCCGAGCAGCATCTGCAGCTCGTCGAGCATCGCGACGTCGTGCACGGAAAGTCCGTCGCGCCTCAGGCTGCGGGCGAGCCGGCGGACCTCCCCGGGGTTGAGGATCCGGCGCGCCCAGCGGCCGAGACGCCTCTCGTCGGCCATGGCGTCGAGCACGGCGCGCGGGGTCAGTTCGGGCCACCAGGCGTCCAGGAACGCGATGAACGGCTCCTCCGACGTCACGTCCTCGTCGAAGGACGACCGCAGCTCGGCGGCGAGCTCCGGATCCGTGTGCCTGGCTGTGGCGCCGGACTTGGCGTAGAGGGCGTCGAGCAGCAGTCGCCGGGCACGCGGTCGCAGCAGATTCACCGGCGCGGTGCCGCCCAGCACGCTGTGACGGATGCGCTGGAGCTCCTCGCCCTCAAGCTCCAGGCGCCGCCCGAAGGCCACGACTCGCAGCCGGCCGGGGGCGTCGCCGAGCTCCAGGGCGCCGCGCGACGCCTTGCGCAGCAGCCTCGGCATCCGCGACGAGCCCTTGATCCGGGCGACGGCCGGATCGTCGTAGGCCGTGGCCTCGGCGCCGTCCACCAGGGAGCCGAGCGCGCGGATCGCGACCTGCCCCTCCTCGCCCAGGGACGGCAGCACGCCCTCCGTGTACGCGACGAGGAGCGGGGTCGGCGAGACGACCAGGATGCCGCCCGCGTAGCGCCGCCGGTCCTGGTAGAGCAGATACGCGGCGCGGTGCAGCGCCACCGCCGTCTTTCCGGTTCCGGGGCCGCCCTCGACATAGGTCACGGAGGCGGCCGGAGCGCGGATCACCAGGTCCTGCTCGGCCTGGATGGAGGCCACGATGTCCCGCATGGTGTGGGTGCGGGCCTGGCCGAGCGCGGCCATCAGCGCACCGTCGCCGATGACGGGCAGTTCGACGCCGCCCAGTCTCGCGGTGAGCTCGGGGCGCATCAGATCGTCCTCGACACCGAGGACCTTGCGGCCCTTGGAACGGATGACCCTGCGCCGCACCACCCGGCCGGGATCGACCGGGGTGGAGCGGTAGAAGGGGGCCGCCGCGGGGGCACGCCAGTCGATGACCAGCGGCGCGTAGTCGGAGTCGAGCACCCCGATACGGCCGATGTGGAGCGTCTCCGCGATCTCGGCGGTGTTGTCGTCCCGGATGGCGTCGTCGGCCGGCTCGATCGACGTGTACGCGCCGTCGGGGCCCTTTGTGCCGTCCTTGCCGAGCAGCAGGTCGATCCGGCCGAAGAGGAAGTCCTCGAACTCGTTGTTGAGCCGGTTGAGGTGGATCCCTGCCCGGAACACCTGGGCGTCGCGCTCGGCGAGCGCACCGGGTGTGCCGACCTGGCCGCGCTTGGCGGCGTCGTTCATCAGGAACTCCGCCTCGTGGATTTTCTCCCCGAGACGTCGGTACACCTGGTCCAGGTGTTCCTGTTCCACACCGATCTCGCGGTCACGGACCGTATCGGCTCTGGTACCAACGGCTTCCTGCGCGGCCACCGAGGCCCCCTTCTGACGTGCACTGGGCAGCCGTCAACCGTACGCGAAGGGGGCCGCTGTGTCAGGCGGCGAATCTCAGGCGTCTATCTTCACCAGGCGTTTTCCGTCGAACGTACGGACCTCGAAGTAATCGATGGCGTTCCGCTCCATGGCCACACCGCCGTGCACGTACAGCGGCTTCCTGGCCATCTCGTTCGAGCTGTCCGGCATGCCGTAGCCCCACTTGGGCACGGTCCAGGAGCCCATGACCTCCTCGTCGCCGGTGTTCGAGACGGCGACCAGGTTGCACTTCAGCGGGCCCTTGACGTTCTTGAGCTCCAGGACCCCATGGGTGCCCCAGGCCTTGTCCTCCAGGCCGACTGTCGCACTGACCTTGGTGATCGCGTCGGTGGCCTGGACCTTCTCCTCCATGTGGTTGAAGAAGGCGTCCTCGGCCGGGCTGGTCGGGTGGGGAGCGGCGACACCTGCCGAGGCGTCGTCGTCGGTCACGACCACCGCGACGGTGGGGCCGCCGAGGATCAGGACCGCCGATGCGGCGATCATGTACATGCTGCGCCGTCGCTTGCGGCTGCGCTTGACGGCGACCTCGCCGACCAGCCGGTCCAGCATCTTGGGACTGGGTGCGGTCGGGATCGTCGCGCCGGCCCTGCGCGACGGGGGTTCCATGAGGGTGCTGGTGAAGGGCAGCCCGCCCGGCTGCGGCGGCACGGCGGACAGCTGCCCACCGGGGGAGTCGGCCAGCATCGCCAGCATCGGCTCCATCCCCGCGAACTCCTCGAGGTGGGCGGCGCAGATGTCGCAGCCCGCCAGATGCGCCTCGAAGGCGGTGGCTTCCGCGTCGTCGAGAATGCCGAGGACGTACGCCCCTGCGGTCTCATGTATCGAGCCCTGCTCGGACGGTTCCGACTGTCCGTACTGGCCGTACGGATCCTGCCTGTTCATGCCGTGACCCCCCTCTCCTCCAGAGCGAGCTTCATGGAACGCAGTGCGTAGAAAACACGGGACCGCACGGTCCCGCTGGGTATGCCGAGAGTTTCGGCCGCTTCATTGACCGTACGCCCCTTGAAGTACGTCTCGACGAGTACTTCCCTGTGCGCCGGGGTCAAATCGTCAAGCGCATCCGAAAGCGTCATCAGCCACAACGCCTTGTCGATCTCGTCCTCCGCAGGCATGACCTCCAGCGGCGACGGATCGACCTCCTGCGGCCGGGCCTGCCGGCTGCGGTGACCGTCGATGACGATGCGGCGTGCGACCGTCACCAGCCAGGGTCGGACAGAGCCGGTAGCCCGATTGAGCTGTCCGGCGTTTTTCCAGGCACGGATGAGCGTCTCCTGCACCACGTCCTCGGCCCGCTGGCGATCGCCGGCGACGAGGCGTAGTACATAAGCGAGGAGGGGTCCGGCATGCTCCTGATACAGCGCGCGCATCAGCTCCTCGTCGGGGACGGAGGAACTGGTGCGCGATGTCACAGCTCGATGCCGGGCCTGCCTAGAACGGTCATCGGCCACGGCGGCATCCTTGCGCACCTGAACCTCCCGGTCGAGACCCTGTTTGATGTCTGGACTGCTTCCCTGTCCTCCATGACTACGGAGGCGTCGGCCGATCCACTCAACCGGACCGCGATTTTCTTTCAAGATCTTTTGAGGCCGGCTCCGGGGACAAGTGAACGGGAGGATTCCGGACCGGATTCGGGCAGGGAACGACTGAATCAGGCCAGGTTTTCGGCCGAATCCGGTCAGAACAAGGGCCAGTTCGCACAGCTCGGATCAGGCACGCGCCATGGCCGCCCTGCGGCGGTGCCGGGCCACCCGCTCCCGATTGCCGCACAACTCGCTGGAACACCAGCGCCGGCGCCGCCCGCGTGAGGTGTCGACGTACACACGGCGGCAGTTGTCGCCCTCGCAGCGGCGCAGCCCGGCCCGGGCGACGGGATCGGTGAGCAGGTCCACGGCGTCGCGTGCGACCGCGGCGAGCAGCGTGGCGCACTCGGGCCGCGCGAGCGGCGCACGGAAGAGTGCGCCGTCGTCGCCGCGCACGGCTCTGACGGCGGGCGGGGCGGCATCCGCGGCGAACGCGTTGAGCCCGGTGAGCGCCACCGCGTCCTCGGCTCCGCCGTCGATCTGAGCCCGGACCAGCCGCTCCACGCAGTCGCGGAGTTCCAGGAAGGGCGACACCCAGTGCGCGGTCACCGCCGCGAGGGGTGTTCCCGGGGGCAGCAGCCCGGCCTCCGTCAGCCAGCGGGCGAGCAGCTCGGGCCGGTCCGGCCCCGCCGCCACGAGATCCAGGCAGGCACGCCCGGAATCGAACTTCCACTCGTTCGAACCCATAGCCATGACCATGAGTTCAGAGTGCCCGCGCGGGCCCACGGCCGGAACCCCTCGTACCAGAGGCCCGGCGGGGTCGTCATGCGTCCGCGTACTTCGCGTCCGCCGCCGGGTCGAGCGCCAGCCGGTAGCCGCGCTTCACCACGGTCTGGATCAGGTTGGGAACACCGAGAGCCGAACGGAGCCTGGCCATGGCCGTCTCGACGGCATGCTCGTCACGGCCCGCGCCGGGCAGGGCGCGCAGCAGGTCGGCGCGGGAGACCACCCAGCCCGGTCGGCGGGCCAGCGAGTTGAGGAGGGACATGCCGGCGGGCGGGACGGGCCGCAGGGCATCGTCGACCAGGACCGCCTGGCCGCGGATCTCGAGGCGGCGGCCCGCGACCGGCAGGGTCCTGGCACGCAAGGGAAGTTCGACGCAGAGCAGCTGGACGAGCGGACCGAGCCGGAAGCGTTCCGGCTGGACCGTGTCCAGCCCCCGTGCCTGGAGCGGCACAGCGGTGACCGGTCCGACGCACGCCGGAATCACGTCGTGGCCGAGGGCGTCCAGCAGCTCGGGGAGCAGCGACCGTTCCTCGGCGCGGGAGAACAGCGATGCCGCCGCGGGTGCGCTGGTGAAGGTCACTGCGTCCAGCGACCGTGCCACGGTCGCGTCCAGCAGCCGGTCCAGCGGGGTCACGTCCTCCGGCGGCATCCACCGGTAGACCGGTACACCGACGACCTCCGCTCCCCCGGCCCTCAGTGCCTCCACGAAGCCCGGCAGAGGTTCTCCGTGCAGCTGCAGGGCGATACGCCGGCCCTCGACGCCTTCGGCGAGGAGCCGGTCCAGCACCTCGGCCATCGACTCGGAGGCCGGCGACCACTCCTCGGTGAGCCCGGCCGCCCGGATCGCGCCCTTGACCTTCGGCCCGCGTGCGAGGAGTTCGACCCCACGCAGACAGGCGAGGAGCTCCTCTCCGCAGCCCCAGCCGTCGGCCGCCTCGACCCAGCCCCGGAATCCGATCGCGGTCGTGGCGACGACGACGTCCGGGGCGTGGGCGATGAGTTCCTTGGTCGCGGCAAGGAGTTCGCCGTCGTCGGCGAGCGGCACGATCCGCAGGGCGGGGGCGTGCAGCACGGCCGCGCCGCGCCGCTGCAGCAGCGCGCCGAGCTCATCGGCCCGGCGGGCTGCGGTGACCCCGACCGTGAAGCCTGCCAGCGGGCCGGGAGCGGGAACATGCTGTTCGTCGTACATACCCCCCGAGCCTGGCAAGGGAGCGTGACAGGCTCGGTTCGGCCGCATTTCCTCGTCGTTACGAGACACATCGCCCACGCCCGGTCTCACACTTCGGCGTAGCTGAGCTGGGGCTTCGAATCGGCCGTTGCCTCCGGTGCGGGGACGGGAGCGGGCCGGCGAAGGTATACCGCCCAGGTGACGGTGAAGCACACGGCGTAGCAGAGGAGGAAGGCGACGAACGCTCCCGTCCCGGTGCCGGCCGTCAGGAACGACTGCCGGAAGGCCAGGTTGATGGCGAGCCCGCCGAGCGCACCGACCGCGCCTATGAGCCCCATCGAGGCCCCGGAGAGCCTGCGGCCGTACGCCTCGGCCGCCTCACCCGTCATGCCGTTGGCCAGCGCCTTGGCCTGGAAGATGCCGGGGATCATCTTGTAGGTGGATCCGTTGCCGAGCCCGCTGAGGATGAACAGGCCGGTGAAGCCGATGAGGAAGATGCTCAGCGACTCGGCAACGGAGGCGTAGACGACGACTCCGGTGGCCGCGGCCATCGCGGCGAAGTTCCACAGGGTGATCCTGGCCCCTCCGAAGCGGTCCGCGAGCGACCCGCCGACCGGCCTGATGAGGGAGCCGAGCAGGGGCCCTACGAAGGTGAACGAGGCGGCCTGCAGCGGAGTGCGCCCGAACTGGGTCTGCAGGACGAGCCCGAAGGCGAAGCTGTAGCCGATGAAGGATCCGAACGTGCCGATGTAGAGGAACGCCATGATCCAGGTGTGGCGGTCCTTGACGGCCTCCTTCGCCGCCCCGGTGTCGTTCTTGACGGGCGCGAGGTTGTCCATGAACAGCGCCGAGCAGAGCGCCGCGATCGCGATCAGCGGGATGTAGACGCCGAGGACGATCCTCGGGTGCGCGGCACCGGCCGTGCCGATCACCAGCAGCCCGACGAGCTGCACCACCGGCACGCCGATGTTGCCGCCACCGGCGTTGAGCCCGAGCGCCCACCCCTTCTTCCTCAGCGGGAAGAACGAGTTGATGTTGGTCATGGAAGAGGCGAAGTTGCCGCCGCCGACACCGGTGAGCGCCGCGACCGCCAGGAACGTGCCGTACGACGTCCCCGGCTCCATCACCATGTACGCGGCGCCGGTCGGAAGCAGCAGCAGCAGCGCGCTGAAGACGGTCCAGTTCCGGCCGCCGAAACGTGCGACGGCGAAGGTGTACGGCACCCGGATCGCGGCGCCCACCACGGTGGCGGTCGCGATCAGGAAGAACTTCCCTGCCGGATCGATCCCGTACTCGGGTCCCATGAACAGGACCATCACCGACCACAGGCTCCAGATGGAGAAACCGACGTGCTCGGAGAAGACGGAGAAGGCGAGGTTCCGCCGGGCGATCCGCTCGCCCTTCTCCTTCCAGAAGCCCTCGTCCTCCGGGTCCCACTGCTCGATCCACCTGCCGGCCATGCACGCCTCCACTGCTGCTCCGGGTAGTGGATCCGAACCTAGAGACGGCGGGTTTCAGCCCCGTGCTGTGACGTGACCGGTGTGGAACCTTGCTCTCACCCTGCGCTCAGACCTGCTGTGAGCGCCGCTTCTTGCGCGGAGCACCGTTCGGCCACAGCCGGGGGCGGCGCTTGGCGGCGACGTCCTCCAGCCAGCCCACGGCAACGATCATCAGGCCGATCAGCGGCCAGACGGCGATCAGCATCAGGCACGTGTACGCCGACTCGATGTAGGTCCCCAGATGCTCGTCGACGAACGGGATCTCCCACAAGAGGTCGATGAACGGGATCGTCGCCATGATCAGCAGGTTGTGCCAGAGGTAGATCGTCACGGCCCGGTTGTTGGCGAGGGTGACCAGGGTGTCGAGGTGGGCCAGCTTCCCGGGCAGCTGCTGCCAGGACGGCGAGTACGACAGGAGGATGACGCAGAATCCGAACGACCAGGTCGCCTGGGCCAGCGGGATGTCGTTGAGGTCCCAGCCGTCGGCGGTCAGATGCCAGGAAGCCCACCACAGGCCGAAGGCCATGATCAGCGCGGACCCGGACACCGCCATGTAGCGCGGGACCTTCTGGAAGAGTCCCTCCTGGTGGGCGAAGCCGAGCACCCAGCAGGAGCCGTAGCAGGCGAAGTCGGTGATCGCGTTGCCGGTCTCGCCGGGAATCGTGATGATCCCCGAACCGACGACGGCGGTGAGTCCGAGCGGCGCGAAGAGCGTCGCCCACGGCATCCTGCGGAACGCCCACAGCAGCAGCGGCGAGGCGATCACGAACCAGAGATATGCCCGGATGTACCAGAGCGGGCCCACGGCCTGAACCGCCCAGGTGTTCTCCAGCACCCCGGCGTTGTCACCGCTGTGCCAGGGGTACGGCGGTGCACCGACAGGGACGACGTACCAGGCCAGCTTGATGAACCACCAGATGCCCTCTTCCTTCACCGGCTTCCAGCCGAAGTAGAAGATCACCGGCAGAACGGCCACGGAGAACGCCCACATCGGCGGCAGCAGTCGCCGGACACGCCCCCGGATCACGCTCCACGCGGGCCGCGAGAGCGAGCGCGCCATCAGCGATCCCGCCAGCGCGAACATCACACCCATGGAGGGGAAGACGATCGTCAGCCAGGCCCAGCCGAAGATGTGGTAGACGACGACACGGACCAGGGCGATCGATCGCAGCAGGTCGAGATAGCGGTCGCGGCCGGGCCGCTTCGGTGCGGCCGCCGGGGGCGCCTCGGCCCTGTGCCGTGCCCTGGTCTGGGGCATGCCGCCCATGTCGAGGGAATGGGTGGTCACGCGACGGGCCTCCGGTCTTCACTGCGCTGCCGCTGGCTCGGGATCGAGCCGGGCGCCTCGACCACACCGGTCCTGCGGAGCTTCTGCCAGCGAAGGCGGCCGCCGGTGAGTGCGGTGATCCAGGACTGCAGCAGCACCACGTACATGAGCTGCCGGTAGAGGATCTGCTGGAGGGGCAGCGAGATCAGATGCACCATGCGTTCGTTGTCGAGCCTGAACGCATAGGCGGCACAGACGGCCTGGACGGCGAGGACGCCGAGCCAGGCGACGATGGTCTTCTCGGTGGGGCCGAAGATCAGTCCGTACAGCAGGAACACATCGATGAGCGGTGCGAGCAGCGGGAACAGCACCATGAAGAGCGACACGAGCGGCAGGCCGACGCGGCCGAAGCGGCCGGAAGGACCGCTCTCGATCACGGCCCTGCGGTGCTTCCAGATGGCCTGCATCGTGCCGTACGACCAGCGGTAGCGCTGGGACCACAGCTGCTGCACGGACTCCGGGGCCTCGGTCCAGGCGCGCGCCCGCTCGGCGTAGACGACCCGCCAGCCGTCGCGGTGCATCGCCATCGTGATGTCGGTGTCCTCGGCGAGGGTGTCCTCGCTCATGCCCCCGACCCGTTCCAGGGCCTCACGGCGGAAGGCGCCGACCGCTCCCGGGATGGTGGGCATGCAGCTGAGCATGTCGTACATCCGGCGGTCGAGGTTGAAGCCCATCACGTATTCGATGTGCTGCCAGGCGCCGATGAGGGAGTCACGGTTGCCGACCTTGGCGTTGCCCGCGACCGCGCCGACCTTCGGGTCGCCGAACGGCTGCACCAGCTCGCGGACGGTGGACGGCTCGAAGACGGTGTCGCCGTCCATCATCACGATGATGTCGTGGCGGGCGTTGCGGATGCCGTTGTTGAGGGCTTCGGGCTTTCCGGAGTTGACCTGTCGGACCACGCGTACGTTCGGCAGCCACATCCCGTCGACGAGGTCGGCGGTGCCGTCCGACGAGCCGTCGTCGATGACGATGACCTCGATGGGGTGGTCGCTGGCCATGAGCGAGCGCACCGTGTTCTCGATGCACTCCTTCTCGTTGTACGCGGGGACCAGCACCGTCACCGGCTCGGTCACTGCCGGGCCCCAGCGGAAGCGGCGGCGGCGCACCTTGCGGGCGTGCCCGAAGGACAGCAGCAGCATCAGTCCGAAGCGGGCGATGACGAGCACGCCGATCGCGGCCAGGCCGACGGTCAGGGCGCTGGTGGTCTCCTCCGAGACGGCGACGGCCGCGACCCAGGCCTTGCCCTTCCACAGCTCCGGTCCCGTGACCTTGGTGTGGGCACTCGGCGCGCCGAGTGCCTCGGTCAGATTGGCGAACTCGTAGCCCCGCTTCTGCATCGAGGGCAGGAAGCGGTCCAGCGCGGCGACGGTCTGGGACCGGTCACCACCGGAGTCGTGCATCAGCACGATCGAGCCCTCGGTGCCCTTCGGCGTCGCGCGCTTGATGATCGCCCCGACACCGGGGCGCTTCCAGTCCTCGCTGTCCGTGTTGTTGAACGCGGTGATGTAGCCGCGGCTGCCGATGTACTGCGTCACCGGCCAGGACTTGTCGTCCAGCGCAGCGGAGAACGACGAGTACGGCGGCCGGAAGAGGGAGGTACGGATGCCGGCGGCGCCGGCGATCGCCAGCTGGTTCTGCGAGAGCTCCCAGTCGATGCGGCTCTGGGTCTGGAACGACAGATCCGGGTGGTTGAAGGTGTGCAGGCCTATCTCGTGGCCCTCCGCGACCATCCGCTCCACCAGCTCGGGGTGGCGGGAGGCCATGGTGCCGGTCACGAAGAAGACGGCGTGCGCGTCGAATTCCTTCAGCTTGTCGAGGACCTTCGGCGTCCAGACGGGGTCCGGACCGTCGTCGAAGGTCAGCACCAGCTTCCTGTCGGGGACACTCAGCGCCTTGGGCGTGACACCGCCGCGGGCGTCGATGACGGGGCCGCCCCTGAGGATGTTCTCGGGGACCGTGTCACTGGCGTCCGGGGGCCGCACCCGGTGGTCGGCAAGGATCTCGCTGTGGACGTAGCCGCGGAGCATCAGCATCGCGAGCAGCGCGACCAGGAAAAGCGAGGGCAGCAGATAGCGCATGGGCAGCCTGCGTCGTACCGACGGGCCCTTGCGCTGCCGGCGGGCCCGCCTGTTGGAGGTTGTCATCTACTCTGCGCCTTCCAAGGCCTGCTGGCCGCCGTCCCCCACTGGTGGATCGGTGGGGGGCTCTTCCGTCGGTGCTGTCGCGGTGTCCGAGGGGTCGGGGGACGCCGGCGGGGGCTCCTCCCCTCCGGGACCCCCGTCCGGGGGTGTGGACACGGTGGGGCCGGGATCGGGCAGCCCACCGCCCTCCGTTCCGCCGCCGGGGCCGGTGTCCGTACCGCCGTCGGTCGGGCCGGCGCTCGCGCCGGGATCCGCGGGAGCGCTCGGCCGGCCGCTGGTGCGCGGGCCGCCGGAGCTGCCGTCGGGCTGCTGCGGGATGACGGCACCGGTGGAGTCGGTGGGGGCGGGAACGCCGGGCTCACCGCCCGGGGCCGCCGGCTCGACGGGCGAGTCGGCGGGGGCCGGCTGCTCCTGCACGGTGCTGGGGTTCTTGTCGTCCTCGGGGCCCGGTATCAGCAGCCAGGGTGCCTTCGAGTTGCCGCCGATGAGGGCGACGACCAGGGTGACGGCGTAGCAGGCACAGGCGATGGCCAGCACCCAGCCCAGGCGGCGGAGCTTCTTGCTGCGCCGGCCGCTCTCGTCGACGAACACCGGCCCGTCGGAGCTTTCCTGCGGGGGAGGTCCGTCCTGCGGCTCCGAGAGCTGACGCCCGAGTCCGTCCAGCTGGACGGTGACCTCGTTGGGCTCATGCGTGGGCCCGAAACGGGCGTCTTCTCGCCATTTTTCCACTGCTGTACGCACATCCCCCACTGAACTGAATCGGGTGCGCATCGACATGGCCGGATACCTGTCGCCGGACGCGGGCCCCCACCCTGTCCGAGCGCCCCTAGCACATTGCACCCGGACTATGAATGTAGCGCACGCCGGTGACAGTTGGGTCGCGGTGTCATTTGTTGTCCGACATCAGAGACCGGTCCGTGTCCGGGAGCCAGCCGTCAGGGGGCATTTTCAGCCACGCTTCCTCCCCTGCGAGCCGGGCGGCGGCGGCCCGGAGGGCGTCCAGGCCGGGATGCCTCAGCCCACGCCGCCAGACCAGCGACAACGGCGACAGCGGCACCGGCGCGACGAGCGGGAGCAGCACGGTGCCGGGCATGGGCGGGAATTCGGCGACGGCGAGCACCGGGTGGCGGTATCGCGCCATCACCCGTCCGAACTCCGTCTTGCCGAGAGCGACGGGCGCGGGCGGGGAGATCTTGATGCCGCGCCCCTCGAACAGCCTCCGCGCAAGGTCCGTCCACTCCAGCGTCTTCGGATTGCCGGCCCCCGCGTAGACGTGCTCTCCCGCGAGCGCGTCCAGCTCCACCTGCTCGCGCTCCGCCAGCGGGTGGTCCGCGGGCAGGAGCACGGCCATCCGCTCGAGCCGCACGAGCTGGTGCTCGAGGAGCGCACGGACGGAGGCCTCGAGTCCGGCGAACCGCCCGAAAGACACATCGAGCCGGCCGGCGACGATCTCCGCGGCGGCGCCGGTCAGCCCGCTCTCGAAGCGGGCCATCAGCTCGCAGCCGGGCGCGAGTTCACGGGCCCGCTCCAGCACGCGTCCCGAGACCATGCCCTCGCCGTTGAGATCGACGAGCAACGGACGGTCCGCGTCCGCGAAGGCGGCGGCCAGCTCGTCATGGGCGTCCAGGACCTGTCGCGCATACGGAAGCAGACGTTCGCCCTCGGCCGTGAGCGTCACCTGCCGGGTTGTCCGCAGGAACAGTTCGGCGCCCAACGCGCGCTCCAGGCGTCGGATGTCGCGGCTGAGCGCCTGCTGGGCGACGAACAGCCGGGCGGCGGCGCGGGTGAAGTGCAGCTCGGCCGCGACCGCGGCGAAGGCGCGCAGCAGCCTGGGGTCGATGTCCTGGGGCATGCCGGCGAATTTACAACAGAGGCGGGTCAATGAGGTTCGAACTGGTGTTGGACCCATGCAGTGCCCCGCGGTGAGGCTTGGTCCATGCCGCATACGACCAACCTCAGCAAGCGTCCACGGATGACCACGACAGGAGGAACACTCGTCCTCGCCCCGCCTTTCCAGGAGCCGGGCCGGTCGCGGCCGGCGGGCCCCTACACCCGCCTCTTCCGCACCCCCGGAGCCCGCGCCTTCACCCTCGGCAATCTCATCGCCCGCCTCCCCATGGGGATGTTCGGCGTGAGCGCCGTGATCATGATCGCCGGGGCTCGGGGCTCCTACGCCCTCGCCGGCGCCGTCACCGCGACCGGCCTCGCCGCCACCGCAGTCGTCGCCCCCTGGACGGCACGGCTGGTCGACCGGTACGGCCAGGCGAGGATCGCCGTCCCCGCCACCGCGCTCGCCGTGCTCGGAGCACTCGCCCTGCTGCTGTGCGTGCGGTACGACGCCCCCGACTGGACGCTCTTCGCCTCGTACGCGGCCACCGCCACCATGCCCAACACGGGCGGGATGTCGCGGGCCAGATGGGCGCATCTCTTCAGGGAGGCCACACCGGAGAACGTGGCGGCCCGGCACACCGCGAACTCCTTCGAGCAGGCCGCCGACGAGCTGTGCTTCGTGCTCGGACCGGTGCTCGCGGCCTTTCTCTGCTCGGCGCTGTTCCCCGAGGCGGGCACCCTCGTCGGAGCCCTGCTCCTGCTCACCGGCGTCCTGGTGTTCGCAGCCCAGCGCCGCACGGAACCACCGGTGGCGCCCCGCACATCCGCGGGCTCGCCCCTGCGTGCCCCGGGCATGGCCCCGATGCTCACGGTCTTCGTGGCGACGGGCGCGGTCTTCGGGTCCATGGAGGTCGTCACCATCGCCTTCGCGGACGGCCCGGCGGCGGGCCCGGTACTCGCCCTGCAGGCGGCCGGGTCGTGCATGGCGGGGCTGGCGTACGGCAGGGCGCACCGGAACGCCGGTCTCGCGGCGTGCCTCGCCGCGATGACGGCCCTGATGATCCTGCCTCTGCTGGCGGCGACGATGAGCGGCTCGCTGCTCGTCCTCGCCGGCGCTCTGCTGATCGCGGGCATGGCGACGGCACCGACCATGGTGACCGGAATGGGCATGATCCAGCGCCTTACCCCGGCGGCACAGCTGAACGAGGGGATGACCCTCGCCGTCACCGCGCTGCTCGGCGGCATCGCGGCCGGCTCGGCGGCGGGCGGCTGGACGGTGGAGCACGCGGGTGCGGCCTACGGCTACGCGATTCCGGTCGTCGGGGCGGCCCTCGCGCTGGCGCTGGCTCGTACGACAAAGGCCCGGCTGCCGTAACGGCTGCCGGGCCCTTGCCCACATGGGATGAGTGGAGATGGCGGGAATCGAACCCGCGTCCAACGGTGCAGAATCAGGGCTTCTCCGTGTGCAGTTCGCTGCGATTTTCTCGGCCCCGGAGATCACGCGAACAAGTCTCCGACGGGCTCAGCCACTGTTTGATTTCCCTCTCGACCCCGTGACCGGGTCTAGAGGTTTAGTCCCCTAGCTGATGCCAGGATCCGGGTCGGGAACAGCCCCGGGCTGACACTTCGCAAGTCGCTACTTAGGCAGCGAGGGCGAAGGAATCGCGCTTGGTGTTGGCGATTATTGGTTGCGACATATGGTTTACGAGATCATTGCCGCTTCCTCGACACGCTTCCCCTGCTTCGACATCCGCTGTCGAAACCGATCATCCCCATGTTCATTTTTCAAAGCTGCCCCCTCCGTGGAGGGCAGGTGCCATCGTACGTGACCGACGCCCAAGCGTGCCAGCGCATTCCCTCCTGCCAGGGGTCCGTGCCCCGGTGGAACCACGCGCGGCGTCGGAGGCACGGTCTCCCTCCGGCCCGGGCAGGCCGGCGGGACGGTCAGGAGCGCTGCCGCCGCCGCGCCGCGGACACCGCGCGGTCCGCCTCGCGCCGGTCCTGCTTCTCCCTCAGCGTCTGACGCTTGTCGTACTCCTTCTTGCCCTTGGCGAGCGCGATCTCGACCTTGGCCCGCCCGTCCTTGAAGTACAGGGCGAGGGGCACGATCGTGTGACCCGTCTCCTGGGACTTGGACTCGAGCTTGTCGATCTCGGCCCGGTGCATCAGCAGCTTCCGCTTGCGCCGGGCGCTGTGGTTGGTCCAGGTGCCCTGGCTGTACTCCGGCACGTGCACGTTGTGCAGCCACGCCTCGTGGCCGTCGATCTGGACGAATCCGTCCGCCAGCGAGGCCCGCCCCTGACGCAGCGACTTCACCTCGGTACCCATCAGCACGAGACCGCACTCGTAGGTGTCGATGATGTGGTAGTCGTGCCGCGCCTTCTTGTTCTGCGCGATCAGCTTGCGCCCTTTTTCCTTTGCCATAGTGCGGTCATTTTCGCACTACGAGCCGGTGCCGAGGCCACTCAATACTGTCTTGGCCCGCTCCTCGGCCCGCTCGCCGGCCAAGAGGTCCGGGGTGATGCCCCTTCCGTCGAGGTCACGGCCTGCCGGAGTGCGGTAGTGACCGACAGTGAGCTCGGCGACCGCCCCGTCGGGCAGCTTCTCCGGCATTTGCACGGACCCCTTCCCGAAGGTGCGGGAGCCCACCGTGACCGCGCGGCCCCGGTCCTGGAGCGCCCCCGCGACCAGCTCGGCCGCGCTCATCGTGCCGCCGTCGACCAGGGCCACGACAGGTCTGTCGGTGTCCCCTCCGGAGCCCGCGTAGAGGGCCTTCTGCTCGCCGTGCACGTCGTACGTGGCGACCAGGCCCCCGTCCAGGAAGGCGGAGGCGGCCGTGACGGCCTCGGAGAGCAGCCCCCCGCTGTTGCCGCGCAGGTCGAGCAGCACACCGGCGTCGGCGGGCGCATCGCGCACGGCGTCCCGCACCCGCTCGCCGGTGCCCTTGGTGAACGCCGCAACCTTGATCATCACGGCGTCGCCGCCGAGCCGGCGGACGGTGACGGCCTCGGTGGCGAGCCGGGCCCTGCGCAGGGTCTCGGTCCAGGAGCGTTCCCCGCGCTGGAGGCCGAGAGCGACGGAAGAGCCGGCCGATGCACCCCTGCCGCCCCCGCTGCCGTCCCCGCGCAGCAGGGCGACGACCTGACTGACCGGGCGGCCGTCTATCGGCTTCCCGTCGATCGTCCGCAGCTGATCACCGGTCCGGATGCCGGCCCGCTCGGCGGGGCCGCCGCGCTGGACCCGGGCCACCTCCACCCGGCCGTCGCCGCTTCGCCTCGCCCAGAGACCGACTCCCGTGTAGGCGCCGTCGAGGGCCTGCTCGAACTCCTCGTACTCGCCCTTGTCGTACACCGCCCCCCACCGGTCGCCGCTGCGGCTGACGACCTCCTCGGCGGCGGCCGCACCGGACTTCCCCTCGGCCACGGCCTCGGCCGCCACCCGGGCCAGCTCGTCGCGGTCGACGGTCGTGGCGGCGGCGGCGCGGGCGGCGGGCAGATCCGTCGCCTGCACTCCGTCCCGGGGCAGCAGGTCCGTGGCCGACGCGGTGGCGAGGACGCTCGCGAACAGCAAGGTCAGGGCCGCCCCGCGGCGGTGTCCACGGGGCATCGAGGGTGGTTCGGGGCCCAACATGGCGCCCACTCTAGGACAAGCGGAGGGCGCCGTACGGTGGTTGACCGTACGGCGCCCAGGGCGCTTGTCACACCTTGAGGTACTTGCGCAGAGCGATGAAGGCCGCCACGGCAGGCATCAACAGGCCGATCGCCAGCACCAGTGGCAACTTGGTGATCACGGCGTCCCAGCCGATGAAGTTGACCAGTTGCATCTTCTCGGAGAGCGCAAGGCCGTTGTCGATCAGGAAGTACCGGCCGACCAGCAACAGGACACAGGCGACACCGCCGCCGAGCAGTCCCGCGAAGGCGGCCTCCATGATGAACGGCATCTGGATGTAGAAGCTGGACGCCCCGACGAGCCGCATGATGCCGGTCTCACGCCTGCGGCTGAACGCCGAAACACGCACGGTGTTGACGATCAGCATCAGCGCAATGATCAGCATCAGCCCCATGACGAACAGCGCGGCGACGTTCATGCCGTTCATGAGGTCGAACAGGTTCTGCAGGATGTTGCGCTGGTCCTGGACGGACTGCACTCCGTCCCGGCCGGCGAAGGCGGTGGCGACGACCTGGTACTTCTCCGGGTCCTTCAGCTTGACCCGGAACGACTCCTGCATCTGGTCCGGAGTGATCGTCGCGGCGATGGGGGTGTCGCCGTACTGGTCCCGGTAGTGCTTGTACGCCTCGTCGGCCGACTCCTTGTGAACGGTCTCGACGATGCTGTCCATCTTCTTGAGATCGGATTCGATCTGCTCCTTCTGCTGGGCGGTCACCGCGCCCTTGGAGCATTTCTCGTCCGTCTCCGCGTCGTTCTTGTTGCAGAGGAAGATGGAGACGTTGACCTTGTCGTACCAGAAGTCCTTCATGGTGCTGACCTGCTCACGCATGAGCAGCGCACCACCGAAGAGCGCGAGCGACAGGGCCACGGAGACGATCACCGCGAAGGTCATCGTGAGATTGCGGCGGAGACCGACGCCGATCTCCGACAGTACGAACTGGGCGCGCATGGCGAGTCGTTCAGCCTTTCAGTGCTGGTAGCCGTAGACGCCGCGCGCCTGGTCACGTACGAGCCGGCCCTGTTCGAGCTCGATGACGCGCTTGCGCATCTGGTCGACGATGTTCTGGTCGTGGGTCGCCATCACCACTGTGGTGCCGGTCCTGTTGATCCGGTCCAGCAGCTTCATGATGCCGACGGAGGTCTGCGGGTCGAGGTTGCCCGTGGGCTCGTCCGCGATCAGCAGCATCGGGCGGTTGACGAAGGCACGGGCAATGGCGACGCGCTGTTGCTCACCGCCGGAGAGTTCACCGGGCATCCGGTCCTCCTTGCCGCCGAGGCCGACGAGGTCGAGGACCTGGGGCACGGACTTGCGGATCTCACCGCGGGACTTGCCGATGACCTCCTGCGCGAACGCCACGTTCTCCGCGACGGTCTTGTTGGGCAGCAGGCGGAAGTCCTGGAAAACCGTGCCGAGCTGGCGGCGCATGTGCGGCACCTTCCAGTTCGACAGGCGCGCGAGGTCCTTGCCCAGGACGTGCACCATTCCGTGGCTGGCACGCTCCTCGCGGAGAAGCAGCCGCAGAAAGGTCGACTTGCCGGAACCGGACGAGCCCACGAGGAAGACGAACTCCCCCTTCTCGATCTCCAGGGAGACGTCACGCAGGGCAGGACGGTTCTGCTTGGGATAGGTCTTGGAGACGTTGTCGAATCGGATCACGGGTGCACCACGGTCGGCCGGGAGTAGGTGTGCGTGACCTTACGCGACTGGGCGCGGCAAGCGCAGTCACCGCCCGGTGTTGCGGCATTTGTCCGGTTGAGGAGGCCGTACGGAACGGGTAGCAATCCGACGGGGCGCGCCGAAACGCGCGGAAGCTGGCACAGTGGTAGGGGAACCGATGCGTTTCCCGGAGCGTTGAGCGGACAAGACACGCCGAGGAACGCGGAAAAACGGCTCGGCCCGCGAGTCCGCCGCGCGGGAGGAGGAGAGCGCATGACCTATGACCGACTGGTGTGCGCCAACTGCGCGGCGCCCGTCAGCGAGGGCCGCTGCCCTGTCTGCCGCGCCAACCGGGAGCGCCTCCAGCAGGAGGGCCCCCTGGCGGGCCTCAGCCCTGCCGCGCTGCTGACGCTGCTGGTGGTCCTGGTCGCGGCGGTGGCACTGCTGGCCCACCAGACCGTGTAGAGCCTCGCCGAGGGCTCCACACAGGCCCCTGGCCCGCATTCCGACTCCGAGGACACGACAAAGGGCCCGAGGCGCTGAGATGCGCCTCGGGCCCTTTGTTACGTTCGGTTACAGCCGGTTACGTGCTGGCACGACCGTCGCTCAGGCGGCGGTACGGCCACCGACGAGACGCGGCAGCATCCGGAAGCCGATACCACCGGCGATCATCGTCGCGGCGCCGACCAGCAGGAACGTGGTCTCGGCGGCGCCGGTCTCAGCCAGCTCCTCCTTGGCCTCGCCCTGCTCGACCGGCTGGGAGCCGGCGTTGTCGGTGTCCGTGTTGTTGTCGGCGCACTCGGCGCCGTCGAGGTCCACGGTGCAGGTGCCAGCGCCGCCGTCGGTGCCGCCGTTACCACCGGTCGCGGCAGCGCCACCCGTCGCGTCGGAACCACCCTGGTCGCCGCCCGTGGCGTTGCCACCGTTGCCGCCGTTGGCGTTGCCACCGTTGGCGTTGCCACCGTTGCCGTTGCCGCCGTTGGCGTTGCCACCGTTGCCGTTGCCGCCGTTGCCGTTACCACCGTTGCCGTTGCCGCCGGCATTGCCGTTGCCGCCGTCCTGGCCGGCGTCGGTGCCGCCGACCTGACCCTCGTCGGTACCGCCGTCCTGGCCGGCGTCGGTGCCGCCGACCTGACCCTCGTCAGTGCCGCCGACCTGACCCTCGTCAGTGCCGCCGACCTGACCCTCGTCAGTGCCGCCGACCTGACCCTCGTCGGTACCGCCGACCTGACCCTCGTCAGTGCCGCCGACCTGGCCGGCGTCGACGCCGCCCGGGTCGCCGCCACCGTTCTCGCCACCCTCGACGTCGTTGCCGACGCCGAGACCGACCTCGACACCTTCCTTGGAGACCCCGGCCTCGGCACTGAGGCCCGCAACGTTCACGTCGATCCCGACAGCCTGAGCGGCGCCCGCGGCGGTCAGGGACGCGCCGGCGGCAATCACCGCACCAGCGGCTATCCGTGCCACACGGACCCGCGTCTTCTTGGTCATCTGGCTGCTACCCCCAGTAGCTCTATGTTATTGATGCAGCGTCATGAGGCAGAGGCCGCTGGGGGCCAACTTTCGTCTCCCCCGCCCACACGCGCCCCAGAAATACGCATGCCGCGCGTCAGCCTTCCCACTTTTCACGGACACGTCAAGGTCGTTGCGCGTGCGATGCCCGGAATAGGGGGAGTTGACCAGCGTGCGGGCGTGTAAGTGTGACGTAGTCCCGGAACTGACGGCCCACCAGAGCCAGTTGCCTTGTCGACAAAGCGAGCAAAAGGCTCCGAATGCGTTGCGGCAGCGAACGAAGCGCGGCCACAAGCAGAAGTGCCGGACCCCGAGCAAAGGGTCCGGCACTTCTCCGCTGTCGGTTCCGACTACTTCTCCTGCTGCTTGCGCCAGCGGATTCCGGCCTCCAGGAAGCCGTCGATCTCACCGTCCAGCACCGACTGTGGGTTACCGACCTCGAACTCCGTACGCAGGTCCTTGACCATCTGGTACGGGTGGAGGACGTACGAACGCATCTGGTTGCCCCAGGAGTTGCCGCCGTCGCCCTTGAGGGCGTCCATCTTCGCCTGCTCCTCCTGGCGGCGGCGCTCGAGCAGCTTCGCCTGGAGGACGTTCATCGCGCTCGCCTTGTTCTGGATCTGGGAGCGCTCGTTCTGGCAGGAGACCACGATGCCGGTCGGAATGTGGGTGATGCGGACGGCGGAGTCCGTGGTGTTGACACCCTGGCCGCCCGGGCCGGACGCGCGGTAGACGTCCACGCGGAGCTCGGACTCGTCGATCTCGACGTGGTCGGACTGCTCGACGACCGGGAGGACCTCGACACCCGCGAAGGACGTCTGGCGGCGGCCCTGGTTGTCGAAGGGGGAGATGCGGACCAGGCGGTGGGTGCCCTGCTCGACGGAGAGCGTGCCGTAGGCGTACGGCGCCTTGATCACGAAGGTGGTCGACTTGATGCCGGCCTCTTCGGCGTACGACGTCTCGTAGACCTCGGTGCCGTAGTTGTGCCGCTCGGCCCAGCGCAGATACATGCGCTGGAGCTGCTCGGCGAAGTCGGCGGCGTCGACGCCACCGGCCTCGGCCCGGATGTTCACCAGCGCCTCGCGCTCGTCGTACTCGCCGGAGAGGAGGGTGCGGACCTCCATCTCGTCCAGCGCCTTGCGGACCGACTCCAGCTCGGTCTCGGCCTCCGCGCGGGTGTCCGGGTCGTCCTCGGCCTCGGCGAGCTCGAAGAGCACTTCGAGGTCGTCGATGCGCCCGCGCAGCGCCTCCGCCTTGCGGACCTCGGCCTGCAGGTGCGAGAGCTTGCTGGTGATCTTCTGCGCCGCCTCGGGGTCGTCCCACAGGGACGGCGCCGCCGCCTGCTCCTCGAGCACGGCGATATCTGCCCTCAGCCTGTCGAGGTCCAGGACGGCCTCGATCGACCCCATGGTCGAGGAGAGGGACTTCAGCTCTTCGGATACATCGACGACTGCCACGGGTCCAGCGTAACGGCTGGCCGACGCGTACCGACCCGCCCGTCCGCACCCCGGACCGTTCCCGGACCGTTCCCGAGCCGCTCCAGGGCTCGGTGAGGCCGTTCCAGGGCTGGGTGGGGGCCGTTCTAGGGCTGGGTGGGGGCCGACTGTTTCGAGTCTCGCGGCGGTACGCCCTCGTCGTCGCCGCCCGCCACGAGCCAGCCGCCCACTCCGACCGCGGCCGCCAGCACCAGGCCCGCGACACCGAGCGTGATCCTGCGTCTGCGGACCGCCCCCGCCTTGTGGCGGGCGGAGCCGGGACGGCGCTGGCCCGGGGTGCGGGGGGCACGGGCCGTGCCGCGGGCGCCGCCCGCGAGCTCGTCGGGGCCGGGGACGCGCATGGAGGTGTGGGTGTCCCGGTTGGAGTCGGTGGCCGATCCGGGGACGAGCGGGACGGCGGCCCTGCGGGGCGAGGTGGGCAGGGCCGCGTAGTCCGGTTCCGCGTAGGCGTCGGGCGCCGGTTCCGTGTCCGGCTCGTCCACGTCCAGCGGCGGCATGCCCGCCAGCAGGGGCAGCAGGTCGTGCAGCCGGGCGGCGACCTCCGAGGCACGCAGCCGTGATGCGGGCGCCTTGGCCAGGCACTGGACGATCAGCTGCCACAGCTCGTCCGGGATGCCCGGGAGAGGCACCACGGTCTCGGTGACATGGCGGCGCAGGACGGCGCCGGGGTGACCGCCGCCGAAGGGGGTGAAACCCGCGAGCAGCTCGTACAGGACCGTCGCCAGGGCGTAGATGTCGACGGCGGCCCGCGGCGGCAGGCCCTCGACGATCTCCGGGGCCAGATAGTCCGGCGTACCGATGATCCTGGTCGCCTTGGTGCGGCGCGGGGTGTCGATCAGCTTGGCGACGCCGAAGTCGGTCAGCAGTGCGGGATGCGCGCCGCCGGGGCCGATCGGGCCCTCCATGTCGAGCAGGATGTTCTCCGGCTTCACGTCGCGGTGAACGACTCCTGCCGCATGGGCGGCGGAGAGGCCTTCGGCGACATCGGCGATGATCGCGACCGCGGCCTCGGGGGCGAGCCGGCGCTCGCGGTCGAGGCGGGTGCGCAGGTCGGTGCCGCGGACCAGGTCCATCACCAGGGCCAGATCGTTGCCGTCCACGACCAGGTCACGGACGCCGACGACCCGGGGGTGGTCGAGCCCGAGCAGCGCCGTGCGCTCCTGGACGAAACGTCCGACGAGCTCCTGGTCGGAGGCGAGGTCCTCGCGCAACAACTTGACGGCGACGGGCCCATCGGGCCCCTCGCCGAGCCACACGGTGCCGGCGCTGCCCCTTCCGAGGATCTGGTGGGCGGTGTACCGGCTGCCGATATTCCGTGCCAAGACTGCTCCCTCAGCGGCTGGCGTTGCCCATCAAAGTACGCGGCAATCGGGGTGTTGAGTGCCCCGGATGGCACCAGCCGTCACTTCTGCGGGGCTATTTCCCCCGCGGAAGTCGACATATCGACAGAGTGAGCGCTCCATGTGGAGCGCTCACCCGCTACTGACCGGTGCCCCCTACTGACCGGTGCCCGTACCTGTGCCGGTGCCGGGGTCCGAGGCGAAGAGCTCGTCGATGAACTTCGTCGCCTTCGAGATCCCGTCGCCGATGGCACTCCAGTAGCTCTGTCCTGTGGCGACCCAGTCCTGAAGGAACATCTCCCAGGCCAGCCAGCCCGCACCGACCAGGATCAGCACCATGAACAGGCAGCCCTTGAGGCAGCCCAGGCCGGGGATGCGCATGGGGTTGGCGCTGCGCTGCCGGGGCGGGCGCGGCTCGCGACGCGGACGCTGAGCGGGCTGCTGGGGCGGGGGCTGTTGCGGGGGTGCGTACTGCTGCCTCTGCGGAGGCTGCGGGGCGTACTGCTGCGGGGGTGGGGCGTACTGCTGCCGGGGCTGCGGCGGCGGCTGCTGCTGGGGGCGCTGCCGGTACTGCGGCGGCTGCTGCTGGGGCGCCGGCTGACGCTGCGGGCGGCGGCGCAGGGGGTCCTGGCCGGGATCCAGGTACTGGACCTGGGTCTGCTCGTTGCGGTCCCGGGCGGCCTGCAGCTGGGACTGCCACGGGTGCGGGTCCTCGGGCCCGGGCCGCGGCGGGCCGTCGGGGCGCGGGGGGACGGGCGGCATGACCGCGGTCGGGTCGGCGGCCGCACCGCGCGGCAGCACGCTCGTCGGGTCCGCCGCGCCGGCCGGGCCGCCTGTCTGCGGCAGCACGCTGGTCGCGCCGTTCGGGTCGTACGAGGATGCGTTGCCCGGCAGCATCTGCGTCGCGTCGGCGGCGCCCGGCGCACCCGGGACGGTCGCGGGTGACGGGTCGGGCGCGAGCAGCGCGCCGACGCCTTCCGCGGCCTCGATCTGCGCGGGTGTGGAATGGATGCCGACCCCGGCGGCGACGGTACGAAGGCCGCGGGCGAGGTTCTCGGCACTCGGCCGCTCCCCCGGTTCCTTGCGCAGGCAGCGCTCTATGACCGTCCACAGCGGGCCGGGAACGGTGGACGGACGCCGGGGCTCCTCGCTGAGGTGCCGGTGCAGCACCTCGAGGGCCGTCCCGCCGGCGAACGGGGGACGGCCGGTCACCAGCTCGTACAGCAGGATGCCGGCGCCGTAGACGTCGACGGCCGAAGTCTGCGGTCGGCCCTCGGCGGACTCCGGGGCCACATACGCGGGGGTGCCGACGAACTCGTGCGTCCGGGTCAGGCCCGGGGAGTCCGCGAGGCGCGCGATGCCGAAGTCGGTGAGCATCGGGTGCATCTCACCGTCGCGCTCCGCGAGCAGGACGTTGGCCGGCTTGAGATCGCGGTGGACGACGCCGTCGGCGTGGCTGGCGGCGAGCGCGTCGGCGATCTGGGCCGTCAGCAGGGCGGCCGCGACCGGGGTGAACGGGCCGTTCTCCCGGAGGTAGCGATGCAGGTCCGGGCCGTCGACCAGGTCCATCACCAGGGCGAGCAGATCGCCCTCGACGACCAGGTCGCGGGTGCGGACGATGTTCGGGTGGGTGAGGCGGAGCAGGACGGAGCGCTCGCGCAGGAAGCGCATCACCACGTCCGCGTCGTTCGCCAGCTCCTCCTTGAGGACCTTGATCGCGACCGTCTCGCCGGGCTGGCCGGGAACAGCCGCCTCGGCACCGGCGGTCTCCCGCTGGCGGGCTCGCCAGACGGTGCCCGTGGCACCGCGGCCGAGCGGTTCCTCGAGCAGGTACTTGCTGCCTACCGGCCGCACGTCATGTGCTCCCTGCTGATCGTCGTTCTGGTGGTTCCTGTGTTTCCGGGCCGTGCCCCGGGGGTTCCTTGCATCCGGGCCTCCGGTTCATGGTGGGCCCGACCAGGTGCCCGACCCACTGTAGTGCCGCCGATCGGGTCATCGGCGTGCCCACCGGACATGGCCGGGGGCACCTAAGACGCGTCCGGGGACCGGATGGTTGCCGAACGGGCGTGCCCATGACGGCAGAGGCGATCCCAACCAGGCACTTTTGCGCGCAGAGCCGACCAATCAAGATCACTTGAGGGTGGGTGGCGGGCGGGTTGTCGGCGGCAGGTGCGAGGATGCCTCCAGCACGGAGCTGCGGGGCGGGGAGAGTCCTGCTGCCGTGCCGACCTGCCGGGTGGGGGATCACAGGCGGCTCCCCTGCCGGGCACCCCGCGCAGAAGGGACCGCCGACGGCGATGCAGATCCGGCTGACCGTGCTCGCGCCGCGAAGCGGCCAGTCCACGCAGTCCACTCCCTCCGCCGCGGCACATGTGTGCGATGTGCTCGTCACGGCCCCCGCCGGTACGGCGTTGTCGGCCGTGGCCTCCGGCCTGGCCACGGCCGTGTCGGGCCCGGAGGCGTCGGGGACGATCGTGCTGTACGCCGGGCACGAGCGGCTCGACTCCCAGCGGTGCGCGCTGGGCGAGCCCCCTCTGGTGGACGGCGCGGTGCTGTCCCTCCACGTGCCCGCGCAGGACGACACGGACGACGAGTCCCCGGCCCGGGCCCGGCTGCACGTGGTCGCGGGGCCGGACGCGGGTGGCGTCCATCTGCTCCACGGCGGCCGCATCCGGATCGGCCGCTCGTCAGAGGCGGAGGTGCCCCTCGACGACCCCGACGTCTCGAGGCTGCACTGTGCGGTGACCGTCACGGACGACGGCCAGGTCACGGTCGCGGATCTCGGCTCCACGAACGGCACCGCACTGGACGGCGCGGCCATCGGCACCGAGCAGGTCCGGCTCCTCCCGGGCTCGCTCCTCCGCCTCGGCGAGTCCACCGTGCGGCTGGCCCCGCCGACGGGACCGGCGTCTCTGGCGACCACTCCGGACGGTGAAGGGCATCTGCGGGTGCACGGAGCCCCGGCGGCGGGGCGTGCCGACGACACGGACACGGCGAGCCCGGCGGATCATGCGCGCAGTGACGGGCCCGACGCACCGGACGCCGGTCCCTACGGCCATGAGAGCGGCCGTGAGACCCCCGGCGGACGGCCGACCCCGTCATGGGCCAGGAACGAGGCGGCGGTTCCGGGCCGGACCCGCGGCGGCCCGACGCGGGACGCTGCGGGCGCCGGAACGGGAACGGGAGCGCCGGCCGGTGCGAGCCGCGACGAGGGCTTCACCGTCGGGCGAAGCACCGGGGACAGCGCGGTGGACACGCCGGGGCCGGGCGGATCCCCCCGTGCCGAACGGGAGGACGCGCACGGCTCGGCGAACCGCCCGGACGGCACCGGTCCCGGCGCACAAGGCGCCGCGGGGCGCCGCGGCATGCCCAGCGGCGACACTACCCATGGCGACGGCCGCTGGACGGGCGCGGCGGCAGCGGCATCCGCACCCGTGGCACCCGCGGACGTCGCCGCACGCACCGAGGCGACGGCCGGAGATGCACAGGCCGGGAGCGGCTCGCCCACCGGCGGACAGCGGACGCGAGCCGACGGCGGCGGGCGCAGGCGCGGCATAGGTGCCTGGGCGCGGCGTCTGGCAGCAGGACGGGCGGACGGTTCCCCGGCGGACACGGGCGAGCCGGATGAGCCCGTCGTGGCCGCCGCCGCGCCGCTGGTCGAGACGTGGCCCGACCCCGCCGCCGTGCTCCTCACCGCGCTCGGGCCGGGGCCACGGCTGTGGGAGCGCGGGCCGGGGCATCCCGAGGAGCTCGTCGTCAGGCTCGGGACCGTGGACCGCGCGGACACGCCCTCCGTGCCCGTCACCGTCGGCCTGCGCGAGGCCGGGTCGCTCGGTCTCGCCGGCCCCCGGTCCCGGCTCACCGGACTCGCCAGGTCCGTTCTCGCCCAGCTCGCCGCGCTGCACTCACCCTCGGATCTGGAGATCGTGCTGGTCAGCACGGACCGCGCCAGGCCGCTCGACGAGCGCAAGCGCGACTGGAGCTGGCTCGGCTGGCTGCCCCATCTGCGGCCCGCGCACGGACAGGACTGCCGGCTCCTCGTGGCGTACGACCGGGACCAGGCCGCCGCCAGGGCCGCCGAGCTGACCCGGCGGCTGGACGACGGCCCGCTCGGCCCCGGCTGGCCCAACGCCGACCGGCGCGCGGTCGAGGATGCCGCCGAACGCCACACGGGACCCCGGACCGTGCTGATCCTCGACGGCGACCCCGGATCCGCCGCGCTGCGCGAGACCACGGCCCGGCTGGCCGGCACGGGTGCGGCCGGGGGCATTCACGTCGTCTGTCTGGCCGAGACGCCCGCGGCCTCGCCGCTCTCCCCGGTCGCCGCGACCTACGAGGAGGCCTGCGCGGTGTCCCTCGCATTCCGCGAGTGCGGGGCGGTCGCGCTGCTGAGCGGCGACGTGGCGACGGCACTGCGGCTGCTCCGTACGGCGGCAGGACAGCCCGCCGGGCACGGCACGGTCGCCGTGGTGGATGCGGTCTCCACGGCGTGGGCCGAGCGGTTCGGCCGTGCTCTCGCGCCCTACCGCATGGCGGACACGGACGGCACGGCGGGCGGCCCTGTGCACGGGCGGCGGGTGGCCGTGCCGCTGCCCCGGTCGGCGAGACTGCTGGACGAGCTGGGGCTCGCCCGCGCCACCCCCGCGTCGCTGATGGCCCGCTGGGCGTCCGCCTCGGACGGCACGGTGGTACTGGGCGCGGGCCCGCGCGGACCCCTCTGCGTGGACCTCACCACCGATGGTCCGCACCTCCTGGTGGAGGGCCCGACGGGCAGCGGGCGTACGGAACTGCTCCGTGCGATCGCGGCCTCGCTGGCCGCGGCCGTGCGGCCGGACCGGCTCGGACTTCTCCTGGTCGACGGCGCGGGCGGCGAGCGCGGCGACGGCCTCCTCGCCTGTACCGAGCTCCCCCACGTCACCGAGCATCTGGTGGCGTCCGATCCGGTCCGGATGCGGGCGTTCGCGCAGGCCCTCGGGGCAGAGCTGAAACGCCGCGCCGAGCTGCTGGGCCGGGAGAGCTTCACCGAGTGGCATGCGCGCCGCGGGGTCTCGGAGCGGCTCGTGGGCCAGCGCCCCCCGAGTCCTGCCGAGTCACGGGCCGAGGTCCGGAGCGGGGAACGGACCGAAGGGCGGACAGAGGCGCACGGCGAGTCCCGTGCGGAGAGCCGGGGCGACATCGACCCGCCCTCCAGTGGCACGCTCCGGCTCCGCCCGGCCGGTGCCGGTACGAACGTGGGCGCACCGCACCCGCTGCCCCGGCTCGTCGTGCTCGTCGACGACTACGACGCATTGATCGCCCCCGGGCTGGGCAGCCCCGGACGCCCTGCGGCCGGTTCCGTCGTGCGGGCGCTGGAGGCCGTGGCCAGGGACGGGGAGAGGCTCGGCATCCATCTGGTCGCGACGTCCGCCCGGCCCGACCGCACCGCGGACACGGACCTGGCGCACAGTTCCCGGCTCCGCGTGGTGCTTGACGCCCCGCCCGCGTCACCGGGCCCCGAGGACCCCACCCCCGGGCGCGGCCGCCTCGGACACCCGGACGGACGCGTGACCTCGTTCCAGGGGGGCCGGGTCACCGGCCGTATCCCGCGCACCGCCACGCTGCGGCCCACCGTCGTGGAGCTGGAGTGGGAGCGGATGGGTGATCCGCCTGCCCGCCGCCCCGTCCGGGAACTGGGCAACGGCCCCACCGACCTGGCCCTTCTGGCCAGTGCCCT
This sequence comes from Streptomyces sp. NPDC043861, assembly GCF_056435905.1. Classification (NCBI taxonomy): domain Bacteria; kingdom Bacillati; phylum Actinomycetota; class Actinomycetes; order Kitasatosporales; family Streptomycetaceae; genus Streptomyces; species Streptomyces sp. NPDC043861. Next base: position 41,529 of record NZ_JBWKDP010000008.1, on the reverse strand, counting down.
CGACCGCGCCGCCCGGTCGGTCGACGCCGTACCGCTGCCGCCTCTGACGTCCACCCACTGCTGACGTCCGCCACTGCCGATCCCCTCGGCCCTCCGGCCGGTGATCGCCCGGCCGGCCCATGCCGTCCGACCACGGCCGAGGCCGTCCCGCACCGGGCCTTCGCGCCCCAGGGCTGCCTGACCACACGTCACGAGCCCGTCACGATCACCGGATTGACGGCGAGGGCGCTATTGCCTCGTCCGCGCACCGGGCGTAGACCTGATCGCACGGGACGGAAGCGGTGCTGCCTGCGTCACGGCCGGCTGCGCCCTCCGAAGGCGCACAGCAGAGACGGGGCAGTGATGCGCACAACTCGGACAATCTCAGCTGGTCGAAGGCACAGGACCACCAGGACGGCCGGGGCCTCCCGGACCGCCGGGGCCGCCGCCGTGCTCGTCGCCCTGAGCGTTCTCGCGCTCACCGGCTGCGGCGGCGGCAAGGACAACGGCGGCAGCGGCACACCGGACGGAACCAGCAGCAGCGACTCCGCGCAGTCCGTCCGACTGCCCAGACTGAACGGCGAGAAGATCGAGGTCGCGGCGGTCTGGACGGGTCCCGAGCAGGAGAACTTCACCAAGGTCCTGAAGGAGTTCGAGAAGCGCACCGGCGCCACCGTCACCTTCGTCCCCGCTCAGGACCCGATCGTCAACTTCCTCGGGACGAAGATCGCCGGAGGCAGTCCGCCCGATGTGGCGATGCTGCCCCAGGTCGGGGCGATCCAGCAGGCCGTGGCACAGAAGTGGGCCAAGCCCCTCGGCCCCGAGGCCAAAGCGCAGGTCGCCAAGAACTACGCCAAGGGCTGGCAGGACCTCGGCACCGTCGACGGCACTCCGTACGGCGTGTACTTCAAGGCCGCCAACAAGTCCCTCTTCTGGTACAACAACGCGGTCTTCGAGAACGCCGGCGCAACCGTGCCCAAGACCTGGAAGGACCTCCTGACGACGGCCGAGACGATCTCCGCCTCCGGCGTCACCCCGGTGTCGGTCGGCGGCGCGGACGGCTGGACGCTCACCGACTGGTTCGAGAACGTCTACCTCTCCCAGGCGGGCCCGCAGAAGTACGACCAGTTGGCCAAGCACCAGATCAAGTGGACCGACCCCTCCGTCAAGCAGGCGCTGACGACCCTCGCCGAACTGTTCGGCAAGCCGGCCCTGATCGCGGGCGGCGCGGACGGAGCGCTGCAGACGGAATTCCCGAAGTCCGTCACCCAGACCTTCACCGGGGGCGACCAGCCCAAGGCCGCGATGGTCTTCGAAGGCGACTTCGTCACGATCAACATCGCACAGACCGAGGCCAGGATCGGGACGGACGCCAAGGTGTTCCCGTTCCCCGCGGTCGGCGCCGAGCCCCCGGTGGTGACCGGCGGCGACGCGGCCGTCGCGCTCAAGGACTCCAAGGGCGCTCAGGCGCTGCTGACCTTCCTGGCCTCGCCGGACGCGGCGAAGATCTGGGCCGGGTCCGGTGGCTTCATCTCCCCCAACAAGTCCCTGGACATGGCCGCGTATCCGAACGATGTCCAGCGGGACATCGCCAAGGCGCTGATCGCCGCCGGCGACGACTTCCGCTTCGACATGTCCGACCAGATGCCCCAGTCGTTCGGCGGTACGCCCGGCAAGGGCGAATGGAAGGCGCTCCAGGACTTCCTGAAGAACCCGAAGGACATCGCGGGCACTCAAGCACGGCTCGAGGCCGACGCGGCCAAGGCGTACAAGAGCTGACGCCGCGATGACGGCACCCGGATCATCCCCCAAGGTGCCCTCCGGAGCAGCGCAGGGCACGGCGCCCTCGGCTCACGGCGGCGTACGCAGGAGCGTGACCGGCACCCGCAGGCTCGTGGCCGCAGGCTTTCTGCTGCCCGCCCTCGTGCTGCTGGGCGCGCTCGTGGTCTATCCGATCGGGTACTCGGTGTACCGGTCCTTCTTCGACAAGTCCGGCGGTTCGTTCGCCGGACTCGACAACTACGCCGAGATCTTCACCGACGACACCATCCTCACCGCGGTCAGGAACAATGCGATCTGGGTGGTCGTCGCCCCCGCATTCGCCACGGCCCTCGGTCTGATCTTCGCCGTGCTCACCGAGCGGGTCCGCTGGGGCACGGCGTTCAAACTCGTCGTCTTCATGCCCATGGCCATCTCGATGCTCGCCGCGGGCATCATCTTCCGGCTCGTCTACGAACAGGACCCCGAGCGCGGAGTCGCCAACGCGGTCTGGGTGGGCGTGCACGACACCTTCGCCGAGTCGGCGGGCTACCCCAGAGCGCATCCGCTCCCCGTCCATCCGCTCGAGGCGGCGGGCGGCGGGGCGTTCATCACCAAGGAGCCGGTCACGGCGGGCACCTCCGTGCGCCTCCCCCTGGTCGGAGTGCCGGCGGCGAAGATGCCGGACGACGCAGAGCCGGCGAGGATCCCGGCGACGAGTCAGGACAGGGTCACCGGCACGGCGTGGCTGGACTTCACCCGGGGCGGCGGCGGAAAGCCCAACGGCATCGACGCCGGCGAGCTGGGCCTCGAGGGGCTCAAGGTCGAGGCGGTGAAGGACGGCAAGGTCGTGGCCACCGCCACGGCGGCAGCGGACGGTACGTTCTCGCTTCCCTCGCAGGCCGACGGCGCCCGGCTCAGGCTGCCGGAGAGCAACTTCCGCGAGCCCTACCGCGGAGTCGACTGGCTCGGCCCCTCCCTCGTGACCCCGGCGATCATCGGCTCGTACGTCTGGATGTGGGCGGGCTTCGCGATGGTGCTGATCGCCGCGGGGCTGGCAGCCGTACCGCGCGAGCTGCTGGAGGCGGCACGGGTGGACGGTGCCAACGAGTGGCAGGTCTTCCGGAAGGTGACCGTGCCGCTGCTCGCGCCGGTCCTCGCGGTCGTCCTGGTCACACTGATGATCAACGTGCTCAAGATCTTCGACCTGGTCTTCATCATCGCTCCCGGCTCGGCACAGGACGACGCGAACGTGCTGGCGCTCCAGCTCTACCGTTCGTCGTTCGGCACCGACGCCGACCTCGGCGTCGGCAGCGCCATCGCCGTCCTCCTGCTGCTCCTGGTGATCCCGGTGATGCTGTTCAACATCCGGCGGATGCGAAGGGAGACCCGTCGATGAGCGCCGACAGGACGGGCAACGCGGTCAGCACCGGGAGCACCGCCAGGGCCCGGCAGTCGCTCGCCTCCCGGGTCGCCTCACGGGCCGGCGGCGGGGTCATGCGGGTCTTCCTGGTCCTGGTCGGGCTGTTCTGGCTGATGCCGACCATCGGGTTGCTGCTCTCCTCGCTCCGGTCGCCCGCCGACATCAGTGCGAGCGGCTGGTGGGAGGTCTTCACCGCGCCCGCCCAGCTCACCGCGGAGAACTACACCGGACTGCTGGAGAACGACACCATCACCGACTCGCTGCTCTCCACGGTCCTGATCACCCTTCCGGCCACGGTGCTGGTCGTGGTGATCGGCTCGCTCGCGGGATATGCGTTCGCGTGGATGGAGTTCCCGGGCCGTGACTGGTGGTTCCTGGTCGTCGTCGGACTGCTCGTCGTCCCGGTCCAGGTGGCTCTCGTTCCCGTGTCGAGGCTCTTCGGAGCCGTCGGGATCTTCGAGACGACGGCGGGAGTCGTGATCTTCCATGTCGCCTTCGGGTTGCCTTTCGCGATCTTCCTGCTGAGGAACTTCTTCGCGGAGATCCCGAGAGAGCTGCTGGAGGCCGCGCGGCTCGACGGGGCGGGCGAGATCAGGCTCTTCACACGGGTCGTGCTGCCGCTCGGCGGACCGGCGATCGCCTCCCTCGGGATCTTCCAGTTCCTCTGGGTCTGGAACGACATGCTGGTCGCGCTGATCTTCGCCGACTCCGAGTCGCCTCCGATCACGGTCGCCCTGCAGCAGCAGGTACGGCAGTTCGGCAACAACATCGACGTTCTGGCGCCCGGCGCGTTCGTCTCGATGGTGATCCCGCTCGCCGTGTTCTTCGCGTTCCAGCGGCAGTTCGTGACGGGCGTGATGGCGGGAGCGGTCAAGTAGGCCACCGGCACGGACGGAACGGCCCGCCGGACACACCGGCGGGCCGTTCCACCTGGGACCGAGTTGCCGCCCTGGTCCTCCGGCCGCTGCCGGACTCGACCCGGCCGTCGGGGTTCCCGTTGGCTCAGCTGCAGTTCCACCAGGCGCCCCAGCGGCCCGTGCCCGGGTCGGTGGTGCACCAGAGGGAGCCACTGCCCGCGACACGGACCTCGACGACGCGGACACGGGTGCTGGAGTTCTCGTATGCGTTCGTCACGTCGTCGGCACGGCCGTTGTGCGGCATCTCCTTCCAGCCGCCGCTGCCGGACCAGGCGTGCCAGATGCTGCGTGAGGGAGCGGCGCCGAAGCTCTCCCACGTCGTACCGAACCACTTCACGTCGAGGACGCGGCTGGAATCGGCGAACGTGCCCGTGTAGCCGTAACGGGTGGCGTTCCAGGACTCCGCGCCCGCGGCAACGCGGGGAGCAGCCTCCTTGTCGCCGCCCTGCACGGTCAGGGCCTCGGTGAACTGCGTGCGCCAGTTGTCGGGAAGGGCGGACGTGCCGGTGCCCTGCGCGTTGGCGGGGACCGCGAGCGCGCCGAGGACGGCGAACGCGGCGGCACCCGTCGACAGAGCCGAGCGAACCTTCATGTGCGTCTCCCTGTCAGTTGTGGAAACACGGGGACCAACCGGCCCCGTGGCCACAGCCTTGATGGCCCCGCCCAACGGAACAGCTCACTCCGGCGAACAGACGGCAACCAAGTGCCTACCGCCAAGTTCCTTGCTCCAAGGGGTAGTTGTGGGTCGGGTGAAGGTTGCGTCGGAATCCGGCCGGAAATCGGGCGGCCGCTGCGCCCGCTCCGTCCTCGGCGAGATGCGCTCGGCGCACAACTCCTCGACACAACTCCTCGGCACTGCTCCTCTCGAGCTGCGCCGGATCCGCGTGGGTCAGCCGCGTCGCGTGAGCGCCGCGACCGCCGAAGCCGCAAGATCGTCCAGATACCCCGTCGGCAGTTCACCGCGCACCACCACGAGCCGCCAGTACAGCGGCCCGATGATCAGATCGAGCGCACGGTCCGGGTCCGCCGGCCCGGACAGCTCGCCGCGCGCGACCGCGTCGCGCACCACCAGCGCGGCGACGCCCTGCTGGCTGTCGAGCAGGGCCGCCTTGATCGCGTCGGAGATCTCCGGATGGCGGGCGGCCTCGACGAGCAGATCGGGGATGACCTGGGACGCCACCGGGTGGCGCAGCGCGTGCGCGGCGACTTCCAGGAGCGCCCGCACGTCCCCGTACAGCGAACCGGTCGCCGGGGCCGGCAGCCCCTTGGCAGCGAAGGCCGAGACGAGGTCCAGAACGAGCGACAGCTTGGACTTCCAGCGCCGGTAGACCGCGGTCTTGCCCACACCCGCCCGGCGCGCGATGCCCTCGATCGACATCCGGGCGAAGCCGACCGCGGCCAGTTCCTCGAAGACGGCGGCACGGATCGCTTCGGTGACGTCCTCCCGGAGCACTGCGGCTCCCGCGGGGGCGCGTCGTGGGGTTCCGGGGTCACTGGTCATGTCCAGGATCATACCCGTGACGACGAGACGGTTGCGTTGCGACGTAGATCCGTCCTAACCTCACCGTAGCGACGATACGGGTCCGTTCCGTCGCCTGTGACCCCTCCGGCGAAAGCGACGAGTGTGAGCAGTCAGACGATCACCAGGCCGGTGCCGCCGACGGAAAGCCTCGGCGAGCTCGCCGCCCGGCACGGCCTGACCGTCAGCGGGGCCCGTCCGCCCCTCGCCACGTACATCCGGCAGCTCTGGTCGCGCAGACACTTCATCACCGCGTTCGCGACCGCCCGGCTCACCGCCCAGTACAGCCAGGCGAAGCTCGGCCAGGTCTGGCAGCTGATGACGCCGCTGCTGAACGCCACGGTCTACTACTTCATCTTCGGACTCCTGCTCAGGACCAGCCGCCACGTCCCCGACTTCGTGCCGTTCCTGGTCACCGGCGTCTTCATCTGGACCTTCACGGCCAACTCGGTCATGGCCGGGACCAAGGCCGTCTCGGGCAACATCGGGCTCGTCCGGGCCCTGCACTTCCCGCGCGCCGCGCTTCCCGTCGCTCTCGCCCTGCAGCAGCTTCAGCAGCTGCTGTTCTCCATGGGCGCCCTGGTCGCGATCCTGCTGTTCTTCGGGGAGTTCCCCAAGGCGTCCTGGCTGCTGGCGGTTCCGGCGCTGCTGCTCCAGGCCGTCTTCAGTACCGGCCTTGCGATGGCCGTGGCCCGCGTCGCCGCCCGGACCCCGGACGTCTCCCAGCTGATGCCGTTCCTGCTGCGCACCTGGATGTACGCCTCCGGGGTGATGTTCAGCCTCTCGGCGCAGCTCCAGGGCAGGGACCTGCCGCACGCGGTCGTCGTGGCCCTTCAGTGCAACCCGGCGGCCGTCTACATCGATCTCGTGCGTTTCGCGCTCATAGACAGCTTCACCTCGGCTCAGCTGCCGCCGCACGTGTGGGCGGTCGCCCTCGGCTGGGCCGTGCTCTTCGGGGCGGGCGGATTCCTGTACTTCTGGAAGGCTGAGGAGCAGTACGGCCGTGGCTGAACACATCATCGACCGGACGGATCAGACCGGTCGCACCGACCAGGACCCGACCGGAAAGACCCCCACCGTCGTCGTCGACGGCGTCCACATCACCTACAGGGTCAACGGCACGAAGACCGGCCGCGGCGCCGCCACCGCCGCCCTGAGCCGGATCCTGTCCCGCAAGGCGGACAGGAGCGGAGGGCGCGAGGTCCACGCCGTCAAGGGCGTCAACTTCGCCGCGCACAAGGGCGAGGCGATCGGCCTGATCGGCTCCAACGGCTCGGGCAAGTCCACCCTGCTGAAGGCGATCGCGGGTCTGCTCCCGACGGCCAGGGGCAAGATCTACACCCAGGGCCAGCCGTCCCTCCTCGGCGTGAACGCCGCACTCATGGGCGATCTGACCGGAGAGCGCAATGTCATCCTCGGCGGACTGGCGATGGGCATGACCCGCGACGAAGTCCGCGCCCGCTACCAGGACATCGTCGAGTTCTCCGGCATCAACGAGAAGGACGACTTCATCTCCCTGCCGATGCGGACGTACTCCTCCGGCATGGGGGCGAGGCTCCGCTTCTCCATCGCCGCGGCCAAGAGCCACGACGTCCTGCTCATCGACGAGGCGCTGGCGACGGGTGACGCCACGTTCCAGCGGCGCAGCCAGGAGCGGATCGCCCAGCTGCGCGAGGAGGCCGGGACGGTCTTCCTCGTCAGTCACAGCAACTCGGCGATCACACAGACCTGCGACCGTGCGATCTGGCTGGAGTCCGGAACACTGCGGATGGACGGCCCTGCGAAGGAAGTCGTTGCGGCGTACGAGGCGTTCACCAAGAGGAAATAGCGTCAATTCGCCACATAACGGACTAGGGTGCCGGTCGATGACGACCCAGCAGGCCCCACCCCGCGTCCCCGTAAGGCACCCGCGAACCCTGCGACGACTGCGAAACCGGCAAGGGCTGCGAGCGCTGTGCAACCGATGCGCACCCGGGCGACCCGGTCTCGCACTCGCGGCCGTCTGGGTCGCGACCCGGCTCACGATGCTCGTCCTCCTCGTCCGTGACGACCTCGGCGTCGGCGGCGTGGCCCGGGAGGTGCACGTTCTCTATGCACGCTGGTACGAGCAACTCGTCCAGGGGGCCTTCCCCCTGGACGACGCCACCTGGCAGTACCCGCCCGGCGCGGGGGCGGTGTTCGTCTCACCGGCCCTCCTCCCCTGGCTCAGCTACTTCGAGGCCTTCGTCGCGCTGACCCTCCTCGCCGATGCGGCCGTCGCACTCGCACTCGCACGTGCCGGGCGCCCCGGCGCCTGGCTGTGGACGGGCGGCCTGCCCCTGCTGCTGCACATCCCGCTCGCCCGGTACGACGTCCAGGTCACCGCGCTCGCCGTGCTCTCCCTGCTCGCGCTCCGGTGCCCCCGACCCCGACTCGGTGGCGTGCTCGCCGGGCTCGGCGCCATGGTCAAGGTGTGGCCGGTGCTGACGCTGCTGGGCACCCCCCGGGGCCGTACCACCCGTGCCGCTTGGACGGCGGCAGCCGCATCGGCCGCAGCCCTCCTCGCCCTGCTGGCCCTCGGGTTCTCCCACACCTTGGACTTTCTGCGGCAACAGGGCAGCCGCGGCGTACAGATCGAATCCCTGAGCGGTACCGCACTGCACCTCGCCGGGCTGACGGGGCGGCCGGCCCGGGTGGTCTACCGCTACGGCGCCTTCGAATTCACGGGCCCGTATGTGCAGGACCTCGCCCGGCTCTCCCTGCTGCTGAGCGCCGCTGCCTGCTGCTGGCTGATGCTCTGGCGCGTACGCGCACGGCGCTGGACCGCGGCGACACCATCGGACGCGGCGCTGTGCGCCGTACTCCTCCTCACCGTCACCAGCCGTGTCGTCAGCCCGCAGTATCTGGTCTGGCTGCTCGGCCTGGCCGCGGTCTGTCTCACTTCCCGCCGCACCACTCAGCGCCCGGTCGCCTTGCTGCTGCTTCCCGCGACCGCGCTGAGTTCGCTCGCCTATCCGCTGCTGTACGAGGACGTCATCGCGAGCACCCCGCTGGGCTGTCTGCTCATGGTCGTACGGAACGGTCTGCTGCTGGCTGCGGCCCTGCTCTCCGCACGCCGGCTGTGGCTTGCCTCCGTGACGCCCGGACGCACCTGAGGAACCGGCAGGGAGCAGCAGGGGGCGCCCACCGACACGGCGGGCGCCCCCTCACTCACGCACTCGGATCGGTCAGGTGTGCGCTCGCAGCAGCTGCCGCATGGTCCGCATCGCCACCGACAGGTTCGCCAGGTCGAACGTGTCCGAACCCTGGATCTCCTCCAGCGTCGTGCGCGCCCGGCCGAGGATCGCCGCGTTCTTCTCCTCCCACGCCTTGAAGCGCTGCTCCGGCGTCGAGGCGCCGTTGCCGACGGCGAGCACATCCGCGGTGAGCAGGGCGTGTGCCGCGTAGAGGTCCTCGCGGATGGACGCGCGGGCCATGGACTGCCAGCGGTCGGCCCGCGGCAGCTCGATGATCCGGTCCATCAGCTCGGTGATCCGCAGCCGGTCCCCGAGGTCGTAGTAGACCTCGGCGACTGCCAGCGGGTCCTTGCCCATGCGGTCGGCGATGGCGACGATGTCGAGCGTCGGGAACGCCGACGAGAACCCGGCGACACGCATGGCCAGGCCCTCGGGCACGCCCGCACTCATGAACTCCTCGAGCAGCCCCTGGTACCACTCGAGGTCGGTGCCGCTGAGCATCTTCGGCAGTTCGGCCCAGACGCGCTCGACGCCCGCCGCGAAGAACTCGATCGTCTCGGTCAGTTCCAGCGGCTGCGGGCGGTTGCCGAGCAGCCAGCGGGTGCCACGCTCGACGAGCCGGCGCGAGTGCAGCCGCATCCGGGTCTGGATGTCGGCGGCGACCTTGTTGTCGAGCGCCTCGACGGCGTCCCACACCTCCCCGAGGCCGAAGATCGCGCGGGCGGCGGTCTGCGCCCGGACGATCTCCTCGATCGACGCGCCGGTCTCCTCGCGGAGCCGGTGCAGGAAGGTGGAGCCGCCGGTGTTCACCGTGTCGTTGACCAGGACGGTGGTGACGATCTCACGGCGCAGGGCGTGGTGGTCGACCGCTTCGGTGAACTTCTCGCGCAGCGGCTTGGGGAAGTACGCGTGCAGCAGGCTGCGCAGATAGGGATCGTCCGGCAGCTGGGTGGCGATCAGCTCCTCCGCCACCGTGATCTTGGTGTAGGCGAGCAGAACCGCGAGTTCGGGCTGCGACAGGCCCTGCCTGTTGTTGAGCAGATCGCGGATCTGCCGGTCGTTCGGCAGGAACTCGATTCCACGGTCCAGGGCGCCCTCCCTGCCCAGCCGGCGCATGAAGCGCTGGTGGGCGTGGAGCAGGCTCGGCGACTGGGCGACGGCGTTGGCCAGGGCCACGTTCTGCGCGTAGTTGTTGCGCAGCACGAGCGTGCCGACCTCGTCGGTCATCTCGGCGAGCAGCTTGTTGCGCTGCTTGACGGTCATGTCGCCCTCTGCGACGAGCCCGTTCAGCAGGATCTTGATGTTCACCTCGTGGTCGGAGGTGTCCACGCCCGCGCTGTTGTCGATGGCGTCGGTGTTGACCCTGCCGCCGCCGCGCGCGAACTCGATACGGCCGAGCTGGGTCAGACCCAGGTTGCCGCCCTCACCCACGACATTGACGCGCAGCTCGCTGCCGTCGACGCGGATGGCGTCGTTGGCCTTGTCGCCGACATCGGCGTTGGACTCCGTGGAGGCCTTGACGTAGGTGCCGATACCGCCGTTCCACAGCAGGTCCACCGGAGCCTGGAGGATCGCCTTCATCAGCTCGGCCGGGGTCAGCTTGGTGACGCCCTCGTCGATTCCCAGGGCCTCGCGCACATGCGCGTTGACCGGGATCGACTTGGCGGTGCGGGGGTGGATCCCGCCACCCGGCGACAGCAGTTCCTTGTTGTAGTCGGCCCACGAGGAGCGGGGCAGCTCGAACAGCCTGCGGCGCTCGGCGTAGGAGACCGCGCTGTCCGGGTTCGGGTCGATGAAGATGTGGCGGTGGTCGAAGGCCGCGACCAGCCGGATGTGCTCCGACAGCAGCATGCCGTTGCCGAAGACGTCACCGGACATGTCGCCGACGCCGACGACCGTGAAGTCCTCGGTCTGGGTGTCGTGGCCGAGCTCGCGGAAGTGCCGCTTGACGGACTCCCAGGCGCCACGCGCCGTGATGCCCATGCCCTTGTGGTCGTATCCCGCCGAGCCGCCGGAGGCAAAGGCGTCGCCCAGCCAGAAGTTGTAGGCGATGGCGACCTCGTTGGCGATGTCCGAGAAGGTCGCGGTGCCCTTGTCTGCGGCGACCACGAGGTAGGTGTCGTCCTCGTCGTGCCGCACGACGTCGAACGGCGGCACGACCTCGCCCGCCACCAGGTTGTCGGTGATGTCGAGCAGTGCCGAGATGAAGATCTTGTAGCAGGCGATGCCCTCGGCGAGCCAGGCGTCGCGGTCCACGGACGGGTCCGGGAGCTGCTTCGCGACGAAGCCGCCCTTGGCGCCGACCGGCACGATGACGGTGTTCTTCACCATCTGCGCCTTGACCAGGCCGAGGATCTCGGTACGGAAGTCCTCACGCCGGTCGGACCAGCGCAGACCACCGCGCGCGACCTTGCCGAAGCGCAGGTGCACGCCCTCGACCCGGGGCGAGTACACCCAGATCTCGTACGCCGGGCGGGGCGCCGGCAGATCCGGGATGGCCTGCGGATCGAACTTCATCGACACATAGCCGTGCCACTCGCCGCCGGCCGCCTCCTGGAAGAAGTTCGTCCGGAGGGTGGCCTTGATGACCGTGAGGAACGAGCGGAGGATCCGGTCCTCGTCGAGCGAGGCGACCTGGTCGAGCGCGGCGTCCAGCTCCTCGAGCAGGGCGTCGATCAGCTCGGTACCGGCGCGCTGACGGTCCGGCGCCATACGCGCCTCGAAGAGATTGATCAGCAGCCGTGTGGTGTGGACGTTGTTGAGGAGGGTGTCCTCCATGTAGTCCTGGCTGAAGGTCGAACCGGCCTGCCGCAGGTACTTGGCGTAGGCGCGCAGCACCACGGCCTCGCGCCAGGTGAGCCCTGCGCGCAGCACGAGCGAGTTGAACGTGTCGTTCTCCGCCGCACCGGTCCACACGGCCGCGAAGGCTTCCTGGAAGCGCTCGCGCGCGTCGTCGCCCAGGTAGTCACCGCCGTTGCCCGGGGAGGTCGGCATCCGCAGACCGAAGTCGTACACCCAGGCATGGGTACGGTCCGCGCAGCGCAGCTCGTAGGGCCGCTCGTCGATGACCTCGACACCGAGGCGGTTGAGCACCGGCAGCACGGCGGAGAGGGACACCTGCTCACCGGTCCGGTAGATCTTGAAACGGCGCTCACCGGGAGCGGCGCCGACCGGCTCGTAGAGGGAGAGCGAGAAGTCCTTGCCGGAACGGGTCAGCTGCTCCAGGTGGACCAGGTCGGCGACCGCGGCGCGCGGCGAGTGGTCGGCCTTGTAGCCCTCGGGGAAGGCGTTGCCGTACTTGCGCAGCATCTCGGCCGCGCGCTCCTCGCCGGTCTCGGCGTTGAGGGCTTCGGCGAAGCCGTCGGCCCAGGAGCGGGCCGCCTCGACGAGCCGTGCCTCGATACGGTCCTTGTCGGAGTCGGTGAGGTGGCTCAGCTCGGTGCCGGGGGCGACGCGCACGACGAAGTGCAGCCGGGTGAGCACCGACTCGGTGCTCATGAGGGTGAAGTCGACGCTGGTCCCGCCGAGCTCCTCCTTGAGGATGCCGGTCAGCCGCTCGCGCACGGTGGTGTTGAAGCGGTCACGCGGGAGATAGACGAGGGCCGAGTAGTAGCGGCCGTATTCCTCCTGGCGCAGGTACAGCCGCAGCCTGCGGCGTTCCTGCAGGTAGAGGACGCTGGTGACGATCTCGCGCAGCTTGTCCGGAGGCGTCTGGAACAGCTCGTCGCGGGGGTAGGTCTCCAGGATCTGGAGCAGGTCACGGCCGTCGTGGCTGTTGGGCGAGAAGCCGGCCTGGTCGAGGACCTCGCCGACCTTGCGGCGGACGACCGGCACACGGCGCACGGACTCGGTGTACGCGGCCGAGGAGAACAGACCGAGGAAGCGCCGCTCACCGACGACGTTGCCCTTGTCGTCGAACTTCTTCACGCCGACGTAGTCGAGGTACGAGGGGCGGTGCACCGTCGCTCGGCTGTTCGCCTTGGTGAGGATCAGCAGCTTGTGCTCGCGGGCCTTGGCCCGGGCGTCGGCGGGGAGCCGGTTGAAGGAGGGGCTCACCGGGTGGCCGTGCGCATCGTCGCCGCTGTGGTGCGGGTCGGAGCGGAGGATGCCGAGACCGGTGCCGGGGACAGCCGCAAGGGCGTCTCCGTCGACCAGGTTGTACTCGCGGAAGCCGAGGAAGGTGAAGTGGTCGTCGGCGAGCCAGCGCAGCAGCTCGCGGGCCTCGTCGATGTCCTCGCTGCTGATGTCGTCCGCAGTGGGCTCGGAGGAAAGTTCCTCGGCGATGCGCAGCGCGGCGTCACGCATCTTCTCCCAGTCCTCGACGGCCTCGCGGACGTCGGACAGGACACGGAGCAGGTCGGCGGTGATCTGCTTCAGATCGGCGCGGTCGGTCTCACGGTCGATCTCGACGTGGATCCAGGACTCGGTGAGGGCGTCGTGGGGCAGCGGGGTGCCGTTCGGCTCCTTGCTGAGCACCTCGATGAGCTTGCCGGTGACATCACGGCGGACGACGACCTGCGGATGGATCACGACATGGATGCCGCGGCCCTGCCGGGTGAGCTCGTTGGTGACCGAGTCGACCAGGAACGGCATGTCGTCGGTGACGACCTCGACGACGGAGTGGCTGGAGGTCCAGCCGTTCTCCTCGACGGTCGGGGTGTGCACCCGGACGTTGGCCGTACCCTGCGGACGGTTCTCCGCCAGACGGTAGTGCGAGAGAGCTGCGCCGAAGACATCGACGGGATCGCGATCGGTGAGGTCCTCGGGAGCGGTGTGCAGGTAGTAGCGCTGGAGATACGCGAGAAGCGTGTCCTGGTCAGGACGCTCCCCGCCGTCGGACCCAGTCGGAAGTTGCCCCCCGCCCGGGCTGTGCTCAGCTACCCGGGCGGCCCTCTCGAGCAGCTCGGCCTTGGCTTCGTCCAGCTTGGTCTGCATGTCCTCTGGCTCCTGTCGCGCGCCGTTGCGTGACGTAGGTGAAAAAGATGGCACAGCGCCACGACGCGGAATGTCCGGTCGGTGTCGACGCTATGCCGTGATAGGAGATGCCCGGACTGCAATCAGCCGATTCCGGCGGCAGGCCCGGGGGGCGAAGCGGGCCGCGGCGCCGCGGCCCGCAGGGAAGATCAGCTCGCACCCGGCCGCCGTGGCGTCCCGGGCGCAGTCCCCCGGCTGTCGCCGGGCGGGGCCCCCAGGGGGCGTCACTGCCCCCGCGGCCTATCGCGCTGATCACGGGTCAAGGCTATCGCTCCGCACCCCCGGGCCGTCATGAGCCGTATGTGTACAAAAGCGGGGCCGGAAGTTTGACACTCTGGACAGCGACACGCGGCCTCTTGGCAAACCGGTGCCCGGCGAGGCAGGTTTGCTCCGTGGGCCGAAGAGGGGCAATCGGTCACAAGACACAGCAAGCGGTACCACGCTGCACAAGCGGCACAAGCGGCACAAGCGGAGCCGAGCGGCATCCAGCGGCACCAAGCGACGACAACTCGATACATCGATACCGGGGAGCAGTAGCCATGACTGTGCAGATCCTGATCGTCACCGGCGACGCGGCCGAGTCCCTCGAGGTCCTGTATCCGTACCAGCGGCTCCGCGAGGAGGGGTACGAGGTCCACATCGCCGCACCCGAGCGCAAGAGGCTCCGGTTCGTCGTCCATGACTTCGAGCCGGGCTTCGACACGTACACCGAGAAGCCGGGTTACACCTGGCCGGCCGACCTGGCCTTCTCGGAGGTCGATCCCGGAGCCTACGCGGCGGTCGTCATCCCCGGCGGCCGGGCACCCGAGTACCTCCGCAACGACCCGGAACTCCGCAAGATCCTCAAGTCCTTCTTCGATGCGGACAAGCCCGTGGCCCAGATCTGCCACGGCCCCCTTCTGACGGCCGCCACCGGCAGCCTCACGGGCCGCAGGGTCACGGCGTACCCGGCACTCGAGCTCGACATGCAGGCCGCCGGTGCCTCGTTCCGCGACGCGGAGGCCGTCGTCGACGGCACGCTGGTCTCGTCCCGGGCCTGGCCGGACCACTCGGCCTGGATGCGCGAGTTCCTCACGGTGCTGCGGGCCAAGGCACCGCTGAGCTGACGCCGAGGAGGGGCGGGGGCGTCCCGCGCCCCCGGTCCTTCCTCGCCTGCCGCACCGGCCCCGGGGCCGTTCCGACTGCCGGCTCCGGGTCTCGTCGTACTGCTGTGCGCCGGATGGACAGGCGCTACGCGGCCAGCTCCTCCGCGACCGTCACCGCCTCCGCAAGACTGTCCACGACCGGAACCCCGGCCCTCTCCAGGCTGGCCCTGCTGTGTGATCCACCGGTGTAGAGCACGGCCTTCGCCCCCACGTGTGCCGCGGCCACCGCGTCGTCCACGGCGTCGCCGATCACCACGATCCGTTCCGGCGGAACATTCTCGAGCGCGGCGAGATGGCGCACCATGAACTCCGTCTTGCCCACGTGCGACCCGCCGATCCGGCCGTCCACCCGCACGAAGCGCTCCTCGATGCCGTGCCGCCGGACGACCGGTATGAGCTGCTCGTGCGGGGCCAGCGACAGCAGCGACTGGGTATGTCCTCCTGCCTGTCGCTCGACGAGCAGCTCCGCAGCACCGGCGGTGAGCACACAGGCCTCCGCACGCTGCCAGTAGTGCTTATGGAACACGGCGTCCATCACGGTCCACTCCTCGTCCGTGGGCAGCCGGCCCATGAGCCGCTCGTAGAACCGCGGCACGGGCACGCAGTAGAGATCCCGGTACCGGTCGAGCGTGATCGGCGCCAGTCCTATCTCCGCGAAGGACGCGTTCGTCGCCTCGATGACCGCGTGGATGTCGTCGAGCAGTGTGCCGTTCCAGTCCCAGACCAGATGCGTGCTGTGCTTCCCCATGCAGAGAAACGGTACCGGCAGACTGTGACAACCGGCCGTTTCGGGCAGCCACCGGCGGGAGCGACGGTCCGCTGGTCAGCCGATGAGCCCGGGGATCTCCTGCACCCCGAACCACAGCAGCTCATGGTCGTCGGCGCCGTCCACGATGAACTGCGCGTCGTCGTCCCCGTGGTCCGCCGCGCCCAGCGCATCCACCGCCGCGGACACATCGGAGTGCGCCTCGTCCGCGTCCACGTGGACGGACGCCGCCTTGGCCAGCGGCACCGCCGAGGCGATCCGCACCTCACCGAGCGAGGCGGAGGCGAGCCCCTGCCCGGGGTCGGCGACGGCGGCCCCGTCCGGCACGTCGACGGCGACGACGACCCGGCGCCTGGGTGCGCCGGGGTCTCCGGCGAGCAGCCGGAGCGACGCGGCCGCGGCCCTGCTCAGGGCGGCGTACTCGAGCTCTTCGATGTCGTCGGAGACGTACCACTCGCGCAGGGCGGGCGTCACGGCATACGCGGCGAGCGGCCCTGGGCCCAGCTCGCCCGCCTTGTACGCCTCTGCGAGACCGGGGAGGGTCAGGGGTACATAGACGCGCATGACTGGCCGCTTTCGTCGTCGGGTGAACACCTAAGGATACGTGTGGAGTCCCCCATCGGGCTGCCCCCGCAGGCCTTTTGAGGCGTCGCCCCGGCGCGTCCGCACCACCGCCGGTTCCCGGCGTCCGTACGTCTCCGCTCACCCTGATAGGTGATCTTCTGCCGCCGCCCGAGCAGCGTCCTGGGGCACTTGCGGCCCCTCCTGCCCTGCCCGTACAAGATCCGCACCGGAAGTTACTTGTGGGTATCGAAGGGTCAGCACAGCCATGGACCACACCTCGACCAGGACACGCACCAAGCCCGGCGGTCGCCACGACAGCCGCGGCCCGGGCCGCGCACCGCACCGCCCTCTGTCCCCCGCCGGAGGCAGGACCCGCCTCCCCCGCTACTGGTTCGCCGAACGGCTGCTCTCGGTCCTCAGCGGGGCACGCCCGGTCCACTGGATGCTCGGCCACACCATCGGCGACGCCTACGAGCAGCTGATCCACCTCGCCCCAGGCACCCCGCTGGCCCCGAACGGGCTGCGGCCGGTGGTCCGCCACTGCGACGAGTACATCCCCCGCCCCGGAGTCATCGAGGCCTTCGCGCGCATCGCCACGGGCGACCACGTCCGCGCAATGGCGTTCCGCCTCGAACAGGGGGCCGATCTCCGCTGGCGCTGCGCTGCCGTGGAACTGGGCGGCGAACGCATCGCGGCCACCCCATGAACGCCGGACCCGGGGCGCCGAGGGTGGCCAGGTGTGCACCGGCGGCCCCGCGGAGCCGCTGCCGGACACGGCACACGGGGCGCGGGGACGGCCGCTGCGGCCCACGGCGGCGGTGCGGGGCGGACACCGTCCGTCGCTCCTCGCGAGCGCCCTTCGTGGGCCACTGCAGGCCGGGTGCGGCGGCGCGGGGGCGCAGCCGGCCCTCCTCCTCCGCCAGGCACCGCGAGGGCTCTCGCGACGGCAGCGGCAATCGCCCGTGCGAGGCCGGGCCGAGCGGTTCGGGCGGTCGCGTGCGACATTCCGCGTGGGGGGCGAAGACGGCAGGGGCATCGCCCCTGGCCCGGTCAGCCCGCCCCCCGTACACGACCGTGGCGGCGGAAGAGCCGGAAAGAGCGGCACCACGGGAAACGGCCGCATGGAACGACCGTACGAAACGACCGCAGAAAGGGGCCGCAGAAACGGCCGTGGGGGGGGGGGGGGGGGGGGGGGGGGGAGGGGGGGGGGGGTGGGGGGGGGGGGGGGGGGGGGGGGGGTGTTTTGGTGGGGTGCGGCACTCCTCTTCCTTCTTT